>NZ_JALPTB010000004.1 GCF_023218075.1 Rhodococcus sp. HM1 | reverse complement strand
CACCACAGAGCGGGGAATTCCGGGTAGCTGACACCGAACATGCTTTCAGAGCATGTTCGGACGCCTATCATTCGAGGTCAGGGGCAGGAAATGGCGGGTTCTGTACACACATTCTGGCCATTAACCCTTTTCCGAGCGAATGTACCGTTCGCTCGGTTGGAGGAGCCGAGCGATACATTCGCTCGGAGGGGACCGGTCAGATCTTCATGTCGACCAGCACGCGGCGGAGCAGCTTGCCCGTCGTGTTGCGGGGAAGTTCCTCGAGGAAGATCACATCGCGCGGCACCTTGTAGCGCGCCAGATTCGCCTTCACGTACGCCTTGATCTCCTCGGGGTCGCGGGCTGCTGTGGGTGTGGGGACCACGAACGCCCGCAGGCGGGCGCCGAACTGGGGATCCTCCACCCCGACCACCGCCGCGTCGAGCACGTCGTCGCGTTCGACCAGCAGGTTCTCCACCTCCAGCGGATACACGTTCTCCCCGCCGGAGATGATCATGTCGTCGTCGCGGCCGTCGACGAAGAGATAGCCGTCGGCGTCCCAGTGACCGACGTCGCCGGTCGCGAGCAGACCGCGGATGCGTTCCTTGTCCCGCCCGTCCGTATAGCCCTCGAAACTCAGCCCGCTCGCGACGAAGATGCGTCCGGACACGCCGGGTTCGGTGACGGGGTTACCCGCGTCGTCGAGGATCTCCACCCGGCACGACACGGGTGGGCGGCCGGCGGTTCCGGGCGCGCGCCGCAGGTCCTCGGGGGTCGCGACCGTCGCGACCGCGCACTCGGTCGACCCGTAGAGGTTGTGCAGGACGTCGCCGAACGCCTCGCGGGTGCGCCGGCACAGATCGGGGGACAGGGCCGACCCGGCAGCGAAGATGATCTTCAGGCTCGAGGTGTCGAACTCCGCGATCTTCCCGATGCCGAGGTCGAGGATGCGCTGCAGCATCGTGGGCACGACGACCAGCACGTTCGCCCGTTCGCCCTCGATGAGCCGCAGGGTTTCGAGCGGATCGAACCGGCGCGCCATGATCACCGTCTGCCCCAGCGCCAGGGCCATTGCCATCTGGGAGACGCCGGTGCCGTGGAAGGCGGGCGCGGCCATGAGCATCCTCTGGCCACGACGCAACGGAACCCGGTCGAGGAACTGGGCGGATGTGAACGGCGAGGTCCGGCCGCGTGGCGCGCCCTTCGGGGTGCCGGTGGTACCGCTGGTGAGCAGCACGAATCCGCCCGGCTCCGACGGCGCGGGGACCGGCGACCGATCGAACTTGTAGAGCAGCGAGTCGATGGCCGGTGCGCCGGGAACCAGCTCGTCCTGCCACGACAGATAGGTGCGGGTGCCCTCGGGCAGGGCAGCGGCCGCGGCGGCGAACTCGGAGTCGAACACGAACGTCTCGACGTTCTCGCGGGCCGCGATGTCGGCGAGCTGGCGGGGTGCGAGTCCGGTGTTCATCAGCACGAGTTTCGTGCCGAGCTTCGCCGACGCGAGCATCGTCAGGACCAGGCCGCGGTGGTTGCGTGCCATCACACCCAGCACGGTGCCGGGGCGGATGCCGTCGGCCTGCCAGGCCCGCACCAGCGCGTTGGACATGCCTTCGAGGTTCCGGTAACTGACCGCGCCACGTTCGTCGATGATCGCGATGGCCTCGAGGCCGCGTGCGACGTCGGCGTGCACCGGCCCGGCGAACGGTCCGTACTTGCGCACCGCGAGGAGCGTGGAGACCGTGTGGTCGACCCGGGGGAACGACAGTACCCCGGCGCGCTGCATGACCATGAGCGATCCGACGGTGTCGGTGACCTTCCGGACGAGATCCTGCGCCGACATACGACACCTCCTTGTGCCCGATGGATGCACCCACATCGTGACCCAAATCACAGCCGATGGGGGCACCTTTGCGCTCACCGTCGCCCCGGGTAGGGGAG
This sequence comes from Rhodococcus sp. HM1, assembly GCF_023218075.1. Taxonomy (GTDB): domain Bacteria; phylum Actinomycetota; class Actinomycetes; order Mycobacteriales; family Mycobacteriaceae; genus Rhodococcus. The sequence continues at coordinate 205,704 of NZ_JALPTB010000004.1, read as the reverse complement.
GAAGCTCCGATGTCGGGGGTCGATGACAGGGTGGAGGTGTGCTCGAGTTGACCGCCGACGCGGCCCGACGCGTCGTCCTCGCCGCCCAGGGTTTCGCGGACCGTCGCCCGGCCGGCCGTGCCACGCGCCGTCACGTGCTGCGCGCGGTCCAGCGCACGTCGTTGCTTCAACTCGACTCGGTGTCGGTCGCCGTGCGCGCGCACTACATGCCGGTGTTCAGCCGGATCGGTGGTTACGACCGCGAACTCCTCGACACCGCCGCCTGGCAGAACACGAGCCGGTCGCCGCGCGCCCTCGTCGAATACTGGGCGCACGAGGCCGCGCTGATCCCCGTCGACGACTGGCCGCTGATGCGGTGGCGCATGAACCGCTACTCCCACGGCCGCTGGGCCGGGGAACGACGTGTGGTGGAGCAGAATCCCATGCTGGGCAGGGATGTGCTCGACGTCGTCAGGGAGGTCGGTGCCGCCACCGCCGGGGACATCGAACGGCACCTGCGGATCACGCCGCAGGGCCGCGGCGGGCCGTGGTGGGGACGCACCGAGACGAAGGTGATCTGCGAGCAGCTCTTCGCCTCCGGCGCGTTGTCGGTCGACCGGCGGGTCGCCTTCACCCGGCACTACGACCTGGCCGAACGTGTCCTCCCCGACGACGTGATCGGCGTGGAGATCGACGAGCGCGACGCGATCCGCGAGCTCGTTCACCGTGCGGCACGGTCGCTGGGGGTGGCCACCACCGCGGATCTGCGCGACTACTACCGGCTCTCGGCCGAGCAGACCACGGCGGCCGTGGCCGATCTCGTCGACGAGGGCGTGCTCGTACCCGTGACCGTGCGCGGCTGGTCCGATCCCGCCTACCTGGATGCCGCCGCCCGCATCCCGCGACGCGCGCACGGCACGGCGCTGCTCTGCCCGTTCGATCCGCTCGTCTTCTGCCGGCCGCGCACCGAGCGGCTCTTCGGCTTCCGGTACCGCATCGAGATCTACACGCCCGCCCACAAACGCGTGCACGGCTACTACGTCTTCCCGTTCCTGCAGAACGGTGACCTCGTGGGGCGGGTCGACCTCAAAGCCGACCGCGGAGCCGACGCCCTGCGCGTGCCGGGCGCGTTCGTCGAACCGGGTCGCGACGCCGGGGAGGTCGCCGAATCCCTCGCCGTCGAGCTGCGGGAGATGGCGACCTGGCTGGGACTGTCCGATGTCGTGGTCGGGGACCGCGGCGACCTGGTCGCCGAGCTGGCGGTGCGCCTCTGACAACCCTTCGGGGTTTCGTGAACGGCCAGGACGGGCATCTGCATCGCATGACGCCCCACGTCGGCACGACTTCGCCCACCGACTCGATCCGCACGACGGTTGTCGCACTGAGTGCGGTCGTCGCGGTGCTCTGTTCGTTCCCCGGCTCGGGAGCGGTTGCCGGAACCCCGATCTCGGAGGCGGCGGGAGGAGCATTGTCGGCTGATGCGACGGCCGTCGCGCCCGGCGGCGCCGCCTTCTCGATCTGGACGCTCATCTACGTCGGGTTGATCGCGCTCGCAGTGTGGCAGGCGCTGCCGCAGCAGCGCGCGAATCCGCGTCAGCGACAGTCAGGGTGGTGGATCGCCGCGTCGATGCTGCTCAATGCCGCATGGATCCTGGCCGTCCAGGTCGATCTGGTGTGGCTCAGCGTCGTGGTCATCGCGGCGCTGCTCGGGGTTCTGGCCAGGGTTTTCGTGTTGCTCACGGCAACCCGGCCGGAGTCCCGGCTCGAGGCAGTGGTGGTCGACGGCACCATGTTCGTGTATCTGGGCTGGGTGGCGGTCGCGACGGGGGCGAACATCGCCGCCGCGCTGCAGGCCGACCGCCTCGACCCGCTGGGTCTGGGAGCGGACACGTGGGCGGTGATCGTCCTCGCGCTGGTGGCTGTGGTGTCGGTGTTCCTGGCCGTTGTCGGACGCGGGCGGCTCGCGGTCACGGCCGCGATCGTCTGGGGGCTGTTGTGGATCGCGCTGGCGCGCATCGACTCCGACGGCTGGCAGTCCACACCTGCCGCGGTGGCCGCGGCCGTTGCCGCCGTCGTGGCAGCGGTGTCGGCTGTCGTCGTCCGGACCGCCACGTCGAAGCCGGAACCGCGATTCTGATCACGGCGGCATCTTTCGCTCCATCGCCGGTAGGTTCGTCGGCATGCCCGAACAGCCCGACGAGAATCGACCGCACCCTCCCTACGGCTGGAGTCTTCCGGGCTCCGACCCTGACGACTGGGATCGAGTGCGTGCCAACCTCGTTCCGGGGCAGCGATTGTCCGGAACCGTCGCACTGATCCCACGGCCGGGCGCGATCGGCATCTTCGTAGACCTCGGTCTTCCCGTCGGCGGATTCGTCGACGTTCTGTTGCTTCCCGACGACACCGGCAGCTGGCCCGCCGAGGGGACCGTCACGGACTTCCTCGTGTGGTGGATGGACCCGGAGAGGCCTCAGATACGCCTGGTCCCCACCGAATCCCGTTTCCGCCGTGAGGACTTCGACACCTGGTGCCTCACCCACGCTCCCACCGGCGATCCGCGGGTTCTCGAATCCTTCCGGTTCGACTCGTGAGCCACCCGAGGTCGCACGGAAACCGGTCCGGGCCGCCGTGGCGCCCCGGACCGGTTTCTCGCGTTCGACCCGCTTACTTGAGTTCGGAGGACGACTTGCCGAGCAGGCGTCGCGCGACGATGAGCTGCTGGATCTGCTGGGTGCCTTCGAAGATGTCGAGAATCTTCGAGTCGCGTGCCCACTTCTCGAGCAGCGGCCGCTCCGAGTAGCCGTAGGTGCCGGCGAGTTCGACGGCCTTGAGCGACACCGCGGTCCCGGTGCGTCCGGCCTTCGCCTTCGAGATGGACGCCTCGAGCGAGTTCGGCTTCTTGTTGTCGGCCATCCACGTGGCGCGCAGCGCGAGCAGGTAGGACGCTTCCCAATCCGCCTCGAGCGCCAGGAATTCGGCGGCCGCGGCGTGCTGGTTGTTCGCCGGGATGTCGTAGGACACCTCGATTCCGGCCTCGGACAGGATCGCGCGCAGTTCCTCGAGCACGGCCCGTCCCAGGCCGATCGCCATACCGGCCACGATCGGCCGGGTGTTGTCGAAGGTCTGCATGACGCCCGCGAAGCCCTGTTCGACGTTCACCTCGGGGGAACCGAGGATGTTGTCCTTGGGGATTCGGCAGTCCTGCAGAACCAGGACCGCGGTGTCGGATGCCCGGATGCCGAGCTTGTGCTCGAGCCGGGCGACGCTCAGTCCCGGTGCGTCGCGCGGCACCACGAACGACTTGATCGCCGCGCGACCCTTGGATCGGTCCACGCTGGCCCAGACGACGACGTGCGTCGAACGCTCACCGGCGGTGACGAAGATCTTCTCGCCGTTGAGGACCCACTCGTCGCCGTCGAGCACGGCGGTGGTGGTCACGGCCGCCGAGTCGGAGCCGAAACTCGGTTCGGTGATCGCCATCGAGGCCCACACCTTGCCGAACCGTTCGAGCTGTTCGTCGGTGGCGACCGCGGCGATCGCCGAGTTGCCCAGGCCCTGGTAGGGGATGGACAAGGTCAGTCCGACATCGCCCCAGCAGGTTTCGATGACGTTGAGCAGTCCGGCCATGTTGCCGCCGTTGGCGTTGCCGCCCTTGGCATCCTGCTTCTTCGCGTCGCGCCCGAGGGCGGCGCCGGCCGCACCCTGCCCGGAGTCGTTGAGCCCCTCGACCATCGCGGCCATCGTGTCGAGCTCGACCGGGTAGACGTGCTCGGCGAGGTCGTACTTGCGGGAGACCGGGCGGAAGATCTGCGCGGCGACCTGATGAGCCTGATTCGCAGAGGCCTTGAGCTTCTTCGGAAGTTCGAGATTGATCATCTACAGATTCCTTGTTCGGGTCGGACCGCTCAGATGAGGACGATGCCCTCGGCGACGCCGACGGCACGCAGATCGCGGTACCAGCGCTCGACGGGATGTTCCTTGGTGAAACCGTGGCCGCCGAGCAACTGCACGCCGTCGAGGCCGATCTGCATGCCCTTGTCGGTCGCGAGCTTGCGGGCCAGCGCGGCCTCGCGGGCGAACGACAGGCCCTGTTCCGCGCGGGAGGCGCCGCGCAGGGTGACGAGACGGATGCCGTCGAGCTCGATCTTGATGTTGGCGACCATGAAGGCCACCGCCTGACGGTGGCTGATCGGCTCACCGAACGCCTGGCGCTCGTTGACGTAGGGGATCACGTAGTCGAGCACGGCCTGGCCGGTGCCCATCGCGAGCGAGGCCCAGCCCAGACGGGCCAGACGCACGGCGTCGGCGTACTGCTCGGCACGCAGGTCCGCGGCGGCGGTGTCGAGCGAATCGGTTCCGTCCGAGCCGAGCAACGCCGACTGCGGTACCGCGACGTCGTTCAGGTGCAGCCGGCCGAGGCCGGCGGCACGCAGGCCCATGCTGGGATCGGCCTCGACGACGACGCCCTTGCTCTTGGCCTCGACGATGAACAGGGCCGGGCGGCCGTCGAGTTCGGCGGCGACGACGAAGAGCTCGGCGCTGCCCGCGGCCGGGACGAACGACTTGACGCCGTTGAGGCGGTAGCCGCTGGGGGAGCGCACTGCCTTGGTCTGCAGGGCGAACGGATCGAACAGGGCGCGCGGCTCGGCGATCACCACGGAGGCCTGCGGCACGTCGTCGCTCGCGAAGGCGGGCAGGTAGGTCTTCTGCTGCTCGTCGCTGCCCCACTGGGTGAGCGCGACGGCGACGCCGCTGGGCGCCAGGATCGGCAGCGCCAGGCCCATGTCGCCGTGCGCGAGTGCTTCGGCGACGAGTGCGTTGGTGACGGTGCCGCGCTCGGTGGCGGCGCCGTCGAACGCCTCGGGGACGTTGACGAGGGTGATGCCGAGCTCGGCGGCGCGGGCGAGCAGGTCGGCGGGCGCCGCTGCGGCCTCGTCGGCGTCGTGGGCCGCGGGCCGGAGGATCTCGGCCGCGAATTCCTGGACGGTCTCGACGATCATCTGCTGATCGTCGGTGGGGGTCAGATCGAAGAAGTCGCTTCTCTTCGGTGCGTCGAGGCGCTGCGGCGCACCGCCGCCGGAGACCTTCTTGAACGCGCGGGTGGCGGCACCGAGCGTCTTGAAGCCGGTCTTGGTGGACTGGTACGTGGCCCGGTCGATGGTCTGACGGAAGTTGTAGCGATCCGCCAGCTCCGAACCGGTGATTCGCGTGAGCACGCGCATCGCGGCGCCCATGACGTCCCGCTTCACCGGGTTCAGGCCGACCGCAGACGTATCGCGTCGGGGGGTCCGGGCCACACTGTCTTGCTTGCTCATGATCACCAGAAGTCTCTCGATGGGATCGGACCCCACCAACCTTACTCTGGAGTAAGAAGAGTGTCTACTACGGAGTAAGAACCTTCCGGCGACCGCGCCGACGCAGGTCAGTGCGCCGGACGCAACCTTGCGAGCACGTCGTCGTGCAGGGCCGAATTGGTCGCGACGGCGCTGCCGCCGTGCGGGCCGTCCACGCCCTCGACGTCGGTGAACCGGCCCCCGGCCTCGCGGATCAACACATCGAGCGCGGCCAGGTCCCACAGCGAGACCTCCGGCTCGAGCGCGATGTCCAGGGCGCCCTCCGCGAGCAGGCAGTAGGAGAAGAAGTCGCCGTACGCGCGGACCCGCCACACCTCGTCGGTCAGGGCGATGAACTCGTCGCGCAGGCCGCGGTCGCGCCAGCCCGACAGGCTCGAGAAACTCAGCGACGCCGACTCCGGGCGGGTCACCTCCGACACCGCGATCCGGCGCGGCGCCCCGCCCTCGAAGGACGTCCACGCGCCCTGTCCCGCGACCGCCCACCACCGGCGGTTCAGGGCCGGGGCGCTGACCACGCCGACCACCGGCACGCCGTCGTCGAGAAGCGCGATCAGGCTGGCCCACACCGGCACCCCGCGCACGAAGTTCTTGGTTCCGTCGATCGGGTCCACCACCCACTGGCGGCCGGAGAACACCGCGTCGCCGCCGAACTCCTCGCCGAGCACCGCGTCCGCCGGCCGCTCGGCACCCAGCACGTCGCGGACCAGTCGCTCCACCGCGAGATCCGCGTCCGACACCGGGGTCAGGTCCGGCTTGTCGCTCACCTTGAGGTCCAGCGCACCGAAGCGGGCGCGGGTGACGGCGTCCGCCTCGTCGGCGATGCGCAGGGCGAGGTCCAGGTCGGCGGTGAAGTCGGTGGTCATGCCCAGAACGCTAGCCGGTAACCTTGGAAATCGTGCATCCCGATGTTTCCGCAGACCTGGCCGAGCTCGCGACCACCCTCGAGACCGTGGAAACGGTCCTCGACGTGGAGGAGCTGCGCCGTCGAATCGACGAACTCGAGCACCAGGCCGCCGACCCAGAGCTGTGGAACGACCAGGAGCACGCGCAGCAGGTCACCAGCCAGCTCTCGCACGCCCAGGGCGAACTGCGCCGTGTCGAGGAGCTGCGCTCGCGGCTCGACGACCTGCCGGTGCTCTACGAGCTCGCCGAGGGCGAGGAGGGCGACGACCGCGCGGCCGCGCTCGCCGACGCCGACGCCGAACGCGCGGCGCTGCGCGCCGACATCGAGGCGATGGAGGTGCGCACCCTGCTGTCCGGTGAGTACGACCAGCGCGACGCCCTGGTGAACATCCGGGCCGGTGCCGGTGGTGTCGACGCCGCCGACTGGGCCGAGATGCTCATGCGCATGTACATCCGCTGGGCCGACAAGCACGGTTACGGCGTCGAGGTCTACGACACGTCCTACGCGGAAGAAGCCGGCATCAAGTCGGCGACCTTCGCGATCAAGGCGCCCTACACGTACGGCACGCTGTCCGTCGAAATGGGCACCCACCGCCTCGTGCGCATCAGCCCCTTCGACAACCAGGGACGTCGCCAGACCTCCTTCGCCGAGGTCGAGGTCCTGCCGGTCGTCGAGACGACCGACCACATCGACATCGACGAGAACGACGTGCGCGTCGACGTGTACCGGTCGTCCGGTCCCGGTGGCCAGTCCGTCAACACCACCGACTCCGCGGTGCGCCTGACCCACATTCCCACCGGCATCGTCGTGACCTGCCAGAACGAGAAGTCGCAGCTGCAGAACAAGGTCTCGGCCATGCGCGTGCTGCAGGCCAAGCTCCTCGAACGCAAGCGTCAGGAGGAGCGCGCCGAGATGGACGCGCTCAAGGGCGACGGCGGCAGCTCGTGGGGCAACCAGATGCGCTCGTACGTGCTGCACCCGTACCAGATGGTCAAGGACCTGCGCACCGAGTACGAGGTCAACAATCCGTCGGCGGTGCTCGACGGTGAGATCGACGGATTTCTCGAAGAAGGCATCCGCTGGCGCATGCGCGAGAACCAGAACCAGTAACCGCCCGACCCGGTAATCGCTCGACCCGACACTTCACAGACCCCAGGGAGGTCTCCCTCTGTTTCCCGGTAGAACGCTGCTCGACTGGCTGACCACCAACGGCCTGCTGATCGCCCTGACGGTGCTCGGCGCCGTCATCATCGCCCGGTTCGTGAGCTGGGTCGGGAACCGGATCACCCGGAACATCGACGAGAAGTACCAGGAGTCGGACGACCTGGTGCGGTCGGAGGCATCCAAACACCGGCACTCGGTGGCCCAGGTCGTGCGGTGGGTGGTCATCACTTTCGTCTACATCGTGGCGACGCTGAAGGTGTTCGACTACCTGCAGCTGCCGATCGGCAGTCTCGTCGCGCCGGCGACCGTGCTCGGTGCGGCGCTCGGCTTCGGCGCGCAGCGCATCGTGCAGGACATCCTCGCGGGATTCTTCATCATCACCGAACGCCAGTACGGGTTCGGCGACACCGTGCAGATCTCGGTCACCGGTTCCTCACAGGACGCGGTCGGCACCATCGAGAACGTCACGCTGCGGGTGACGCGGCTGCGCAACTCGGCCGGTGAGGTGATCATCGTGCCCAACGGCCAGATCAACAAGGCGATCAACCTGTCCAAGGACTGGGCGCGGGCGGTCATCGACGTGCCGGTGCCGGTCACCGCGGACATCTCCGAGGTCAACGAGATCCTGCACGACGTGGGTGTCGCCGCCTACAAGGACGGGAAGTTGCGGGAACTGCTGCTCGACGAACCCAGCGTGATGGGTGTCGAGAGCCTCGAGGTCGACCAGGTCAGCATCCGGGTCGTCGCGCGGACACTGCCTGGCAAGCAGTTCCAGGTGGGCCGCGCGCTGCGGGCACGCATCGCCGCCGCACTGAGACGCAAGGGCATCACGGTGACACCGCAACTCGACACCGTGTCCGTCGTCAACCGGGCGGAGGAGGTGGACGCATGAGCGACGCGAACAAGACCGGCGATCGGGCGAAGCCGGCCACACCCGCCAAAGAGACGACCGGCAAGGTGACGACCACCGGGACCGCGGCCGGGAACGAGACCGCGGCCGGGAAGACGCGACCGCAGATCAAGATCCCGCCCAAGCTGTTCGGCGGCCGAATGCGCACCACGACCGTGGCGATGTGCGTGACCTGGCTCGGCCTGTGGATGCTGTACCTCTATCTCAACCAGGACGAGGAACCGGCGGTCCCGGCACAGCCGGGTGCGGTCGTGATCTCGGAGACGCCGTACGTGCCGTTCGTGGCGCCCGCCGAGACGCCCGCGACGACCGCGGAGACCACCGTGCCGCAGTCCACCACGCCGACGACCACCACGGACGCCCCCACCTCGGTACCGGCCGTCCCGGAGCCGTCGGTGACCACGACCGCGCCCACGACGACGGAGACGCCGCGGTTCCGTCTGCCCGAGTTCCCCGGCATCCCCGGTCTCGAGGGCGGCGACAGCGGTAACACCACCACCGCGAACACCACCGAACCCACCGTCGCTCCAGGCCAGTAGGTCACCATCCGGTAACAAACAGCTAGCATGGCGTCGTGATCCGCCTGGAGAATGTGTCCAAGTCGTACAAGACGTCCACCCGTCCCGCACTGGACAACGTCAGTGTCGAGATCGGTAAAGGCGAGTTCGTGTTCCTCATCGGACCGTCGGGCTCGGGCAAGTCGACGTTCCTGCGACTGCTGCTGCGCGAGGAGACACCGACGTCCGGCGACGTCCACGTCGCGGACTTCCACGTCAACAAGCTCTCCGGCCGACGGGTGCCGAAGCTGCGGCAGTCCCTCGGCTGTGTGTTCCAGGACTTCCGGTTGCTGCAGCAGAAGACGGTCGCCGAGAACGTCGCGTTCGCCCTCGAGGTGATCGGCAAGCCCCGGTCCATCATCGAACGCACGGTGCCCGAGGTCCTCGACCTGGTGGGTCTCTCCGGCAAGGCGGACCGGCTGCCCGGCGAACTGTCCGGCGGCGAACAGCAGCGCGTCGCGATCGCCCGGGCGTTCGTGAACCGTCCGCTGGTGCTCATGGCCGACGAGCCGACCGGCAACCTGGACCCCGACACCAGCCAGGACATCATGATGCTGCTCGAACGGATCAACCGCACCGGCACCACGGTCCTGATGGCCACCCACGACCACCACATCGTCGACTCCATGCGCCGGCGCGTCGTCGAACTCGACCTCGGCCGGGTGGTCCGCGACGAAGCGCGCGGCGTCTACGGCGTCGGCCGCTAGCAGGCGCCGGCCCCTAGCTCTCGACCGCCCGGCAACCGAAGGACTTCCCACCCGATGCGAGCAAGCTTCCTGTTCAGCGAGGTCGTGACCGGCCTGCGCCGCAACCTCACCATGACCGTCGCGATGATCCTGACCACCGCGATCTCCCTCGGCCTGTTCGGTGCCGGTCTGCTCGTCGTGCAGATGGCCGACAAGACCCAGAGCATCTTCCTCGATCGGGTGGAGGTGCAGCTGTTCCTCACCGACGACGTCTCGACCCTCGACCCCGACTGCGAACAGGACATCTGCCGCACCCTGCGCAGCGACCTGGAGAACACGCCGTCGGTGGTGTCGGTGCAGTACCTCAACCGTGAGGACGCCGTCGCCGACGCGACCGAACGTGTCTTCAAGGACCAGCCGGAGCTGGCCGAACTGGTCAGCGCGGAGAGCTTCCCGGCGTCGTTCAAGGTGAAGCTGTCGGACCCGGACCGGTTCGGCATCATCCAGGACGAGTTCGGGTACCGGCCCGGCGTGGAGAGCGTGCTCAATCAGAAGGACCTCGTCGAGCGGCTGTTCAGCGTGCTCTCCGGTGTCCGCAACGCGGCGTTCGCGATCGCGGTGGTGCAGGCGATCGCCGCGATCCTGCTCATCGCGAACATGGTGCAGATCGCGGCGTTCACCCGCCGCACCGAGGTCGGCATCATGCGCCTGGTCGGCGCCACCCGCTGGTACACCCAGCTGCCGTTCCTGCTCGAAGCGGTCGTCGCCGCGGTGATCGGCGCGGTGCTCGCGATCGCGGCGTTGTTCACCGCGAAGAGCGCCTTCGTCGACGATGTGCTCGCCGACGTGTACGACGCCAACATCGTCGCCCGCATCACCACCAGCGACGTGGTGCTCGTCTCGCCGATCCTCGTGATCGTCGGGGTCGGCATGGCCGCGATCACCGCGTACGTCACGCTGCGCCTGTACGTGCGTGAATAACCGGTTGCCGGAGGTTCCTATGCTGGACGGTGTTCTGTTCGATCGCTCGTGGACCGGAAGGGCCTGCACGTGAAGGAGAAGGGCCGGAAGGTCATCGCGACCAACCGCAAGGCACGCCACAACTACACCATCCTCGACACCTACGAGGCCGGCATCGCCCTCGTCGGTACCGAGGTCAAGAGCCTGCGCGAGGGCAAGGCCTCGCTCGTCGACGCGTTCGCGACCGTCGACGACGGGGAGGTGTGGCTGCGCGGACTGCACATCCCCGAGTACGGCCACGGCACGTGGACCAACCATGCGCCGCGACGCACCCGCAAGCTGCTGCTGCACCGCCGCGAGATCGACGCGCTCGTCGGCAAGTCCCGGGAGGGCAACCAGACGCTGGTGCCGTTGTCGATGTACTTCTCCGACGGCAAGGTCAAGGTCGAACTGGCCCTGGCGAAGGGCAAGCAGGACTACGACAAGCGTCAGGACATCGCGCGTCGCACCGCCGAGCGGGAGGTCACGCGTGAGCTCGGCCGCCGCGTGAAGGGAATGCGCCGCTGACTGCGGTCCTGCTCGCTCTGGTTGCCGCGGTCGGCTACGGCGTGAGCGACTTCGTCGGGGGTGTCGCCTCCCGGCGCATCGCAGCGCTGCGGTTCGTCGTCGCGTCGTACCCGTTGTCGCTGCTGCTGGTGCTCGCGGTGGCCCCGCTGGTGGGTGGGGAGATCACCCTCTCGTCCCTGGCGTGGGGTGCGGTCGCCGGGGTCGCCGGCGGGGTGGCGATCTGGTGGTTCTACCAGGCGCTCGCCGAGGGACCGATGTCCGTGGTGTCTCCGGTGACCGCGCTGCTCGTGGCGGGCATACCCGTGCTCGTCGGGCTCGTGCTGGGAGAGCGGCCGGGCCCGCTCGCCTATGCCGGTATCGCGCTCGCACTGCTCGCGGTGGTCCTGGTCAGCCGCGAATCCGACGAGGACGTCGGCGGCAGCGCGCACCCGCGGTTCACCGCTCGGGTGGCGTGGCTGACGTTCGCGTCCGGGCTCACCTTCGCCCTGATGTTCGTGGCGATGAATCAGGTCCCCGAGGGAACCGGGTTGTGGCCGCTGGCGATGGCGCGGCTGACGGCATCGGTGGTGGTGGGCGCAGTCGCGCTGGGCGCCGGGATGCTGCTGCGGCCACCACGGCAGCTGTGGCCGTTCATCGCCGGCGTGGCGGTGCTCGACGTCGTCGCCAATGCGGCGCTGATGTTCGCGTTCCAGCACGGCATGCTGTCGATGGTCAGCGTGATCGGCGCGCTCTACCCCGCGGCGACGGTGCTGCTGGCGACGACGGTTCTCGGCGAGCGCGTCGGCCCCGATCGACGGATCGGCATGGTGCTGGCGGTCGCGGCGGTCGCGATGATCACATTCGCGAGCTGAACGTCGCTGCGCACTAGCTTCGCGTGGAACCGGCACCGCGGCTGCTGGCCCGCAGGTGGATGCGTTCGCCCTGCTTACCGAACAGCGTGAGCAGTTCGACGGGGCGGTCGTCGGCCGGGCCCAGCCAATGCGGGATGCGAGTGTCGAACTCGGCCGCCTCCCCGGCCCTCATGGTGAGCTCGCGGTCGCCGAGGATCAGCCGCAGACGCCCCGAGAGCACGTAGAACCACTCGAAACCCTCGTGCGTGCGCGGCTCGGGTAGTGCGTCGTCGGGGGTGAGGATCATCTTGTAGGCCTGCAGATTGCCGGGCTGCCTGGTCAGGGGGATGACCGTCATCGAACCGACGGTGCGCGGCCGGGCCGTCACCCGCGGATCCCCGACCTCCGGTCCGACCAGCTCGTCGAGCGTTACCCGGTAGGCGATGGCGATGGGCAGCAGCAGGTCGAGCGTCGCCCGCCGGAGCCCCGACTCGAGCCGGGAGAGGGTGCTCACGGAGATGCCGGTGTCGTCGGACAGGTCCTGCAAGGTGATGTCCCGGTCCTGGCGCAACGCCTTCAGGCGCGGTCCGATCGCGGCGAGGCGGGCGGTGAGGTCCATGCGTCCAGCATGACCTCCCGTTGCCGATACGGCAAAGAACATTGCCGCATTTGTTGGCCGCTGGGAGGCTGGGTGGATGGAATTCGACGTGATCGTCCTCGGCGGCGGCGCCGCCGGTCTCAATGCCGCACTCGTCCTCGCACAGGCCCGCCGGTCGGTGCTGGTCCTCGACGACGGCACGCCGCGCAACGCGCCCGCCGCGCACCTGCACGGCTATCTCGGATTCGACGGCCGGTCGCCGGCGGAGTTGCTCGCGACGGGCCGCGACGAGGTCCGGCGCTACGGCGGCCACATCGAACACGCCCGGGTGCGCGGCGTCCGAGCCGGTGACGACGGCTTCGTCGTCGACCACGACGGTGGCGCCGTCACCGCCCGGCGGCTGCTCGTCGCGACCGGACTCGCCGACGAACTGCCCGACATCCCCGGACTCGCGCAGCGGTGGGGCAGCACGGTCGTGCACTGTCCCTACTGCCACGGTTCGGAGGTGCAGGGCCGGCCCGTCGCGGTCCTGGCGAACACCCCGGACATGGCGGCCCACCAGGGGCTCCTTCTGCGGCAGTGGTCCGACGACGTGACGCTGGTCCGCGGCTGGGACCGCACCGAGACCGATCTCACCGGCGAACAACTCGAACGGCTCGAGGCCCGCGGCGTCGTGGTCGTCGACGGCCCGGTGGTCTCGGTCGCCGGAGGCGCCGACGACATCGAGGTCACCCTGGCCGGCGGCCGGGTGCTCGAGCGGGCGCGGTTGTTCGTGGGCGGGGCGCTCGTGTTCACCCCGCGGGACGCGGTGCTGCGGCAACTGGGGTGCGCGCGGACCGACACCCCGGCCGGCAGTTACGTGGCGGTCGACGCGCAGGGTGCCACCAGCGTTCCGGGTGTGCGGGCGGCCGGCAACGTCGTCGATCCGATGGCGAATCTGATCGTCAGCGCCGCGGCCGGAGCGAGCGTCGCCGCCGCGCTGAACATGGAGCTGGTCGAAGCCGACTGCCGGGAGGCGCTCCAACTGCTGTGAGGCGCGTCATGTGAACGCACCGAAAAATGGGAATGACAGCACCCGAATCGGACGTTATAGTCGGTAGTCCTGCGAAGGTCGCAGGTACGTACGGGGCTGAACGGTTTCGACTGCGTACGTTCAACTAGGGGAAGCGTGTCGGTGCAGGCAAGAGACCACCGTAAGCGTCATTGCAACCAATTAAGCGCCGAGTCTACTCAGCGCGAGTACGCCCTCGCTGCCTGATCAGCGATCGCGTCTCTGTCAGCCCGGGTTTGCTCTCGACCCGGATCCTGGCATCGACTAGGGAGCTCTACCGTTCGACTCGGTCACGGAGTCGGGCGGGACATCAAACAGTGACTGGGATCGTCATCTCGGCTTGTTCGCGAGACCGGGAGATCCAAGTAGAGGCTTAGCGAACTGCACACGGAGAAGCCCTGGTGAGGCGGCGGAGGACCCGGGTTCGATTCCCGGCAGCTCCACCAAACCCCAGGTGAGAGATCGAATACGGTCTCTCACCTGGGGTATTTTTTCGTCCGGGGGAAGAGCGGTCAGCACTCACCCGTCGCGGCGGCCCGGACTGCTTCGCGGTAGTTCTCCCGCTGATCCTCGGGGAGGCTCTCGCCGTTCATCGTCGCCGTGAGGAACTGCTCGGCCGCGGTCTCGACGTTGTATCCGGGGGTCTGTCGCAGGGTCTCGAACATCGGGAGGAGCTCGGCGCACATCGCCTCTGCGGTCTTCGGTTCCGCGGCGTCGCCGTCGATCGTCACCACGTTGCTTGCCGTGCCGGTGGCATCGGCCGCTGGAGCCGAGCTCGTCGAGGGGGTTGCGTCCGGCGTCGACGGTGCGGGATCCGGGTCGGAGGATCCGCAGGCGACGGCGAGAAGCAGCAGAGGGGCCAGGGCGAGTGCGCGAATTTTCACGCCCGGATCATGCCATTCGGTCCGGGACCTACGAAAAAAGAAAAAGTGGGAAACGGGCGTAACGCTCGATCCGTGGTTGTCGATTCAACCGTCGTGGTCGTGGAGACGCGCCCCCGACACGCTCGCCGCGGCCACTTTCGCGCCCCGCTTTTCCGACCCCTGTACCCGGAGAAGCGGGGTGCAACTTTTCGATTCAGGGAACGAGGAACACCAACAACAACAGGGTGACGACCACCCCGAGCCCGATCGCGAGGGTGGCTCCGCCGGCTGCACACTCTTCCGTGAACAGCGGGGTCTCGGAATCCCAATTCGCCTTGTCCATACATCCATGAAACGGGCCGGTCGGCCGGTTTCGCAGCGTTTTGGCACTGGAACAGCCTTGTATTGAATTCATGGCTGTTCCAGAATGGGTGCATGCCGAAGTCGGAATCGTCGGCACCCCCGGCCTCACCGCGACGGGCGTACAACTCGCCCCGCCGCCGCGCGAACGCGGCGGACACCCGGCAGGCCGTGCTCGACGCGGCGGCGGAGTTGTTCGCCACACGAGGCTGGTCCGCGACCGGCATGCGCGACATCGCACGCCGCGCCCGCGTGGCCGTCGAAACCGTCTATGCCACCGCAGGAACCAAGACCGACCTGTTGTTGCGGGTGATCGACGTGGCGGTGGCGGGGGACGACGAACCGATCCCGGTGGCCGAGCGCCCCGAGTTCCTGGCACTGGGCGTCGGCACTCTCGCGGAACGCGCGGGCGCCGCCGCCGACCTGCTGACAGCCCAGTACGGCAGGGTCGCCCCGCTCGAACGCACCTTCGCGCACGCTGCCGCCGCAGACGCCGATCTCGCCGCTCGGCAGCGCGCACTGCACGAACGTCGCCGCGTCAATTTCAGGCAGGCGGCCGCACTCGTTCTCGGCCGGGATCCCGAACCCGACCAGGTCGACGGTCTCTGGGCCGTCGGCAGCCCCGACGTCTACCTGCTCCTCGTCGAGAACTCCGGGTGGACGCCGCAGCGATACCGCGACTGGATTGCCGACGCGATCATCCGACTGCTCGGACCGGACCCGCGCACCGTCGTCGACGCTCCGGCGGATCCCGGTTGATCCTCCTCGAACGCTGATCCTCCTCGAATACAGGAGAAGTCATGATCTCCGACCCCGCAGGCCCCGCCGACACCCGGATCATGGGCATCGTCCACTCCGCGCTCAGGCGCGACCTGCTCCGCACACGCACGGTCCTGGAAGCAGGACCCGTCCCAGACAACCGCCGCGGCCCGCTCGCGGACCACATCCTGTGGATGATGGACTTTCTGCGCCACCATCACGAAGGGGAGGACACCGCGCTCTATCCGCTCGTCGTCCGCCTCAACCCCGACGCCGCGGCCCTCGTCCACAGCATGGACGACGACCACCGCAGGATCGAGCCCGCAATTACCGAACTCGAATCGGCGGCATCACTTTTCACCTACCCCGACAGCGATTCGCAGGCGAGGCTGAGTGCCGCCCTGACAGCACTGACCGACGTGCTGCTGCCACACCTCGAACGGGAAGAACTCGACATGATGCCGGTCGTGTCGGAAACCCTCACCGACGCGCAATGGCGCACCTGGGACGAGGACGCCAACATCGCCCCCAAGAGCATGGTGACCCTGGGCAAGGAAGGGATCTGGCTCATCGACGGACTCGGAGCCGACGACCGCGACCACGTCGTCCACCTCGTGTCGGCGATCCCGCGGTTCTTCCTGCTCCACGTCCTCGGTATCGCGAATCGCCGCCACTTCGCCGCGATCTGGTCCGGAACCGACGCGGCGGCCGTCCCGTCCCAGCCGATCACCCGCACCCCGGGACGGCTGCCGTGAGCACGGCACGGATCCCGCCCGGCGGCAGTGTCGACACCGTGGTGGATGCGACCCCCGAACAAATTTGGGCGGTGCTCGCCGACGTCACCCGCATCGGCGAGTGGAGCAGCGAATGCCACGGCGCCGAGTGGCTGGACGGCGCCACGGTCCCGAGGGTCGGAGCGAGGTTCCGCGGCCGCAATCGGGTCGGCCCGATCCGCTGGACCCGCGTGTGCACGATCACCGAGGTCTCCGCGCCCCGCGTGCTCGCGTACCGCACCCGCGGCGCTCACCCGCGACGCGACGGCCTGGACGTTCCGGCTGGACCCCACCGGGAAGCGGACCCGCGTCACGATGTCCTACGAAGTGCTGGCGATGCCGCGGGCGTTCGAACTGGTCATCGTCAATCTGATCCCCGCACACCGTGACCGGTCCGGAGAACTCGCCGACGACCTGGTCCGCCTCGGCGAGGTTGTGCGGGCGGATGCGCAGCGTCGCGGCGGCACCGACGCACAGCCTCCCGGCGGCACCGACGCACAGCGTCCCGGCGGCACCGACGCGCGGCGGCCCAGCGTGCGATAGCCGGGCGGCGGCAGGGTAGCCTCGCTGATTTGTGCCCCTGTCCCAAGGTCCCGCCGGCTTCGTGACCGGCGAACGGTGATGGCCGTGCAGGCCCGAGCGGTCGCGGTGGTCGCGGCCGGGGGAGCACTCGGCGCGGTCGCGCGCTACGGCCTGTCCACGGCGTTCCCCGGCGTGTGGACGATCGCCGCGATCAACATCGCCGGCTCGCTGCTGCTCGGCATTCTCGCCGCGATGGTCGGCCCGGACCGGTTGCTGCGGTTGTTCCTCGGAATCGGTGTGCTCGGCGGCTTCACCACGTTCTCGACGTTCGCGGTCGACGCGGTCCGCAACCCGGCGGTTGCGGTGGCGTACGTGGCGATCACGCTCACCGGCGCCCTGATCGCGGCGCGGTGCGGAATGGCCATCGGCGAGCGGTTACACCGGCGAAGGGCGGCGCGGTGACCGTGTTGTTCGTCGCGCTGGGCGGCGGAGCCGGAGCCGTGGTCCGCTACCTGGCGGGACGGTACATCCGGTCGTATCGCAGTGTTCCGCTCGCGACGCTCGCGGTGAACGTGTTCGGGTGCGCCCTGCTCGGGGCGTTGTCCGGGGCCGCCGCACTGTCCCCGGATCTGTTCGCCCTGCTCGGTTCCGGATTCTGCGGTGGCCTCACGACGTATTCGACGTTCGCGGTCGAAGCCGTCGGCCTCACCCGGATCCGGCGCCCGCTCACCGGCATCGGTTACGTCGTCGTCAGCGTCGTCGCCGGGCTTGCCGCGGCGTGGGGTGGGTACACCCTCACTGCCTGATCCGTGTTGTCGCGCGCGCCCGGTCGGCCCCGGGCAGTATGAGAGCGACACTGCTGTAGAGCGACGCTGCTGCATGAGAGCGACACCGCTGTCGACGAGGAGGACCCCATGGTGCACGAACGAGCAGGACAACCGGCAGAACCCGGCGACCTCGAGGACCTCGCGCACCTGGTCACCGCCTACTACACCGTGCAGCCCGATCCGCAGGATCCGCTGCAGCAGGTAGTGTTCGGCACCTCCGGGCATCGGGGATCGAGCCTCGACGGTGCGTTCAACGAACAGCACATCCTCGCGACCACCCAGGCGATCGTCGAATATCGTGCCGCGCAAGGCATCACCGGGCCGTTGTTCCTCGGGCGCGACACCCACGCGTTGTCCGAGCCGGCATGGACGACCGCGCTCGAGGTGCTCGTCGCGGGCGGCGTCGAGGTCGTCGTCGACGCCCGCGACCGCTACACCCCGACCCCCGCGGTGAGCCACGCGATCCTGCAGCACAACGCCGGCACCGGGCCGCGTGCCGACGGCATCGTCGTGACGCCCTCGCACAATCCGCCGCGCGACGGCGGCTTCAAGTACAACCCGCCGCACGGTGGTCCCGCCGACACCGACGCCACCACCGTCATCGCGGCCCGCGCCAACGAGCTGCTCGCAGCCGGCCTCGACGGGGTCCGCCGGGTGCCCGCCACGCGCGCCCTCGCGACCGCGGGCCGGCACGACTTCCTCGCCGCGTACATCGACGACCTGCCGAACGTCGTCGATCTCGACGCGGTGCGCGAGGCCGGGGTGCGGATCGGCGCCGATCCGCTCGGCGGCGCCAGCGTCGACTACTGGGCCGCGATCGCCGAACGGCACCGCCTGGACCTGACGGTCGTCAACCCGCTCGTCGACGCGACCTGGCGGTTCATGACCCTGGACACGGACGGCAAGATCCGGATGGACTGCTCGTCGCCGAACGCGATGGCGTCGCTGATCGGGGCGCGCGCGAAGTTCGACGTCGCGACGGGCAACGACGCGGACGCCGACCGGCACGGCATCGTCACCCCCGACGGTGGCCTGCTCAACCCCAATCACTACCTCGCCGTCGCCATCGACTACCTCTACGGGCACCGGCCCGGCTGGCCGACCGACGCGAAGGTCGGCAAGACGCTGGTCAGTTCCTCGATGATCGACCGGGTCGCCGCGGGTCTGGGCCACGACCTGCTCGAGGTGCCCGTCGGGTTCAAATGGTTCGTGCCGGGTCTGCTCGACGGCAGCCTCGGGTTCGGTGGGGAGGAGAGCGCCGGCGCGTCGTTCCTTCGCAAGGACGGCTCGGTGTGGACCACCGACAAGGACGGCATCCTGCTGGCGCTGCTGGCCTCCGAGATCATCGCGGTGACCGGGCAGACCCCGTCGCAGCGATACGCGGATCTGGCGGCCCGCTACGGAAGCCCCGCGTACGCGCGGGTCGACGCCCCGGCGGACCGCGCCCAGAAGGCGGTGCTCGCGAAGCTGTCCGCGGACCAGGTCGGTGCCACCGAGCTGGCCGGGGAGCCGATCACGGCGACGTTGACCGAGGCGCCGGGCAACGGCGCCGCGATCGGCGGACTCAAGGTCACCACGGAGAACGCGTGGTTCGCGGCCCGGCCGTCCGGCACCGAGGACGTCTACAAGATCTATGCGGAATCGTTCCTCGGCGCCGACCATCTGAAGCAGGTGCAAGACGCCGCGCGCGAACTGGTGTCGAGCGTGCTCGGTTGACCCGTACGCCGGTCGTGCTCGACCGACCGGCCCCCCGGTCGTGTCGTGCGCGAAGCTAACATCGGCTCATCATGCGCACACGTGACGCGGCGCTGCCGCGGGAGATCTGGGTGCTGGTCAGCGCCAGCTTCGTCATCGCCCTCGGGTTCGGACTCGTCGCCCCGGCACTGCCGCAGTTCGCCCGCAGCTTCGACGTCGGCATCACCGCCGCGACCGTCGTCGTCTCCGCGTTCGCCGCGATGCGGCTGGCGTTCGCGCCGGCCAGCGGTGCCCTCGTGCAGAAGCTGGGGGAGCGGCCCGTCTACATCACCGGCGTGCTCATCGTCGCGTTGTCCACCGGCGCGTGCGCGTTCGCGCAGAACTACTGGCAACTGCTGGTGTTCCGGGGGCTCGGCGGTATCGGTTCGACGATGTTCACCGTCTCCGCACTGGGCCTGATCATCCGGATCGCGCCGCCGGATGCGCGCGGACGCGTCTCCGGTCTGTACGCGACGAGTTTCCTGCTCGGCAACATCGGCGGACCGCTGGTCGGCGGCGCCCTGGTCGGCTTCGGCCTGCGGGTCCCGTTCGTGATCTACGCGATCGCGTTGCTGGTGGCCGCTGCCGTGGTCGGTATCAGCCTGCGCGGATCCGCACTCGCCGAACCGGCCGCGGCCGACGGTGCCCCGGCGCTGCGGCTGCGCGACGCACTGCGCGTGCCGATGTATCGCGCGGCGCTGGGATCGAACTTCGCCAACGGATGGGCCGTGTTCGGGGTGCGGGTCGCGATGATGCCGCTGTTCGTCGTCGAGGTCCTGCAGCGCGACGCGTCCCTCGCGGGCGTGGCGCTGACGGTGTTCGCGGTCGGCAATGCCCTCGTGCTCATGTCCTCCGGTCGCCTGTCCGACCGCTACGGGCGGCGGCCGTTCGTGCTGATCGGGCTGCTGGTGTGCGGCGCGGCCACGATCGGGATGGGACTGACCGACGACGTGCCGCTGTTCTTCGTCACCTCTCTCGTCGCCGGGATCGGATCCGGTCTGCTCGGCCCGCCGCAGCAGGCCGCCGTCGCCGACGTCGTGGGCAGCAAGGCGCGTGGCGGTCCGGTGCTGGCGGCGTTCCAGATGACCGCCGACGTCGGATCGGTGGTCGGGCCGGTCGTCGGTGGCCTGCTCGCGGAACGCCTGTCCTTCGAGGTCGCGTTCACGGTGACCGGCGCGATCCTGCTCGCCGCGGTACTGCCGTGGGCGCTGCTCGCGCGCACCGCACCGCCCGGTGTGGTCACCGAGCCGGTGGTGACCGACGACATACGCCGTTGAGCCCGCGCTCGGTACCCTCGACGAGGTGTGGATTCGCATCGTCAGCCTGATCGCCCGGCTCGGTCTGGCCGCCATCTGGTTGGTCTCCGGGTGGATCAAGTTCTCCGATCCCACCCAGACGATCGTCGCCGTCCGGGCCTACCAACTGCTGCCCGAGGACATCGTGCGCCCGGTCGCGGCCGGGCTGCCGATGCTCGAACTCGTGCTCGGCCTGCTGCTGCTGATCGGCCTGGCGGTACGTCCGGTCGCCGCGGTGAGCGCCGTCGTGCTCGTCACCCTGATCGCCGCGATCCTGTCGGCGTGGGCGCGGGGACTGTCCATCGACTGCGGTTGCTTCGGCGGCGGTGGCGCCGCGGACGTCGACAGCTGGGACTACGCCCGCGAAATCCTGCGTGACCTCGGGTTCCTTGCCCTATCGGCCTGGCTGATCGTGTTCCCGCGCAGCCCCGTGGCACTGGGACCGGGCTCACGCGCGTCCTCAGCTACCGCTCAGCCCGCGATGGCAGAGTGAGATCCCGTCAGCAATCCCCGAGCAGCGAAGGGCAGTAACCGTGAGCGCGAAGAAGGTCAAGCCGGTCAAGTATTCGCCGGAGCCGACGTCCAGCAAGTCCACCTTCATCCTCGGTGGTCTCGCCCTTCTCGTCATCGCCGCGCTCGTCATCGGCGGTGTGCTGTGGCAGTCCAACAGCGGTAAGGCCCGCAACGAGGGATACGGCGGTGTGCAGAACTCCGCGGTGCAGGTCACGGTCGCGGACAACGGTGTCGCCCTGCTCGGCCGGCCCGACGCGGCGACCACCATCGACCTGTTCGAAGACCCGATGTGCCCCTACTGCGGTGAGCTCGAGCACAAGCACGGTCAGGAACTGGCCCAGGCGATCGACGATGGCCGGGTCGCCGTGCGCTACCACATGCTCGCGTTCCTCGATCAGCTCTCCGCCAGCGGCGACTACTCGACCCGTGCAGTCGCGGCGCTGCAGTGCGTCGCGCAGAGCGGTGACGCCATCGCGTACTCGGCGTTCCATTCCGCGCTGATGTCCCCGGACAACCAGCCCGCCGAGCGCGGCGACAGCGACCACAGCAACGAAGATCTCGCGCAGATGGCACGTGACGCCGGCGTCTCCGACGAGGCGGCGCAGTGCATCGCCGACGGCACCCGGGTCGAGCAGGCCCGCGCCGACGCCGAGGCCGGCCGGCAGTTGCTCGCCACGACCGGTGCCGCCGGCACCCCCGCCGTCGTTCACAACGGTGTCGTGATCGACGCCCTCGGCAACGAGAACTGGGTCGCCGAACTCGGCTGACGACTCGCGGTGATGCCGGGAGACGATCCCGGCATCACCGCGCTGACCAGCCGATTTGTTGACGCCGAGCGCGATGGTGTAGCTTTCTTTCAGCGCGAGGGGCTCGCCCCCGGACGCGAAGCAAGGAACTGAATACGGGGCTATGGCGCAGCTGGTAGCGCACCACACTGGCAGTGTGGGGGTCAGGGGTTCGAGTCCCCTTAGCTCCACTTCCGACTACAGGCGAGAGTTCACACTCTCGCCTGTAGTCTTGAGAAGAGACAGTTTCACGGTGGACATGTTCACTGGACATTTTCACAAGGGGCTATGGCGCAGCTGGTAGCGCACCACACTGGCAGTGTGGGGGTCAGGGGTTCGAGTCCCCTTAGCTCCACAGTTCTCGCAACGAATCCCTCCGACATACGTCGGAGGGATTTTTTGTCGGGCCCCGTCGCTACACTTTCGAACATGCTTTCGAGCCAGGTGGGGGGTGCGGTGGTCGAGGCGCGGCTGTCCGCGCTCGACGCCGCGGTCGACGGCCTGCTCGGCGACGATCTGTCGGGCCTGTCGAACGACGACATCGTCGAGGTCCTGCAACGCCTGGAGGTCACGCTGCGCAAGGCCTCCGCGGTCGGGCACCGACTGGTCGTCGAGGCCACCGAACGCATAATTCCCGGGCATCTCGGGTGCCGGTCGGTCAACGATCTCCTGGTCGGCGCGCTGCGGATCTCCGCCGCCGACGCGGCCCGGCGGGTCAAGGGCGCGAAGAAGGTCGGCACCTGGCGTTCCCTCGACGGCGAGGACATCGAACCGGAACTGCCGGCCACCGCGGCCGCTGTGAAGACCGGGACCATCGGATCCGACCATGTCGCCGCGGTCGCGAAGGTGATGCGGAAGGTGCCGCACGGGGTCGGATTCGACGAGATCACCGTCGCCGAAAAGATCCTCGCGGACGCGGCCTGCTCGGTCACGCCCGACGACTTGGTGAAACTCGGCGCGCATCTGCTCGCCTACCTGAATCCGGACGGGGACGTGCCGGACGAGAAGGAACGCAAACGTCGTCGCGGTCTGCGGATCGGCAAGCAGGGCGTCGATCTCATGACCCCGATCTCCGGGCTGATCGATCCGGAAACCCGGGCGCTGCTCGAACCGGTCCTGGCGAAACTCGCCCGCCCCGGCATGAACAACCCGGACGACCCCGAATCACCTTCCGGTGACGTCGAATCCGAGACCCTGGACCGCGACGCGCTCGCCAAGGCCGCCGCCCGCGACACCCGCACCGCGGTGCAACGCAACCACGACGGACTGAAAGTCGCCCTGCGGCAGTTGTTGTCGTCGGGCGTGCTCGGCAGCCACCGCGGGTTGCCGGTGACCGCGATCCTGACCATGACCGTCAGGCAACTCGAGGAAGCGACCGGCATCGTGACCACCGCCTCCGGTGGGCTGGTGCCGATCCGGGACGCGCTGCGGATGGCAGAACGCGCCCATCCGGTGCTGGCGATTTTCGATCACCACGGCCGGTCGTTGCATCTCGGTCGCGCGAAACGCTTGGCGTCGGCCGATCAGCGGCTGGCGTTGATCGCCGCGTCCGGTGGCTGCACCCGCCCGGGCTGCGACGCCCCCGCGACACTCACCGCGGTCCACCACATCACCGAATGGCAGGACGGCGGACCCACCGACATCACCAACGAGGACCTCGCCTGCGATGCCTGCCACGCGCTGGTGCACGACGGGCCCGGCGGCTGGGAAACACGCGTCGCGTCGGCCAACTCCGAGCACCCGGGTCGCACGGAGTGGATCCCGCCACCGCACATCGACCCGGAGCAGAGACCTCGGATCAATCACCGGCATCACCTCGGTGATCTGCTGTCGGCGGCGTTGGCGCACTACCGCGCCCGCCGCGAAACCGAGCTGCGGGAACACCGGCGGCAATGGATGCGGGTACCTACCGGAGATGTCGACACCGGAGAGGTTCCTTAGTGGCAGATCCGCGGCCGCAGGAAAGGCGTCTCACCCGTTCTGCGCCATGTGCGCGGCGCGTTCCTCGGCATGGAACTCCCACGGCGCCTGAGGCAGCACCTCGCCCGTTTCCAGCAGCGTCTTGAGGTTGGCGAGCACGGCGGGCCAGCCCTGGCCGATCGCGTGCAGATCGTCGGCGTTCCGCAGCTTCCGGTGCACCACCGTGAGTTTGACGATGTCCCGGTGCGGTTCGATCTCGAATGTCACGACGCTCGGCTCGAAGTCCGGGTTATCGACCCGTGCGGGGTCGTCGAAACCGAACGTCAGACGCCGGGGGCGGTCGGCCTCGATCACCCGGCCGGCGCAGTCCGCGATGCCCGAGCCGTCGGTGCGGACGTGCTCGACCCTGCTGCCCGGCGTCCAGTCGGAGACCTGGGCGTGCCCCCAGTAGCGCGCGGTCAGGTCGGCGTCGGTGAGTGCGTGCCACACGTCCTCGGCGGTGGCGCGGATGTAGGTGGTGTAGACGTAGTCGGGAATGGTGTGTGCGTCTGTCGAGGTCATCGCGAGCTCCTCCGCGCGTCGAGCGATCGCGTCCAGGGCGAGCACCCGGGGTTCGTCGAACTTCGAGATCCAGCGGTTCCGGATCTCGTGGATGGGAACAGGATTCGGATAGTGCAGCTTGCGGCGGCCGTCCCGGATCGTGGTCACCAGATTCGCGAGCTCGAGAATTTCCAGGTGCTTGCTCACGGACTGGCGGCGCATGTCGAGGCCGTCGCACAACTCGCCCAGGGTGCTCCCCGGATGCGCGCGCAGCGAATCGAGGAGGCTGCGGCGGGTGGGGTCGGCGAGGGCCTTGAACACCGCGTCCTCATCCACTCCTCCAATATGCAGCCAATCGGCTGCATATGTCAATGCTCGTCGTAGAGCCGATCGATCACGTCCGCGAACCGCTCGAGGACCACTGCACGCTGCGGCGCGCCGGTCTCGTCCCGATCACCGGCGCCGAGCGGCCGGTCCACGAGCGCGACCCGCCGGATGCGTTCCCACCTGTTCAGCTCGCCGTTGAGCTGCTCGACGGCCGCGTGCACGTCGGCGTCAGGGTCACCGGGAAAGTCCGGGTCGCTGGGAAAGACGAGACCGATGCAGTGGGAGCGACCCTCGCCGACCACTACGATCTCCGCGCCCGGACACAACGCGCGGAACCGCTCGGCGATCGCGTTCGGTGCCACGTACTTCCCGGTGGTCGTCTTGAACACGTCCTTCTTGCGGCCACGCATCGAGACGAACCCGTCCGCGTCGACCGTCGCGCAGTCGCCGGTGTGGAACCAGCCGTCGGCGTCGAGCGCGGCCGCGGTCGCCACCGGATCGGCGTGGTAGGCCGTCATCAGGGACGGACCGCGAATGAGAAGTTCGCAGTCGTCGGCGATCCGGACCTCGGTGCCCGGCAACGGCAGACCCACCGAGCCGGGTTTGTGCGCGTCGGGACGGTTGACACACACGGGCCCGGCGGTCTCGGTGATCCCGTATCCCTCGAACACCGGGACGCCGAGATCCTCCAATCGCTTCGCGAGGTCGCGTGGCAACCGCGCCGACCCCGAGATGAGAAACCGCAGCCGGCCGCCGAGCGCCGACCTGTCCGCCGCAGCGGCGGCGCCGATCTTCGCGAGCACGTGCGGCACGGAACCGAGGAACGTCGGGCGCACCGACCGCAGATTCTCCACGACCCGATCGGCCCGGCCGTCCACCGCGGTGGGCAGGCCCACCTGCATCGCCACGAACAGCAGCGCCCGGCCGAACACGTGCGACAGCGGAAGCCACAGCAACTGCAGGTCCCGCGGGCCGATCATGCCCACCTCCGCCATGGCCCGCGCCGTGTACGCGACCGCGCCGTGCGACAGGATCGCGCCCTTGGCGCTTCCGTCGTCACACGCGGTGTAGATCAGGCACGCGGCCGAGTCGGGGGTGACCTCCGCGATCCGGGCGTCGACGGCGTCCGGGTCGGTGTCGAGCAGCGCATCACCGTCCGCCGCGAGTTCGGCGAGCCGATCGAGGTGCAGCACGCGTGCGTCCAAGTCCCGGTCGGTGACGGTCAGCGCCGCGTCGCAGTGCCGTGCCAGGTCGCGGACCTCGTCGTCGCGGGTCGGGGCATACACCGGCACCGAGACCGCGCCCGCGCACGCGACCGCGAGATCGGCGAGGATCGCCCGATAGCTGGTGGCCGCGCGGATCGCTATCCGGGCGCCCGGTGCGACACCCCGCGCGACGAGCCCGGCCGCGAGCGTCGTGACGCGCGAACCGACCTCCGCCCACGTCACACTCGCCCAGCCGCCGGAATCCGGGAATCGGTAGGCCTCGCGGCCCGGAGTGTCGGCCACCCGGTCGAACAGCAGGCGGGGCACAGTGCCGCGAGCAGCGTCGTAGTGTGCTGCGGACCCCACGGGCACCTCCTGCTTCCTGCTCCGAAATCGTAGCCGCCGGTGCACGGCAGCGGGCCGAGTGCCGGCCCCCGATATCGTGGGGCGGTGAGCACGACGAACCCCGAAGCCGGCCCCCTGATCACCGCGCTGCGCGACGTGCTGGTCGGCCCGCTCACCGACATCGGCCAGCGCTTCTCGGCGCTGCTCACCGATCTCGTTGCGCACGACGCGCTCGTCGTCTTCACCCGGGAATGCACGGGCCGGCCCCGGAAGGTCGCGGGCGACCCCGCCGTAGTGGACCGGGTGACGATCGCCGAACTCGACCGTGTCCGAAGCGAACTCGTCGCCGGTCAGATCAGACGCGGCCCCGCCGTGATCGGCGGCCGCAGCCGGGAGGTGTGCGCGATCCTCGACCGCACCGACACGCTGCTCGTGCTCGTGCCGCGCGGATCATGGCCGCCGGCGCAACGATTCGAACTCGTCCGGGCGTTGTTCACCGTCGTCGCGACCGGGATCCAGCTCCAGGTACAGGAAGCGAGCCCGGCCTATCTCGCCGAGTCGCGCGCGGCGTCCACGGAACGGGCACGCACGGTCGCCGAACTCACCGAGGCGCATGCGGTGACACTCGAGACGATCCTGGCGACGCTCCGGTCGAACGATCTCGACGACACCCGCGCTCGCACGACCGCCCGGGAGACGGCGACGAACGCGCTGATCGGACTTCGCTCGGCGGTGGATCGTCACCGCGAGTTCGCGGAGGAGGCCGTAACCACCGCGTTCGCCAGAATGCACGGTGAACTGCGCGGGCTGGTTCGGCACCGGCCGTTGACGCTGGAGATGGTCGAACCCTCGGCGCACGGTCGCGGGATGCCCGGTGAGGTCGCGCACGCGGCACGGGCCGTCGCACGCGGCGCGGTACTCGCGCTCGCGGAACAGCCCGGGGTCACGCGGATCCGGGTGGCGTGGCACTGCGACGGTGAGAGCCTGTCCATCGACATCCGCGACGACGGAGACGGCCGGCTCGACGCCGCCGAACTCGGGCGCCAGCTCCGTGATCGGGTCGAAACCCTCGGTGGCAGTATCGAATCCGAGGCGACACCCGGCTGGGGTTGCCGGGTCGCGGCACGGCTGCCGCTGGATCTGGCGGCGCCCTCGCCGGGCGGTCCGGCTCTCGACGCACTCGCCGAACTCGGTCCGCGTGAGGTCGAGGTGCTCGAACACCTCGTCGCGGGCCGACGGAACAAGGCGATCGCCGAACGGCTCGGCGTCAGCGAGTCGACCGTGAAATTCCATGTGGCGAGCGTGCTCAGGAAACTCGGGGCCGGCAGCCGTGGCGAGGCTGCGGCGCTCGGCGCGGAGGCGGGGGTCAAAGCCGCGCTGTAGGGCCGCGTACGGCGGAACGGTCAGCGGTGCAAGGCAGTCCAGCGCCGCGCGCGGCCGGCCGCGTTGGTGCGGGCCCGGCGTTCGGTTTCGGACAGGCCACCCCACACGCCGTAGGGCTCGCCGACGGACAGGGCGTGCTCGCGGCACATCTCCAGTACGGGGCATCCGGCGCAGACGAGCTTGGCGCGCAGTTCGCGCTGTTCGCGGGCGTGTCCGCGTTCGCCGTCGGGGTGGAAGAACGCCGACGACTCGAATCCGCGGCAGGCCGCGTCGCGTTGCCAGTCCCACACGTCGGTGTGGGGGCGGGGGAGGGTCACCGTGTTGACGATCGACATTGCACTCCTCGGGGCCGGGGGCGAACGTGAATCCGACGTTAGCCGAACTTAGAACCGTGCACAACACCACTTAGGTATTTTTGAGGACAAAGTTCGATCTGGTCTTTCGAGTAGGTCGATCAGTCCGTTCGATCAGGTACGCGGGCGGTCCGGGCTGGATACGGTGGGCAGGATCGATCCACAGCAGAAGGAGACACCGTCATGCCGCAGACAGTTCGGGGCGTCGTTGCTCGCGCGAAGGGTGCACCCGTCGAGGTCGTGCCCATCGTGATCCCGGATCCGGGACCGGGCGAGGTCGTCGTCGCGGTGGCCGCGTGCGGGGTGTGCCACACCGACCTGCACTACCGGGAGGGCGGCATCAACGACGAATTCCCGTTCCTGCTCGGCCACGAGGCCGCCGGCGTCGTCGAATCGGTCGGCGAGGGTGTCGAGTCCGTCGCGGTCGGCGACTTCGTCGTCCTGAACTGGCGGGCGGTGTGCGGGCAGTGCCGCGCCTGTAAGCGCGGTCAGCCGCAGTACTGCTTCGACACGTTCAACGCGACGCAGAAGATGACCCTCGAGGACGGCACCGAGCTGACCCCGGCGCTGGGCATCGGCGCCTTCGCCGACAAGACCCTCGTGCACGCCGGACAGTGCACCAAGGTCGATCCGACCGCGGACCCGGCCGTCGTGGGCCTGCTCGGCTGCGGCGTGATGGCCGGTCTCGGCGCGGCGGTGAACACCGGCGGGGTCACCCGCGGCCAGTCCGTCGCCGTGATCGGTTGCGGCGGGGTCGGCGACGCCGCGATCATGGGCGCCCGCCTGGCCGGTGCCGGCACGATCATCGCCGTCGACCGCGACGACAAGAAGCTCGAGTGGGCCACCGACCTCGGCGCCACTCACACGATCAACTCCACCTCGGTCGATGCCGTCGAGGCGATCCAGGAACTGACCGGCGGCTTCGGCGCGGACGTCGTCATCGACGCCGTGGGCCGCCCGGAAACCTGGAAGCAGGCGTTCTACGCCCGCGACCTGGCCGGCACCGTCGTGTTGGTCGGCGTCCCGACCCCGGACATGACCCTCGAGATGCCGCTGATCGACTTCTTCTCCCGCGGCGGCTCGCTCAAGTCCTCCTGGTACGGCGACTGCCTGCCCGAGCGGGACTTCCCGACCTACGTCGACCTCTACCAGCAGGGCCGGTTGCCGCTCGAGAAGTTCGTCACCGAGCGCATCGGCATCGACGACGTGGAGAAGGCGTTCGAGACCATGCACCGCGGTGAGGTGCTGCGTTCGGTGGTGGTCCTGTGAGCGTCACGCCGATCCGCGTCGACCGGGTCGTCACCTCGGGCACGTTCGCGCTCGACGGTGGCGAGTGGCAGGTCGACAACAACATCTGGCTCGTCGGCAACGACGACGAGGTCGTGGTCATCGACGCCGCGCACACCGCGCAGCCGATCGTCGACGCGGTCGCGGGCCGGAAGGTCGTGGCGATCGTGTGCACGCACGCCCACAACGACCACATCACCGTCGCCCCGGAGCTGTCCGAGCGGCTCGACGCGCCGATCCTGCTCAACCCGGCCGACGACGTGCTGTGGGAGATGACCCATCCGGGCGTCGCGCACGGCACGCTCGAGGACGGGCAGCGGATCGCGGTCGCCGGCACCGAGATCCAGGCGATCGCGACGCCGGGACATTCGCCCGGCTCGACCTGCCTGTATCTGCCGGAGGCGGGGGAGCTGTTCACCGGCGACACGCTGTTCTCCGGTGGTCCCGGTGCGACGGGCCGGTCGTTCTCGGATTTCCCGACGATCATCGGCTCGATCCGCGACAAACTGTTCGCGCTGCCTGCCGAGACGGTCGTGCACACCGGGCACGGTGACGGCACCACGATCGGTACCGAATCCCCGCACCTGGAGGAGTGGATCCGGGCCGGATCCTGACGATACGGGCGGTGCGTCCGCCGGTCGGCCCTCGCAGCCGGACGGACGCACCGCCGTATGATGTCCGGATGGACGAGACCCTGCCGCCGTGCCCCGAATGTTCCTGCGAGTACACCTACGAGATGGGGTCGTTGCTCGTGTGCCCGGAGTGCGCGCACGAGTGGGCGCGTAC
Organism: Rhodococcus sp. HM1; assembly: GCF_023218075.1. Classification (GTDB taxonomy): domain Bacteria; phylum Actinomycetota; class Actinomycetes; order Mycobacteriales; family Mycobacteriaceae; genus Rhodococcus. The sequence goes on along the minus strand of NZ_JALPTB010000004.1, from coordinate 175,567 downwards.
GTCCGAGTCGGCGGAGGACACCGCCGACGGCGTGATCCGGGACGCGGTGGGCAACGTGCTGGCCGACGGTGACACCGTCACGGTGGTCAAGACCCTGAAGGTCAAGGGCAGCGCCACGGGGATCAAGGCGGGCACCAAGGTCCGCAACATCCGCCTGGTGAACGGCGTGGACGGGCACGACATCGACTGCAAGGTCGACGGATTCGGACCCATGCAGCTCAAGTCGAGCGTGGTCCGAAAGGCCTGACCCGGCGCCGTTACGCTCGATCCATGGCGAACAAGAAGATTCCCGTCATCGTGGTGGCGGGCTTCCTCGGCTCCGGGAAGACGACGCTGCTCAACCACCTGCTGCGCAATACCCGGGGCGCGCGCATCGGCGTGATCGTCAACGACTTCGGTTCCGTCAACATCGATTCGATGATGGTCGCGGGTCAGGTCGACTCGATGGTCTCGCTCAGCAACGGCTGCCTGTGCTGCGCCGTCGACGTCAGCGACATGGACGCGATGCTCGACAAGCTCGCCCACCGGTCCTCGGATCTCGACGTCATCGTCGTCGAGGCGAGCGGTCTGGCCGAGCCGCGCAACATGATCCGGCTCGTCACCGGATCGGCGAACGAGTACATCACGTACGGGGGACTGGTTCTGGTCGTCGATGCCGCCGAGTTCGACGACGCCTGCGCCCGCCATCCCGAACTGGAACAGCACGTTGCACTCGCAGATCTGTTGCTGCTCAACAAGACCGACCGCATCGACGCGGACGCGCACGACGAACTGCTGGGGCGGCTGTGCGCGCTGAACCGGCGCGCGGCGGTCGTCTCCACCGAGCATTCCCGGATGGATCCGGGCCTGTTGTTCGACATCCCGGACCGTCCGGAACCGCAGCCGGGGGAGCAGTTCACCCTCGACAGCCTGCTCTACGACGAGCACGAGGGTGAACACACGCACCTGCACGACGGATACGACGCCGTCACGTTCACGTCGGCGAAGCCGCTGCATCCGCGGCTGTTCGTGGACTTCCTCGAGGCGCAACCGGCCGGGGTGTTCCGCATCAAGGGATACGTGCACGTGGCCGCGGGCCTGCGCAGCCGCGCCTACCTGGTGCACACCGTCGGCGACTACATCAGGTTCGAACCGGCCCGGAAAGGTGAGGCGCCCGCGACCACCGAACTCGTCGTGATCGGCGCCGACCTCGACGCCGATTCGGTGCGCGAGCGGCTGGAGGGTTGCGTTCCGGTGGAACCGGTGTCGGCGGACGCGATGTACGCCGTCCACCGGTTCACGCCACGCTGACCCGGTCTGCGAAAAAGGTTACCGCGCAGCCGAATTGCGCTGCGCGCGACGCCGGCCCGCGCCCTGACCCGAACCGGCCTGGCCGGACCGGCTCTGTCCGGATCCGCCCTGACGCGTGCCGGTGCCCTGACGCGTGCCGGTGCCCTGGCGGGTGCCGGAGCCCTGACGCGACGTGGCGCCCTGACGCGTACCACCCTGACGCGATCCACCCTGACGGGAACCTTCGCCGTGACGTGCGCCTCCGCGACGACCCTGACCGCCCGAGCGCTGCGGCCGCGACGGGGCCGCAGCCGCCTTCGGAGCCGGCGGCACGTGCGGTGCGACCTCGCCGACGAGCTTCAGCACGTGCTCCGAGTCCGCGGTCACGCGGATCGGCGACACCGTGATCGCGGCCTTGCGCATGATGACCTGAAGGTCCTTGCGCTGGTCCGGAAGTACGACCGTCACCACGTCACCGGTGCTGCCGGCGCGCGCCGTGCGGCCGGACCGGTGCAGGTACGCCTTGTGCTCGGCCGGCGGATCGACGTGCACGACCAGCTCGACGTCGTCGACGTGCACACCGCGCGCCGCAACGTCGGTCGCGACCAGCACCCGCGCCTCACCCGACGCGAACGCCGCGAGGTTCCGGTCGCGGGCGTTCTGCGACAGGTTGCCGTGCAGATCCACGGCCGGGATACCCGACTCGGTGAGCTGGCGGGCCAGTTTGCGGGCCTGATGCTTGGTGCGCATGAACAGGATCCGGCGTCCGGTCCCCGACGCGAGGGTCCGCACCAGTGCCTTCTTCGAGTCGACGCTGTCGACGTCGAACACGTGGTGGGTCATCGCCGCCACCGGCGAATGGGCCTCGTCGACCGAGTGCATCACCGGGTCGTGCAGGAAGCGCTTGACGAGCTTGTCGACACCGTTGTCCAGGGTCGCGGAGAACAGCAGCCGCTGACCGTTCTGCGGGGTCGCGTCTAGGATCCGGGTGACGCCGGGCAGGAACCCGAGATCGGCCATGTGATCGGCCTCGTCGAGCACGGTGATCTCGACTGCGTCGAGCGTGACGAAGCCCTGACGCATCAGGTCCTCGAGGCGACCCGGGCACGCGATGACGATGTCGACGCCGCGGCGCAGCGCCTCGACCTGCCGGTTCTGGGACACGCCACCGAAAATGGTGGTGACGCGCAGGCCCGTGGTGTGGGCGAGCGGCTCGACCGTCGCGGCGATCTGGGTCGCCAGTTCGCGGGTCGGAGCCAGCACGAGACCGCGCGGCCGTCCCGCCGCGCGCGACGAACCGCCGGCGAGGCGGGCGGTCAGCGGAATCGAGAACGCGAGGGTCTTGCCGCTGCCGGTGCGGCCGCGACCGAGGACGTCGCGTCCGGCCAGAGTGTCGGGGAGGGTGTCGACCTGGATCGGGAACGGCGCGGTGATGCCGTTGTCGCCGAGGGTCGCGACGAGCGTCCTCGGGACACCGAGATCGGAAAAGGATGTGGTCAAGGTACGGCGCTGCCTTTCGATGCGGCGTGTGTGCACGCGACCGGAAGTTCCGGTGGTGTGCGGTGGATCGCCGCGAGGAAGGCCGATGCTGCATTGCGTGCGGGCCGGGCACGATCCCGGGCCGCCGGTATCCCACGACGGTGAGTGTCGTCGTGACACTCGAACCGGGTCAGCCTACCGCATGTTCAGGACGCCGCCGGACGCGTCTCAGAGTCCGACCCACTCCGACGCGCCGTCGGTGAACGCCTGGCGCTTCCAGATCGGCACTTCCCGTTTGATGCGTTCGACCAGTTCCGCGCAGGTGGCGAACGCTTCCGCGCGGTGCGGGGCCGCGACCGCCGCGACGAGCGCGAGGTCCCCGATGGTGAGATGGCCCACTCGGTGCACCGCGGCGACCGGCAGACCCGATTCGGCGGCCACCTGTTCGCAGCAGTTGCGCAGGAAGGTCTCCGCGTCCGGGTGCGCCTGGTACTCCAGTGCGGTCACGGCCTGCCCGCCGTCGTGGTTGCGGACGACGCCGGTGAACACGACGACGGCTCCGTGCTCGGGTCCGGCGACCGCGGCATCCACCGCTGCCGGGTCGAGCGGCTCCGACGAAATCCGTGCCAGCAGTTCACTCATGAGCTCCGCCTCCCGAAACCTGCGCCAGAAGATGATCGAGGATCGGTTCGAGCGCGGCCAGTCCGTCCTTGACCCCGCCCGGCGACCCGGGCATGTTCACCACCACGGTACGGCCGACCAGTCCGGCGACCCCGCGCGAGAGCACCGCGTGCGGGGTGACGTCGAGACCGCGGCGACGGATCGCGTCGGCGACGCCGGGCAGTTCCCGATCGAGCACGGCCAGTGTCGCTTCCGGGGTCGCATCGGTCGGGGACGCGCCGGTGCCGCCGGTGGTCAGCACCAGGGCGGGCGCACCGGTGAGCGCGTCGGCCAGTCCCTCGGCGATCCGCGCGTCCGGGTACACGAGGGGTCCGCGCACCGCGAATCCGCGCTCGCTCAGCCACCGGACGATGACCGGTCCGGTGGTGTCCTCGCGGGTGCCGGCCGCGACCCCGGTCGACGACACCAGCACCACCGCCGAACGTTCCTGTGGCACCGCAGAATCCGCAACGGGTGACTCGTCGCGGGTCCAGTGTCCGCGCTTGCCGCCCTCCTTCGAGATCAGCCGCACCCCGTTCATCACGGCCGCGGGGTCGACGGCCTTGACCATGTCGTGCAGGGTCAGTCCCGCGACCGCGACCGCGGTCAGCGCTTCCATCTCGACACCGGTGGGTCCCTTCGTCTTCGCGGTCGCCTCCACGGTGATCGACGTGTCGGTGAATCCGAACGACACCTTCACCGACGACAACGCCAGCTGGTGGCACAGCGGGATGAGTTCCCAAGTGCGTTTGGCGGCAGCGATTCCCGCTATGCGCGCGGTCGCGAGGACGTCGGCCTTGGGCATGTCGTCGGCCCGTACCAGCGACACCACCTCGGGGGTGGTGACCAGCTCACCTGCGGCGACCGCGACCCGGGTGGTGTCGGCCTTGGCGGAGACGTCGACCATGCGGGCCCGGCCCTGGTCGTCGAGATGACTCAGATCGCTCACAGCGGAAGTACTTTCACGAGATCTCCGGCGCGGAGGGAGGTGGTGTCGGCCGCGACGTCGAGCAGCGCGTCGGCGCCCGACATCCCGGCGATGAGGTGTGATCCGGGTCCGGACACGACGGTCACGCCGTCACCGTCGCGGCGGGCCCGGAAGAACTGGCGCTTACCCGCCACCGAGGTCAGATCGGCGGTGAGCGGCAGCGTCAGCGGCTCGATCGCGGGCAGTCCCGCGGCGGCGCGCAGCAGCGGCCGGGTGAACACCTCGAACGAGATCAGCGCGCTGACGGGATTGCCGGGGAACGCCAGAACCGGAATCCCGTCGACGACCGCGGTGCCCTGTGGACCGCCGGGCTGCATCGCCACCGACACGAACTCGCCGCCGCGGGGACCGAGCACGTCCTTGACGACCTCGAAGTCGCCCTTGGAGACGCCACCGGAGGTGATCACGACTTCGGCGACGTCCGCGGCGTGCGTGAGCTTCAGGGCGAATTCCTCGGCGTCGTCGTCGCTGTGGTCGACGGACACGACCTCGGCTCCGTTGGCGAGCGCGCTGGCCGCGAGCGCCGGCCCGTTGGAGTTGAAGATCTTGCCCGGACCGAGATCGGTGCCGCCGAAGACGAGTTCGCTGCCGGTGGAGATCACCGCGACCCGAGGCAGGGCGCGCACCGGAACCTCGGTCATGCCGACCGCGGCGAGCGCGGCGATGTGCCGGGGCGCGAGGACCTGTCCGGCCGGGAGCAGTTCGGCGCCGGCGGCGATGTCGCTGCCGCGTTCGCGCACATAGGTGCCGGCCGTGACGGACCGGTGCACGGTGACGGTGGCCGGTTGCCCGTCGGTGGAGCTGTTGTCGGTGGTGTCCTCGACGGGGACGACGGCGTCCGCGCCCTCGGGGATCGGAGCGCCGGTCATGATCTTCCGCGCGGTGCCCGCCTCGTGGACGGACATCCCGGCACCGGCGGCGAGCACTCCGCGCACCGGCAGCGTCACCGGCACGGTCGCGACCGCGGCGGCGTCGACGGCGTAGCCGTCCATCTGGGAGTTGCGGAAGGCGGGCAGATCGATGGGTGCGAGGATCGGTTCGGCCAGCACCCGGTTCAGGGCCCGGGCGAGCGGCACCTTCACCGTCGGCCTCGTTCGCAGCGGCGCCAAGAGCGCCGCGACGTGCTCCACGTGTTCCTCCACGGACCGCCTGCCGCCTGTCATGCCCGCAATCCTAGGCACACCGCGCGCGGAGACCGTTGCGGTAGGCCGTGCGACGCGCAGGAGGGGACCCCGGACAGCCTCCGGCGACCGGCCGGGGGAGGTGTCTTCCGCCGCGAATCGGACGGGAGCGGCATACTGGCGTCATGACGGCGGTGATCCGATGACGACGATCGATGTGGGGATTCCGTCCGTGCGAGTCGCCACGGACGACGTGTCCGATCGTCCCGACACACCGGAACTGGTGGACCGCTTCGGTCGCGTGGCCCGCGACCTGCGCGTGTCGATCACGGAGAAGTGCTCCCTGCGCTGCACGTACTGCATGCCGGAAGAGGGGTTGCCCGCGATTCCGCGCGAGAACCTGCTCACCGCGGCGGAGATCGTCCGGCTCGTCGGGATCGGGGTCCACCTGCTCGGCATCGAGGAGGTCCGCTTCACCGGCGGCGAACCGCTCATGCGCCGCGACCTCGAGGAGATCATCGCCGGATGCGCCGAGGTCGCGCCGGGCACTCCGCTGGCCGTGACCACGAACGCGGTCGGGCTCGCGCATCGCGCGGCGGGGCTGGCGGCGGCCGGTCTGACCCGCGTGAACATCTCCCTCGACACCGTCGACCGCGACCACTTCGCGCGGCTGACCCGCCGCGACCGCCTCGATTCGGTGCTCGCCGGCATCCGCGCCGCCAACAGCGCCGGATTCACGCGGGTGAAGATCAACGCGGTGCTCATGCCCGACACGCTCGCCGGCGCCGCCGACCTGCTGCAGTGGTGCCTCGACGAGCAGGTCGAACTGCGGTTCATCGAGGAGATGCCGCTCGACGCCGACCACGCGTGGGCGCGGGAGAACATGGTCACCGCGCAGCGGCTGCTCGACGTCCTCGGGGAACGGTTCGAGCTCACCGAGACCGGCCGGGAGGATCCGTCCGCTCCCGCGGAACGGTGGCTGGTGAACGGCGGTCCCGCCACGGTCGGCATCATCGCCTCGGTGACCCGGTCGTTCTGCTCGGACTGCGACCGCACCCGCCTCACGTCCGAGGGCACGGTGCGGTCCTGCCTGTTCAGCGACACCGAGACCGATCTGCGGGCGGCGTTGCGCGGCGGTGCGAGCGACGAGGAGCTTGCCGCGGTGTGGCGCGGCGCGATGTGGAACAAGTGGGCCGGGCACGGCATCGACGCGGCGGATTTCGCCCCGCCGCAACGCAGTATGGGAGCTATCGGTGGGTGATCAGGTGACCGGCATCGAGGTGCGGTACTTCGCGGCGGCCGTCGACGCGGCGGGCCGGGAGAAGGAAACCGTCGAGCTGGCGTCGCCGGCGGATCTGGGTGCGTTGAAGGCGGCGTTGATCGAGCGGCACGGCCCGGACATGGAACGGGTCCTGAAGGTGGCCGCATTCCTCGTCGGATCGGGTCCGGACGCCGAGCTCACCCGCGACCTCGCCCGCCCCGCCGGGGAGCGCGTCGACGTGCTGCCCCCGTTCGCCGGGGGATAACCCACCCGGTCAGCCGGCGGTCCGCTCCGCGAGCCACTGCGTGAAGGTGATCGTGCCGTCCCGGTGGTCGGGGACGAGGTTCTCCCCGGCACGCCAGAAGCGTCCGAGACCACCGGGCAGCCGGATCGGCGCCACCACCCCGCGGACGCCGGCCGCGCGCTTCCACTCCCGCACGAGGTCGTGCATCGGCAGGATCTCCGGACCTCCCACGATCTGCGGGACGCCCGCCCGGCCGGGTTCGTCCGGCGGAGCGTCCGCGGCGTCGGCGAGCGCGCGGGCGACGTCCCGGACGTCGATGGGCTGGAACGCGGTGTCGGTGAACGCGGGTAGCAGCCCGACCCGCGCGGCCGGGCCGCACAGCATCGGCACGAAGCTGTGGAACTGCGTGGCCCGCACGATCCGGGTGTCGAGGCCGGAGTCCCGGTAGCGCCGTTCCTGCTCGCTCTTGGCCCGGTAGTAGGCCAGCGGACCGCGATCGACGTTCACGATCGACAGCAGCACCATCCGCGTCACGTGCGCGGCGCCGGCCGCGGCGAGCAGATTCGCCGCGCCGGTCGTCAGCACGGGCCGCGCCCGCCGCGATTTGCCGTCGGTGGTGTCGACCACGACCTCGACGCCGGTGAGCGCCTCGGCCAGCCCCGACCCGGAGATCAGGTCGGCAGGGGCCGGTTGCGCACCCGCGATCGGGCTGCCGCCGCGCCGGCTGAGCACCCGCACGTCGTGGCCGCGGCCGAGCAGTTCCGCCACCACCGCCGCGCCTGCCTCGCCGGTGCCACCGGCCACCAGTACCGTCGCCATCGTTCCCTCCCGTCGGGCGGGTGCGGGACCCGTCAGCGCCACCAGGTGTCGTACGGCGTGACCGGGACGGTGCGCTTGTGCCGGGTCTTGAGGAAGACCTCCTCGACCTTGGCGGCCAGTTCGTCGGTGACGGGCTTGCCCTCGAGGTAGTCGTCGATCTCGTTGTAGGTCATGCCGAGCGCCGCCTCGTCCGGCAGTGCCGGACGGTCGTCCTCGAGGTCGGCGGTGGGAACCTTCTTCCACGTGCTGTCCGGCGCGCCGAGTTCACGCAGGAGTTCCGCGCCCTGACGCTTGGTCAGGCCCGTCAACGGCGTGAGATCGACACCGCCGTCGCCGAACTTGGTGAAGAAGCCGGTGACGGCCTCCGCGGCGTGGTCGGTGCCGACGACGAGATAGCCGAGTTCCCCGGCGATCGCGTACTGCAGCATCATCCGCTCGCGGGCCTTGATGTTGCCGCGCACGAAGTCGCGCAGCCGGATCCCCTCACCGAAGATCTCCGCCATCGCCTCGCCGGCTTCGGCGGCGCTCGCGTCGGCCCCGGGCTTGACGTTGACCCGCAGCGACCGGTCCGGCCGGATGAAGTCGAGCGCGATCTGCGCGTCGTGTTCGTCGGCCTGCTCACCGTAGGGCAGGCGAACGGCGACGAACTCGACGTCGTAGTGTTCGGCGCGCAGTTCCTCGACGGCGAGCTGTGTCAGCCGGCCGGCCAGCGTGCTGTCCTGGCCACCGCTGATGCCGAGGACGAATCCTTTGGCGAACGTGCTGCGCAGGTAGTCTTTGAGGAAGTCCACCCGCAGTCGGATCTCGGCCTGCGGGTCGATCGTCGGCTTGACGCCGAGTTCTTCGATGATCTGGGCGCGAAGAGTCGTCATTCGCAAAACCCTAGCGGTGTCGTTGCGGCGCCGCGCGCCTATGTCCGGCACACCGGGCAGACTCGGTGCGGTGAACAGCGACCGTGTCTTTCGCAAACACGATCCGGGTGCGCACCCGGACTTCTACCGCGCCGAGGCGGCCGGTCTGGAATGGCTCGCGCGGGCCGGGCTGCGGGTGCCGCGGGTGCACCGCGTCGACGCCCGGTCCATCGAACTCGAGCGGATCACCGAGACCGCGCCGGATGCGGCGGCGGCCCGGGAGTTCGGGGCACGCCTGGCGATCGCGCACGATGCCGGCGCCGACGGGTTCGGTTGCGCGCCCGACGGATTCGACGGCCAGATCTTCATCGGCCGTCGACCGATGAGCAGCACGGTGCACGCGGGCTGGGGCGAGTTCTACGCGATGGAACGCGTCCTGCCCTTCGTCGGGATCGCGGTCGAGGCCGGCCACGTGACCGCGCGGCAGCTGCCCGACATCGAGCGGGCGTGCGCGCTCGTCGCGTCCGGGGCCTTCGACGACGACGAACCGCCCGCCCGGCTGCACGGCGACCTGTGGAACGGCAACGTGCTGTGGTCGCCCGACGGGGTGGTGGTCATCGATCCCGCGGCACACGGCGGGCACCGCGAAACCGATCTCGCGATGCTCGCGCTGTTCGGCTGCCCGTACCTGGACGACGTGCTCGCCGGTTACGACTCCGCGCATCCGCTGCGACCCGGGTGGCGCGAGCGGGTGCCGCTGCACCAGCTGCATCCGCTGGCGGTGCACGCCGCAGGATACGGTTCCGGATACGGGCGAGCGCTGCACCGGGCGGCGCTCGCGACCCTCGACATCGGAGAACGCACGTGAACGGGATTCTTGTCGTCGCCGCCACCAAGAGCGAGGCCGCCCATGTGCCGAAGCGCTTCGAGACCGTGATCACGGACATCGGGAAGGTCGCGGCGGCGGTCGCGGTGACCGAGGCGCTGGCCGCGTATCCGCGGGACGCGCGGCCGCTGGTCGTCAACATCGGAACCGCCGGTGCGCTGCATTCGCACCACGGCGGCCTGTACGTGCCGTCGACGGTGATCAACCACGACATCAGCAGCGAGATCCTGCGCAGCCTCGGACATCCCGTGCAGGACGTGCTCGAGCTGCCCGACGGCGACGGCACGGTGCTGGCCACCGGGGACGCGTTCGTCTCCGACGCCGAGGTGCGCGACGCGCTCGCGACCCGCGCCGATCTCGTCGACATGGAGGGGTTCGCGATCGCGTTCGCTGCCGCCCGCATGGGCGCGCGGTGCCGGCTCGTGAAGCACGTCAGCGATCACGCCGACGAGTCCGCGCTGGACTGGCCGGCGCAGGTCGACGAGAGCGCCCGGATTCTCGCGACCTGGCTGGCCGACCGGTACTGAGCCGCTACCGGGCGGTGAAGCCGAGCCCGTCCACGCCGTTGGGGGCGGTGATCCGCATCGTGGCGGCGTCGATCTCGTAGACGGTCTCGCCGGCCAGCACCGCCAGCACGTGGTTCTCGACGGCGGCCACCTCCGGGTCCGGGCACGCCATGCGGGTCGTGGCGAGCGGCCCGAACGTCAAGGTGCCGTCGCCGATCTGCGCGGTGCCGGTGAACTGATTGCATCCGGTGCTGCCGCTGACCGACCCGTCCTCGTCGACGAGCAGGCTGGGCGCGGACCGCTCGAGCGCCACCGACGTGACGGTCGCGTCCGGGGTGTACATCGTGGTGGCGACCCATTCGGTGCCGGTCAGCGGCCGGTCCGGATCGACGACCTTCTTGTCGGTGAGCGAGACGGTCACCGCGTCGCCGGTGAGGGTGAGCACGTCGCCGTCGACGGACCACTGTGGATCGGCGTCGAACAGTCCGGTCAGCCACGCGTCGGCGCCGTCCTTCGGGGGCGGGCAGGCCATCATCGTGCTCGCCAGCCGATCGGTGCGCAGCACCCCGTCCGCGAGATCGACCTCGCCGACCGCACGGTTGCATCCGGCGGTGGCCGCGATCCGGCCCGGCTCCGGGAATTCGACGACGAGCGGACCCTCGCCCGGGATCGGGGTGCCGGTGACTTCGGTGGAGACGAACGTGCGGCCGATCAGGGCGGCGGGGTCCGTTGCGGACGATGTGGCGTCGGCGCCCTCGTCGCTGCTGCAGGCGGTCGCGACGACGGTGAGAGCAAGTGCGGCAAGAACTCCGAAGGTGCGGCTCATGCCGTCACAGTACGGTCCGGATCGTCCGAATCGGGGGAGGCTGCGACGCGGCGCACCAGATCGGACCAGTTGTCGGAGAGCCGGTCGAGGCTGTAGCCGAGGTTGCGCCACTGGTGCAGCACGAGGGTCGCCTCGAGGGAAGCGCACAGGGAGTGCGCCAGCAGAGGCACGTCGCCGCCGACGTCCGCGGCCCGCAGCAGCGTCTCGATGTGGGTGCGGGTGACCGCCCGGGCGGGTGCGTCGAACCGATTGGAACTGGACGCCTCCGCCGCGCGCAGCAACTCGCCCTGCACCTCGACGAGGGCGATCCGGGCCCGGCCGAACGCGATCAGCCGGTCGACGGGATCGGCGCCGGGGCCCAGCGGCGGGGGACCGGTCATGAACGCTTCCTGGAATTCGCGTTCGGTGTGGTCGAGCAGCGCCTGCATCAGGCCGCCGCGCGATCCGAAACGGCGGAACACGGTGCCCTTGCCGACCCCGGCCCGGGCCGCGACGGCTTCCATCGTCACGGCATCGACACCGCGTTCGCTCACCAGGAGGGTCGCGGCGTCGAGGAGAAGGCGCCGGTTGCGGGCGGCATCGCATCGCTCGGCGGTGTGCTCGTCGTCCGCCCGGGGCAGGGGGATGGTGTTCACGTCATCACAATAGCCGCCCCGGGAATGAAAGTGGACCGCGGTCCGTTTATGCTTGTCGTGGGTAACCGGCCCACCCCTGGATCAAAACGAAGGATGACCCATGTCCCAGACGCGCATTCTCGCTCTCGTCGGCAGCCTCCGCTCCGCCTCCGTCAACCGTAAGCTCGCCGAGGCCGCCGCCGAACTCGCACCCGAGGGCGCCGAGGTCGTCATCTACGAAGGCCTGGCCGACGTTCCCTTCTACAACGAGGACATCGACGGCGAGAACGCCCCGGCCGCGGCGGTCGCGCTGCGTGAAGCCGGTGCCGCCGCCGACGCCGTCGTGCTGTTCACCCCCGAATACAACGGCACCATCCCGGCCGTGCTGAAGAACGCCATCGACTGGCTGTCGCGCCCCTACGGCTCCGGCGCCATCGCCGGCAAGCCCGTCGCGGTCGTGAGCGCCTCCCCGAGCAGCAACGCCGCCAAGTGGGCGCTCGAGGACACCGTCAAGTCCGTCGGCATCGCCGGCGGCAAGGTCGTCGAGGGCGGCTCGCTGTCCGTCGGCGGCACCATCGGCAAGTTCGGTGAGGCGCACCCGAAGGAGCACGCCGAGACCGTCGGCCAGCTCACCGAGGTTCTCGTCAACCTTCTCGCCGCCGAGAAGGCCCTCGTCGACGCCTGACATCTCCGTCGCACTTCACAGGCCCCCGCATCGCATCCGCGATGTCGGGGGCCTGCGTCGTCCGGTACCGCGCCGAGCCGGGTTTCCGGCCCCGAATCGGGGGAACTCCATCCGAAGACACACGGATCGGAGGGAACATGTCGAACGGCGCGGACCACCCGGAGACCGGCGACCACTGGCACACCGTCACCCTGCGCGTCGACGGACACGAACGGCGCATCGTCGTGGACGTGCGCACCACCCTGCTCGACGCCCTGCGCGACCGCATCGGCTGCATGTCCCCGAAGAAGGGTTGCGATCACGGCCAGTGCGGTTCGTGCACGGTCCTGCTCGACTCCCGCCGCGTCGTGACCTGCCTGGCCCTCGCCGTCTCGCACGACGGCGCCGACATCGTCACCGCCGCCGGACTCGCCGAACGGCCGAGACATCCGCTGCACGACGCGTTCGTCGACCACGACGCGTTCCAGTGCGGCTACTGCACCCCCGGCCAGATCTGTTCGGCGACAGGCATGCTCGCCGAGTTCGACCGCGGCGACCCCAGTGCCGTCACCTCTCCGGGCGGTTCACCCGAGCTCGACGACGCCGAGATCCGGGAGCGGCTGAGCGGCAACCTGTGCCGCTGCGCCGCCTATCCCAACATCGTCGCCGCGGTGCGCAGCGTCGCCGCGAACCGGGAGGCCAGGCCGTGAGACCACTGCAGTACCTCCGGCCGGAGAATCCCGAGGCAGCGGTCGCCGCCATGCACTCCGCGCCCGGCGGCGCGTACCTCGCCGGCGGGACGAACCTCGTCGACCACCTCAAACTCGGCGTCACCGCCCCCGATCTGCTCGTCGACATCTCCCGCCTGCCGCTCGACGGGATCGAACCGACCGCCGACGGGGGAGTGCGGATCGGCGCGACCGTCTCCAACACCGACCTCGCGGTGCATCCCACCCTCCGCGACCTCTATCCCGGACTGTCGCAGGCCCTTCTCTCCGGTGCCTCCGCGCAGATCCGCAACGCCGCCACCGTCGGCGGCAATCTGCTCCAGCGCACCCGCTGCGTGTACTTCCGGGACCCGACCACCCCGTGCAACAAACGAGACCCCGGCAGCGGCTGCGCGGCCCTCGGCGGATTCAACCGCCAGCACGCGGTCCTCGGCGGCTCCGACCGGTGCGTGGCGACCCACCCGTCCGACATGGCCGTGGCGATGGTCGCGCTCGACGCGGTCGTCGTGGTGCTGGGCACGACAGGGGAGCGGCACATCCCGCTCGAGGAGTTCTACCGGCTGCCCGGGGACGACCCGCAGAGCGACACCGTTCTCGACCACGACGATCTCGTCGTCGCGGTGGAGCTTCCCCCGCCGCAGAACGCGGTCGCCTGCTATCGGAAGGTGCGCGACCGGGCGTCGTACGCGTTCGCGCTGGTGTCCGTCGCCGCGGACCTCACCGTCTCGGCCGGCACCGTCACCGGCTGCCGTCTCGCCTACGGCGGCGTCGCAACCCGGCCGTGGCGCGCCCACCGCGCCGAGGAGGTCGTGCTCGGCCACGCACCCGACGACACGACGTTCGCCGCGGCCGCCGACGCCGAACTCGCCGACGCCCGGCCCCTCGACGGCAACGCCTTCAAGGTGCCGCTGCTGCGCCGCACCACCGTGGCGGTGCTGCGCGACCTCACTGCACGAGCGACCCGGGAGGAACGATCGTGACCGCATCGCACATGGCGATCGGAACCTCGACGCCGCGCGTCGACGGCCCGCAGAAGGTCGCGGGCACAGCGCCGTACGCATACGAACATCCCGTCGATCATCCGGCCTACCTGGTTCCGCTGACCGCGGCCGTCGCCCGCGGGACGATCCGGGCCATCGACACCGACGCCGCGCTGGCCGTACCCGGGGTCCTCACCGTGCTCACCCCGCAGAACGCACCCCGGCTCGTCGAACCTGCCCGCGGCGAGCATCGCGTGCTGCAGAGCTTCGAGGTCGCGTTCCGCGGGCAGATCGTCGCCGCCGTCGTCGCCGAGACACCCGAGGTCGCACAGGAGGCGTGCGACCTGATCGCCGTCGAGTACGACGAACAGCCCCACGACGTCGTGTTCCGGGCGGACCACCCCGACCGCTACACGCCGGAGAAGGTCAACGGCGGATTCCCGCCGGACACCGCGCGCGGAGACGTCGACAACGCCCTCGCCCATGCGGACGTGGTCGTCGACGAAACCTATTCCACCCCCGAGGAACACAACAATCCGCTCGAGCCGCACACCGCGGTCGCGGTGTGGGCCGACGACCGGCTCACCGTCTACGACTCCACCCAGCACCCGCACGGAGTCGCCGCGGCGCTCGCGTCCGCACTGGGCATCGAGCAGGAGCGGATCCGGGTGGTCGCGCCCTACGTCGGCGGCGGATTCGGGTCGAAGGGCGGCCCGCACGCCCACGACGTGCTCACCGCGATGGCCGCGCGGAAACTGCCCGGCCGCGCGGTGAAGTTCGCGGTGCCGCGCCGCGACATGTTCGGCTACGTCGGCTACCGCGCTCCGACCGTATCGCGGGTGCGCCTGGGCGCCGACCACGACGGCCGCTTGGTCGCGGTCTCTCACGACAGCGTCGTGCAGTCCTCCCACGTCGACGAATTCGTCGAGCAGGCCGCGGTTCCCGCCCGCACCATGTACGCCACCGGCAACCTGCGCACCACCCACCGCGCCGTCCCCCTCGACGTACCGGCACCGTTCTGGATGCGCGCCCCCGGGGAGGCGCCGGGAATGTTCGCGCTCGAGGTCGCGCTCGACGAACTCGCACACCGCTGCGGCGTGGACCCGATCGAGCTGCGCATCCGCAACGAACCCGAAATCGATCCCGAGTCCGGGAAGCCGTGGTCGTCGCGACGTCTGGTCGAGTGCCTGCGCGAAGGCGCCCGCCGGTTCGGGTGGAACCCCGACGATCGCGAACCCGGGATCCGGCGCGACGGTCGCTGGCTGGTCGGGACCGGGGTCGCCTCCGCGACCTACCCGCACATGGTCGCCCCGGGTTCGGAGGTCACCGTCCGACACCTCGGTGAGGGCCGGTACTCGGTGCGCACCGGCGCCGCCGACATCGGGACCGGCGCCTGGACGGCACTGACCCTCGTTGCCGCCGATGCGCTCGGCTGCCGTCCTGAGGACGTGGACGTCGAGATCGGCGACACCGCACTGCCGAACGCGACGGTCGCGGGCGGGTCGTCCGGCACGTCGTCGTGGGGGAGCGCGAT
Source organism: Rhodococcus sp. HM1 (assembly GCF_023218075.1). Lineage (GTDB taxonomy): Bacteria > Actinomycetota > Actinomycetes > Mycobacteriales > Mycobacteriaceae > Rhodococcus. Next base: position 160,137 of record NZ_JALPTB010000004.1, on the reverse strand, counting down.
CGTCGCGGCGGCGGACGAGTTCCACAAGCGGTTCGGCGGCGACCCCGAGCCGGGCGCCGAGGCGAGTGCGACCGCGGGCAAGGCTCCGGAACTCGAGCACTACAGCATCCACTCGTACGGCGCGCACTTCGCGGAGGTGCGGGTCGACGTGGACACCGGCGAGATCCGGGTCCCCCGGATGTTCGGGATGTTCTCGGTGGGGCGGGTGGTCAATCCGCGCACCGCCCGCTCGCAGTTCATCGGCGGCATGAGCTTCGGGATCTCGATGGCGCTGTTCGAGGAGAGCCACCGCGACGCCCGGCTGGGCCACATCGTCAACCACGATCTCGCCGAATACCTGATTCCGACCCACGCCGACATCGGCGACGTCGATGCCGCATGGCTCGACGAGGACGATCGGCGCGCCACCCCGATGGGCTCGCGCGGCACGGGGGAGATCGGCATCGTCGGCAGCGCCGCCGCGGTGGTCAACGCGGTCTGGCATGCGACGGGGACGAGGGTGCGAGCACTGCCCGTGCGGCTCGACGATCTGCTGCCGGCACTGCCCTAGAAGAACGCCTCGCGCGACGCCCACGGAACGTGTCGGTGGGCTGCGCCACACTGTCCTCGGACGCGCCTCGCGGTGTGGTCGAACGCACACCCCGACGGACGGCGCGCGACACGCCGGAAGGGGGTGGAAAACGCCCAGGTCGGACATGCGCGACCTGGGAATACCAAGAATGTAGTTCACAACATCCTGGGTTTGGTGAATCTGTCTGCCACAAGGTGTAGTGTCTAGACCGCTGGAAGGCCACAACATCACCGGTCCCTCTGGGGAAGAAGGATCGACTCGATTCGACGGCCGTTCGAGCACCACGCAGCAGTCAGTCGCCAGGCCGTTTCGGCCCGTTGGAACAAAAGGGGCTCCTATGAACATCACCGTCTACACCAAGCCTGCTTGCGTCCAGTGCAATGCCACCTACCGTGCCCTCGACAAGGCCGGTATCGAGTACGACGTCGTCGACATCTCCGAGAACCCGGAGGCTCGTGACTACGTGATGGCCCTGGGTTACCTCCAGGCGCCCGTTGTCGTCGCCGGTGACGACCACTGGTCGGGTTTCCGTCCCGATCGCATCAAGCAGCTCGCGGTCGCGGCCTGATGTTCCCCGGTGCCGCCTCCGGCGGCACCGGCACAACCCCTTGTGTGTGAAGGACCGGGTGTGTGGGGCCGGTCCTTCCGAGCGAGCGAGCAGATGGTGAGTACCGATGAGTTCAGCACCCACAGGAACGCGCCTCGTGTACTTCTCGAGTGCGTCGGAGAACACCCATCGATTCGTCGAGCGGCTCGGGTTGCCGGCGCACCGGATCCCGCTGCACGACCGTGACGGCTCGTTCGAGGTGCACGAGCCGTACGTCCTGATCGTGCCGACCTACGGAGGCGGCACCACCGTGACCGGACGGGACACGAGCTTCGTTCCCAAACAGGTCATCCGATTCCTCAACAACGAACACAACCGCGCACTGATCCGGGGCGTCATCGCCGCGGGGAACACCAACTTCGGCGAGTCGTATTGCTTTGCAGGCGATATCGTTTCGCGAAAGTGCAAGGTTCCGTACCTCTATCGATTCGAACTGATGGGAACCGCCGAGGACGTCGAACGCGTCCGGGCGGGACTCGCGCAGTTCTGGGATCGGTCACTGCAGACCGCCTAGCCGCCCCGCGTGGTCTCCACGCCTCGAACGACCGCGAACCGGCAAGCCGGGTGCGCGGCCGCAGACGTAACTCGCCGTTACCCGATACTCACAGTGGGAGCAAACACCGTGACCATCACCGATCCCGCGCCGACCGCGACGAGCGCCAAGTCGGACGCTTCGCTCGAAGGCCTCGACTACCACGCGCTCAACGCGATGCTGAATCTCTACGGTCCCAACGGCGAGATCCAGTTCGACAAGGACGTGGCCGCGGCCCGGCAGTACTTCCTGCAGCACGTCAACCAGAACACCGTGTTCTTCCACGACCTCGACGAGAAGCTCGACTACCTCGTCGAGGAGAACTACTACGAGCCCGAGGTTCTCGGGAAGTACTCGCGCCCGTTCGTGAAGAAGCTGTTCCAGCACGCGTATTCGAAGAAGTTCCGGTTCCCGACGTTCCTGGGTGCGTTCAAGTACTACACGTCGTACACGCTCAAGACGTTCGACGGCAAGCGGTACCTCGAACGCTTCGAGGACCGTGTGTGCATGGTCGCGCTGACCCTCGCCGACGGTGACGAGATCCTCGCGATGCACCTGGTCGACGAGATCATCTCCGGCCGCTTCCAGCCGGCGACCCCCACGTTCCTCAACTCCGGCAAGAAGCAGCGCGGCGAGCCGGTCTCGTGCTTCCTGCTGCGCATCGAGGACAACATGGAGTCGATCGGCCGCGCGATCAACTCCGCTCTGCAGCTGTCCAAGCGCGGTGGCGGTGTCGCGTTGCTGCTCAGCAACATTCGTGAGCACGGCGCCCCGATCAAGAAGATCGAGAACCAGTCGTCGGGTGTCATCCCGATCATGAAGCTGCTCGAGGACTCCTTCTCGTACGCCAACCAGCTCGGTGCCCGTCAGGGTGCCGGTGCCGTCTACCTGCACGCGCACCACCCGGACATCTACCGGTTCCTCGACACCAAGCGTGAGAACGCCGACGAGAAGATCCGCATCAAGACGCTGTCGCTGGGCGTCGTGATCCCGGACATCACGTTCGAGCTCGCGAAGCGGAACGAGGACATGTACCTGTTCTCGCCGTACGACGTCGAGCGCGTCTACGGAAAGCCGTTCGCGGACATCGACGTCACCGAGAAGTACTACGAGATGGTCGACGACAAGCGCATCCGTAAGTCGAAGATCAAGGCGCGCGAGTTCTTCCAGACGGTCGCCGAGCTGCAGTTCGAGTCCGGCTACCCGTACATCATGTTCGAGGACACCGTGAACCGCGCGAACCCGATCGCCGGCAAGGTCACCCACTCGAACCTGTGCTCGGAGATCCTACAGGTCTCGACCCCGTCGACGTACAACGACGATCTGTCCTACAGCCATGTGGGCAAGGACATCTCGTGCAACCTGGGGTCGCTGAACATCGCGAAGACGATGGACTCGCCGGACTTCGCGCAGACCATCGAGGTCGCGATCCGCGCGTTGACCGCGGTCGCCGATCAGACGTCCATCGACTCCGTTCCCTCGATCAAGAAGGCGAACGACGAGGGACACGCCATCGGCCTGGGCCAGATGAACCTCCACGGCTACCTGGCGCGGGAGCGGATCTTCTACGGATCCGAGGAGGGCGTCGACTTCACGAACATCTACTTCTACACGGTGCTGTTCCACGCGTTGCGCGCGTCGAACAAGCTCGCGATCGAACGCGGTACGTACTTCGCGGGATTCCCCGAGTCCAAGTACGCCTCGGGCGAGTTCTTCGACAAGTACACCGACCAGGTGTGGGAGCCGGCGACCGAGAAGGTGCGTCAGCTCTTCGCCGATTCGAACATCGACATCCCCACGCAGGACGACTGGCGTGAGCTGAAGGCGTCGGTGCAGAAGCACGGCATCTACAACCAGAACCTGCAGGCCGTGCCGCCGACCGGGTCGATCTCCTACATCAACAACTCCACCAGCTCCATCCACCCGGTGGCGTCGAAGATCGAGATCCGCAAGGAAGGCAAGATCGGTCGCGTCTACTACCCGGCGCCGTACCTGACGAACGACAACCTGGAGTACTTCCAGGACGCGTACGAGATCGGATACGAGAAGATCATCGACACCTACGCCGCGGCGACGCAGCACGTCGATCAGGGCCTGTCGCTGACGCTGTTCTTCAAGGACACCGTCACCACCCGCGACGTGAACAAGGCGCAGATCTACGCGTGGCGCAAGGGAATCAAGACGCTCTACTACATCCGTCTGCGGCAGATGGCGCTCGAGGGCACCGAGGTGGAGAACTGCGTCTCCTGCATGCTCTGACGAAATCTGCCGACACTCTTCGACATCCAGTAGGGAAAGACCGATGACCACTTCCGCACCCCGCGCACACTCGCCGGCCGACGGCGCCCACGTGAAACTGATCGACCGCGTGTCCGCGATCAACTGGAACCGCGTCCCCGACGAGAAGGACTCCGAGGTCTGGGATCGCCTCACCGGCAACTTCTGGCTGCCGGAGAAGGTGCCGGTGTCCAACGACATCCCGTCCTGGGGCACGCTCACCGCGTACGAGCAGCAGCTCACGATGCGCGTGTTCACGGGTCTGACGCTGCTCGACACCATCCAGGGCACGGTCGGTGCGGTGTCGCTGATCCCGGATGCGGTCACCCCGCACGAGGAGGCGGTGCTCACCAACATCGCGTTCATGGAGTCCGTGCACGCGAAGTCGTACTCGAACATCTTCTCCACGCTGTGCTCGACCCGCGAGATCGACGATGCGTTCCGCTGGTCGGAGGAGAACGAGAACCTGCAGCGCAAGGCGCAGATCGTCCTCGACTACTACCAGGGCGACAGCCCGCTCAAGCGCAAGGCGGCCTCCACGCTGCTCGAGTCGTTCCTGTTCTACTCGGGCTTCTACCTGCCGATGTACTGGTCCTCGCGAGCCAAGCTCACCAACACCGCCGACATGATCCGCCTGATCATCCGCGACGAGGCGGTGCACGGCTACTACATCGGCTACAAGTACCAGAAGGGCCTCGAGCAGATCACCCAGGCCGAGCGCGACGACCTCAAGGACTGGGTCTTCGAGCTGCTGTTCGAGCTGTACGACAACGAAACCCAGTACACCGCAGACCTGTACGACGAGGCGGGTCTGACCGAGGACGTCAAGAAGTTCCTGCGGTACAACGCCAACAAGGCGCTGATGAACCTGGGTTACGAGGCGCTGTTCCCGAAGGACGAGACGGACGTCAACCCGGCGATCCTGTCGGCACTGTCCCCGAACGCCGACGAGAACCACGACTTCTTCTCGGGCTCCGGCAGCTCGTACGTCATCGGCAAGGCGGTCGTCACCGAGGACGAGGACTGGGACTTCTGACCCGACTGTCCACGTAACCCCCGCGCTCGTGCGCGTTTCCGGTAGCACCCGCTACCGGAAACACGCACGAGCGCAGGCGTTTCCGGGGCGTTTCAGGGGCGGCGGAACCACGCCTCGGGCACGTCGCGCAGCGCCTTGTCGATGCGCAGCGCCGAGGTGTCCGTCAGATCGGCGGGCAGCGCGTCCGTCGCGAACCACGCGACCTCGAGGTTCTCGTCGTCGGCCACGCGCGCCGAGCCGCCGGTCGCGCGCAGCAGGAAGCACACGTCCAGGTACTGCGCGACGTCGCCGTTCGGGTAGGTGATCGGCGCGGTCACGTCCACACTCGTCAGGCGCACGACGTCGGCGACCACCCCGGTTTCCTCCGCGACCTCGCGGACCGCCGCGACCGCAGGTTCCTCACCGGGCTCGAGGATGCCTGACACGATCGCCCAGCGACCGTTGTCGGCGCGACGGGTCAGCAGGAGCCGGCCGTGGTCGTCGCGCACGACGGCGCTCACGCCGGACAGCCACAAGGGGGCGGTACCGACGTGAGCGCGCAGCGCGGCGACGAACTCGGGGACGGGCACGACGGCCGTCAGTAGCGGAAGGTCACGGGTGCGGCCTGCCCACCGGAGTACGGCAGCAGCACCGACGGCTGCAGCGGCACCGAGAAGCGGGCGGGAACGCCGTCCCACTCGGTGCGGCTCGCGTCGGCGGCAGCATCGAGACGTGCGACGGTGATCCGGCTCATCGAGTCGGTCCCGACCTGATCGCCGGTCGACGATTCGGCGGTGAGGCAGGTGCCGTCCTCGGTGAACTCGATCCACGGATCGGCCAGCGCGATCTCGAGGAGATGGAAGCGCGTGAACGAGACGACGGTGCCGCGGTACTCGATCCGGCCGAGCCCGGTCTCCGGGTCGATCTGCGCCTCGGCCAGTTCGAATGCGAGCGTGCCGTCCGGGTTGACGGTCGCGCCGTTCTTCCCGACGACCGAACCCTGCGTGGTGTCGGTGACCAGGTCCGTGTAGCCGGGCGCGAATCCCCACACCAGGTCCTGCGACGCGGGGACGGGAGCGTTCGGGCCGGGCGAGGGATCGAAGTTCACCGGCACGGACAGTTCCTGCTCGGCGTTGACCGCGTCGGCGGCGCCGTAGGTGTAGATGCCGTACACCGCGTCGGCGGGCACGGTGGCGGGAGCGTCGATCGTGAGGGTCGCGGTGAACGAGCCGTCGTCGGACAGCGGAACCCACTGCTGCCGGACGGTGCGGCGCATGTCGAACGGCACGTTGGGCACCTGGTTCAGTGCGCGTTCGGACAGCACCCACGCGTTGGTGGATCGTACGGTCGCGCGGTTCGCGGTGGGGGCACCCTCGGAAGGACGCCAGTGCTCGGAGAAGCCGCCGAACGAGACGAAGGTGCCGTGCGGCACTCCCGGCGGTACCGGCACCGGCAGGCCACCGGTGCGGTTCGCCTCCGGGTCGAAACCGGTTCCGCGCACGACGACGATGTCGCCCTCGTGCACCGGCAGGTCGCCGAGCGGGGTGACGCCGTCGGCGGCGAACACCTCGATGGCCGGGGTCTCCGGTTGCGCCGACGCCGGCGCGGCCGCCGGAAGCACGGTTGCGAGCAAGCCTGCGAGTACAGCGCCGACCCGCACGGCGGGTCGGCCGAATTCAGTTCGAATAGCCATTGAGCGCTACCTTCAGGTCGGTGAGGACCGCCCGGGCCGCGACCGGGCCGGGCGTGGACCACACGTCGTCGGTCACCGCGAACAACCGGTGGTCGCTCACGGCGCCGAGATCGAGCCAGCGGTCCGTTTCCATGTATTCGGTGCCCTCCGCGAGACCGGTGTCGCCGTCGAAGCGGACGAAGAGCACGTCCGCGTCCGCCGCCGCCGGATCGTCGGTGTCGACGGGTTCGAACGACCGGCCGTCGACGACGCCGAAGCGCTGGGCGGGGGGCCGGGCGGCGCCGGCGTCGGCCATCACCTGGCCGGCGAACGACGCGGTGCCTTCCACGACGGGCCCGTCGGCGGTGAACCGGACGATCGACGCCTGCGTCTGGGACGAGGCGAGTTCGCGGCCGACTTCGGCGGCGGCGAGGAGGTAGTCGTCGAGCACCTGCTGCGCGGCTTCCCGGCGGCCGAGGGCGTCGCCGACGCGCAGGAACTGCTCCCGCCAGAACACGGGGTCGGATCCCACGGTCACGGTCGGCGCGATCGCGTCGAGCCGGCCGTACAGATCGGAATCGACCGACGAGCCCAGGATCAGATCCGGCTGCGCCTGCGCGACCAGGTCGAGATCGGGCAGGTCGCCGGAACCGACCGACGGCAACTCGGCGATGCCGGTGCCGAGGTAGTCGAAGTAGCCGGGGTCGATCGGGGTGAACGCCACACCGACCACCCGCTCCCACAAACCGAGCGCGCACACCGCGTCCATCGTCGCGAGGTCGAGAACGACGATGCGCTGCGGGTCCGCGGGAACCTCTGCGGTGCCCGCGGTGTGCACGACGGTCCGGGTGCCGGTGGCCGGCTGCCCCGCGTCGAGGGGAGAGGGGAGCGGGCACGCGGTCGTGGTGTCGCGATCGACACCGACGACCGCGGCCCCGGCGATGCGGGTGGTCGTGCGCACGATGCTGTCCGCCGGATCGTCCGTGGTTTCCCCGCACCCCGCGAGGGCGAGCGTCGCCACGGTGACGGCGGCGAGGACGGCAGTTCGGGACCGGTGCACAACGGGCAATTCGACCACTTCCTGTTTCGGGGACGGTCCAGGTTATCCCTTGTGCGGATCGACCCCGAACGCCTCCGCGAGGTCGTCGAGGATCAGGTGGGCCCCCTGGATGCTGACGGGAGTCATCCACAGGCTGTCGTCGACGTCGATCTTGCGGCCCCGGAGGTTCCCCCACAGCGGGTTGGTCAGGAACGGCTGAGCGGCGCCCTCCGACTTCCCGTCGCCGTCGCGGTACATCGAGACGAAGATGACGTCGGCGTCCGCCTGGGCGATCAGCTCGGGGCTGATGGCGTTCATGATGCTGCTCGGGTCGGCCGGATCCGGACCCTGGCTCTCGGGCCGGGCCAGACCCGCGTCCTCGAGGACGATGCCGCTGAACGAGGTGGTGCGGTACAGGCGCGCGGTCGGCTCACCGGCGAAGCGCACGACCGAGACGGTCGGGTTGTTCGCCGAGGCGTTGATCTCGTCGCCGATCGCCTTCGCTCGTGCCTCGTACTCGCCGATCTTCTGCTCGGCGAGGTCCTCCTTGCCGAGCGCCCGGGCGGCGAGCCGGATGTTGTCCTTCCAGGTCGGTCCGGTGGACTGGGAGAAGACGGTGGGAGCGATCGCCGACAGCTCCTCGTACTGCTCACCGTTGCGCACCTCGGCGGACAGGATCAGGTCGGGCTCGAGGGCGGCGATCTTCTCCAGGCTCACGTCGGCGACCTTGCCGACCGAGACGGCGTTCGCGGCGTACTTCTCCGGGGCGTCGCCGAGGTAGTCGGGCAGTCCTTCGGTGCGGTAGTCGACGTAGCCGACGAGTTCGCTCTCGAGCAGCAGCGTCGCGTCGGCGTAGCTGGTGTCGAGCGCGACGACCCGCAGGGGAGCCTCGTCGAGCGTGGTCGAGCCGCGGAAGTGTTCGACCGTGCGCGGGAAGCCCTCGGTCGACGAGACGGACGTTTCCGGCTCGGTGTTGTCGGCGGAGCAGCCGGCGAGGGCGACTGCGGCGGTGAGTGCCGATGCGAGCGCGACGGTCGCGCGGCGGCGGAATCGAGGGAGCACGTCCATACCTCGGACTTTCGGAGCGGGGCAACAACGACGCAACACTAGCCTGATAAGGTTTCGCTACCCTAAATCCCTGTCCGATGTGACGTACATCATCCGCGCGCGGGGGCGGCGCGCGACACGCCGGGGAAGGGGCTCACGAGGGTTCTGCTCACGAACAACACCCTGGTCGTGACAGCACCTCGAGGTACGCTGTCGCACCGAGTACGACACTGAGTAGGACCCGGTGGGCGACCGCTGTGTGCACGGTCTACGATTCGACTCAGCGCAAGCCAGAGACCGCTCGCCTCCAGCCCGAGGTCGAGCGCGCATTCAGGAGGATTAGTGACTGCCGTAGCGCCCCAGCCAGTCCCGATAGCTGCAGCAAGGCCGTACCCGCCGCGGCAGGGACCCAAGGGTTCGTTCATCTACAAGATGATCACGACTACAGATCCCAAGCTGCTCGGGATCATGTACCTCATCACCTCGTTCTCGTTCTTCCTCATCGGTGGCCTCATGGCCCTCCTGATGCGCAGCGAGCTCGCGGTCCCCGGCCTGCAGTTCCTTTCGAACGAGCAGTTCAACCAGCTGTTCACCATGCACGGCACGATCATGCTGCTCATGTACGCGACGCCGGTCGTGTTCGCGTTCGCGAACTACATCGTCCCGCTGCAGATCGGCGCCCCCGACGTCGCGTTCCCGCGTCTGAACTCCTTCAGCTACTGGCTGTACCTGTTCGGCGCGACCATCGTGCTCGCCGGCTTCATCACCCCCGGTGGTGCCGCGGACTTCGGCTGGACCGCCTACACCCCGCTGACGAGCGAGCTGCACTCGCCGGGCGTCGGCGCCGACTTCTGGGTCCTGGGCCTCGGCGTCATGGGTCTGGGCACGATCCTCGGTGCGGTCAACTTCACGACCACCGTCGTCTGCCTGCGCGCCCCCGGCATGACCATGTTCCGGATGCCGATCTTCACCTGGAACATCCTCATCACCAGCCTGCTGATCCTGCTGGTCTTCCCGCTGCTCACCGCCGCGTTCTTCGGTCTGTTCGTCGACCGTCACCTCGGTGGCCACATCTTCGACCCGGCCACCGGTGGCGTCCTGCTGTGGCAGCACCTGTTCTGGTTCTTCGGCCACCCCGAGGTGTACGTCATCGCGCTGCCGTTCTTCGGCATCGTCTCGGAGATCTTCCCGGTCTTCTCCCGTAAGCCGATCTTCGGTTACACCGGCCTGGTCTACGCGACCCTGGCGATCGCGGCCCTGTCCATCGCGGTGTGGGCACACCACATGTACGCCACCGGCGCCGTGCTGCTGCCGTACTTCTCGTTCATGACGTTCCTCATCGCCGTCCCGACCGGCGTGAAGTTCTTCAACTGGATCCTGACGATGTGGAAGGGTCAGCTGACCTTCGAATCGCCGATGCTGTTCTCGGTCGGCTTCATCATCACGTTCCTCTTCGGTGGTCTGACCGGCGTCATCCTCGCGAGCCCGCCGCTGGACTTCCACCTGCACGACTCGTACTTCGTGGTCGCGCACTTCCACTACGTGCTCTTCGGCACCATCGTGTTCGCCACCTACGCGGGCATCTACTTCTGGTTCCCGAAGATGACCGGCCGCATGCTCGACGAGCGTCTCGCCCGCTGGCACTTCTGGCTCACGTTCATCGGCTTCCACACCACGTTCCTGGTGCAGCACTGGCTGGGCAACGAGGGCATGCCGCGTCGCTACGCCGACTACCTGCCCACCGACGGCTTCACCACGCTGAACACCATCTCGACGATCGGCTCGTTCATCCTCGGTGCCTCGACGCTGCCGTTCCTGTGGAACGTCTTCAAGAGCTACCGGTACGGCCAGGTCGTCACGGTCGACGACCCGTGGGGCTACGGCAACTCGCTCGAGTGGGCCACCTCCTGCCCGCCGCCGCGCCACAACTTCACCGAGCTGCCGCGCATCCGGTCGGAGCGTCCGGCGTTCGAGCTGCACTACCCGCACATGGTCGAGCGGATGCGGGCCGAGGCCCACGTCGGCCCGGGCAGCCACAAGCACAACGTGGCCGTGCACGAGGGTGCAGACAGGGAAGCCCTGAAGTAAGTCGGTAACCCGATGTGACGCAAGGCCCCGCCCGATGCTCGGGCGGGGCCTTGCGCGTGACCGGGCGCACCACCCCCAACCTCTGAGGCAGCCGTTCCGATTGGCAGAATGGAAGGGCCCGTGCCGCGAGAGAAACGAAGGATCGGAGACGTAGTGGCGTCTGACACCACCGTGCTGGTGACCGTGACAGGACCGGACCATCCCGGTGTGACCGGTGTGCTCTTCGCGGCGCTCTCCCGCCACGACGTGGATCTGCTCGACGTCGAGCAGGTCGTCATCCGCGGCCGGCTGACACTCGGTGTCCTGGTCGCGTGCCCGAACGACCCGGAGGCCCTCCAGGACGAGATCGAGGCGGCGATGGCCACGGTCGGGATGCACGCGGACGTGCAGATCGGCGTCGAACGCGGCCTCGAGCACTCGGTCTCGACGCACGCCGTCGTCGTGCTCGGCAGCCCCGTCAGCGCCCGCGCGATGCGCTCGGTCGGCCGGGAACTGGCCCGCCAGGGCGCCAACATCGACTCCATCCGCGGCATCGCGGACTACCCCCTCACCGGCCTCGAACTCATGGTGACCGCGGCCGACACCGGCGCCGACGCCGACGCGCAGCTCCGGGCCGGCCTCGCCGAGGTCGCCGCCGGCCTCGAGATCGACATCGCCGTCGAGCGCGGCGGCCTGGCCCGGCGTTCCAAGCGCCTGATCGTGTTCGACGTCGACTCGACCCTCGTGCAGGGCGAGGTCATCGAGATGCTCGCCGCTCACGCCGGTGTCGAGGACAAGGTCCGCGCCGTCACCGAAGCCGCGATGCGCGGCGAGATCGACTTCACCGAATCGCTGAACCAGCGCGTCGCCACCCTGGCGGGCCTGCCCGCGACCGTGATCGACGAGGTCGCCGAGAGCCTGGAGCTGACCCCCGGCGCCCGCACCACCATCCGCACGCTGCGCCGCCTCGGCTTCCGCTGCGGCGTCGTCTCCGGCGGCTTCCGTCAGGTCATCGAAGGTCTCGCGCACGAACTCGAACTCGACTTCGTGCGCGCCAACACCCTCGAGATCGTCGACGGCAAGCTCACCGGCCGGGTCGTCGGCGACGTCGTCGACCGCGCCGCCAAGGCCCGCGCCCTGCGCGAGTTCGCCGACGAGGTCGGGGTGCCGATCGAGCAGACCGTTGCGGTCGGTGACGGCGCCAACGACATCGACATGCTCAGCGCCGCCGGTCTCGGCATCGCGTTCAACGCCAAGCCCGCGCTGCGTGAGGTCGCCGACACCGCGCTGTCGTACCCGTACCTGGATGCGGTGCTGTTCGTGCTCGGCGTCACCCGCGACGAGGTCGAGGCCGCGGACCGGGTGGACGGCACGCTGCGGCGCGTGCCCCTCGACAGCGGTGCCTGACAGCGGTGCCTGACACCGACGCCGGGTTCGGTGCCCGCCACCGGGTGCTCACCCGCGGATACGGGCATCGGCCCGACCCGGACGACCCGGCCGCGGTCCTCGCGATGCCGATCGTGCTGCACATCCCCAAGCAGAACCCGCCGCGGCGCAGCGCACTGCTCGAGGCCGCGGCGATGGCGACGATCGCCCTGTGCCTGGACCCGCGCGTCGGACCGGACGCGGACGGACAGCCCGGTCCGTGGCAGGACGCCTACCTCGCCTGGAGCGACGCCCGCATCCGGAAGGTCAGCCGCCGTGCCCGGGGCGCGCAGTGGCTCGCCGCGCAGGACGTCGACGGGATCACCGTCGACCACGACGGCGCCCAGGCCCGCGCGCTCGTGCCGGGTCCGGTCGGTGACCTGGACCCGCGCATCTCACGGCTGCAGATCGGTGGCACCGACCTGCCGCACGACGATCCCGGCGACCCGGATCCCGGCATTCCGGTGCTGTGGATCGACGCCGGCCTCGACATGACCGTGGGCAAGGCCGCGGCGCAGGTCGGGCACGCGGTGATGCTGCTCGCCGGGGTTCTCGACGAGGACGCGGTGCGGGCGTGGGCCGCGGACGGCTACCGCTGCGCCGTGCGCGACGCGGACCCCGAACGGTGGAAGGAACTGCGCGCCCGCGCCGAGGCGGGCCGGGGCCCGGTCGCCGCGGTCCGCGACGCCGGTTTCACGGAGGTCGCACCGGGTTCGATGACGGTGATCGCGGTCGCCGGCTGACGCCCCGCCGGGCTCAGCCGTCCTTCCGGAACATCAGCACGGTCGGTCCGGTCACCTCCCACTCGGAGCCGACGGGTCGAGGCGACGCGTCGGCGGGTGCACCGTCGGGTGCGCTCGAGTCGAACACGCACACCACCCGACCCTGATACCACTCGGGTCCGGCGAGCACGAGCGTCGCCGGGCCGGCAGCATGCAGCACGATCAGGCCGCTGCTGTCCGCGAGCGGCACCCCGGCCCGCGTGACCGTGCCCAGTTGCGACCCGTCCACCCACGCCTGCAGGGTGCGCCGGTCGTCGTCGTGCCAGCCGGCCTCGTCGAGTTCGAGGCCGTCACCGCCGAACCACACCAGGTCGGGATAGCCGACGGTGCGGGCGCGGCCGTCGAAGAAACGGCGCTGACGCAGCACCGGCACGACCTTGCGGAACTGCAGCAGCTGTCGCACGAATGCGATCCGGGTGGTGTCGGCCGACGACCAGTCCAGCGGCCACGCATCGGTCACCGGGGTGTCCGCCGGGACGCAATAGGCGTTGTTGTTGCCGCCCTGGCTGTGTCCGAATTCGTCGCCGGCGAGCAGCATCGGGGTGCCGGTGGACAGCAGCAGCGTGGCCAGCAATGCCCGCACGTGCCGGTCGCGGGCGGCGACGATCTCCGGGTCGTCCGTCGGCCCCTCCACACCGTGGTTGACCGACTCGTTGTGGTCGGCGCCGTCCCGTCCGTCCTCGCCGTTGGCCTCGTTGTGCTTGCGTTCGTAGGCGACCAGATCGGCCACGGGGAACCCGTCGTGCGCGGCGACGAAATTGATCGACATCCACGGCTGCCGCACGGTCCGGTCGTAGAGGTCCTCGGAACCGGCGAGACGCGAGGCGATCTCGCGGATCCCGGACCGTCCCGCCCAGAACCGGCGGACCGTGTCGCGGTACCGATCGTTCCATTCCGACCACTGCGCGCCGAACTCGCCGAGCCGGTAACCGTGGACGGTCGCGTCCCACGGTTCGGCGATCAGCTTCAGATCCGTCAGCACCGGATCGGTGGTGATCGCGGTGAGCAGCGCGGCCCGCGAGTCGAACGTGCCGCCGCGCGGACGGCCCAGCGCGCTGGCCAGATCGAACCGGAACCCGTCGACCCCCATCTCGGTGGCCCAGTAGCGCAGGCTGTCGCACACCATCCGCACCGCGATCGGCGAGGTGGCGTCGACGGTGTTGCCGCAGCCGGTCAGGTCGATGTCGAGCCCCTGCTCGTCCAACAGGTAGTAGCCGCGCGCGTCGAGTCCGCGCCAGGACAGGCTCGGCCCGGCCACCGACCATTCGCACGTGTGGTTGTAGACGACGTCGAGGATCACCTCGATCCCGGCGGCGTGCAGCGCCGCCACCATGGCCCGGAACTCGTCGATCTCCGCGCCGGGCACGCTCGCGTACCCGGGGTGCGGCGCGAAACAGGCGGCGGTCGAATAGCCCCAGTGGTTGCGCATCCCGCGTGCCCGTACCGGGGGTTCGGTGAGGAACGCGTGCACCGGCAGCAGTTCGACGGCGGTCACCCCGAGCCCGACGAGATGCTCGAGGACGGCCGGCGCGGTCAGCCCGAGATAGGTGCCGCGGTGTTCGGGCGGCACCCCGGGATGGCGTGCCGTGTAGGACCCGACGTGCAGTTCGTAGAGCACCGTCTGCTCCCACGCGGTGCCGGGGCGGTCGTGCCGGACCGTTCCGGCCGGTTCGGTGACCACCGACAACGGGACGTGGCCGAGGGAATCGACGGTCGAGGGTGCGCCGAAGGGATCGTCATCGTAGGCGAGCAGGCGTCGCGGATCACCGATGGCGCCGGTCAGGCGGCGGGCCCACGGGTCGAGCAGCAGCTTGTGCGGGTTGGTGCGCAGCCCGGTGCTCGGCTGCCACGGGCCGTGCGCCCGGTAGCCGTAGCGCTGCCCGGGACCGACCCCGGGCACCGTGCCGTGCCAGATTCCGAAGGTCCGGTCCGGCAGGTCGATCCGCTGTTCCCGCCCGTCGTCGTCGATCAGGCAGACCTGCACACGGTCGCTGTGCGGGGCGTGCACCGAGAAGTGGGTGCCCGCGTCGGGGTCGTCGGCTTCGAGGGCGGTCGCCCCGAGCGGGAACGGACCGCGGTCGGCGCGCGCCACCGGCGGCGCGGTGGGATCGGTGGGGGAGAGCGACACGAAACGATCCTGCCGGTGAATCGGCTGCCGGGGTAGTCCAAGATGGACGGCGTGGCACAACCTGATCCCGATCTGCTCATCGAATTCGACGACGTGTTGGTGCGGCGGGGCGGCAACGTCCTGGTCGGACCCGTGACCTGGAAGGTGGAGCTGGACGAACGCTGGGTGGTGCTGGGGCCGAACGGCGCCGGCAAGACCTCGTTGCTGCGGGTCGCGGCCGCGGAGACGTTCCCGACCTCCGGCACGGCGAGCGTGCTGGCCGAGCGGTTCGGGCGCACCGACCTGTCCGAACTGCGACCGCGCATCGGCATGTCGTCGTCGGCGCTGGCCAACCGCGTTCCGGCCGACGAGAAGGTCTCCGATCTGGTGGTTTCCGCCGGGTACGGCGTGCTCGGCCGGTGGCGGGAGAAGTACGACGCGATGGACACCGAGCGGGCTACGGAGATGCTCGAGAGCCTCGGCGCCGAACACCTCGCCGACCGCATGTACGGCACCCTGTCGGAGGGGGAACGCAAGCGGGTCCTCATCGCCCGGGCGTTGATGACCGATCCGGAACTGCTGCTGCTCGACGAACCCGCGGCGGGTCTGGACCTCGGTGGCCGTGAGGAACTCGTCGCGCGTCTGGCGACGCTCGCCGCGGACCCGGATGCCCCCGCGACGGTGCTGATCACCCATCACGTCGAGGAGATCCCGCCGGGCTTCACCCACGCGATGCTCCTCAAGGAGGGGCAGGTGGTCGCGCAGGGGCTGATCGACGACGTGATCACCTCCGAGAACCTGAGCACCGCGTTCAGCCAGTCGATCACGCTCGATCGGGTGGACGGGCGCTTCTTCGCGCGCCGCACCCGGGAGCCGGGCCGGCACCGCGTGCACGTCTGATTCCGGATCGGGACCGGCGTCTCGATGCCGGTCCCGATGCGACGCGGATCACCCCGTCACGTAGTTTGTACGCATGTCTACCGAACGCTCTGCAGCCCCCTTCGATCCGGCCGCGGTGCCGATCAAGGACGCCTCCACCGTCCTTCTGCTCCGCGATTCCGACCGTGGTATCGAGGTATTCCTGCAGCGCCGCGTCGTCGGCATGGACTTCGCCGGCGGCATGACGGTGTTCCCGGGCGGTGGCGTCGACCCCTCCGACAGCGCCGCGTCCGTGCGCTGGGCCGGCCCGTCCATCGCCTGGTGGGCCGAGCGGTTCACGACCACCGAGGGACGCGCGCAGGCACTCGTGCTGGCCGCGGTCCGCGAGACGTTCGAGGAGTGCGGCCTGCTGCTGGCCGGACCCAGCGAGGACACCGTCGTCGCCGACACCGCGCAGTACGCGCAGGCCCGTCGTCTCCTCGAGGCGCGGGAACTGTCGTTCGGCGACTTCCTCGCCGCCGAAGGACTCGTGGTTCGCACCGATCTGCTGCGCCCCCGCGCGAACTGGATCACCCCGCTCGGTGAACGCCGCCGTTACGACACCCACTTCTTCGTCGCGGCCGTCCCCGAAGGGCAGCGCGCCGACGGCGACACCAGCGAAGCCGAGCACGTGCAGTGGCGCACGGCGGCCGAAGCACTCGACGACTGGCAGGCGGGTGCGTCGATCCTGCTGCCGCCGACCTGGGCCCAGCTCACCTCGCTCGCCGCATACGCCACCGTCGCGGACGTGCTCGCGGACGAGGTCGTGATCGAACCGATCCTGCCGATCCTGTCGCGCAACGACGAGGGACAGATCCGCGTCTCGTTCGGCGGCGACGAGGGCTACTACACCCGCGGGGGGCCGCACCCCTGGGCGAAGCGCACCGACATCTGATCTAGCCTGAGCGGCATGGCTGAATTCGTCACTCTCGAGGTGTCCGACGGCATCGGGACCATCCGGCTCGACCGCCCGCCGATGAACGCACTGAACCGGCAGGTGCAGGAGGAGATCCGTGCCGCCGCCCGGGAGGCGACGGTACGCAAGGACGTCAAGGCCGTGATCCTCTACGGCGGCGAGAAGGTGTTCGCCGCCGGTGCCGACATCAAGGAACTCGCCGAGATCGGCTTCGTGCAGATGAGCGAGATCATCGGGGACCTGCAGTCCGCGCTCGGGTCGATCGCCGACATCCCGAAGCCGACGGTCGCGGCGATCACCGGCTACGCGCTCGGCGGTGGCCTGGAACTTGCGCTCGGCGCGGACCGCAGGATCATCGGCGACAACGTCAAGCTCGGGACGCCGGAGATCCTGCTCGGCATCATCCCCGGGGGCGGCGGCACGCAGCGGCTCGCGCGGCTCGTCGGTCCGTCGAAGGCGAAGGACATCGTGTTCACGGGCCGGTTCGTCGGACCGGACGAGGCGCTCGCGATCGGGTTGGTCGACGAGGTCGTCGCACCCGATGACGTGTACAACGCAGCGCGGAGGTGGGCGTCGCAGTTCACCGGAGCGGCCTCGCGTGCGCTCGCGGCGGCGAAGGCTGCGATCGATCAGGGCCTGGACACGGATCTCGACACCGGACTGAAGATCGAGCAGCATGTGTTCGCGTCGCTGTTCGCGACGGCCGACCGCACGATCGGGATGGAGTCCTTCATCGCGAACGGCCCGGGCAAGGCCGCGTTCACCGGCGAATAGCCCGCCGAAACTGGAACTTGTTCCATGCTTACCGATGGGTAGGATCACACCTATGACTGCAAGCAGGACCGACGGGACCGATCCCGCGCCCAACCCGCACGCCACCGCCGAAGAGGTCGCCGCTGCGCTCGAGGACACCAAACTCGCCCAGGTGCTCTACCACGACTGGGAAGCCGAGACGTACGACGAGAAGTGGTCAATCTCCTACGACGAACGTTGCATCGACTACGCCAAGGGCCGCTTCGACGCGGCGGCGGGTGAGCAGCCCCTTCCGTACGGGAAGGCGCTCGAACTCGGCTGCGGCACCGGTTTCTTCCTGCTCAACCTCATGCAGGCGGGCGTCGCGAAGTCCGGTTCGGTGACGGACCTGTCGCCCGGCATGGTCAAGGTCGCCCTGCGCAACGCCGCGAATCTCGGACTCGACGTCGACGGCCGGGTCGCCGACGCCGAGACCATCCCGTACGAGGACGACACCTTCGACCTCGTCGTGGGTCACGCCGTGCTGCACCACATCCCGGATGTCGAGCAGTCGCTGCGCGAGGTCCTGCGCGTTCTCAAGCCCGGCGGCCGGTTCGTCTTCGCCGGTGAGCCCAGCACGATCGGCAACTTCTACGCGCGGTGGCTCGGTCGCATCACCTGGGAGGCGACCACCAACATCACCAAGCTGCCGTTCCTGAGCGACTGGCGCCGTCCGCAGACCGAACTCGACGAGTCCTCCCGGGCCGCGGCCCTCGAAGCCGTCGTCGACCTGCACACCTTCGATCCGTCCGATCTCGAGAAGATCGCGACCTCGGCCGGTGCCGTCGAGGTGAAGGCGTCGAGCGAGGAGTTCGCCGCGGCGTTGCTCGGCTGGCCCGTGCGCACCTTCGAGGCCGCCGTGCCGGAGGAGAAGCTCGGCTGGGGCTGGGCGAAGTTCGCGTTCGGTGGCTGGAAGACGCTGAGCTGGGTCGACGAGAAGGTGCTCAAGCACGTCGTGCCGCGCAGCTTCTTCTACAACGTCATGATCACCGGTGTGAAGCCCGGCAAGTAGTTGGGATACGAGTTCACCCTCGCCGACGTCGCCTATCTGGCGTCGGACGAGGCGGCGTCCGCCTTGACCGAGGTGGACGGCCGGGAACTGTCCGCGCGTACACGCCTGGCCGACATCGGCTGGGTGCGTACGCGTTTCGGCGACCGTGCCGGCCTGCTCGTCGAGACCGTGCTGGCGCGCCGCAAGGCTGTCGCGAAACTGCCGGAGGCCGGGGGATGGCTGCTCACCGACGACGCGGTGCAGCAGGCCACCCCCGCCGTGGTCGCCACGCATCGGGCGCGGCGCCTGGCCGGGCGGCGCGTGCACGACGTGACATGTTCGATCGGCGCGGAACTGGCGGCGCTCGTGGGTGTCGCCGACCTCGTGATCGGCAGCGATCTGGACCCGGTGCGGTTGGCGATGGCCGCGCACAACGTGCCGGGCACATCGCTGATCCGGGCCGACGCGCTGCGGCCCGTCACCCGCGGGACCACCGTGATCGCCGATCCCGCACGCCGCGCCGGCGGCCGGCGCACGCACGATCCGGCGGCGCTGCAACCACCGCTGCCGGACCTGCTCGACGTCTATGCCGGACGCGATCTCGCGGTGAAGTGCGCGCCGGGCCTGGATTTCGACGCGCTCGACTGGGCGGGGGAGGTCGAGGTCGTCTCGCTCGACGGCGGTGTCCGCGAGGCGTGCCTGTACTCGCCGGGCCTGTCGAGCCCCGGTGTCCGACGCCGGGCAAGCGTGTTGCGTTCGGATGGAACGGGATTCGAGGTCACCGACGCGATGCCCGACGACATCGACGACCGTCCTCCGGGGCAGTGGATCGTCGATCCCGACGGCGCGATCGTGCGGGCCGGCCTGGTCCGGCACTGGGCGGCGTATCACGGTCTGTGGCAACTGGATCCGCGCATCGCCTATCTCACCGGCGACACCCTGCCCGAGGGCGTGCGCGGCTTCCGCATCCTCGACCGGTTCAAGTACACCGAGAAGGCTTTGAAACAGGCGCTCGCGCAGCACGACTGCGGGGTCGCCGAGATCCTCGTCCGCGGAGTCGACGTCGACCCCGCGGTGCTGCGGCCACGTCTCAAACTCCGGGGTACGCGGTCGTTGTCGGTGGTGCTGACCCGGATCGGGCGCACCGCAGAGGCTTTCGTGTGCGAGGCATCGGTCTAGATGTAGTCGACGACGACCTTCTCGATGGTTCCGTCGAACGGGAACGGCGCGCGATCGTAGTAGTCGAGCGACACCGGTGACCCGAGGCAGGTACCGATGTCGAGACAGTCGTTCGCCGTGAACAGCAACGGCGCGCTGATCGGCACGGTCGTCTCGCCGACCTTCTGCCCGTCGACACACATCCGGACGTTCAGCGGGCCGCCGGGGCGGGTCTCGGCGTACTCGGTGAACACTTCGAGTTTGTGCTCGCCGGGCGGAATCGGCTCCGCCGAGCGCATCTTGGTGCGCATCAGGATGAACAGGTTGTACTCGTAGCAGAGGTAGCCGTCGTCCATGAAACAGGTCAGCCCGCCGCCGTTGCCGCCGAGAGCGTAGAGGACACCGCCGGCCCGCTCGGGGACGGTCAGATCGACGGCAACGCGGTTGTTCCTGTTTCCCAGTGCGGGAGCACAGAATTCGGGCATACGGGTGACGTCGCCGGTGAACTCCCAGCTGGTGTACGGCGTGGTGATCCGCTGCTCGGGGTGAAGTGCCACCACCCAGAGCCCCCCGCCGATCGGCAGGGCGTTGTTCTTGGCCGCCTCGATCGCGAACAACTCCCGCAGCTGGGCCAGCTTCTCGGGATACTGCTCGGCGAGATTGCGGTTCTGGGTCCAGTCCTCGTCGAGATTGTAGAGCTCCCAGGTGTCGTCGTCGGGGTTCCAGTCGCGGATCCCGCCGGGCATGCCCTGCAGCCACGGTGCCCGGGGTCCGAACGCGGACGCCATCCAGCCGTCGTGGTAGATCGCGCGGCTGCCCATGATCTCGAAGTACTGGGTGATCTTGCCCGCCTTCGCGTCCCGGTCGACGAAGGTCTCCGCGAAGCTGGCACCGTCGATGGGGTCCTGCGGAATCCCGTTCACGGAGCGGGGCGGGGTGATTCCGAGCAGGTCGTAGAAGGTCGGCACCAGATCGTTGCAGTGCAGGAACTGGGTTCGCGGGGTCCGATCGGGGGTGATCTTCGCGGGCCACCGCGCCACCATCGGATTGCGGGTTCCCCCGAGATGCGACGCGAGGAGTTTCATGCCCTTGTAGGGCGTGCTGCCCGCCCACGCCCATCCCGCGTGGTACATGTTGTCGGTCTTCGGAGAGCCGAGGACGTCGAGTCCGCCGAGTTCCTCGAGGGCGGCGATGTGCTGCGCCGGGGTCGTCGGAATCCCGTTCTGCGCCAGCAGTTCGCTGATGGTCCCTTCCTGGCCCTCCCCGGACGAGCCGTTGTCGCCCCAGATGTAGAGGACCAGGGTGTTGTCGCGGTAGCCGAGCCGGTCCAGCTCGTCGAACAACCGCCCGACCTGCACATCACAGTGCTCGGCGTACCCGGCCGCCACCTCCATGAGGCGACGCTGGAACGGCTTCTCCTCCTCGGGGATGTCGTCCCACGCCGCCATGGTGGGATCGCGGTCGGTGAGTTCGGCCTCCGGTGGGATCCAGCCCTTCTCCTTGGCCCGGGCGAACACGCGCTCGCGGTAGGCGTCCCAGCCGTCGTCGAACTTGCCCGAATACCGGTCTGCCCAGTCCTTCATGATGTGGTGCGGGCCGTGCAGGCAGCCGCTGGCCCAGTACATGAAGAAGGGCCGGTCGGCGTCGAGCGCCTTGTGGCGGCGCAACCAGCCGATGGCGTCGTCCGCGAGGTCCTCGCTGAGGTGGTAGCCCTGCTCGGGGGTCTTCGGTGGCAGGACGACGGTGGTGTTGCGGACGAGGTTCGGCTCGTACTGCGATGCCTCACCGGCGAGGAAGCCGTAGAAGTAGTCGAAACCGACGCCGGTGGGCCAGTTGTCGTAGGGCCCGGCGGCCGTGGTCTCCTCGGCCGGGGTGTTGTGCCACTTGCCGAACGCCGCGGTGGTGTACCCGTAGTGCCGCAGGACCTCCGCTCCCGTCGCACTCGACTTCGGGATGTGGCCGGAATACCCGTCCCAGTCGTTGGCCAGCTCGGCGATCTGCCCGTTGCCGACGCGATGGTGGTTGCGGCCGGTGAGCAGCGACGCGCGGGTCGGCGAACACATCGCGGTGGTGTGGAAGCGGTTGTAGCCGATGCCCTCGTCGAGCATGCGGTCGAGGGTTGGGGTGTTCACCTCGCCGCCGAACCCTGTCGGCAGACCCGGACCGGCGTCGTCGATCAGCACGACGAGGATGTTCGGGGCGTCGGCGGGCAGCCGGCGCTGCTTCGGGTGTGGGCTGTACACCGATTCCTGCATGGTGCGGCCCGCGATACTCCCCGACGGCGTCGGGGGAAACGGCAGGGTATCCCCGCCGGGTATCGGTGCTGCCCGGAGTTCCTTGCCCATGACCGTGTGCCCCCTTCTCCGCCCACCCGTTCCAGTACAGCACCGGTTCGTCGTCGCGGAGACGGGTTTACGAGATGGAAGTCACGGCCGGAGGATGCACCGGAAGCCGATGTGGCAGGTCGACGTCTCCTCGGTTTCACCCTGCCGGGCAGCGGGGCGGTAGCGAAGACAGTAGTTCGGCGCGCACAGGTGCGAGCCGCCCTTGATCACGCGGCGCGCATACGGTTCGTTCGGGTCGTGGACCACAGCAGCGTCGACGCGGGGATTCGCCGGAATGCAGCACGACGACGCCGGGGCGACGTTCTTGCCGCTCGCCGAGTGGTCGGGGGAGAAGTGGTCGCTCGTCCACTCCCACACGTTGCCGGCCATGTCGTCGAGCCCATACCCGTTGGGCCGGAAATGCCCGACGGGGGAGGTTCCGGCGAACTCGTCCTCGAGGAGGTTCTGCCACGGGAACTCGCCCTGCCAGACGTTCCCGCCGGGGCGGCCGCCCGGCTCGTGCTCGTCACCCCACACGAAGATCTTGCGATCGAGGCCGCCGCGCGCGGCGAACTCCCACTCCGCCTCGGTCGGCAGTTCCTTGCCGGCCCACTCGGCGTACGCCCTGGCGTCGAACCACGACACGTGCGTGACCGGATGCCGTTCCCTGCCTCCGACATTGCTGTCGGGACCCTCGGGGTGACGCCAGTCGGCGCCGGGTGTGAAGGACCACCAGCGGGTGTAGTCGTCGAGGGGAACAGGGCCCCGGGGCGGGGTGAACACCAGTGACCCGGGAACGAGCAGTGCCGGGTCCGCCCCGGGGTACCGGTCCGGGTCGGGCGCGACCTCCGCGGTCGTGACATATCCGGTCGCTTTCACGAAGCGGCGGAACTCGGCGACCGTCACCGGGTGCTCGTCCATCCAGAACCCGCCGACCGTTACCTGGTGGACCGGTCGTTCCTCGGGATAGAAGTCCTCCGAGCCCATCCAGAACGTGCCTCCCGGAATGAAGACCATGTTCTTCGGCACTGCGTTCTTCGGTAGCGCCCTTGTCATGGGGATCAGCGTCGCACGGTCCGTGCGCCCGTCGGTGGGATTCCCGGCTAGCGCGCCGCCATGGCAGAAATGCGGATATCGCGGGTGCGCTCCTGGTGGGCGGTCATCAGGGCGCGCGCCCGCTCGCCGTCCCCCGCGACGATCGCGTCGAGGATGTGGCGGTGCTCCGTCTCGATCGCGTCGAGATTGTCGGGAGCCGCGGACGCCTCGGCGTCGTAGACGGCCAGTTGCGCGTCCAGGCGTTCCATCAGCTCGGCGATGGTCGGGTTGTGGGCGGCGGAGCGCAGCGCGGCGTGCCAGTCGTTGTGCAGGCGGAGTGCGCTCTTCGGATCCGGTGCCGCGACGGCGCGCTCGAACAGGCTCGTCAGCCGGGCCAGATCGATCTCGGATCGTCTGGTCGCCGCGGCGAACGCGGCAGCGGATTCCAGCGCGATCCGGGCGTCACAGATCGCGAGTACCTCCTCCTCGGTGCGCTCACGCACCATGTAGCCGCGGGTGACCTTGATCACCAGACCGTCGAACTCGAGCCGCTGCAACGCTTCCCGCACGGGTGTCCGCGACAGCCCCATCTCCGCGCCGACGCCGGCCGGCACCAGCATGGAGCCGGGCGCATATTCGCCGTTCGTAATGCGTTCGCGCAGTTGTGCGTACGGCGATCTGTCGACGTCCAACGGTCGGTTCCCTCCTCGAGACGCGCAGAAAAGTGGACGAACCAACCCATACCAGGGCAGCGCGCGGATGGGAAGGGTTTGAATCCATGTGTATACAGTTGTCGTCGTTTGTTGTCGTTTGTATTTATAGTGCTCCTCGCACTGCTGTCCGCGAGGAGAACGATGAACACGACCACCCCCACACCGACGGCGACCGGCGATGTCTGATCTCACGGTCTCCGCAGCACCGGCTACCCCTGCGCCCACCGCCGAGCCGCCGCGCACCCGCCGCGTCATCCGGACGCCGCGGGCGACCGCGCTGCTGCCGTGGGTCGTTCCGGCCCTCGTGCTGCTCGGCTGGCAGTGGGCCTCGTCCACCGGACTGATCTCCGCGTCGATCCTGCCGCCCCCGAGCAAGGTGCTCGACACCGCCCGGAACCTCTGGGCCGCGGGAGAACTGCAGACCCACTTGCTGGTGAGTGTGCGACGCATCGTCATCGGCTTCACCATCGGCGCCGGGATCGGTCTCGTCCTCGGCTTCGCCGTCGGCCTCTCGCGCATCGCCGAAGGACTCGTCGACCGGACCCTGCAGATGCTGCGTGCGCTGCCGCATCTCGCCCTCGTCCCGCTGCTCATCGCGGCGTTCGGCATCGGCGAGCTGCCGAAGGTCCTGCTCGTGACCCTCGGCGTCATCTTCCCCGTCTACCTCAACACCGTCGCGGGTATCCGCACCGTCGATCCGAAGCTCGTGCAGCTCGGCCGCTCGTACGGGCTCGGGCGCGGCGAGCTGATCCGGCAGGTCATCGTGCCCGGCGCGATGCCGATGATCCTGACCGGCATCCGCTACGCGCTCGGCGTGGCCTGGCTGACGCTCGTGATCGCCGAAACCATCGCGACCAGCGAGGGCATCGGCTTCCTCGCCCAGAACGGCCGCGACCTGCTCCGCAACGACCGGATCGTCCTCGCGATCGTGCTCTACGCGCTCGCCGGCCTCCTGGCCGATCAGCTCATCCGGCTGGTCGAGGCGCGAGTCCTCCGCTGGAACCCCAACTACCGGAAGGGAACTCGCTGATGTCCCGTGACGACCTCGTCGGACTCGACCTGCTCGGCGTCGGACACCGCTACCAGGACAAGCGCATCCTGAACAACATCGACCTGTCGATCGCGCCGGGCGAGTTCGTGACGTTCCTCGGACCGAGCGGCGTGGGCAAGTCCACCCTGCTCCGGATCCTCGCCGGGCTCGAGCAGCCGACCGAGGGCCGCGTCGAGCCGACCGTCGACCGGCCCGTCGTCTCGCGCATGATGTTCCAGGAGGACCGGCTCCTGCCCTGGCGCAACGTCCTCGACAACGTCCAGCTCGGCACCAAGGGACGACGCGACGAAGCGGCCGCGCTGCTCCGCGAGGTCGGACTCGCCGGTCGGGAGAACGCCTGGCCCTCCGAACTGTCCGGCGGCCAGCGGCAGCGCGTCGCGCTCGCCCGCGCCCTGCTGCACCACCCCGACGTGCTGCTCCTCGACGAACCGTTCGGCGCGCTCGACGCGATCACCCGGGTCACGATGCAGCAACTGCTCGAACGGATGCTCGCCGAGCGGCCCCGCACCGTCCTGCTCGTCACCCACGACGTCGAGGAAGCGTTGATCCTCTCCGACCGGGTGCTGCTGCTCACCGAATCCGGGATCACCCGTGAACTCCGGATCGACCAGGCCCGCCCCCGGCACCGCGGTGACGCCCGCCTCGCGGCCTGGAAGGAGGAGTTCCTCGACGGGCTCCTCGAGGCCGACCGCGCCCTCCATTCCTGACACTGCCCCTCCGATCCACCCGCTCCACCCGTAGGAAGGTTTCACCCCCGCTATGTCACCCCTGACCTCTTCGTCGCTGAGCCGACGCGGCTTCCTCAAGGCCACCGGCGCCGGTGTCCTCGGCCTGACCGCCCTGTCCCTCGCCGGGTGCAGCACCGACGCCGCAGCAGACGAAGACGGCCCGCTCACCCAGGTCCGGTACGCGCTGATCGGCGACGGCAACGCCGAACCGGGCACCGTGCTGCGCAACAGCCTCGGTGGGTTCGACGTCGCCGCCGACCTCGGCGTGCCGGTGGAATGGCCCACCGGATTCCCGGCGTCCCTGCCGGTGATGGAGGCGATCAAGTCCGGCAGCGTCGACTTCTCCTTCGCCACCGCGACCGCCGTCATCTACGCGATCGGCGGTGGCGTTCCCATCGTCCCGCTGGTGGCGTACCCGCTGCCGAGCAACGAGGTGGACGTCCTGGTCCCGCAGGGCTCCACCATCCGGTCCGCCGCAGATCTGAAGGGCCGCAAGGTCGCCGACCACCGCGGCACGACCGGCACGTACAGCCTGGTCAAGTACCTCGAGACCGCGGGCCTGACGCTCGACGACATCGAGTACGTCAACCTCACCGCCGCGGACGCCGAGGCCGCGTTCGCGCAGGGCAAGGTGGACGCCTGGATCACGTGGCAGCCGATGGCCGAACTCGCCAAGCGCAAGCACAACGCCGCGACCCTGCCCGACGTGAAGACCTACGACTACGCGTTCTTCGTCGCGAGTGAATCCTTCGCGAACAGCCACCCCGAGGTCGCGGCGAAGCTGGTGCGCAACGTCCGCGACGCACAGCGCTGGATCGAGGCCAACCCCGCCGCGGCCGTCGACGAGTTCACCCGGCTCGGCGGCTTCGGCGGCAACGCGATGGAAGCCGAGGTGTACCGCGACCTCGTCGAGACGAAGCGGCTCTCGTACTCCGGTGCGGGACAGTTCACCTCGGTCGGTGCCGACGCGATCGCCGGCACCCAGGATCTCGCCGACAACTTCCACCGGCTCGGCATCTACCCCGAGCAGGTCGATGTCACGTCGTGGCTGCAGGATTCGCGGTTCGACTCGATCAAGTCCGTCATCGACAAAGAACTCTCGAACGTCCAGTAACTCTCGAAGTAGGTATCAGCACCGTCATGTCCGACTCCCAGATGCATCTCGCCGCGTTCATCACCGCCGGCCCCGGCCGCCCCGGTGGCTGGCGCTACCCGGCCTCGGTCCCCGGGTGGTTGTCCGCGGAGTACTACCAGAACATCGCCCGCACCCTCGAGGACGGCAGGTTCGACCTCGCGTTCTTCGCCGACATCCTCTCGGTGCCCGACCGGTTCGGGTCGAGCACCGACACCCAGTTGCGCAACGGCGCGCTCGGCTCGTTGCGTCTCGACCCGCTGCACGTGCTGTCGTCGATGGGTGCCGTGACCCGGCACCTCGGTCTCGCCGCGACGGTGTCCACCACGTACGCGCAGCCGTTCACCGTGGCCCGCTCGTTCGCGAGCCTGGACCACCTCACCGCCGGCCGCGCTGCCTGGAACGTGGTGACCTCGTTCCAGGAGTCCGAGGCGCGCAATTTCAACCTCGACGAGCAGTTCCCCCGCGAGAAGCGCTACGAACGCGCCGACGAGTTCCTCGAGGTGGCGGCGAAGCTCTGGGACAGCTGGGAGGACGACGCGCTGGTCCTGGACACCGAGGCGCCGTTGTTCGCCGACCCCGAGAAGGTGCACGCGATCGGCCACAAGGGGGAGTGGTTCACCGTTCAGGGACCGCTCAACGTGCCGCGGCCGCCGCAGGGATACCCGGTGGTGATCCAGGCCGGCGCCTCCGCCAAGGGCAAGGACTTCGCCGCCCGCTGGTCCGACGTCATCTTCTGCAGCCACGCGTCGCTCGAGTCGGCGCAGGACTTCTACCGCGAGATCAAGGAGCGGGCCGCCGCGCACGGCCGCGACCCCCGTCAGGTGAAGATCCTGCCGTCGATCGCCCCGGTCATCGGTGCCACCAGCGCGATCGCGCAGCAGACCTTCGAGGAGCTGTTCGAACTGGTGCCGCCGCTGGGCGGACTCTCGACCCTCGCCTACCACCTGGACGTGGACCTGTCGACGTTCCCCCTCGACGAGCGGCTGCCCGACGTCGAGGTTCCCGGCGTCGAGGGCCACTACCGCGAGGTCCGCGAGATCACCGAACGCGAGGGCCTCACGCTGCGTGAGCTCGGCAAGCAGTACGGTGGCCGCGTCGAAGGCGGATTCATCGGTACCGCAACGGAAGTCGCCGACGGCCTGGAGGAGTGGTTCACCGGAGGCGCGTGCGACGGCTTCATGGTGCAGGCTCCCTACCAGCCCGGGGGATTCGAGGACTTCACCCGGCAGGTCGTCCCCGAGCTGCAGAAGCGCGGCCTGTTCCGAACCGAATACGAGGGATCCACCCTGCGCGAGAACCTCGGACTCGAGCGTCCCGCTGCGCGTGAATGGGAGAACCGGATCCCCAAGCCCGCGAGCGCCGCCCGATGAGCGCCGGCACCGCGCCCGCGTCGAACATCGCGGCCGTCTCGGGGCACACCATCGCCGGGGTACCCGGCCGGTTCGTGATCGACGCCCGCGCCAATCATCTGGTGACCGACTCGCGATTCGGTCCCGGTGAGTCCATCCAGGCCGGGGAGCTGCTCCTGTCGGCGCTCGCATCGTGCGCGATGGCGAACTTCGAGGCGAACGCGACGGAACTGGAGCTGCCGCTCGCCGGGATCCGGGTCGAGGCCTCGCACGCCCGCGGCAGCGAGGATCCGACCCGGTACGACTTCACCCGGGTCACGATCACCACGACCGGGGTGGATCAGGCTGCGGCGGACGTCCTGCGCGAGCGGTTCGTCGCGACCTGCCCGATCTACAACACGATCCGGCGGGGCAGCGGGATCGAGTTGACGGTCCTCGCCTCCTGAGATGACCGGCCTACGGCCACACCACCGGTGCCTACGCCCCGGTGGTGTGGCCGTTCGGCACTCTCAGCGCAGCGTGTAGAGATCCCCGAGCAGCGTGGTCGCCAGCAGTTCGCCGTCCGGTCCGATCGCGGTGCCGACCGCGAAACCTGATGCCCCCGGCAGGGATTCCTGATCCAGAGTGCTGCCGTCGGAGGTGTCGAAGACCAGCGCGGCGAGGCCGTCCGGAACCCGCACCACCGTGTACCCCACTCCGTCCGCGGCGACGGCCGGTGCGCCGAGTTGACGCACGTCGTCGCGTTCCCACAGGGATTCGGGGTGATCCCCGGCGTCGCGCAACGCCACGAGCGGACCGTCCGCGCCGCCCCCGGCGAGCAGGATCGTCCCGTCGGCCGTCACCGCCGGTCCCGTCGAGGTGACGAAACCCGGATCGTGGCTCCAGCGCGGCGAGCCCGTCGCGGCGTCGATCGCCCAGAGGGTGCCGTCGCCGTCGTGCACGTACACCGTCGCGCCGTCCGCGGAGAGCACCGGGCTCGTCACCGCCCCGCCCGGAAGGTCCGCGAGCGACCACTCCTCGGCGATGCGCGCGTCGTCACCGCCGGTGTAGCGCAACGCGACCAGTGCCGCCTGGTCCGTCCCCGGGCGCCACAGGGTGGCGAAGATGCGGTCCGTCGCCACGTCCACCGCGGGCGTCGTCGCGACCGGGCAGTCAGGGGAGCCGCCGAAGCACGCGGCCAGTCCGTGGTCGGGGGCCTGCCGGGGCACGTTCGTGCCGTCCTGCACACCCGGGATCGGCACCATGTCGTAGATCGGGGCAACGAGCCTGCCCGTCTGCGTATCGACGACGTTGACCTGACCGAAGTGCGTGACCACCAAGAGGTTTCCGTCACCGGTGAACTGTGCGCTGCGCGGTGTGCCGCTCACCGGGATACGCCAGCGGCGCTGCCCGTGCTCGTTGAACGAGTACAGACCGCCCTCCTCGCCGACATAGACGTTGGCGACGGTGTCGGCGACCGGCGTGACCACGCCCACGCCCGGCGCGAGACGCGTACACCAGCGTTTGCGGCCGGTGTCGATCTGGAACGCGAACAGATTGCAGCCGGCGTCGGTGGATGCGCTGACGAAGATCTGCCCGTTGGCGGCGATCGACGGCGGTGATCCGACCGCGCCGCCGACCGATCGGGTCCAGGCGACCGACACGTCCGAGAGTCCGTCCGCGACCGCGGTGCTGCTGTTGCGGGCGTCGGAATAGCGGCCCGGCCACGCTCCTTCGGAGAGGATGTCGATGGGTTCGTCCCCGCTTCCGCATCCGCTCAACGCGAGTGCTGCCGTCGTCGTCAGCACTGCAGTCCGCAGGACACCCCGCATCACACATCTCTCCTCAGGCCCGAAGGATACGGTCGGTCAGCCTATCGGGCCGGGCCCCGTGCTTTCCGCACCAGGCTGACCGTAGGCTGGCATGCTATGACGAGCATGTGGGGCGCACCGTTGCGCACGAGGTGGCGTGGTTCACGTCGCCGGGACGCCGACCAGGCGAAATTCCTGACCGTCGACTCGCTGCGGTGGGTGCTGGCCAACAAGGCCTACACACCCTGGTACCTGGTGCGGTACTACCGACTCGCGAAGTTCAAGCTTGCGAACCCGCACGTGATCCTGCGCGGCATGGTCTTCCTCGGCAAGAACGTCGAGATCCACTCGACGCCGGAACTGTCGCGGCTCGAGATCGGCAGATGGGTGCACATCGGTGACGGCAACGCCATCCGCTGTCACGAGGGGTCGCTGCGCATCGGCGACAAGGTCGTCTTCGGCAAGGACAACGTCGTCAACACCTACCTCGACATCGAGATCGGTGCGTCGACCCTCGTCGCGGACTGGTGCTACATCTGCGACTTCGACCACCGCACCGAGGACGTCACCTACCCGATCAAGGATCAGGGCATCGTCAAAAGCCCGGTGCGGATCGGGCCCGACACCTGGATCGCCGCGAAGGTCACCGTGCTGCGCGGTACCCGCGTCGGCCGCGGCTGCGTGCTCGGTGCGCACGCCGTGGTCAAGGGCGACATCCCGGACTACAGCATCGCCGTCGGATCCCCGGCCAAGGCCGTGAAGAACCGGAAGGCCGACTGGGAGGCCGGCGCTGCGCAGCGCGCCGAATACATCGCGGCGCTCGAGGACATCGCCCGCAAGAAGGCGGGCGACCTGCCGGAAGGCGCGGACGCCGGAGCCTGATCCGGTATCCGTCGTCGACGAGGGATGGTCGACGAGGGTGAGGGGAGCTGCGGGATGGACTACTGCGACTACCGCCGTTACGACGCGGTGGGGTTGGCCGAACTCGTCGCCACCGGTCAGGTCGGCCCCGAGGAGCTGCTCGAGACGGCGATCGCGCGCCTGGACGCGGTCGAACCGGTCCTGAACACGGTGGTGTACCGGCTCGACGAGCGGGCCCGAACCCGCGCCAAGGGCCGGCTCACCGGGCCGTTCGCCGGGGTTCCGTTCCTGGTGAAGGACCTCGCACAGGACGTGGTGGGCACACCGACCGGAAGCGGTAGTCGTGCCCTCGCCGCGCTGCCGGCCGCGCGCAACGCGCTCGTCGTCGACCGCTGGATCGACGCGGGGCTGGTCGTGTTCGGGAAGACGAACACCCCGGAGTTCGGGGCGAAGAACATCACCGAACCGGAGGCGAACGGGCCGACGCGCAATCCGTGGAACCCGGAGCACACGCCCGGCGGATCGTCGGGTGGTTCGGCCGCCGCGGTCGCGGCGGGGGTGGTGCCCGCCGCCGGCGCGAACGACGGCGGCGGGTCCATCCGGATCCCCGCCGCCTGCTGCGGACTCGTCGGGCTCAAACCGGGGCGCGGTGTAGTGCCCAGCGGCCCGGCCGTCGGCGAGTTGCTGCACGGCGCGGTGTCCAACGGGGTCGTCACTCGCACGGTCCGGGACGCGGCGGGGATGCTCGACGTCGTCGCCGGCCCCGACCCGACCGGTCCGTACCTCGGTGCCCGCGCCGAGGAGTCGTATGCGGCGATCGCGAGCCGCCCACCGCGGCAACTGCGCATCGGCTACGCGACCGCCTCGCCGCTCGGCACTCCCGTCGACCGGGAAGCGGTCGCGGCCGTCGACGACGCGATCGCGCTGCTCGACGAGCTCGGGCACCACGTCGAACCCGCCGAGACCGGTATCGACGAGCGGCGCCTCGCGACGGACTTCCTGACGATGTGGTTCGCCTCGCTCGCGCAGGATGTCGACGATGCTCGTCGCCGGACCAATTGCGGCCCGGACGGATTCGAACTCGACACCCGTGTCCTCGCGGCCGTCGGCCGGTCGGTGTCGGCACCGGATTACCTTGCGGCCCTTCAGCGGTGGAACGGTTACACGCAGCAGCTCGTGGCCTTCCACGAGCGCTACGACCTGCTCCTCACACCGACGCTGGCGTCGCCGCCGATCCGCATCGGCGAACTGACCACCCCGCCGATGGTCCGGATTCTGAGCCGGCTGATCGTCGCGGGCCGGCTCGGCCGTCTCGCGCGGCTCGGTGGTCTCCTGGACTCGATCGTCGACGACAACCTGGGTCGGACCCCCTACACGCAGCTGGCGAACATCACCGGGCGCCCGGCGATCTCGGTGCCGCTGTACATGACGCCCGACGGTCTACCGCTCGGGGTGCAGTTCGTCGCGCCGCTCGGTGGGGAAGGCCTGTTGCTCGCGCTCGCAGCGCAATTGGAACAGGCCCGGCCGTGGGCCGACCGGCAGCCGCCGCTCGCCCCGGCCTGACGGCCTCGTGCGCGGTTCCGGTGGCGGGGGCTACCGAAAACGCGCACGAGGCGCGGGTCATCCGCGATCGGGGAGTGGACGTTGCGGGATGCTCGGACGCGCCAGCGGATGCCGCACCCGCCGCTTGGCGCCCGCGTACACCTGGGCCGTCTCCTCGGCGACCTGCCGCCAGTCGAAGTCGTCGGTGAGCCGCGCGCGGGCAGCGCGTGCGCGTTCCTGGGCGGCGTCGGGGTCGTCGAGCAGTTCCCGCACCGCCGAGACGAGCCCGGCCACATCGCCCGGCTGGAACGACAGCCCGGTGACACCGTCGACGACGGCCTCGCCGAGACCCCCGGCGGTGGAGGCGACGAGCGGGGTGCCGGCGGCCGCGGCCTCGAGCGCGATGATCCCGAACGGCTCGTAGCGGCTCGGCAGCACGATCGCGTCGGCCCCGTGCAGCCAGCCGAGCAGTTCGGTGTGGTCGAGGTTGCCGAGGAAGGTCACCGACCGGGCGACCCGGTGGACGCGGGCCTGCTCGCGCAGCCATTCGAACTGAGTGCCTTCACCGGCGACGACGAGTGTCGTCCCCGGATGCGACCGCCGGATCTTCGGCAGCGCCGCGATCGCGTCCTGTACACCCTTCTCGTATTCGAGCCGTCCGACGAACAGCAGCCGCGCCGGACCGGTGCGGGGCTCGCGGTCGCGGTACGACCACGTGGTGACGTCGATGCCGTTGCGGATCACCGAGATCGACGGCAGATCCGGCCCGTACAGCTCCGCGACCTCGTCGCGCATCGAGGCGGAACACGTGATGAGCCAATCGGATTCGTTCGCCAGCCACCACTCGACCGAGTGCACCTGGCGGTTCATCTTCCCGGACAGCCAGCCGCTGTGCCGCCCGGCCTCGGTGGCGTGCAGGGTGGACACGAGCGGCACGTCGAAGTATTCGGCGAGCGCGATCGCGGGGTGCGCGACCAGCCAGTCGTGCGCGTGCACGACGTCGGGCGTCCAGCCCTCGCCGATGCCGCCCTTGCTCAGGCCGACACCCGCACGGACCATCGCGTGACCCATGGCCAGGGTCCAGCCGAGCATGTCCTCGCCGAAGTCGAAGTGCGGCGGGTCCTCGGCGACCGCGACCACCAGGACGCCCTCCGCGATGTGCGTGAGGGTGGGGTGGGTGGACGCGTCGGTTCCGGTGGGACGCCGGGACAGGACGACGACCTCGTGACCGGCCGCGGCGAGTTCGGTGGCCAGGTGGTGGACGTGGCGACCGAGTCCGCCGACGACGACCGGCGGGTACTCCCACGAGACGATGAGAATTCTCATGTCGGCTCTCCGTTCGGCAGTCGACGTGCGTCGAGTGCGGGGAACAGGTTGTCGGCGCGGTTCCAGCCGTCGGCGAGGCGCGCGGCCGCGTCGTGGCGGCCGGCCGCGACGGCGTCGGCGATCTCGCGCAGTGCGTGCGCGTGCTTGTGCGCGCGGTCGCGGGCGTATCCGGCGGCGGTGTCCTTGCTGACCATGAACGCCCAGTCGCTCGAGACCGCCATCAGCGCCTCGCGCAGCATCTGGTCGTGGACGCGGTTGCGCAGCGCGGGCAGACCGGGCGCGGCGGTGGCGCGGTCCTTGTCGAGGGTGTCGAGGGTGGTGCGGACGACCTCGTCGTTGAGTTGCACCAGGTCCTGGACCTGTTCGCCGGCCCAGACCCGCCAGTCCTTGCCGGATCCCCACGACGAGTCGGGGAGTTCGACGGGGGTGCCGACGTAGCCGCGGTCGCGGGCGTCGGCGAGAGTGCCGACCTCGATGCCGGCCTCGGGCAGCGCCCGTAGCAGCCGTTCCAGGAACAGTGGGCCCTCGTACCACCAGTGCCCGAACAGTTCGGTGTCGAACGCGGCGACGACGAGCGCGTCCCGGCCGATCCGGGCCGACTCGCTGCGCAGCCGTCTCCGGATGGTCTCGACGAAGTCGGCGACGTGCTTGTCGACGGTCGCGGATGCGAGATCCGGGTCGTAGGGCGCCTTTTCGTGCGAGGGCACGGTGCGGCCGGTGACCCGGGCGGGCTTGAGTCCGGTGTCGTGGCAGTAGGTGTGGAAGTCCCGGTACGCGGCGTGCCCGGGGTAGCCGGACTTCGGTGACCACACGCGGTAGGAGACCTGCAGATCGCGGCCGAACGCCACGACGTCGGAGTCCCACACCGTGCGGCCCAGGGAGGTGTCGCCGCGCAGGGCGGGTCCGTCGACCATGAAGTGCTCGACGCCGGCGGCGGCGTACCCGGTCTCCATCCCGGGGGTGAAGGCGCACTCGGGTCCCCAGATCCCCCGGGGGGTGTGCTGCCAGCGGGCCTGCGCGTCGTACAGACCTTCCGACAACGAGAACGCGCGCAGGCGCGGATCGAGCAACGGCTGGAAGGGATGGGCCAGCGGACCTCCGAGCAGTTCGATCGCGTCGGCGTCGATCAGTCCGCGGATGACCGCGGAACCGCCGTGGCGCCAACGGGTTTCGAACTGTTCGAGCGCCTCGCCGGCGAGGCGGTGCTCGCGGGCGCCGAGGTCGCGGTACGACTGCTCGGCCATCCCGGCCGCTTCGTGAGCGCGCAACTGCCAGTTGCCGATCCAGTGGTGCATGCCGGTCAGGCAGTGCGGATCGTCCAGTTGGGCGGCGAGCACGGGCGTCACGCCGAGGGTGAGCAGCCGGGTGCGGCCTTCGGCGGCGAGCCGGTGCAGGACGTCGGTGACCGGCAGATACGTTGCGGCCCAGGACTGGTAGAGCCATTCCTCGCCGACGGGCCAACGCCCGTGATTGGCGAGCCACGGCAGGTGCGAGTGCAGCACGAGGGCGAACATGCCCGGTTCGCGGGTGGTCACCGCGCTGGGTCCTTCACCGCGATGGCGACCAGATCCAGGCTCGCGTCGATGTTTTCGGGATCGAGGACGAAGTCGTCCACGGCGACGCCCGCGACGTCGGCGGTCAGATCGGCGGGCCACGGCTCGCCTGCCAGGGCGCGTTCGATCTGCGCGTCGATGAACGAGCCGCCGTGCTTGGCGTCGAGGGCGCGCAGCGCGGGGCCGTGGTGCACGCCGGTCATCAGTTCGACGCGGAAACCGGCCTCTACGAGCAGTTCGGTCAGTTCGGCGGCGTTCAGTTCGCGGGTGTGGAACGGGTTGAGCGGGGTGTCGCGGCCGGGGGAGAAGGTGATCCGGTTCGGGGTGCTCACCAGCAGTTCGCTGCCGGGGACGAGGACGCGGTGGCACTCGCGCAGGAATTGCGCCTGGTCCCAGAGGTGCTCGATGACCTGGAAATTGACGACCACGTCGACCGATTCGTCGTCGAGGGGCAGGTCGGCGAGGTTGCCCTGGCGGATGTCCACGCGCGGGTAGCGGGCGCGCACGTGGGCGACGGCGCTCTCGTCGTAGTCGAGTCCGATGACGCGCCGGGCGACGTCGGCGATCATGTCGGCGCCGTAGCCCTCACCGCAGCCGGCCTCGAGGACGGTTCGTCCGGTGCATCGCGCGAGCAGCTCGCGGTAGACCACCTCATGGCGACGGAACCAGTAGTTCTCCTCGGCAATGCCGGGGACGGTTCGCTCGCCGGTGAGGGGCAGTTGCTGCGCTTCGTCTGCGCGGACGGTGGAGTCGCTCACCGCCCAGAGACTAGACGTATCACTGTTCTCCCTGTTCGGGGTGGTCCACATCACAGGCCTCTCGTTCCCTTCGGGTGGTTATGGTGAACCGGATCTCTTGCCAAGTTACTGGTGGGTAACTTAGCGTGAGGTAATCTAACGCACACCCCGTGCGAAACACGAGTGCTCGGTCCAGGCAGTGCCTCGCCCGATCCCTAAAGCAGCGATACAACAGGAGGTCGACGTAGACCCATGACGAACATCGTCGTTTTGATCAAGCAGGTCCCCGACACGTGGTCCGAGCGCAAGCTCACCGACGGCGACTACACCCTCGACCGCGAGGCCGCGGACGCCGTGCTCGACGAGATCAACGAGCGGGCCGTCGAAGAGGCCCTGCTCATCAAGGAGCGCGACGGGGGCGAGGTCACCGTGCTCACCGCCGGTCCCGACCGGGCGACCGACGCGATCCGCAAGGCGCTGTCCATGGGCGCCGACAAGGCCATCCACCTCAACGACCCGGCCCTCCACGGCTCCGACGCCATCCAGACGGCGTACGCCCTGGCTGCCGCGCTCGGTCAGATCGAGGGTGTCGAGCTCGTCATCGCCGGTAACGAGGCCACCGACGGCCGCGTCGGCGCCGTCCCGGCGATCATCGCCGAATACCTCGGTCTTCCCCACCTGACGCACCTGCGCAAGCTCACCATCGCCGACGGCAAGGCCACCGGCGAGCGCGAGACCGACGAGGGCGTTTTCGGCCTCGAGGCATCCCTCCCGGCCATCGTCTCGGTCACCGAGAAGATCAACGAGCCGCGCTTCCCGTCCTTCAAGGGCATCATGGCCGCGAAGAAGAAGGAAGTTCAGACCCTCACGCTCGCCGACATCGGTCTCGACCCCGAGATCTTCGGCGTCGCCAACGCCGGCTCCACCGTCACCGGTGTCACCCCCAAGCCCGCGCGTACCGCTGGCGAGCGCGTCACCGACGAGGGTGACGGCGGCAGCAAGATCGCTGCGTACCTCGTCGCCCAGAAGATCATCTGATCCGCGCCCACGCGAAACAGCAGACTTACCAAGGGAGAAAGAAGCAATGGCAGAAGTACTCGTGCTCGTCGAGCACGCCGAGGGCGCGCTGAAGAAGGTCAGCATCGAGCTCATCACCGCAGCGCGTGCGCTCGGTGAGCCCGCCGCCGTCGTCACCGGCCCCGCCGGCACCGCCGACAAGCTGCAGGACGCGCTCGCCGCGGCCGGCGCCGCCAAGGTCTACGCCGCCGAGTCCGACGACATCGACGGCTACCTGGTGACCCCGAAGGTCGACGTCCTGGCCTCGCTCGTCGAGTCCGTCGGCCCGGCCGCCGTGCTCACCGCCGCGAGCGTCGAGGGCAAGGAGGTGTCGGGCCGCCTCGCCGCGCGCATCGGCTCCGGCCTCCTCGTCGACGTCATCGAGGTCAAGTCCGACGGCTCCGCCGTCCACTCCATCTTCGGTGGCGCGTTCACCGTCGACGCCAAGGCCAACGGTGAGGTCCCGGTCATCTCCGTCCGCCCGGGTGCCGTCGAGGCGCAGCCGCAGGCCGGTGCCGCCGAGCGCGTCGCCGTCGAGGTTCCGGCTCAGGAAGAGTCCGCCGTCAAGATCACCTCGCGTGAGCCCGTCGTCGGCGGCGACCGCCCCGAGCTCACCGAGGCGTCGATCGTCGTCTCCGGTGGTCGCGGTGTCGGTTCGGCCGAGAAGTTCTCGGTCGTCGAGGAGCTCGCCGACTCGCTCGGTGCCGCCGTCGGTGCCTCGCGTGCCGCCGTCGACTCCGGCTACTACCCGGGCCAGTTCCAGGTCGGCCAGACCGGTAAGACGGTCTCGCCGCAGCTGTACGTCGCGCTCGGCATCTCCGGTGCCATCCAGCACCGCGCCGGCATGCAGACCTCGAAGACCATCGTCGCGGTCAACAAGGACGAAGAGGCCCCGATCTTCGAGATCGCGGACTACGGCGTCGTCGGCGACCTGTTCAACGTCGCGCCGCAGCTGACCGAGGCGATCAAGAAGCACAAGGGCTGATCCTTGTAGCTCCTCGTCGCTCGCGCGCAGCCCCGCTCCGGCATGCCGGAGCGGGGCTGCGGCGTATCGGGTGTCGGGATCGTCGGAAAGGTGTTCACCGCGCGTGCATCCCGGAGTCATCGCGGTGCCGCCGGGCGGCCGCCCCGGCCCGATACACCTGCACCATGACCACACCGTCGGTGCTCGCCCGTCCGCGTCTCGACCCCGCGCCGGTGCTGTCCGGACCGCGCTACTCCCTGTTCGTCTCCGCAGATCCGGAACACTTCGAGGCCGCGCAACGCCTGCGCCGCCGCGTGTTCTCCGCCGAACCCGGATTCCGGCTGCCGGCCGGAGCCGGTGATCTGGACGAGGACCGGTTCGACGCGTTCTGTGATCACCTGCTCGTCCACGACCGTCACACCGGCACCATCGTCGGCTGCTACCGCATGCTGCCGCCCGATGCCGCCCGCGCCGCCGGGGGCTACTACACCGCGACCGAGTTCGACCTGACCGTGCTGGACCCGCACGGGCTCGGCGCGGTCGAGATGGGCCGCGCGTGCGTCGACCCGGCGCACCGCTCCGGGACGGTGCTCACGCTGATGTGGGCGGGCATCCTGCGATACCTGGAACTTACCGGCCACACCTGGGTCTTCGGGTGCGTGTCGGTTCCGATGCGTGCCCACCCCGGCGAGGTTCACGGCGCCAACGTCCTCGCGGTTCGCGACGTCCTTCTCACCCGCCACGCCGCGACGCCCGGGCACCGGGTGCAGCCGCTGCGTCCGGTGCCGGCGACCGACCGGGCCGCCCGCGCCGTGCTGCCCCCGCTGCTGCGCGGATATCTGCGGCTGGGGGCCCGGATCTGCGGCGAACCCGCCCACGACCCGGACTTCGGGGTCGCCGACTTCGTGGCGCTGCTGAACCTCCACGACGCGGACGCGCGCTACCTGGCGAGGCTGCGCAGCGCCGCGGAGCAGGCCGATCGCGTCGCGGCGGTCCCGGCGTGAGCGTCCGGACCCACCCCTGGATGCCCTCCAGTCCGTGCGACACGAGTTGCCTTCCGCGCGACCCGGATCGTGTGAGTCTTCTCACATGCGCGGGGCGGTGGCTGGTCGTGCTCGTCGTCCTGGCCGCGGTGCCGGTCCTCGCCGCAGGACGCCTGCTGCCCGCCGCCGCTCGCGTCGCGTTGGTGCGGGGCTGTGCGCGGGCGTTGCTGCGCTGCGCGGGCGTGCGGCCGACGATCACCGACCTGCGCGACGACGCCGAGACCGGACGCGGGTCGGGCGTCCTCGTCGTCGCTCCGCACGTGTCCTGGATCGACGTTCTGGTGCTCACCGCGATCGCACCGTCCGGATTCGTCGCCCGCGCCGACCTGCTCGGCTGGGGCACGCTCGGGACGCTCGCGCGGCGTATGCGGGTCATCCCCATCGAGCGCGAGAACCTGCGCGAGCTGCCGGAGGTCGTCGCCGGGATCCGCACCCGCCTGCAGGCCGGTGACCGTGTCACGGTGTTCCCGGAGGGCACCACGTGGTGTGGGCGGGCGCACGGCCGCTTCCGGGCTGCGCTGTTCCAGGCCGCCGTCGACGCCGGATGTCCCGTCCAGCCGGTGCGATTGCGCTATCTCGGCCGCGCCGGCGCGGTCGCGACCGCTCCCGCGTTCGTCGGCGACGACACGATCGGTGAGGCGATCCGCCGGATGCTGCGGCACCGGGGCACCGTGGCCGACGTCGTGCTCGCACCCCTCCAGCCGCCCGGCACCGACCGTCGCGCGCTGGCGGCGCGCTGCGAACGTGCGGTACGAGGCGAGCCGGGTGAGATGCCGGTCACGGTTGCGGCTGCGGCCGCGGGCCAGCGAGCGGTCGGGGACCGACCCGGCACCCGCTATCCTGGACCGGTCATGACCTCGCCCACCGCCGGCACATCCGGCTCCCCGAAGACCGTCTACCTCGACCACGCCGCGACCACCCCGATGCTGCCTGCGGCGATCGAGGCGATGACGCAGGTCTTCGCGACGGTCGGCAACGCCTCGTCGCTGCACGGCTCCGGCCGCGCCGCGCGCCGCCGAATCGAGGAGGCCCGCGAGTCCATCGCCGCCGATCTCGGGGCCCGTCCGTCCGAGGTGCTGTTCGTCTCCGGCGGCACCGAGGGCGACAACCTCGCGGTCAAGGGCATCTTCTGGGGCCGCCGGGCGCAGGACCCGCGCCGGAACCGGGTGATCGCGAGCGCGGTCGAACACCATGCCGTGCTCGACGCGGTCGAGTGGCTCGTCGAACACGAGAACGCCGAGGTGACGTGGCTGCCCGTCGACGCGGACGGGCGCGTCGATCCCCAGACGCTGCGGGCCGCACTGTCCGAGCACGCCGACGACACCGCGCTGGTGACGGTCATGTGGGCCAACAACGAGGTCGGCACCGTGATGCCGATCCCCGAACTCGCCGCGGTCGCCGCCGAGTTCGACGTGCCGATGCACAGCGACGCGGTGCAGGCCGTGGCCCACCTGCCCGTCGATTTCGCGGCGAGCGGCCTGTCCGCCATGACGGTCGCGGCGCACAAGTTCGGGGGCCCGCAGGGCACCGGTGCGCTGCTGCTGGGCCGCCAGGTGCCGTGCGTGCCGCTGGCCCACGGCGGCGGGCACGAACGCGACATCCGCTCGGGCACGCAGGACACCGCCTCGATCGTCGGCATGGCCGCGGCGCTGCACGCGGCGGTCACCGACCTCGACGCGACCACTGCCCGACTCGCTGCGCTGCGTGATGCGCTCGTCGCCGGCATCGAGGACGTGATCCCCGAAGCGATCCTCAACGGACCGCGCGGCGCGAACCGTCTGCCCGGCAATGTGCACTTCACTTTCCCCGGCTGCGAAGGGGATTCGCTGTTGATGCTGCTCGACGCGGCGGGAATCGAGTGCTCGACCGGTTCGGCGTGCACGGCCGGTGTCGCCCGGGCCAGCCACGTGCTGATCGCGATGGGAGCCGATCCGCGCATCGCACGCGGTTCGTTGCGATTCTCGTTGGGGCACACCTCGACTCGTGCCGACGTGGACGCGGTGATCGCGGCTCTGCCGCAGGTGGTGGAACGGGCGCGCGCCGCCGGATTGGCGAGCGCTGCCGGTCGTGGAGGTGACGGACGATGAGGATTCTCGCGGCGATGAGCGGCGGTGTGGACTCGGCGGTGGCCGCGGCCCGCGCCGTCGATGCCGGACACGAGGTCGTCGGTGTGCATCTGGCGCTGTCGACGGCGCCCGGCACGCTGCGCACGGGTTCGCGCGGCTGCTGCTCGAAGGAGGACGCCGGTGACGCCCGGCGTGCCGCCGACGTGCTCGGAATCCCTTTCTACGTCTGGGATTTCGCCGATCGCTTCAAGGAAGACGTGATCGACGACTTCGTCGCGTCGTATGCGGCGGGGCAGACCCCGAACCCGTGCCTGCGGTGCAACGAGAAGATCAAGTTCTCGGCGCTCGCGGACCGGGCGGTCGCGCTCGGCTTCGACGCCGTCGCCACCGGCCACTACGCCCAGCTGAACGACGGGGTGCTGCGCCGTGCCGTCGACGCCGACAAGGACCAGTCGTACGTGCTCGCGGTGCTCACCGCCGAGCAGCTCTCGCGGGCGATGTTCCCGGTCGGGGACACCCCCAAGGAGCTGATCCGTGCCGAGGCCGCCGAGCGTGGGCTGGCCGTCGCGAACAAGCCGGACAGCCACGACATCTGCTTCATCCCGTCGGGTGACACCCGTGCGTTCCTCGGTGCCCGCATCGGCGTGCGGCCCGGCAAGGTCGTCGACGCGGACTCCGGAGCGGTGCTCGCCGAACACGAAGGCGTGCACGGATTCACGATCGGCCAGCGCAAGGGGCTCGGCATCGCCGGACCCGGACCGGACGGCCGTCCCCGCTACGTGACCGAGATCGACCCGGACAGCGGCACCGTGAAGGTGGGATCGGCCGAACAGTTGCAGGTGCGCTCGATCACCGCCGAACGTGCGGTGTGGACCTCGGGTGTCGCCCCGGAGGGACCGATCGAGTGCGTCGTGCAGGTCCGCGCCCACGGAGGGATCGCCCCCGCGGTCGCCGAGGCGGTCGGCACCGGCATCGAGATCTCGCTGCGCGAGCCGCTCACGGGTGTCGCCGCAGGTCAGGCCGCCGTGCTCTACCGGCCGGATCCGGCCGGGGACATCGTCGTGGGCAGCGGCACCATCGCCGCCGCGACCGGCGGCCGGTGACCGCGGCCCCGGAAGGTCCCGGACGCTGGGCGGGCATCGGGACCGGAATCGGATCGTGGCCCGGCGTCGACGCGCGTGAATCCGCCGCGGTGATCCTCGGCGAACTCGCCGCGCTCCCGCACCTGGTCGAACTGCCCGCCCGCGGACTCGGGGCGGACATGATCGGCCGGGCGAGCGCGCTGCTGGTGGATCTGCACCTCGACGGCACCACCACCGGCTACCGGCTCACCGGTCGTCGCGGCACGATCGCCGCCCGCGCCGAGGATCTGCTGAACCAGGATCTCGACGCGTTCGAAGAGGCCTGGGAGAACGCGGGTCTCGGCCCCGGCCCCACCGTGAAGGTGCAGTCCGCCGGTCCGCTGACACTCGCCGCGCACACCGAACTGGTCACCGGCCGCCGCGTCCTCACCGATCCCGGTGCGGTACGCGACCTTTCCGAATCGCTGGGGGAGGGCCTGTCCCGGCACGCCGCCGAAGTCACCCGGCGGACCGGAGCCACGGTCGTCGTCCAGCTCGACGAACCGGCCCTGCCGGACGTACTCGCCGGAACCCTCACGGGCAGAACGATTCTCGAGTCCGTTGCCGCGATGCCCGAACCGGAGACCCAGCACGTGCTGGACACGACGATCGAGGCGACGCGGCGGTCGGTCGCCGTGCACTGCTGCGGCGGGACCGTACCGACCGGGCTGCTGCGGGCGAGCGCCGCGGACGCGGTCGCGCTGGATGTCGCCCGGGTGTCGGCCGCCGACCTCGACGGCATCGGCGAGCTCCTCGACTCCGGCACCACCCTGCTGCTCGGCCTGATCCCCACGACCGCGCCGGCCACGCCGCCGACGTGGCGGCAGGTCGCGGCACCGGCGGTGACCTTGATCGACCGGCTCGGCTTCCCCCGAGCGGCCCTGCGCTCGGTCGCGGTGACCCCCGCCTGCGGGCTGGCCGGGGCCGACCCGGAGTGGGCGCGCACCGCGCTGCGCCTGACCCGCGACGTGGCCGCGGCGTTCACCGAGGACCCGGAATCCCTCTGATCGCCCGGGCCGTGCGACCGGGAACTGTCGGCGACCTCGACTAGGCTTGCGGGCTGTGAGTGAATCGACGGACGCTGTGGGTGAAGCGACGAGCGCAGAGGGTGAATCGACGAGCGCAGCCGTCACCGCACCTCCCGAGGCCCGCGAGCGCTGGCAACAGCTCGCCGAGGAAGTGCGCGAGCACCAGTTCCGCTACTACGTGCGCGACGCCCCGATCATCTCCGACGGCGCGTTCGACCAGCTGCTCGGCGAACTGAACGCGCTCGAGGAGCAGTACTCGGAGCTGCGCACGCCGGATTCACCGACCCAGCTCGTCGGCGGCGGCTTCGCGACCGACTTCACCGCCGTCGACCATCTCGAGCGGATGCTCAGCCTCGACAACGTCTTCACCGAGGACGAATTGCGCGGCTGGCTCGCCCGTGTCGAGTCCGAGGCCGGCAGCAACCTGCACTACCTCTGCGAGGTCAAGATCGACGGCGTCGCCCTGAACCTCGTGTACGAGAACGGCAAACTCGTGCGCGCGGCGACCCGCGGCGACGGCCGAACCGGGGAAGAGGTCACGCTCAACGCGCTGACCATCGACG
Source organism: Rhodococcus sp. HM1 (assembly GCF_023218075.1). Taxonomy (GTDB): domain Bacteria; phylum Actinomycetota; class Actinomycetes; order Mycobacteriales; family Mycobacteriaceae; genus Rhodococcus. Next base: position 116,236 of record NZ_JALPTB010000004.1, on the reverse strand, counting down.
ACATCCCGGAACGGATCACGGGCACCGACGATTTCCCGGTCCCGAGCGTGCTCGAGGTGCGCGGCGAGGTGTTCTTCCGCCTCGAGGACTTCCAGGCACTCAACGCGAGCCTCGTCGCGGAAGGCAAGGCGCCGTTCGCGAATCCGCGCAACTCCGCCGCGGGCTCGCTGCGGCAGAAGAACCCCGCGGTCACCGCCAAGCGGCGGCTCGGGATGATCTGCCACGGGTTCGGGCGCCTCGAAGGCTTCGAACCGACCACCCAGTCCGAGGCGTACACCGCGCTCGCGGCGTGGGGTCTGCCGGTCTCCCCGCACACCCTCCGCGTGCAGGGCGCCGACGCGGTCGTCGAGCGGATGAAGTACTGGGGCGAGCACCGGCACGACGTCGAGCACGAGATCGACGGTCTCGTCGTCAAGGTCGACGAGATGTCGCTGCAACGGCGCCTCGGCGCGACCTCCCGCGCGCCCCGCTGGGCGATCGCCTACAAGTACCCGCCCGAAGAGGTCACCACCAAACTCCTCGACATCCGCGTCAGCGTAGGCCGCACCGGCCGCGTCACCCCGTTCGCGTACATGGAACCGGTGACGGTCGCGGGATCGACGGTGTCGCTGGCGACGCTGCACAACGCGTCCGAGGTGGCCCGCAAGGGTGTGCTCATCGGTGACACCGTGGTGCTGCGCAAGGCGGGTGACGTGATTCCGGAAGTGCTCGGTCCGGTCGTCGACCTGCGCGACGGCACCGAGCGCGAATTCGTGATGCCCACCGAATGTCCCGAGTGCGGAACGCCTCTCGCGCCGGCGAAGGAATCCGACGTCGATCTGCGGTGCCCGAATCAGCAGTTCTGTCCGGCGCAGTTGCGCGAACGCGTCTTCCATGTGGCCGGGCGCGGCGCGTTCGACATCGAGGCGCTCGGCTACGAGGCGTCGACGGCTCTGATCAACTCCGGTGCGATCGGCAACGAGGGCGATCTGTTCGCGCTCACCGCCGAGGACCTGATGACCACGTCGATCTTCCGTACCACCAAGGGCGCACTGTCGAAGAACGGTGAGCGGCTGCTGGAGAATCTCGAACGCGCGAAGGACAAGCCGCTGTGGCGCGTCCTCGTCGCACTGTCCATCCGGCACGTCGGACCCACCGCGGCGCGGGCGCTGGCCACCGAATTCGGCAGCCTCGAACGGATCCGGAACGCGTCGGTGGAAGAACTCGCTGCCGTCGAGGGGGTCGGACCGACCATCGCCGCGTCGGTCGACGAGTGGTTCAAGGTGGACTGGCACCGCGAGATCGTCGACAAGTGGGCGGCCGCCGGTGTCCGCATGGAGGACGAACGCGACCATTCGATCGAGCGGACTCTCGAGGGACTGTCGATCGTCGTCACCGGCAGCCTCGAAGGGTTCTCCCGTGACCAGGCGAAGGAGGCCATCCTGCTGCGGGGCGGGAAGGCCGCCGGCTCGGTGTCGAAGAAGACCGCCTTCGTCGTGATCGGCGACGCCCCCGGATCGAAGGCCGACAAGGCTGCCGAGCTGGGCGTTCCGATCCTCGACGAGGCCGGGTTCCGGAAACTGCTCGAGTTCGGTCCGGACGCGGTGACGGGCACGGGCGAGGACACCGACGACGACTGAGTGTGGTGAGGATCGCGTTCCGGCGTTTTGGGTGGCCGCGGGATCGGCTGTCATAGTGCACAAATGATCGAAATCAGGCGTGTGAGCCCGGACGAGTACGAGACCGTCGGCGACCTCACCGTCGACGTGTACGTCGGCGGCGGCTTCGTCGAACCCGACGATCCGTACGTGGCACGGCTGCGCGACACGGCGACCCGCAACGCTCAGGGCGAGGTCGTCGTCGCGGTCGCGGACGGCGAGATCGTCGGTTCGCTGACCCTGGCCGAACCGAAGTCGCGCCTCGCGGACATCGCGGAAGAGGACGAACTCGAACTGCGGATGCTCGCGGTCGCACCGGCCGCGCGACGCCGCGGGGTCGGATCGGCCCTCGTCCGGCACGCCCTCGACACCGCGTACGAGCGCGGGGACCGCGCCGTGGTGATCTCGACCGAACCGGCCATGGTCGACGCCCGCCGCATCTACGACCGCAACGGATTCGTCCCGGTCGCCGAGCGCAACTGGGTGCCGGTGCCCGGCGTCGAACTGACCGCGATGGTGCGCGAACTGGTCTGACCCGGTTCGCCCGGCGTCACCCCAGAACGGTGCCGATGATGCCGGCGAGGTAGCCGAGCCGGGCCACCTCGGAGGGCCGGAACTCCGGTCCACCCGGCCGTCCGAGCATGAGCACCCGGGTGGGGGAGCCGAGCGGTGCGGCGGCGAGTGTCGTGTCCATCTGCCGCCACACCGCGGGAACCCACGCGGCTTCGTGGTCGAGCAGCTGCGGCTTCTCGAGCGGCATCCAGGGCAGGCCCAGTGCGTGGGTCTCCGGGGCGCCGGGACTGCCCGCGACCCGGTAGGGGCCCTTCGGGCCGACGGCGATCACCGTGGCCCAGCCGACGCGCAGCACGCGCGGGGCACCGTCGGCGAGGATCTGGAGCCGGCCGTCGCGCGCGGTGGCGACCTGGTCGATCAGCTCGAGTTCGCGGTGGGTGTCGAGCATGCCCGCGTATGGACGGATGGAGTCGACGGTGACGCCGTCGAGCGCTTCGGCGGCGGTGATCAGCGTGTCGGGAAGTTTGCCGGGCTCGACGTCGACGACGAGATCGTCGATGGCGAAGTCGGCGCCGCGTTCGACGACATCGAGCGACAGGATGTCCGCGCCGACCGATCCGAGGGCTACGGCGAGCGCGCCGAGGCTACCGGGTCGATCGGGTAGCTGGACACGCAGCAGGTACGACACGTGCGTCCTTTCACCTATGGGCCGATTCGAGGGCACGCCGATGGCCGGCGCGCTGCATGGTGAGGCCGCACAGGCGACCCCCGACTGCGACCATCCTGTCACCTTCGAGGCCTGTTCGGTGCACAGATTCCGGGCGAAACGGGCGGCGTCATTGCAAATCCGCCGGTCGCGGGCGGGCGTGAAACACGATTGATACGCGCGTTTCGCGTCCCCGAAACGAATCGGCCGCGTCCCGGGGTCGCACAGGAGGCCGAACCGGGCACGCACTACGCTGGATGCGACGTTCGTTCTCCCATGAAAGGGGTCACCGAAGGTGCCTGCCATCTCCCGTGACGAGGTCGCACACCTCGCCCGGTTGTCCCGGCTCGCGCTGTCCGACGCCGAACTCGACGAGTTCGCCGGCCAGCTGGATTCGATCCTCAGCCACGTCAAGGCGGTGTCGGAAGTGGCCGCGGACGACGTGGCGCCGATGGCCAACCCGAACGCGGTGACCAACGTGACCCGACCCGACGTCGTGGTGCCGGGCCTCACCCCGGAGGAAGCGCTCTCGGGTGCACCGGTCGTCGAGGAGGGCCGTTTCTCGGTTCCCCAGATCCTGGGAGAGGGCGAATGAGCAGCGAACTGACCCGCCTGTCCGCCGCCGACCTGGCGTCGCGGATCCACGCCGGCAAGGTGTCCTCCGTCGAGGTCACCCAGGCCCACCTCGACCGCATCGGTGAGGTCGACGGCGAGTACCACGCGTTCCTGCACGTCGCCGGTGAGCAGGCGCTCGCCGCGGCCGCCGAGGTCGACCGCGCGGTCGCCGCCGGCGAGGCTCCGGCCTCCCCGCTCGCGGGTGTGCCGCTCGCCCTCAAGGACGTGTTCACCACCACCGACATGCCCACGACGTGCGCGTCGAAGATCCTCGAGGGCTGGGTCGCGCCCTACGACGCGACGCTGACCACCAAGCTGCGGCAGGCCGGGATCCCGATCCTCGGCAAGACCAACATGGACGAGTTCGCGATGGGCTCGTCCACCGAGAACTCCGCGTACGGCCCGACCCGCAATCCGTGGGACACCAACCGCATCCCGGGCGGATCCGGCGGTGGCTCGGCCGCGGCGCTCGCGTCGTACCAGGCCCCGCTCGCGATCGGCACCGACACCGGCGGCTCGATCCGTCAGCCTGCCGCCGTCACCGCGACCGTCGGCACCAAGCCCACCTACGGCACCGTGTCCCGCTACGGGCTGGTCGCGTGCGCGTCGTCGCTGGACCAGGGCGGCCCGTGCGGCCGTACCGTCCTCGACACCGCGCTGCTGCACGAGGTCATCGCCGGGCACGATCCGCGCGACTCCACCTCCGTCGACGCACCGGTCCGCCCGGTCGTGGAGGCCGCCCGCCAGGGCGCTGCCGGCGACCTGAAGGGCCTGCGCGTCGGTGTGGTCAAGGAACTGCACTCGGAAAGCTACCAGCCCGGCGTCATCGCCTCGTTCGACGCTGCGGTCGAGACCCTGACCAAGCTCGGCGCCGAGGTCGTGGAGGTGTCCTGCCCGCACTTCGAGTACGCGCTGGCGTCCTACTACCTGATCCTGCCCTCCGAGGTCTCCTCGAACCTCGCGCGTTTCGACGCGATGCGGTACGGCCTGCGTGTCGACGACGGCACCATGAGCGCCGAGCAGGTCATGGCCGCTACCCGCGCCGCCGGTTTCGGCAAGGAAGTCAAGCGGCGCATCATGATCGGCACCTACGCGCTGTCGTCGGGCTACTACGACGCCTACTACGGCCAGGCCCTCAAGGTCCGCACGCTCATCGCACAGGACTTCGACAAGGCCTACGAGCAGGTCGACGTCCTGGTGTCGCCGACGAGCCCGTTCACCCCGTGGAAGATCGGGGAGAAGGTCGACGATCCGCTGGCGATGTACCTGTCCGACCTGTGCACGCTGCCGACCAACCTGGCCGGCCACTGCGCGATGTCGGTGCCGTCCGGCCTGTCCGCCGACGACGGTCTGCCCGTCGGCCTGCAGATCATGGCCCCGGCACTCGCCGACGAGCGTCTCTACCGCGTCGGCGCGGCCTTCGAGGCTGCGCGCGGCCCGGTCCTCGTCTGACCCGATCGCACCGACGGGCCCGGAATCGTAAGGTTCCGGGCCCGTCGTGTATCCGCCTGCGTGACAACGTCATCTCTGCCACTATGGGACGCATTGTCCGCGAAGGGGGATCGCGTGAACCAGGTGGAACTTTCGGCGGGGACCATCGAATACGAGGACACCGGTGGCGACGGCCCGGTGCTGGTGTTCATCCACGGGCTGCTCATGGACGGGTCCGGATGGCGGCACGTCGTCGAGGAATTGCGGGGAAGATACCGGTGCATCGTGCCGACCTGGCCGCTCGGTTCGCACCGGACACCGATGCACCCGGACGCGGACCTGACGCTCATCGGAATGGGCCACCTGATCGGGGAATTCCTCGACGCCCTAGACCTGCGCGAGGTCACTTTGGTCCAGAACGACTGGGGCGGCGCCCAGATCTTCCTCGCCGTCGCGAATCCCGAGCGCGTGTCCCGGCTCGTGCTCACCGCCTGCGAGGCGTTCGACAACTATCCACCCGGACCCGTCAAGCTGCTGCTCCCGCTGGTTCGTCTGCCCGGCGGATTCCGCGTGCTGATGACGGTGCTGGGCACCAAGCTGGGACGGCGCGGTCCCGGCACGTGGGGATGGATGAGCAAACGACCTGTGCCCGACGAGATCTACGACGCCTGGTTCGGGCCGGCCGCGGTCGATCGCGACGTGCGGCGCGATCTCGCGAAATACGCGTTGTCCGCGCCGCCGAAGCAAGAACTGCTCGACCTCGCCGCGAAGTCCGCGGAGTTCACCGGGCCGGTGCTGATCGTGTGGGCGACCGAGGACCGGATGATGCCCCGCGACCACGGACGCCGTCTCGCCGAGCTCTTCCCGGACTCCCGCCTCGTCGAGATCGACGACAGTTACACATTGCTGGCCGAGGACCAGCCGGAGAAGCTCACCGAGGCGATCGGGGACTTCCTGGCGGCGACCGGCACCTAGGGAGCGCATCGGGCTTGGTCCGGCCCGTAGCGGTGCCCGTGACCCGGTGCCGCATCCAGCGCGAACAGCAGATCCACCGTCGTCTGCAGGAAGCCGATCACCGGCAGCCAGGCGGGCAGCGGGGCGTCGACGCGGGCGCGGGACAGGTCCGGCGGGGACCACAGCAGCGACGGCCGCCACCGGATCACCGGGTCCGAGGAGTTCGCCAGCACGGTCCCGCCGTCCGGCCGCACCGAGCCCGCAGGCGGTCCGGTCCACAAGGCCTCGCAGGCTCCCGGCGCGGCGGGTCCGTCGAACGCGGCACCGGCACCGACCGCTCCGAGGCTCTGCCCGTACACGTGCAGCTGCGGCCGATCCGCCGGATCGAGTGTGTCCAGGCGCGAACGGACCGCATCCACCAGCGCCGTGGCCGCGTCGATCGCGGCGTCGCGTTCGAGCACGAACGTCACCCAGCTCGGTGCCGACGAGTACTGCACCGCGACGAACGCCACGTCGTCGCCGTAGGCGGATTCGAAGCCGGCCACCGCGTTCGCGTCGATCCACCCGGAACCGGTCGGCACCGCAACCACCAGGTGCCCGCGATCGAATCCGCCGGCCCGGTCGAGTTCCCGCACCGCGAGCGCGGCCCGTGCCGGCGGATCCGGGGCCGAATCCACACCGACGTAGGTGCGAATCGCCTGGCCGGCGTTGTCGAGAGCGACGAAGCGGCGGCCCTGCTCGCCGAGGGTGTCCCACGGCACCAGCGACTGCGGTGCGCCCGACACTCCGGCCGGGAGCCGCGACGGCGGGAGGGAGGCTGCGGCCGTCGGTGCGAATCCGGTTGCGGCGGTGTATCCGGCGAGGGCGATGATGCCGACCGCCGCCAGTGCCCGCGCCGGCACGATGCGACGAATCCGTGCGGTGACACCGAGAGTGAGAGCCACGATCAGCACGGCGGTGGTCACGACGACCACCCAGTGTGAGGCGCCGACGGGAGGGACGCCCATCGCGTCCCGCAGCCCGTTCTGCCAGCGGTCCGCGGCGAGGGTCGCCGCGCCGCACAGTCCGGTCGCCGCACCGACCGCACCCCACCGGACCGGGACCGACGCGACGGCCGGGGCAGGCCGGAATCTCGTCCGTAGCGCCCGGGCCACCGCGAGCAGCCCGAGGCCGCACAGCACGGACACGGCGGTGACGGCGGCCTGGACGACCGCGGGCCTCGGCAGCAGCGACGGGGCCAGCGAGATGCAGACTGCGACGGTCGTCGCCGTCGTCGTCGCGACGCGCGGGCAGATCGCTATCGATGCGTACGTCGAAAGATGATGGGGCCGTTGGATTTCGAGAACCGCTGCGCTCATGACCGCACCCGCAATCCTGCGGCTCCGGCCGTAGCGGCCGTGCCCAGCCCGAGCAGGATCGGCAGCGGCGATTCCGGACTCGGTGCCCGATACTGCTGCCGCCACGAATTGATCCGCACCGCAACGGATGCGACCTCCGCGGCGATCACGCAGCCCGGTGCGGCGTCCGGCTCCGTCGCGCAGGCCTCGCGCAGGTCCCGCGTCAGGTTACGGTCCAGCGCGCGGCGCGCATCCGGCCCGAGTTCGCCGCCGGAGTCGCGGGCGAACCGCAGCAGGTCGTATCCGAGATCGTGGGTACGGCAGGCCGGTTCGAACAGCGCCGGCAGCGGCACCGGCGACGAGCACGAACCCTGTGGATCGCTGAGTCGCTCGCCCGAGACTCCGGGTTCGCGAATCGGGCTGTACCGCATCGCCGTCTCGAAGTCGGGCGGGAACGCGGCGCTCGCGGTGTCGGTGTCACCCGATCCGAGCGCGAGCACGGTGGCCGCAGCGGCGGGATGCTCGGCGGTGGACCGGTCCTGCGCTCCCGGCGACCCGGCGGCACCCACCCAGACGTATGCGGCGAGAACACCGACGGTCGTGGCGGCTCGGGCTCTCGCGGATCCGATGATCATGAACGCCGACGCTAGGAACGCGGTACCGATGTCCGGATCACACGACGGACCGGTTCGCCGCGGACCACCCGATACCGGGGTAGCAGCGAGATCTCACTCCACGGTATGAGGACAGAGGAGGCTGCGGTACCTAGCGTGGGAACCGTGAATTCGTTGGTGCGTGAAGGTGTACATCACGGCGTGGACCTGTCGGTCCGGTACGGTCGCGGACGCTGGTGGAACATCGCGATCGTCGTGACCACCCTGATCCTCTACGCGATCGCGTGGCCGACGCTCCAGCTCACGCACGACGTTCCGGCGCCGCTCATGCCGATCATCTCCGGGCTGGCGGTGTTCCCGTTCCTGCTGATCCGGGCGCAGCCGGCGCTCGGGTGGGCGATCTCCGCGGTCGCGGCGATGATCGTTCCGTGGGCGTTCGACCGGGTCCCGAACTACGGCTATCCCTGGCAGGTCGTCCACATCCTGGTGCTCCTCGCCCTGCTCGTCGCGGTCTGTCTGCGCGAGGAGATCCGGATCGTGCTCGTCGTCTGGCTCGCGACCGTCGTGTTGTTCTTCGTCTACCTGCCGGGCAACGACGGGTGGGGCTGGGCGATCGGGCTCGCCGCGATCGCGGCGTTCGCGCTGCTCGTGCGCTGGCTGGTGCTGTCCCGGCGGCAACTGGCCCGTGAGGAGGAGATCAGCGAACTCGAACGTGCCCGTCGCGCGGCGCTCGAGGAGAAGGCGCGCATCGCCCGCGACCTGCACGACATCGTCGCCCACCACATGTCTCTCGTCGTGGTGCAGGCGCAGAGCGCCCCGTACCGGCTGCCGGACGTCTCCGACGAGGTGCGCGCCGAATTCGAATCGATCGGCGTTCACGCGCGGGAGGCGCTCAACGAGGTCCGCGGCATGCTCGGTGTGTTGCGAAGCGACGGCATGCTGCCCGAGAACGCTCCGCAGCCCGGGCTGAGCCGGATCGACGAACTGTTCGACGCGTCCCGCCGCGCCGGGGTGCACCTCACCGCACGGATCGACGGGGACACCGGGTCGGTGTCCGACAGCGCGGGACTCGCGGTGTACCGGATCCTGCAGGAGTCGCTCGCCAACGCGGCCCGGCACGCGCCGGGCTCGGAGGTGTCCGTGCAGGTGGTGTGCGGTCCGGATCGGGTGGACCTGACGGTGCGCAACGGCGCCTCGGAGGCCGGTCGCGGGGACCGTCCCGTGGACCGGCCGGACCTCGGCGGCGGCAACGGTATCCGCGGCATGGCCGATCGGGCGGCGTCGGTCGGGGGACGGTTGTACGCGCACCCGCGACCCGACGGAGGATTCGAGGTGTCGGCGGTGCTGCCCCGCGTCCCCGCCGCCTAGGGTGGGGGTGATGACCGAGCCGCACGCACCCATCACCGTGTTCATCGCCGACGACCAGGCCATGGTCCGCCAGGGCTTCGGCGCGCTGCTCGCCGCGCAACCCGACATCAGTGTCGTCGGGGACGCCCCGGACGGGAAGGTCGCGGTGAGCGAGGTCGCGAGGTTGCGGCCCGACGTCGTGCTCATGGACGTGCGCATGCCGGAGATGAACGGACTCGATGCCGCTCGGCACATCCTCGCCGACCGACGCGAGCCGCGCTCGAAAGTGTTGATGCTCACCACATTCGACCTCGACGACTATGTGTACGAGGCGCTGGGGATGGGTGCGAGCGGGTTTCTGCTCAAGGACGCGCCGGCGGACGAACTCGTCCGGGCCGTACGGGTCGTCGCCGACGGGCAGGCGTTGCTGGCGCCGACGGTCACCCGCCGGCTCATCGCCGACGTGACCCGCCGGCGCGCGCCCCGTCGCAGCACCGCGCTCGACGTGCTGACCCCGCGCGAGACGGAAGTGCTCGAGCTGATCGCGCACGGCCTGTCGAACCAGGAGATCGCGCAACGGTTGTTCGTCGCCGAACAGACGGTCAAGACGCACGTCGGCAAGGTGCTCGGCAAGTTGCATCTGCGGGACCGCGCGCAGGCGGTCGTGGTGGCCTACGAGTCGGGGCTGGTCGTGCCCGGGTGACGGTCGGATCGGAACCGCGAAGGGGCCGGGCGTCCCGACCACGCCCGGCCCCTTCGTTATCCGCGGAAGTGTTCGCGATCAGACCGTTTCGGTCTCCCGCTCCGGTGCGGGCGCGATCTCGACGGTGGCCCGCTTCGGCTGGGTGCGGACGTGGGTCGTGTAGATGGCCAGGCCGACGAAGACCAGTCCGCCCACGAGATTGCCGAGCACCGTCGGGATCTCGTTCCACACGAGGTAGTCGACGAGGGTGAAGTCGGCGCCGAGGAGCAGGCCGGACGGGAACAGGAACATGTTGACCACGGAGTGCTCGAATCCCATGTAGAAGAACAGCATGATCGGCAGCCACATGCCGAGAACCTTGCCGGTCACGTTCTTCGACATCATCGCGGCGACCACACCGGTCGAGACCATCCAGTTGCACAGCACGCCGCGCAGGAACAGCGTCGCCATGCCCGCGGCGCCGTGTTCGGCATAGCCGACGGTGCGTGACTCGCCGATGGTCATCAGCTTCTCGGCCACCTCGTTCGGCGGAATCGAATATCCGTAGGTGAGCACGAACGTGATGATCACAGCGACCATGAACGCCCCGGCGAAGTTGCCGACGAACACCAGTCCCCAGTTGCGCAGGACGCCGCCGATCGTCACGCCCGGACGGCGGTCCAGGTACGCGACCGGCGCGAGCGTGAACACCCCGGTGAGCAGGTCGAAACCGAGCAGGTAGAGCAGGCAGAAACCGACCGGGAACAGGGCCGCTCCGAGCAGGGCGTTACCGGTCTGGACGGTCACGGTGACCGCGAAGGCCGCGGCGAGGGTGAGCAGCGCACCGCCCATGAACGCGCGGATCAGCGTGTCGCGGGTGGACGTGAGGACTTTGCTATGGCCGGCGTCGACCATTGCACGGGCCAGCTCGGCCGGTGGGACATAGGACACGGCAAACCTCCTGTGGGATCGGAGAAAGTGTCGAGGGCCGCGGTGACCGGTGTGTTGCCTCGCCGTAAGTGCGCGTTGCGTTCCGCTCAGCGTGATCGCGGGCTCTCTGTGAGACTTTGCAGCGGGGCAACGTGGCCGATCGAGATGACGCTCACGCCGCTTGCGGGCAGGATGACAGGAGCGACACGGATCCTCTGCAACGGAGGCGTACATGACGAAGGTCGGGATTCTCACCAGCGGCGGCGACTGCCCCGGACTCAACGCGGTGATCCGCGGCGCGGTTCTGAAGGGGGAGACCGTGTACGGCCAGGAGTTCGTCGGATTCCTGGACGGATGGCGCGGACTCGTCGAGGGCGATGCGATGCCGCTCGACCGCAGTTCGGTGCGGGGCCTGTCGAACCAGGGCGGCACGATCCTCGGCACCAGCCGATTCGGGCCGTATCAGGGACCGCAGGGCGGCGCGCAGAACATCGCCCGCACCCTCGAGAAACTCGGTGTCGACGCGGTGGTGGCGATCGGCGGAGAAGGCACCGCGGCGGCGTCGAAACGACTGTTCGAGGAAGGAATCCCGATCGTCGGGGTTCCCAAGACGATCGACAACGACCTCGGCCGCACCGACTACACGTTCGGATTCGACACGGCCGTCGAGATCGCCACCGTCGCCATCGACCGCTTGCGCACCACCGGTAACTCGCACAAACGCTGCATGGTGCTCGAAGTGATGGGGCGGCACGCCGGGTGGATCGCCCTGCACTCGGGTACCGCGGGCGGCGCGCACGCGATCCTCATTCCCGAGCACCCGGAGAGCATCGACCAGATCTGCGCGTGGACGACGAGTGTGCGCGACCGCGGTCGTGCCCCGATGGTCGTCGTCGCCGAGGGCTTCACGCTGCCGGACATGACCGAGGCCCACTCGCACAAGGGTCTCGACGGATTCGATCGTCCGCGCCTCGGTGGTATCGCCGAGATCCTGGCCCCGATGATCGAGGAACGCACCGGCATCGAGACCCGTGCGACGGTGCTCGGCCACATCCAGCGCGGGGGAGTGCCCACCGCGTTCGACCGGGTCCTGGCGACACGGCTCGGTATGGCCGTCACCGATCTCGTCGCCGACGAGGACTGGGGTCACATGGTGGCGCTGCACGGCACCCGCATCGTCCGCGTCGGGTTCGACGAGGCGCTCGCGCACCACAAGTTGGTGCCGGAAGAGCGATACCAGGAGATGCGGGTTCTGTTCGGCTGAGTGGTGGTGAGTGGGTCGGGTGGCGGCGTCTAAAATCGACCGCATGACTGCCGCCATGTCCGATGATCTGCTCGCCTACGACGACGTGCTCGCGAAGTTCGAGCCCGTGATGGGCATGGAGGTGCATGTCGAACTGCACACCGCCACCAAGATGTTCTGCGGCTGCCCGACCACGTTCGGTGCCGAGCCCAACACGCAGGTGTGCCCGGTGTGCCTGGGCCTGCCCGGATCGCTGCCCGTCGTCAACCAGGCTGCCGTCGAATCCGCCATCCGCATCGGCCTGGCGCTGAACTGCGAGATCACCCCGTGGGGCCGGTTCGCGCGCAAGAACTACTTCTACCCGGATCAGCCGAAGAACTACCAGATCTCGCAGTACGACGAGCCGATCGCGACGAACGGCTACCTCGACGTCGTGCTCGACGACGGCACCACGTGGCGGGTCGAGATCGAACGCGCCCACATGGAGGAGGACACCGGCAAGTCGCTGCACGTCGGCGGCGCGACCGGACGCATCCACGGTGCGAGCCACTCGCTGCTGGACTACAACCGGGCCGGCGTGCCGCTCGTCGAGATCGTCACCAAGCCGATCGTCGGCGCCGGTGAGCGTGCCCCCGAGGTTGCCCGCGCCTACGTCACCGCGCTGCGCGATCTGCTGAAGGCCCTCGACGTGTCGGACGTGCGCATGGACCAGGGCTCGATGCGCTGCGACGCCAACGTCTCGCTCAACCCGATCGGCGCGGACGAGTTCGGTACCCGCACCGAGACCAAGAACGTGAACTCGCTCAAGTCCGTCGAGGTCGCGGTCCGCTACGAAATGCGCCGCCAGGCGGCGGTGCTCGTGGCCGGTGGCACGGTGGTCCAGGAGACCCGCCACTTCCAGGAGGCCGACGGCACGACCTCGCCCGGTCGCCGCAAGGAAACCGCAGAGGACTACCGCTACTTCCCGGAGCCGGATCTCGAGCCGGTCGCTCCGAGCGCCGAGTGGATCGAGGAACTGCGCGGCACCCTGCCGGAGCTGCCGTGGCTGCGCCGCGCCCGCATCCAGAAGGAATGGGGTGTCTCCGACGAGGAGATGCGCGACCTGGTGAACGCCGGTGCTCTCGACCTGGTGATCGCGACGACCGAGGCCGGGGCGCCCGCGTCCGAGGCCCGGTCCTGGTGGGTCGCCTACCTGACGCAGCAGGCCAACGCCCGCGAGGTCGAACTCGCGGATCTGCCGATCACCCCGAAGCAGGTCGCGAAGGTCATCGCGCTGGTCGCCGACGGCAAGCTCACCAACAAGCTCGCGCGGCAGGTCGTCGACGGTGTCCTCGCCGGCGAGGGCGAACCCGAGGAGGTCGTGGCCGCTCGCGGACTCGAGGTCGTGCGCGACGACTCGGCACTGCAGGCCGCGGTCGACGAGGCGCTCGCCGCGAACCCCGACATCGCCGACAAGATCCGCTCCGGCAAGGTCCAGGCGGCCGGCAAGATCGTCGGCGACGTCATGAAGGCCACCCGCGGCCAGGCCGACCCGGCGCGCGTCAAGGAACTCGTCATCGCCGCGTGCAGTTGATCTTGAGCCGCTAACGTAGCGGTTCATGGATGCCGCAGTCGCCACTTCACTGTTCTGGATCGTCGTGGCGGCCGTGGTCGCGCCGCTCGTCGCGGGAGCCGTGCCTCGCCGGCTCGTGCCGGAAGTGGTGCTGCTGCTCGTCGCGGGGGTCGTCATCGGCCCCAACGCGCTCGGCTTCGCCGAGGTCGACGGCGGGATCGAGATGCTCCGCGAACTCGGTCTGGGGCTGCTGTTCCTGCTCGCCGGCTACGAGATCGATCCCGCCGAGCTGCGCGGTCGCGGTGGTCGCCGCGCGCTGATCACGTGGTGCGTGTGCATGACACTGGCCCTGGCGACCGTCGCAGTGCTCGGCGCGGCCGGTCTCGTGAATGCCGAGGTCGCCGTCGCGATCGCGTTGACGTCGACCGCGCTGGGCACTCTGCTGCCGATCCTCGCGGACCGCGGGCTCGTCGACACCCCGCTCGGGCGGTCGGTGCTCAACCACGGAGCGGTCGGCGAGCTGTTGCCGGTGATCGCGATGGCGACGCTGCTGGGCGCGCGCGGTGCGCTCGGATCCCTGCTGGTCCTCGCGGCGTTCGCGGTGGTCGCCGTGATCGTGGCACTGCTGCCGCCGCGGATCCTGCGGGAAGGATCGCAGTTCCTGGCATTCGTGCGACGCACCTCGATGACCACCGCCCAGACGTCGGTCCGGTTGACGATGCTGCTGCTCGTCGGGCTCATCACCCTCGCGGTCGTGTTCGACCTGGACGTGATCCTCGGCGCGTTCGCCGCGGGATTCATCCTGCGCCGGGCGATTCCGACCGGCGACGTGCTGCTCGAGACGAAACTCGACGGACTTGCCTACGGGTTCCTCATCCCGATCTTCTTCGTCACCTCCGGGATGGCGATCGACGTGGGTGCCGTCGTCGAGAAACCCGGTGTGCTGATTGCGTTCCTGCTGTTGCTGATTCTGGTCCGGGGTGTGCCGGTGTTCGTGTCCGCACGCCTCGACCGCGAGTCCCGCTTCGACACCGCGGAGCAACTGCAGATCGCGCTGTACTCGACGACCGGGCTCCCGCTCATCGTCGCCGTCACCGGGGTCGCGGTCTCGGCGGGGGAGATGACGAACGGCAGTGCGTCGATTCTCGTTGCGGCCGGGGCGATCACAGTGCTGATACTTCCGATGGTCGCGGGGCTGCTCCAGCGATCCGATCGGCCGCAGTCGGTGAGTCCGTCCGACGCGGGATGCTGAGGCTGCGAATAATCCCGAATTCACGACGTGTTTCGGAATTCGCCCACGCTGTAGCGTGAGCGAATTCGCATCCACCGCGTCGATTGTCGCCCAGGGTGATTCTCCGGGACGCGCGACGGCGACGTCCGACGGTCTTTCCGACTCAGTCGAATCCGCCGCCACCGGCCGGGAACTGGATGCGCACGACGCGATCGTCGTTCGGCCCCGGCTGGCCACCGTCCTTGTTGACGGTCGAGACCCACAGCAACCCGTCGACACCGGCCGACGCGCCACCCAGCCGCCCGTACCTGTCCTGCGCCGCGAGCACCGGGGCTGCGGTGACGGCGCCGGTACCCGGGTCGGTGGCGACCACCGACACCGCCTTGCCGTCGGTCAGCGAGATCGCCACCGCATCGGGGCCGGCCGCGCATCCGGCGAGGCCGGGACGGTCCGGCCACGTCCACACCGGCGCGCCCGCGACGGAACCGTCCGACCCCACCCGCTGCAACCGGTCCTCGAGCGGCGTGCGGTCGGTGACCCACAGATTGCCGATCGGGTCACGGCACACGTCGCCGGCCGTTCCGATGCCGGACAGCACCACCGTCGGTGCGGGGGCAGGACCGCCAGGGGCGGGCAGCGGCACGCGCAGCAGCTTCCCGGCCAGTGACGCGGGATCTGTTGCGGCAGCAGGGTTTCCGACGTCTCCGGTGAGGACGGCCAGCTCGGTGGGGGTGACGAACTCGATGGCGCCGGCGTTACCGTTCGCGCCGCGTGGGATGCCGGTGAACACGTCCTTGGGAACGTCGCCCGCGGCGATGCGCACCACCCGGTTGTCGGACGGTGTGGTGATGTACGCGTAGAGCAGCCGGTCCTCGCCGTAGGTGGGAGACAGCGTCAGATCGAGGAGGCCTCCGTCGCCCGAGCCGTCCACCGGGATCGTCGCGATCTCGACGGGTTCGGTGCCGGGGGCGACCTGCAGGATCCGCCCGGTGCGCCGCTCGGCCACGAACGCGGAACTGCCGTCCGGCACGGTGACGAGCCCCCCGGTGGTGTCGAGGCACGTGGCGACGACCGCGGGGTCCGGATCCACACACGGGCCGGGAGGCACCGGAGGGACGGACGGTGTCGTCGACGTGGTCGGTGACTGCTCGAGCGGGCCGATGTCGGCGCCGCCGTCGAACGACGGTTCCGGTGTGAACGGGGTCGTGGCCGCATCGTCGAACCGGGCGCACGACGTGACCGTGGCGAACAGGCCGAGTGCCAGTACCAATGTCGGCAGTCGCCGCGAACCCCTCAACCGCGCACCCCTCGTCATGCCGCAAACGTTACCGGCACGCCGAGCGTCTCCTCGGTTCCCGGGTGCTCCCCGCCGCGCGACCTACGCTGGACCACGTGAGCGACAAGGCGAAAGACCCCGTCCCGGAACCGGCGCCGTACGAGAATCCGACGCTCGAGCTGAACCGTCCACGTTCGTCGATGCTCGAATCCGACGACGACCTCGACCTGGACCAAAGGTCGTTCGAATCCCGCTCCGCCGGGGCGTACGACGGCCCCACCGACCCGATCCATCGGCCGGAGATGCCGGTCGCGCCGGGATCGTACGAGGAGCCGGAACCGGTTGCCGCTGTGCCCCCGAAGGTGCGGCGCGGCACCCTCGACCTCGGTTTGCTGATCCTGAGGCTGGCCGTCGGCGGCATCATGATCGTGCACGGGCTGCAGAAACTCACCGGATGGTGGGATGGACCCGGACTCGACGGATTCGAAGCGCTCGTCGAGGGCGCCGGCTACCGGTACTCGGAGATCCTCGCGATCGTCGGTGCGATCGGGGAGATCGCGGCGGGTGCCTTGCTGGTCCTGGGCCTGATGACGCCGCTCGCGGCGGCCGCGGTGGTCGCGATCATGATCAACGCCGTGCTGTTCAAACACCACCTCGAACCGGGGCTGCAGTACTTCGCGGCTGAGCAGTCCGGTGTGGAGTTCGAGGTGCTGCTCGGCGCGGCGGCGGTGGCGATCGTGCTGACCGGTCCCGGCCGGATCGCCGTCGACGGAGCACGTGGCTGGGCGACGCGCCCGTTCATCGGATCGTTCGTGGCACTGCTGCTCGGCGTCGCCGGCGGCGTGTGCCTCTGGCTTTTCGTGCGCTGACGCGCTCGTGCGCGGTTTCGGTAGCCGGAGCTACCGAAACCGCGCACGAGTACGAGCTACGGGAGCTGGCGGACGGCACCCTTGTCGGCGGAGGTCGCGAGCGCCGCGTAGGCGCGCAGGGCCTTCGACACGACACGGTCACGGGCGACCGGCTGCCACGGGTTCTCCCGGGCTTCCATCTTCGCGCGGCGCTCGGCGAGCACCTCGTCGTCGACGAGCACCTCGAGGGTGCGGGAGGCGACGTCGATGCGGATGCGGTCACCGTTCTCGACGAGACCGATCACACCACCGGACGCGGCCTCGGGGGAGACGTGCCCGATGGACAGGCCCGACGTGCCACCGGAGAAGCGGCCGTCGGTGATCAGCGCGCACACCTTGCCGAGGCCGACGCCCTTGAGGAAGGACGTCGGGTGCAGCATTTCCTGCATGCCGGGACCACCCGCGGGGCCCTCGTAGCGCACGACCACGACATCGCCCGGCTGCACCTTCTTGCCGAGGATGACCGAGACGGCCTCCTCCTGCGACTCGACCACCAGGGCCGGTCCCTCGAAGCTGAACAGGTCCTCGTCGATACCGGCGGTCTTGAGGATCGCGCCGTCGACGGCGAGGTTGCCGCGCAGCACGCACAGGCCACCCTCGACGGTGTAGGCGTGCTCGATGTCACGGATGCAGCCACCGACGGCGTCGGTGTCCAGCGAGGCCCAGCGGTTGTCGGTCGAGAACGGCTCGGTGGTGCGAACCCCGCCGGGGGCGGCGTGGAACAGTTCGAGCGCCTCCTCGGTGGCCTTGCCGGACCGGATGTCCCAGTCGTCGAGCCACTGGTCGAAGCTCGCCGTGTGCACGGTGTGGACGTCCGTCTCGAGCAGGCCGCCGCGGCGGAGTTCACCGAGCAGCGCGGGGATTCCGCCCGCGCGGTGCACGTCCTCCATGTGGTAGTCGGAGTTCGGGGACACCTTCGACAGGCACGGAACCTTGCGGCTGATCGCGTCGATGGTCTCGAGGTCGAAGTCGACCTCGCCTTCCTGCGCGGCGGCCAGCGTGTGCAGCACGGTGTTCGTCGAACCGCCCATCGCGACGTCGAGTGCCATCGCGTTGCGGAACGCCGCCGGGGTGGCGATGTTGCGGGGCAGCACCGACTCGTCCTCGTCGCGGTAGTAACGCAGCGCCGCCTCGACGATCGTGGTGCCGGCCTTCTCGAACAGCGCGCGGCGGGCGGCGTGGGTGGCGAGGGTCGAACCGTTGCCCGGCAGCGCCAGGCCCAGCGCCTCGGTGAGGCAGTTCATCGAGTTCGCGGTGAACATGCCCGAGCACGAACCGCACGTCGGGCAGGCGCTGCGCTCGACCTCGTCGAGGCCCGCGTCGCTCACCGACTCGCTCGCGGACGCGGAGATCGCGGTGATCAGGTCGGTGGGGGCGTGCGCGACACCGTCGACGACGACCGCCTTGCCCGCTTCCATCGGACCACCGGAGACGAAGATCGTCGGAATGTTCAGGCGCATGGCCGCATTGAGCATGCCCGGGGTGATCTTGTCGCAGTTGGAGATACACACCAGCGCATCGGCGGTGTGGGCGTTCACCATGTATTCGACCGAGTCGGCGATGATTTCGCGGCTCGGGAGCGAGTACAGCATGCCGCCGTGGCCCATCGCGATGCCGTCGTCGACGGCGATGGTGTGGAACTCGCGGGCGACGCCACCGGCGGCCCGGACCGCGTCGGCGACGATCTCGCCGACGTCCTTGAGGTGGACATGTCCGGGCACGAACTGCGTGTAGGAGTTGGCGATCGCGACGATCGGCTTGCCGAAATCGGAGTCGGTCAGACCGGTGGCGCGCCACAGGGAGCGGGCACCGGCGGCGTTGCGTCCGACGGTGGTGGTGCGTGACCTCAACGGGGGCATGTGCAGGTTTCCTTCACAGGGCGGGTGGCTGCGCCTTCGGCTGTCGGGCCGGCTGCCGGGCTGCGGCAGGGGCCGGGGTGCAGCGGTTTCGAATTTACCGTTGTGCTATTTCGATGCGTCATCCGACTCGGCCGCGGAGTCTTCCGCTGTCGCCTCGGTACTGCGGTCCTCGGCGCTGCGGGCCGCGTCGGCCGCGGCATACGGATCGGTGATGCGCCCGCCGCTGGCCTCGGCGAGCTCGGGGAGCCGGCCGAACGTGACGACGGGAAGCGGAACCTCGGATCCGTCGGTGAGGGTCGCGCGCGCCCAGCCGCGCTTGGGGAAGCGGATTCCCGCGAGTGCGCCCCACCCGATGCGGGTCGTCGAGAACGTGGCGCGGGCAGTGATGCCGTCGGGTCCGACGACGGTGCGCACGCGCAGGATCCACGCGAGCACGAGAAACGGGATCACCAGCATCCAGGAGAATGCCGCGGGCCAGGCCATCGCGGGCGAGGCCACCGCAAGGAGCAGGATGCCGCACGCGAGCAGCGACAATCGGGAAATCCGAATGACGCGCGTCGCCGATTCCGGCGTGTGGGATGATGAACGCGGTGGCACGGGCTGCTGGGAGGATGACACCTCACCATCTTCGCATTGCAGCCGAGGCATCTCACATTCTGGGACAGACGACCGAACCAAGTTGACTGTCTGCTTCGCGCGCGCCTACCGTCTAGCGCGTGAATAAGAATGGGTTGCTCGTAATCGGCCGGCGCGTCGTCGCCTGAGCCGCATACCGCAACTCGCCCACGACGCGCCACCCTCGTACAGCAGATGCTGACGAGGGTTTTTTGTTGCCCGGAGCCAGAATCAGAGGAATTCGCAGTGAGCGCACCAACCGCACGGCCTCAACCCTCGCCGCGAAAGCCGGGGTCCACCCCGACTACCGCAGCCGCCGCAGCGCAGCCCGGAACTCGCCGCCAGGTCGCGCCCGAGCGGGTCACCGGAGCCCAGTCGGTCGTCCGAGCCCTCGAGGAGCTCGAGGTCGACACGGTCTTCGGCATCCCCGGTGGTGCGATCCTTCCCGTCTACGATCCGCTGTTCGATTCCAAGCGGGTCCGTCACGTCCTCGTTCGTCATGAGCAGGGCGGCGGTCACGCCGCGACCGGATATGCGCAAGCCACCGGCAAGGTCGGTGTGTGCATGGCCACTTCCGGCCCCGGCGCCACCAACCTCGTGACCCCGCTCGCCGACGCCCAGATGGACTCCGTCCCGATCGTCGCGATCACAGGCCAGGTCGGCCGCGGTCTCATCGGCACCGACGCCTTCCAGGAAGCGGACATCTCCGGCATCACCATGCCGGTGACCAAGCACAACTTCCTCGTCACCGACGGCGCCGACATCCCGCGCATCCTCGCCGAGGCCTTCTACATCGCCGCGTCCGGCCGCCCCGGCGCCGTGCTCGTCGACATCCCCAAGGACATCCTGCAGGCGCAGACCACCTTCAGCTGGCCGCCGGAGATGCACCTGCCCGGCTACCGTCCCGTGACCAAGCCGCACGGCAAGCAGGTCCGCGAGGCCGCGCGCCTGATCGCCGAGGCCAAGAACCCGGTGCTGTATGTCGGTGGCGGCGTCATCAAGGCCGACGCGTCCGCCGAGCTGCTCGAGCTCGCCGAACTGACCGGCATTCCTGTCGTCACCACCCTGATGGCGCGCGGCGCGTTCCCCGACACCCACCGCCTCAACTGCGGCATGCCGGGTATGCACGGCACCGTGGCAGCGGTCGCGGCGCTGCAGAAGAGCGACCTGCTCGTCACGCTCGGCGCCCGCTTCGACGACCGCGTGACCGGTCAGCTCGACTCGTTCGCACCGGACGCGAAGGTCATCCACGCCGACATCGACCCCGCGGAGATCGGCAAGAACCGGCACGCGGACGTCCCGATCGTCGGCGACTGCCGCGAGGTCCTCGTCGAACTCGTCGAGGCGATCCGTGCGGATCTGGCCACCGGCACCAAGCTCGACTACGCGCAGTGGTGGGAATACCTCGACGACATCCGTCGCACCTACCCGCTGAGCTACGACCGTCCCGCCGACGGTTCCCTGTCGCCGCAGTACGTCATCCAGGCCGTCGGTAAGCTCGCCGGTCCGGACGCCATCTACTGCGCCGGCGTCGGCCAGCACCAGATGTGGGCTGCGCAGTTCGTCGACTACGAGAAGCCGCGTACGTGGCTGAACTCCGGTGGTCTCGGCACCATGGGCTACGCCGTGCCGGCCGCCCTCGGCGCCAAGATGGGCAAGCCCGAGGCCGAGGTGTGGGCGATCGACGGTGACGGCTGCTTCCAGATGACCAACCAGGAACTCGCGACCTGCGCCGTCGAGGGTGTGCCGATCAAGGTCGCGCTCATCAACAACGGCAATCTCGGCATGGTCCGTCAGTGGCAGACGCTGTTCTACGACCAGCGCTACTCGAACACCGAGCTCGGTACCCACGGTGAGGTCCGGATCCCGGACTTCGTCAAGCTCGCCGAGGCCCTCGGCTGCGTCGGCATCCGGGTCGAGCACGAAGAGGACGTCGAGCCCGCCATCCGCCAGGCCCAGGCCATCAACGACCGCCCGGTCGTCATCGACTTCATCGTCGGTAAGGACGCCCAGGTGTGGCCGATGGTCGCCGCCGGCACCAGCAACGACGAAATCATGGCGGCGCGGGGCATCCGCCCGCTGTTCGACGACGACGAGGCCGCCGCCGAGCCCGCCGTCATCCACGAGGCCATGAACCGCGAGCAGGCCGCCACCGATTCCGCAGCAGGAGAGGATCGTCAGTGAGCACGAGTCACACCCTCAGCGTTCTCGTCGAGGACAAGCCGGGCGTGCTGGCCCGTGTCGCGGCCCTGTTCTCGCGGCGAGGATTCAACATCGAATCCCTCGCCGTCGGGGGAACCGAGGTGCCCGACATCTCCCGCATGACGATCGTCGTGACCGTCGACGAGTTCCCGCTCGAACAGGTCACCAAGCAGCTCAACAAGCTGGTCAACGTCATCAAGATCGTCGAGCAGGAGGGCGAGGCGTCGGTGGCGCGCGAGCTCGTGCTCATCAAGGTCCGTGCAGACGCCAGCGTCCGCACCCAGGTCATCGAGACGGTGAACCTGTTCCGCGCCAAGGTGATCGACGTCTCTCCGGAGTCGCTGACCATCGAGGCCACCGGCACCCGCTCGAAGCTCGACGCGCTTCTGCGGATGCTCGAGCCGTACGGCATCCGCGAGATCGTGCAGTCCGGTGTCGTCGCCGTCGGACGTGGTCCCAAGTCGATCACGGCCACCCGTTAGCCTGAACACACCCCAATTGCTGAAAGAGGTAGGAACTGTGGCAGTCGAGCTTTTCTACGACGACAACGCCGATCTGTCGATCATCCAGGGCCGCAAGGTCGCGGTGATCGGCTACGGCAGCCAGGGGCACGCGCATTCGCTGAGCCTGCGTGACTCGGGCGTCGAGGTGCGCATCGGTCTCAAGGAAGGCTCGAAGTCGCGGGCCAAGGCCGAAGAAGCCGGCCTCACCGTCGGAACCCCCGCCGAGGTTTCGGAGTGGGCCGACGTGATCATGCTGCTCGCCCCCGACACGGCGCAGGCGTCGATTTTCAAGAACGACATCGAGCCGAACCTGAAGGACGGCGACGCGCTGTTCTTCGGCCACGGCCTGAACATCCACTTCGGGCTGATCAAGGCTCCGGAGTTCGTCACCGTCGGCATGGTCGCCCCCAAGGGCCCCGGCCACCTGGTGCGTCGTCAGTTCGTCGACGGCAAGGGCGTGCCCGCGCTCATCGCCATCCACCAGGACCCGAAGGGCGAGGGCGAGGCTCTGGCCCTGTCCTACGCGAAGGGCATCGGCGGCACCCGCGCCGGCGTCATCAAGACCACCTTCAAGGAAGAGACCGAGACCGACCTGTTCGGTGAGCAGGCCGTCCTCTGCGGTGGCACCGAGGAGCTCGTCAAGACCGGCTTCGACGTCCTCGTCGAGGCGGGCTACGCCCCGGAGATGGCGTACTTCGAGTGCCTGCACGAGCTCAAGCTCATCGTCGACCTCATGTACGAGGGCGGCATCGCGCGCATGAACTACTCGGTGTCCGACACCGCCGAGTTCGGTGGCTACCTCTCCGGCCCGCGCGTCATCGACGCCGGCACCAAGGAGCGCATGAAGGACATCCTCAAGGACATCCAGGACGGCACCTTCGTCAAGCGTCTCGTCGCCAACGTCGAGAACGGCAACAAGGAGCTCGAGGGCCTGCGCAAGCAGAACGCCGAGCACGGCATCGAGGTCGTCGGCAAGCAGCTGCGCGACCTGATGAGCTGGGTCGATCGCCCGATCACCGAGACCGCGTAAGCAGTTTCGTTCTCCGCCGGCCCGGCACCCGACTTCGGGTGCCGGGCCGGCGGCGTTCGTGGCGGATACGCCGGTGTGTTCGGTGGATAATGTGCCGATGTCCTGGAGCCTGGGCCTCGATCGACTGCCGGGGGTCGTCACGGTCCGCACCTACCGTCGCGAGTGGTTGCGCCCGGACGTCACCGCCGGCCTCGCGCTGATCGGGCTGCTGATCCCGGCGGGCATGGGGTACGCGACCGCGGCGGGGCTGCCCGCGTACACGGGGCTCTACGCGACG
Source organism: Rhodococcus sp. HM1 (assembly GCF_023218075.1). Taxonomy (GTDB): domain Bacteria; phylum Actinomycetota; class Actinomycetes; order Mycobacteriales; family Mycobacteriaceae; genus Rhodococcus. The sequence goes on along the minus strand of NZ_JALPTB010000004.1, from coordinate 92,774 downwards.
ATCGTGCCGCTGCTCGCGTACGCGATCGTCGGGCCGTCCCGGGTGCTCGTGCTCGGCCCCGACTCGGCTCTGGCCCCGTTGATCGCGGCGGCCGTGCTCCCGCTCGCCGCTGCCTCCGGTGATCCGCAGCGGGCAGTCGCACTGGCCGGTGTGCTCGCCGTGCTCGTGGGGACCGTCCTGCTCGTCGCGGGGTTCCTGCGTCTGGGTTTCGTCACCGATCTGCTGTCCAAGCCGATCCGGATCGGATACCTCAACGGCATCGCGCTCGTCGTCGTGATCGGACAGTTGCCCACGCTGCTCGGCATCGACGTCGATGCGGACGACGTACTCGGCCGGATCGGCACCGTCGCCGGGGAAGCGGTCACCGGAGGCATCGACCTGCTCGCCACCGCCGTGGGCGTCGGCTCGCTGGCCGTCATGGTGACGTGCCGGATGCTGCGGATCCGGATACCCGGGGTGCTCGTTGCGGTTGTCGGCGCGATCGCGCTGTCCGCCTTGCTCGGTCTCGGCGACGACATCGCAATGGTCGGTGCGCTGCCCCGCGGCCTGCCCGCCCCGTCCTTCGGCGGGGTGGGGTGGAACGACGTGGTCACCATGCTCGGTCCCGCCGTCGCGATCGCCCTCATCGCCTTCGCCGACACCGCGGTGCTGTCCCGGACGTTCGCCGCCCGGCGCGGCGCCGACGTGGACGGCAGCGCGGAGATGCGGGCGATGGGCGTGGCCAACATCGCCGGCGGATTGTTCGGCGGATTCCCGATCTCCGCAAGTTCTTCCCGGACACCGGTGGCGGAGCAGAACGGTGCGCGGACCCAGCTCGTGGGCGTCGTCGGCGCCCTCGGTGTGCTCGCGTTCGTGCTGCTCGTGCCCGGTCTGACGGCGTACCTGCCGCAGGCCGCGCTCGCCGCGGTCGTGCTGGTCGCGGCGGCGGCGCTCATCGACGTGCGGGGTCTGGTCACGATGTGGCGGATGAGCCGCGTCGAGGCCGGTCTCGCCGTCGCGGCGTTCCTCGGAGTCGCGCTCGTCGGGGTGCTCGAAGGCATCCTGGTCGCTATCGGGCTGTCCCTGCTGACGGTCGTGGTCCGAGCGTGGCAGCCCTATCGCACGGAACTGGTGGAACTGGACGGGGTTCCGGGCCTCCACGACATCACCCGGCATCCCGAGGGGCATCGGATTCCGGGACTGGTGATCGCGCGGTTCGACGCCCCGCTGTTCTTCGCCAACGGTGATCTCCTCGACCGCCACGTGCGGGAACTGGTGGCGCACGCGCCGACGCCCGTCGAGTGGGTGGTGATCGCCGCCGAACCGATCACCGGCCTCGACACCACCGCCGTCGACGAACTCGTCGACCTGGACCGCTATCTGGCGAGCAAGGGAATCCGGTTGGCGTTCGCGGCGATGAAAGGCCCCATCAAGGACAAACTGGTGCAGTTCGGGGTGGGGGATCGGTTCGACGCGACACACTTTCACCCGACCGTGCGCGCGGCGGTCACCGCGTTCCGGGAACAGCGACGCGCGGCCGGCGAACCGGACAGTACTGATCGGTGAAACATCCAGCGCGAGAACAACACTCGACCGAGATTTCGCGAATCATGCACCGGGCGAGCGATTTCTCGTGAAATCGGATTCGGGCATACGAGACGAACTCGAGGGCTCCCGCCGGCCCGGCGTAATCGAAATCACCTCCGACGTGCGCCGGGAGTCGCATCACACCGATCGAGGCGTTTCGTACCACCTGGTAGGACAACCCCGGGTCGCGCACCCACGCGGAGGTAGGGGGTTCTAAACTCGACGCTGTCACGGCTGTGCCGCGTGCCGAGAAGGGTGTGCGCGCCGTCGACGCCCGCAGACAATCAACCACAGGGAGTTCGCACGTGAGCCAGAATGGCCGTCCCGTTGTCCTGATCGCCGACAAGCTCGCGCAATCGACCGTCGATGCGCTCGGCGACGGTGTCGAGGTGCGCTGGGTCGACGGCCCGGACCGCCCCGCGCTTCTCGCGGCTGTGCCCGACGCCGACGCCCTGCTCGTCCGTTCCGCCACCACCGTCGACGCCGAGGTGCTCGCCGCCGCGACGAAGCTCAAGATCGTCGGCCGCGCCGGTGTCGGCCTGGACAATGTGGACATCCCCGCCGCCACCGAGCGTGGCGTCATGGTCGTGAACGCGCCGACCTCGAACATCCACTCGGCCGCCGAGCACGCCGTCTCGCTGCTGCTGTCGACCGCGCGTCAGATCCCGGCCGCCGACCGCACCCTGCGTGAGAAGACCTGGAAGCGCTCGAGCTTCAACGGCACCGAGATCCTCGGCAAGACCGTCGGTGTCGTCGGCCTGGGCCGCATCGGCCAGCTCTTCGCGCAGCGCCTCGCCGCCTTCGAGACCACGGTCATCGCGTACGACCCCTACCTGCCCGCCGCGCGCGCCGCGCAGCTCGGCATCGAGCTGGTCGACATCGACGAGCTCGTCGAGCGCGCCGACTTCATCTCGGTGCACCTGCCCAAGACGAAGGAAACCGCCGGCCTGATCAACGCCGAGCGTCTGGCCCGGGCCAAGGACGGCGTCATCATCGTCAACGCCGCCCGCGGTGGCCTGATCGACGAGGCCGCGCTCCACGACGCGCTCGTCTCCGGCAAGGTTCGCGGCGCCGGCCTCGACGTGTTCAGCACCGAGCCGTGCACCGACTCGCCGCTGTTCGAGCTGGACAACGTCGTGGTGACCCCGCACCTGGGTGCCTCCACCGCCGAGGCGCAGGACCGCGCCGGCACCGACGTCGCCAAGAGCGTGCTGCTGGCCCTGGCCGGCGAGTTCGTGCCGGACGCCGTCAACGTCTCCGGCGGCCCGGTCGGCGAAGAGGTCGCACCGTGGCTCGAGCTCGTCCGCAAGCTCGGCCTGCTCGCCGGCACGCTCTCGCCGGAGGCCGTGCAGAACGTGCAGGTCGTCGTCAGCGGTGAGCTCTCCGCCGAGAACGTCGACATCCTCGGGCTCGCGGCTCTGCGCGGCCTGTTCTCCGCCAGCAGCGACGAGGCCGTGACCTTCGTCAACGCTCCGCAGCTCGCCGAGCAGCGCGGCGTGAGCGTCGAGGTCGACAAGCACAGCGAGGCGCAGACGCACCGCAGCGCCGTCGAGGTGCGTGCCGTGGCCGCCGACGGCTCCGTCACCGCGGTCGCGGGTGCGCTGACCGGCCTGCAGCAGGTCGAGAAGATCGTCAACATCAACGGCCGCAGCTTCGACCTGCGCGCCGAGGGCCACAACATCATCGTGCACTACGAGGACCGTCCGGGCGTGCTCGGCATCCTCGGCACGATCCTCGGCAACGCGTCCATCGACATCCAGGCCGCTGCGCTGAGCCAGGACGTCGAGGGGTCGGGTGCCACCGTCATCCTGCGCGTGGACCGCGTGGTCGGCGACGCCGAGGTCGCCCAGATCGTCGAGAAGCTCGACGCCCGCGTCGCGCAGGTCGATCTGTCCTGATCCATCCCGTGCTTCACCCCCCGGTGGCCGCGACCGTCTGCACGGTCGCGGCCACCGTCGCACAAGGAAGTGAGTAGAGCCCATGAAGCTTGCGGTCATCCCCGGTGACGGCATCGGTATCGAGGTCACGGCCGAAGCACTGAAGGTGCTGCGGAAGCTCGTGCCCGACCTCGAGACCACCGAATACGACCTCGGTGCTCGCCGGTACAACGCCACCGGTGAACTCCTGCCGGAGGCGGACCTCGCCGCCATCCGCGAACACGACGCGATCCTGCTCGGCGCGATCGGCGACCCGTCGGTCACCCCCGGCATCCTGGAGCGTGGACTGCTGCTGAACATGCGGTTCGCTCTCGACCACCACGTGAACCTGCGTCCGTCGCGGCTGTACCCGGGAACGGCGTCGCCGCTCGCCGGTAACCCGGAGATGGATTTCGTCGTGGTTCGCGAAGGCACCGAAGGCCCGTACACCGGCAACGGTGGCGCTATCCGCGTCGGCACCCCGCACGAGATCGCCACCGAGGTGTCGATCAACACGTGGTTCGGCGCCGAGCGCGTCGTGCGCTACGCGTTCGAGCTGGCGCAGAGCCGCCGCAAGCACCTGACGCTCATCCACAAGACGAACGTGCTCTCCAACGCCGGGGCCATCTGGACCCGCGCGGTCGAGACGGTCGGCGCCGAGTACCCGGAGGTCGAGACGGCGTACTGCCACATCGACGCCGCGACGATCTACATGGTCACCGATCCCGGCCGGTTCGACGTCATCGTCACCGACAACCTGTTCGGCGACATCATCACCGACCTGGCCGGTGCGGTCACCGGTGGCATCGGCCTGGCCGCCAGCGGCAACATCGACGCCTCCGGCACCAACCCGTCGATGTTCGAACCGGTGCACGGCAGCGCCCCGGACATCGCCGGCAAGGGAATCGCAGACCCGACCGCGGCGATCCTGTCGGCGGCCCTGCTGCTGCGTCACCTCGGTCGTGAGGACGACGCGGCCCGCATCGAAGCGGCCGTCGAGGCGGATCTCGCCGCACGCGGCACCGGCCCCATCGTGACCGGCGAGGTCGGCGATCGGATCGCGGCAGCGCTCTGAGACAGCGTTTTCCGGCAGTGCTCGGAGAAAGGGTCCCTCCGGCGGGCGGCCGGCGGAGGGACCCTTGTTCGTTCCGTGGGAACGGCGGCTATTCGTCCCGCGGGACGAGGGGCACGGCCGCGAGCGGTGCGATCGCTGCGATCGCGAAGGCGATCGGGAATCCCACGGCGCCGATCAACGCTCCGAAGGCGGGACCGACAGCCGCGCCGGTGACGAACTGCCCGGTGTTCTGGATGCCCAGTGCACGACCACCCCAGAACGGCCCGCCCAGCTCGGCGACCGCGGTGAACGCCAGTCCGTTCGGTGCAACGGTCGTCACCGACGCCACCAGCAGCATCACGACCGCGGTGGGGGAGGCGAACCAGGCGGTGGCGGCCAGCGCCGCCATCGATACGACGACGGAGATCGAAACGATCCGCAGCGGTCCCATCCGGCTGCCGGTCCGGTCCGACCACACGCCCACGATCACACGACCGATCGCGCCGAGGAATTGGGACGCGGTGATAACCAGTCCGGCGCTCGTCTCGGTCCAGTCCAGGTCGGTGACCAGCCACACGAGTGCAAAGGTCCACACCATCTGCTGGGGGACCACCAGCAGGATCGACGTGCCGTGGATGCGCGCCAGTGTCCGCGAGCCGCGATATGGATTGTCCAGCAAGCCGTTGTCGGCTGCGGTGTCCCGATCCGGCCGCGGCGGGTCGATGATTCCGACCGCGCACGCGATCGCTCCCACGCCGCACATGATCGCGGGAAATGCCAGCGCCCAACCGATTCCGTGATCGCGGGCGAGTGGGGGCATCATCATGGCGGCCAACGCGATTCCGAGCGGAACGGACATCTGCCGGATGCCCATCGCCAGACCCCGCTGTGCCTGCGGGAACCAGCCGACGACGACGCGCCCGCTGGCGGCGTTGGCGCTGGCCGCGCCCGCTCCCGCGGCCGCGAGCAGAACCGCCAGTGCGCCAGGGGCTGTGGTCGTCGCGGCGGCAGCCGTCGCCGCGGAGGCGATGCCGAGACCCGCGGCGAGGGCGTTCCGCTCACCGAAGCGATCGGCGATCGCCCCCCATGCGACGAGTGTGAGTACCCCTCCGAGAATCGGTGCGCCGGCCAGGGTTCCGGCCTGCGCGAGGTCCAGGCCGTGCTCGGTGTGGAGGGTGGGGATGAGGAAGGCCGTGCCGTTGACGACGGTGGCCTGCACGGTCTGTGCCAGCACTCCCAGGGCCAGGATCAGCCACCGTTTCCGGCCGATGTCGGCGACAACTTCCATCGTGTCTCACTATCTGGGAACATATCTCGAAGTATGAAACAATGAACAAACGGTACACCCGGATCGACGGGGGCGCCGGGTGAGCGTGGGCGCACCGATAGACTGCGCGTCATGCGCCTTGGTCGAATTGCCAGCCCCGACGGTGTCGCCTTCGTCAGCATCGAAGGCGAATCCGATTCCGCGATCGCGAAAGAGATTGCCGAGCACCCTTTCGGGACGCCCACGTTCACCGGCCGTAGCTGGCCGCTCGCCGACGTCCGCCTGCTCGCGCCGATCCTCGCGAGCAAGGTCGTCGCCGTCGGACGCAACTATGCCGCGCACGCCGCGGAATTCGGCAACGAGGTGCCCGAGGAGCCGGTGATCTTCCTCAAGCCGAACACCTCGATCATCGGCCCCGGCGCCCCGATCGTCATCCCACGCAACACCTCGCTCGTGCACCACGAGGCGGAACTCGCCGTCGTCATCGGCCGGCCGTGCAAGGACGTGCCCGCCGCGAAGGCGCTCGACGTCGTGCTCGGATACACCATCGCCAACGACGTGTCCGCCCGCGACCACCAGAAGCAGGACGGCCAGTGGGCACGCGCCAAGGGGCACGACACGTTCTGCCCGCTCGGTCCGTGGATCGAGACGAACCTCGACGCCTCCGACCTCGAGATCTCCGCCGAGGTCGACGGGCGGGAGCGTCAGCGCAGCCGAACCTCGTTGCTGATCCACGACATTCCGAAGCTCATCGAGTGGGTTTCCGCCGTGATGACGCTGCTCCCGGGTGACGTCATCCTCACCGGAACCCCCGAGGGTGTCGGCCCCATCGAGCCGGGCAACACCGTGTCGGTGACGATCGAGAAGATCGGTACCCTCACCAATCCGGTCGTCGCGAAGGGCGAGTGACCACCGCACTTCGCTTCTGCCGCCGCGGCGGGGAGGACTAGCCTGGTAGGGACTTCTCATCCCTCTACCAGAGTGAGCCATGACCAGCAGCGAAGTACGCGTTCGATTCTGCCCGTCCCCGACCGGAACCCCGCACGTGGGCCTGGTGCGCACCGCCCTGTTCAACTGGGCGTTCGCGCGCCACCACGGCGGCACCTTCGTGTTCCGCATCGAAGACACCGACGCAGCCCGCGACACCGAGGAGTCGTACCAGGCGATCCTCGACGCCCTGCGCTGGCTCGGCCTCCAGTGGGACGAGGGACCGGAGGTCGGCGGGCCGTACGAGCCGTACCGGCAGTCCCAGCGACGGGATCTGCACCTCGACATCGTCGCCAAGCTCGTCGAGGCCGGTGAGGCCTACGAGTCGTTCTCGACTCCCGAGGAGGTCGAGGAGCGGCACAAGGCTGCCGGCCGCGACCCCAAGCTCGGCTACGACAACTTCGATCGCGACCTGACGCCCGAGCAGCGGCAGGCCTACCTCGACGAGGGACGCAAGCCGGTGGTGCGGTTGCGCATGCCGGACCACGACCTCACGTGGAACGACCTCGTGCGCGGTGAAACCACGTTCAAGGCGGGTGTGGTCCCGGACTTCGCGCTGACCCGCGGCAACGGCATCCCGCTGTACACGCTCGTCAACCCCGTCGACGACGCGCTGATGCGCATCACCCACGTGCTGCGCGGCGAGGACCTGCTCTCGTCGACGCCGCGGCAGCTCGCTCTGTACGAGGCGCTGCAGCGGATCGGTGTGGCCGATTTCACGCCGGAGTTCGGGCATCTGCCGTTCGTGATGGGACAGGGCAACAAGAAGCTGTCCAAGCGTGACCCCGAGTCGAACCTGTTCCTGCACCGCGACCGCGGGTTCATCCCCGAGGGTCTGCTGAACTACCTCGCCCTGCTCGGCTGGGGCCTGGCCGAGGACCGCGACGTGTTCTCGCTCGACGAGATGGTCGCCGCGTTCGACATCTCGAAGGTCAACTCGAACCCCGCTCGCTTCGACCAGAAGAAGGCCGACGCGATCAACGCCGAGCACATCCGCCTGCTCGAGCCCGCGGACTTCGCGGCGCGGTTGAAGGCATTCCTGATCGAGCACGGCCACATCACGGCCGACGTCGACGACGCGCGGTTCTCCGCGGCCGCCGAACTCGTCCAGACCCGCATCGTCGTGTTGTCCGACGCCTGGAACCTGCTGAAGTTCCTGTTCGTCCCGGAGTCGGGGTTCACGGTGGACGAGGCGTCCGCCGCCAAGAATCTCGGTGCGGACGCCGCGCCCGTACTCGACGCGACCATCGCCGCGCTCGACGGTGTGGGGGAGTGGACGACCGCCAACCTCGAGGAAGCGCTCAAGGCCGCTCTCATCGAGGAGCTGGGCCTCAAGCCGCGTAAGGCGTTCGCTCCGGTGCGTGTCGCCGTCTCCGGATCGCACATCAGCCCGCCGCTGTACGAGTCGATGGAACTGCTCGGCCGGGACGTGACCCTGGCGCGCCTGCGCTCCGCCCGCGCGGGCATCGCCTGACCATCTCGCCGGTCCCGGCTCGGCCCGCCACCCTCCACCCGGAAGGTGGCGGGCCGAGTCGTCTGCGGGGGATCGTTCCGCACGGCTCCGAGGGGCAATTCATGCTCTTGACCAGGCGATTTGTAGTTCGTGGTGGGGTTGGTGCTAATCTTTCTCTCGGTTCGGAACGGAGGCCACAGACGCCCGCAGGGCAGGCCGAAGGAACAAACCAATGGGGTATGGTGTAATTGGCAACACAGCTGATTCTGGTTCAGCCATTCTAGGTTCGAGTCCTGGTACCCCAGCTGAGATGCGGTGGTTTGCCCACAGCGTCTCGGCCAGCTAAGCTGGCTGAGCTTCCTCCGGGAAGCAACCAGAGAAGAAGTTCTCAGGCCCCCGTCGTCTAGCGGCCTAGGACGCCGCCCTCTCACGGCGGTAGCGTGGGTTCGAATCCCATCGGGGGTACCATGAACTGCCCATCGATCCCCGGATCGATGGGTGTTCTTCTCTGAAGAAATGAAGATGGTCCAGGCCCCCGTCGTCTAGCGGCCTAGGACGCCGCCCTCTCACGGCGGTAGCGTGGGTTCGAATCCCATCGGGGGTACAGCGAAGGCCCTCCGAGCATTGCTCGGAGGGCCTTCCTCGTTGTCGGTACCGGCTATCCGCTCTTGCGCCGGAACTCGCGGTGATGATCGGCGGTCGCATGCGGACCGTGCGCCTTCGAATCCGCGTCGAGATGGGCGGTGCCCCGGCCCGCGCGGCTGTTCTTGCGCTCGAGCGCCGCCCGGAATTGCTCCTTGATCCGGTCCTTGGACGTGTCGCTCATGACATCTCCCTCCGGTCGGCCGGTCTGGACGCGAACGAATCTATCGCGGCGCGGGAGCCCTGTCGCCCGATTTTCGAGTGCCTACAGGTACCGGGCCGTCGTGCCACCGATGGGCATCGCCGGCATGCCGAGCTTGCGGTGATCCCACGAGCGGACACGGTCCGGCACCACACGCACCGCGACGCGCTTGTGCATCATCCGCTCGACGGCGGGCAGCATCTCGTCGGTGTACGGACCGGTGTAGCGCTCCCAGACGTTGCGGCACACCGCGAAGAGGGTGTCGTGGTCGTCGGTGATCTCGGCGCGGCCTTCGATCGACACGCCCCGCAACTGGTCGTAGGTGTCGCCCGCCTCGACGAGCACGGTGATGCGGTTGTCGCGCCGCAGGTTCACCGTCTTCTGGGACTTGGCCTTGGTTTCGAACCAGATCTCACCGTCGATCAGCGCGTACCACATCGCGATGAGATGCGGTGTGCCCGACGGCCCGAGCGTCGCCATGTTGGCGACACGGCTGCGGTCGAGGAAGTCCTGGACTTCGTCGTCCGTCATGGTGATCTGTGCGCGTTGTTTTATGCCCATGGGACAGCACTGTGTCATGCGTCATGCCCGGCTGTCACCACCGGTGCGGCGGGGGAATCCTTCAGAGCCGCTTGTGGAGTGCTTCCGCGGCGGCGAGGAGATCGGACGCCCAGCGGGCGCCGGGCTTGCGGCCCATGCGGTCGATGGGGCCGGACACGGAGACCGCCGCGACGACCGTCCCGGACGTGTCGCGCACGGGTGCAGCCACCGAGGCGACGCCCGGTTCGCGTTCGGCGGCGCTCTGCGCCCACCCGCGGCGACGTACCTCCGCGAGGACGCGTTCACCGAACGCCGCGTCCGGCAGGATCGCCCTCTGGGTGGCGGCATCCGCCCATGCGAGCAGAACTTTCGCGCCCGACCCGGCGGTCATCGGCAGCCGAGCGCCGACGAGGACGGTGTCGCGCAGGCCCGTCGGGGGCTCGAGGGCGGCGACGCACACGCGCTGGGTGCCCTCCCTCCGGTACAGCTGCACGCTCTCCCCGGTGATCTCGCGGAGCCGGGGCAGGATGAGGGAGGCGGCCTCCACGAGCGGATCGCCGGCCCCGGCGGACAGTTCGGCCAGGCCCGGTCCGGGACGCCACTGGCCGTCGCTGTCCCGGGTGAGCAACCGGTGGATCTCGAGGCCCACGGCCAGCCGGTGCGCGGTCGCGCGCGGCAGGCCCGTGCGGGAGCACAGTTCGTTGAGGTTGCACGGCTGCTCGGCCACCGCGTGCAGCACGGACATCGCTTTGTCCAACACTCCGATGCCGCTATGCTGTCTCATAGGTCGATACCTCCGTCTCGCATACTGGGAAGCATAACCCATGTACCGACGGGCGGGGACGGCACCATACGCGGCCCGGTCACAGCCCCGAGAACCGGCAACCGCGTTCGTCACGTACGACAGGTGGAGAAGATGGCTGGAAAAACTCTGGCGGAGAAGGTGTGGGATCAGCACGTTGTCGTGCGCGGTGAGGGAGAGGGCTCGGCGCGGCAGCCGGATCTGATCTACATCGACCTGCATCTCGTGCACGAGGTCACGAGTCCTCAGGCGTTCGACGGCCTGCGGCTCGCCGGACGCCGGCTGCGGCGTCCCGATCTCACGATCGCGACCGAGGACCACAACGTCCCGACCGTCGACATCGACAAGCCCATCGCCGATCCGGTCTCGCGCACCCAGGTCGAGACGCTGCGCCGCAACTGTGAGGAATTCGGCGTCCGGCTGTACCCGATGGGCGACATCGATCAGGGCATCGTGCACGTCGTCGGCCCGCAGCTCGGTCTGACCCAGCCGGGCATGACGGTGGTGTGCGGCGACAGCCACACCTCCACCCACGGCGCATTCGGTGCCCTGGCAATGGGTATCGGCACGAGCGAGGTCGAGCACGTGATGGCGACGCAGACGCTGTCGCTGCGCCCGTTCAAGACGATGGCGATCACCGTCGACGGCGAACTGCCCGAGGGCGTCACGGGCAAGGACCTGATCCTCGCCGTCATCGCGAAGATCGGCACCGGCGGCGGTCAGGGCTATGTCCTCGAATACCGCGGCGAGGCGATCCGCAAGCTGTCCATGGAAGCGCGGATGACGATCTGCAACATGTCGATCGAGGCGGGCGCCCGCGCCGGAATGATCGCGCCCGACGAGGTCACCTACGAGTACCTGAAGGGCCGTCCGCACGCCCCGCAGGGCACGGACTGGGACGCGGCGGTCGCCGCGTGGGATGCGTTGCGTACCGACGAGGACGCCGTTTTCGACGCCGAGGTCCACATCGACGGTGCGTCGCTGACCCCGTTCGTCACGTGGGGGACCAACCCGGGCCAGGGTGCCCCGCTCGGTGCGAACGTGCCGGTGCCCGAGGAGATCGCCGACGAGACCGAGCGCCTGGCCGCCGAGAAGGCGCTGCGCTACATGGATCTCGAACCCGGCATGCCGCTGCGTGAGATCGCCGTCGACACCGTCTTCGTCGGTTCGTGCACCAACGGCCGCATCGAGGACCTGCGCGCCGTCGCCGATGTTCTCAAGGGACGCAAGGTCGCCGACCGGGTGCGGATGCTCGTCGTGCCCGGTTCGATGCGGGTGCGCGCCCAGGCCGAGGCCGAGGGCCTCGGCGAGATCTTCACTGCGGCGGGCGCCGAATGGCGTCAGGCCGGGTGCTCGATGTGCCTGGGTATGAACCCGGATCAGCTCGCGCCGGGCGAACGTTCGGCGTCGACGTCGAACCGCAACTTCGAAGGACGCCAGGGCAAGGGCGGCCGCACCCACCTCGTGTCGCCGGCGGTCGCGGCGGCGACCGCGGTGCGCGGCAAGCTCTCCGCCCCGGCGGATCTGGACTAGGTCAAGGGACCGAAGGAGAATTCTCGATGGAAGCCTTTACTACTCACAAGGGCATCGGTGTTCCGCTGCGCCGCTCGAACGTCGACACCGACCAGATCATCCCGGCGGTGTACCTGAAGCGCGTCACCCGTAGCGGATTCGAGGACGGCCTGTTCGCCGGCTGGCGCACCGATCCGTCGTTCGTGCTCAACACCCCGCCGTTCGACCGCGGCTCGGTTCTCGTGGCGGGCCCCGACTTCGGCACCGGGTCGTCGCGCGAGCACGCCGTGTGGGCTTTGTCCGATTACGGATTCCGCGTCGTGATCTCGTCGCGCTTCGCCGACATCTTCCGCGGCAACGCCGGAAAGGCGGGCCTGCTCGCCGCTCAGGTCGAGCAGGCCGACGTCGAACTGCTGTGGAAGCTCATCGAACAGCAGCCCGGCCTCGAGCTCGAAGTCGATCTCGAGAAGCGGACCGTGACGGCCGGAACCACTGTGGTGCAGTTCGCTATTGACGACTACACGCGGTGGCGTCTGCTCGAGGGTCTCGACGACATCGGACTGACATTGCGGCAGGTAGACGCGATTTCCGAGTACGAAAACGCAAGGCCGTCTTGGAAACCGACGACCCTCCCGACCCCCTGATCGAGGGTCCTTGCAGCACTGCCCCGGCGGGCCCGGCCGATGTGATCTTCGGCCGGGCCCGCCGTTCTAGTTGCATGAGAATTGGCGTGGCACATAGACTCTTGCCCGTTTGCGGGTCTACCGTGGACTACAAGTCGGTCTGACGGTGGACCGTAATGTGCGGAGGAAATCAATGAACAAGGCAGAGCTGATCGACGTTCTGACCGAGAAGCTCGGTTCGGACAGGCGTACGGCAACGGCAGCCGTCGAGCACATCGTCGATGCGATCGTGCGCGCCGTGCATGCCGGGAACAGCGTCACCATCACCGGTTTCGGTGTCTTCGAGCAGCGTCGCCGCGCCGCTCGTGTCGCTCGTAACCCGCGCACCGGTGAGACCGTCAAGGTCAAGCCGACGTCCGTGCCGGCGTTCCGGCCGGGCGCGCAGTTCAAGGCAGTCATCGCCGGTACCCAGAAGCTTCCCGCGTCCGGTCCCGCCGTCAAGCGCGGTGTGGCTGCTCCGGTGAAGAAGGCTGCCGCGAAGAAGACCGCCGCGAAGAAGACCACCGCCGCCAAGAAGACCACGGCGGCAGCGGCCAAGAAGACCACCGCCGCCAAGAAGACCACGGCGGCAGCGGCGAAGAAGACCACCGCGGCGAAGAAGGCTCCGGCCAAGACCACGGCGGCCAAGAAGACCACCGCGGCAGCGAAGAAGACCACCGCGGCGAAGAAGGCTCCGGCCAAGACCACGGCGGCCAAGAAGACCACCGCGGCCAAGAAGGCTCCGGCCAAGACCACGGCGGCCAAGAAGACCACCGCGGCCAAGAAGACCACGGCGGCCAAGAAGACCACCGCTGCGAAGAAGGCTCCGGCCCGCCGGGGCGCAGCCAAGAAGTAATCGGCACAGCCGAGAACCGATCTGCGGGCGGCCCGATAGGGCCGCATCGCTGAGCACAACCGTTTCGGCGGTCACCGGATCCGTTCCGGTGACCGCCGAAATGCATTCCCGAGACTTCTATCGGGGCAGGGCGGGCAGAGCGCTCTCGATGTGGTCGACCGCGACGACCCGGTCCTCGTGCAGCGACAGCACCCACGTGCTGCCCTTGCGGTTACGGGTCGCGGGCACGGTGACACCGTCCCGTTCCGCCCACCACCGGACGAGGTCCGGAATCACCTTGCCCTGACTGCAGATCACCGGTGAACCGCCGCGCCGGGCGATCTCCAGGGTGCGTTTGCGGCCCAGCTGCGGATCGGCTGCGTAGTCTTCCTCGTTGAGCGACGGTTCGATCGCGATGTCGACGCCCAGCTGTTCGGCGAGGGGCTCCACTGTCTGGATACAGCGGACACGGTCTGCGGCCGTGATGCTGTCCGCCCCGAATGCGCGCAGCTGTGCGACAAGAGCCTCGGCCTGGGCCTTGCCCGTCGAATCGAGCGGCCGCAGCCGGTCGTCACCGCGATGCTGTTTGCGGCTCCCGGCCTTGGCGTGCCGCACGATCAGAACGGTCTTCGTATCCGCCGGCAGGGCCCGGAATCGGCGCAGCACCGTGCGATCCATCGGGTACGAAAGCTGATCGAACGCGGTGTCCGGGTCCTCCCAGCGCAACTCGTCGACCTCGTGGTTCGGGACGAACTCGCCGCCGACCGCACGCGCCGCCCAATAGTCGACCCGTTTGAGTTTGCGGTGTCCCGGAACGGGATACGTGATCTTGCCGAGATGCCGGCCGAGCTGCGCCCGGAATCCGGTCTCCTCCTCGATCTCGCGGACCGCCGCGACGACCGCCGTCTCACCGGGATCGAGCTTGCCCTTCGGGAAGCTCCAGTCGTCGTAGCGGGGACGGTGGACGAGCGCGACCTCGACCCGTACCGGATCGGCCGGGTTCGGTCGCCAGAGCACGGCACCCGCGGCGAAGATGTTCGCCTTCACGGGCTTGTCGGAATTCACCGGTTTCCGGGGGGAAGTCACAGAAGTCCTTCCGACACTCACGCCCGGCTGCGCATGAGCTCGACCTGGTGGTCACGAGCGGCAGTGCCCGGGGCCGGCGATGCCGACCAGGTGCCGTCGCTTTCCAGGGTCCAGCATCGGGTCGCAGGGTCCAGGGCGGAATCGAAGATCGAACCCAGCTGCTTGGTCAGCCGCGAATCCTTCACCTGCACCATCACTTCGACGCGGCGATCGAGATTGCGGTGCATCATGTCCGCGCTGCCGATCCAGAATTCGTCGGCTCCGCGGAAGTGCAGCACCCGCGAATGCTCGAGGAAACGACCCAGAATGGACCGCACGGTGATGTTCTCGCTCAGACCCGGGACGCCCGGTTTGAGCGCGCAGATGCCGCGCACCACGATCTCGACCGGAACCCCGGCGCGGGACGCCCGATACAGCGCGTCGATGACCTGCTCGTCGACCAGAGCATTCGCCTTCAAGCGGATTCCCGTGGCGTTTCCGGCTGCATCTCCCGTCGCTGCGCTCGCCCTGGCGGCGAGCTCGATCTCGCGGTCGATGCGTTCGATGATGCCTGCCCGCACCCCGTGCGGAGCGACCAGCAGATTGCGGTACTTCGCCTTCCGGGAGTATCCCGTGAGTGTGTTGAACAGATCGGTGAGGTCCGAGCCGATCTCGGGATCGGAGGTCAGTAGACCCACGTCCTCGTACAGGCGTGCGGTCTTCGGATTGTAGTTGCCCGTTCCGATGTGGCAGTAGCGGCGGATCGCCGAACCTTCGCGCCGCACCACCAGACACGTCTTGCAGTGCGTCTTGAGACCGACGAGGCCGTACACCACGTGCACCCCGGCCTGTTCGAGCTTGCGTGCCCACTTGATGTTCGCCTGCTCGTCGAACCGCGCCTTGATCTCGACGAGCGCCACCACCTGCTTGCCGGCCTCGGCGGCCGCGATGAGCGCATTGACGATGGGGGAGTCGCCGGAGGTGCGGTAGAGGGTCTGCTTGATGGCGAGAACCTGGCTGTCCGCGGCCGCCTGCTCGATGAAACGCTGCACACTGGTGGAGAACGAATCGTACGGATGGTGCACGAGTACATCGCCTTCCCGGAGCGTGGAGAACACGCTCTTGGGCGTCTCGCGCTCACCGAACGCCGGGTGCGTCGCCGGGACGAAGGGTGCATCCTTCAGGTCCGGCCGGTCGACGGAGTAGACCTGCCACAGGCTCGACAGATCGAGCAGACCCGGCAATTGCACGACGTCGGCAGGGTCGACATCGAGTTCGCGCAACAGCAGGTCGAGCATGTGCTCGGTCATGTCGTCGGAGACCTCGAGCCGCACCGGCGAACCGAAACGGCGTCGTGCCAGTTCGCGTTCGAGGGCCTGCAACAGATCCTCGTCGCGGTCCTCCTCGACCTCGAAATCGGCGTTGCGGGTGACGCGGAACGCGTGGTGCTCGACGATCTCCATACCGGGGAACAACACGTGCAGGTGCGCGGCGATCAGTTCCTCGAGCGGCAGGAAAGCGGGAATGCCGTCGGAGATTCCGGGGCGGTCGACCCGGACGAACCGGTCGACATTGTCCGGAACCTTCACGCGCGCGAAGTGCTCACCCGCGGACTTCAGATCCTTCACCGTCACGGCGAGATTGAGGCTCAGCCCGCTGATGTAGGGGAACGGGTGCGCGGGATCGACGGCGAGCGGGGTCAGAACCGGGAACACCTGCTCGGCGAAATAGTCGGTCAGACGCACCTTCTCGTCGTCCGACAACTCGGACCACCGGATGATCGAGATGCCTTCGTTTGCGAGATCGGGCTGAACCATGTCGAGGAACACCCGGGAGTGCCGGGCGGCGAGTTCGCGCGTGGACGAGGCGATCAGCGCGAGCTGGGCGCGCGGAGACAGTCCGTCCGCGGACCGTACCGCGAGGCCGGTTTCCGCGCGACGCTTCAGGCCTGCGACACGCACCATGTAGAACTCGTCGAGATTCGACGCGAAGATCGCGAGGAACTTGGCGCGCTCGAGCAGCGGCAGCGACGTGTCCTCGGCGAGGGCGAGAACTCGCGCATTGAAATCGAGCCAGCTCAGTTCGCGGTTGAGATACCGGCCTTCGGGAAGGCCGTCGGCGAGCGCCGGCAGCGCAGCGGCAGCGGGCGGCGCTGCCGGGGCGGAACCGATCCGCGAGGTCGTCGCGGTCGCGACGCTGTTCGACACGGAGCGCTCGGGAGATTCGGGGTCGGGCCGTCGATCTGTGCTGTCACCGTTGTTCACGGATTCATTGTGGCAGGAACCGGTTAACGCAGGGAGCCGAGCGGAAGCCCGATCCGGTCGAGCGTCGCGGTGGTCGCGGGGCCGACACCCAGCGCCACGGCCGCCTCGAGATCGGCTCCGGTGTCGACATCGAGCCGCAGTCCGGGCCAATCGCCCTCGAGCGCGCGGGCGCCGGATGCGATGTGGCGGGCGGCGGAATCCGATCCGAACCGCGGCTCGAACGGCCGATCGGGGAAACAGTGGACGAGCGCAGAGGTGCCGGCCCCGGTGTGGTCCACGACCACCGCCCGGCCGACCCGCCGCGCGTGCGCGAGCGCCTCGGCGAGTTCGCTCGGGTGCACGGCCGGGAGATCGGCCTGCAGCGCGACGAGCGTCGCCTCCGGTGCCGACGTCCGGACCTGCCCCGCGGCATACGACAGTGCCGCATTGAGCGGTTCCGTTCCGCTGTCGGGAGGATCCGCCAGGACGTGGGCGCCGCGCGCTCGCGCTGCCCGGGCGACGTCCGGATCGCCGGTGACGACGGTGACCGTGACGTCCTCGAGGTGCAGCGCCGCGTCCAGGGTGTCCTCGAACATCGCCAGCGCCAGGTCGGCGCGCTCGCCGGGGGTGTAGACCCGCGCCAGCCGCGTCTTCGCCAGGCCGAGGGCCTTGACGGGGATCAGCACGTGCGGGGCGGTCATGGCTGCCGATTCTGCCAGCCGGGGGAAACCGGCGCGGTCCGGTGTCCGGTCGTGCGTTCCCGGGCGCGGGTGTTCGCGCAGCTCGCGACGATCGTCTGGGCAATACTGTGACGACGAGCGGTCGGCGATCGGCCGGTGGTGGTGATACGAGCAAAGGGGACTGCGTGAGCAAGGCGACGGTGTTGGGGGCGGGCTCGTGGGGGACGGCGTTCGCGAAGGTGCTGGCCGAGGCCGGAACCGATGTGACGATCTGGTCGCGCCGTGCGGAGGTCGCCGAGTCGATCGAGACGCGGCACGAGAACCCCGGATACCTGCCGGGTGTCACACTGCCCGAATCGCTGCACGCGACATCGGATCACCGGCTCGCCCTCGCGGGTGCGGATTTCGTGGTCCTCGCGGTGCCGTCGCAGTCGTTGCGCGAGAACCTGGAGCACTGGCGGGACGACATCGGCCCGAACGTCACGCTCGTCAGTCTCGCCAAGGGGATCGAGCAGGGCACGCTGCTGCGGATGAGTCAGGTGATCGCTCAGGTGACCGGCGCCGAGGAGAGCCGCATCGCGGTGCTGTCCGGGCCGAATCTCGCCCGCGAGATCGCCGAGGGCCAGCCCGCCGCGACCGTGATCGCCTGCACCGATTCGGGACGCGCCATGCAGATCCAGAAGTCCTGTGCCACAGGGTATTTCCGCCCATACACGAACTCCGACGTGATCGGCTGCGAGGTCGGCGGGGCCTGCAAGAACGTCATTGCGCTGGCGTGCGGGATGGCCGTCGGTGTGGGTCTGGGCGACAACACGATTGCGACGATCATCACCCGCGGCCTCGCCGAGGTCACCCGACTCGGCACGGCAGTCGGCGCCAAGCCGGCGACGCTCGCCGGTCTCGCGGGCGTCGGGGATCTCGTCGCCACGTGCACCTCGCCGCTGTCGCGGAACCGGTCGTTCGGTGAACGTCTCGGCCAGGGGGGTTCGCTCGAGAGTGCCCAGGAGGCCACGCACGGTCAGGTCGCCGAGGGCGTCAAGTCGTGCACGTCGGTGCGCGCGCTCGCGGCCAACTACGACGTCGAGATGCCGCTGACCGACGCGGTGCACCAGGTTTGCTACGAGGGACTGTCGGTGCCCGAGGCGATCGGCCGGTTGCTCGGCCGTCGCACCAAGCCGGAGTGAGCCGGCCGTGGCGCGTGATCCGCGAACGCCGGGGAATTCGACACGCTGCGTGAAAGCTGTTGCGGCAGAACAT
The DNA here is from genome assembly GCF_023218075.1 of Rhodococcus sp. HM1. Classification (GTDB taxonomy): domain Bacteria; phylum Actinomycetota; class Actinomycetes; order Mycobacteriales; family Mycobacteriaceae; genus Rhodococcus. Next base: position 74,091 of record NZ_JALPTB010000004.1, on the reverse strand, counting down.
GAACCGGGTGCGCCGATGCAGCCGGGACCGGTGTTCGCGGCGCCCTATCAACTCGGCCCCGACGAGGATCCGGCGCTCGACAGCTACGCGCGCGCATCGAATCCCGGTTGGCGGGCACTCGAATCGGCGCTCGCGGAGCTGGAAGGCGCGGCCGCGGCGCGCGTCGTCGGGTCCGGAATGTCCGCTGTCACCGTCGCGTTGCGGTCGCTGGCGCAACCAGGCGGCACCGTCGTCGTTCCGTCCGACGGCTACTACCAGGTGCGCGCGTACGCCCAGGAGTTCCTGGCGCCGCACGGGGTGACCGTCGTCGAACTGTCCTGCGCGGAGTTCGGCGACGGCACCCTGACCGACGTTCTGGTGACCGCTCCCGACAATTCCGTCGTGCTGGTCGAGACACCGTCGAATCCCGGTCTCGACACCGTGGACCTGCGCGCGATTGCGACCGTGTGCCACATGTGCGACGCACTGCTGCTCGTCGACAACACCACGGCCACCCCGCTCGGTCAGCAGCCGCTGGCGCTCGGCGTGGACGCCGTCGTCGCGAGCGGCACCAAATCGCTCAGCGGCCACAGCGACCTGTTGTTCGGATACCTCGCCGTCGCCGACTCCGCGTTGCTGCCGCGTATCGACCGGGAGCGGTTGTTCTCCGGCACCGTCCTCGGACCGTTCGAGACGTGGCTGGCGCACCGCAGCCTCGGGACCGCGGGCCTGCGGTTCGAGCGGCAGTGCGCCAACGCCCTCGCGGTCGCGCGGATGCTGCGATCGCATCCCGCCGTCGAGGGGGTGCGCTATCCGGGGCTGCCGGACGATCCCGCCCATCCGATCGCCGCCGCGCAGATGAGCAGGTTCGGTCCGCTGGTGACGTTCCGGCTCGCCGACGAGCACGCCTTCCACCGGTTCGTCGCGGCCTCCGAGCTGGTCGGAGCGGCGACGAGTTTCGGCGGGATCCACACCACGGCCGACCGGCGCGCCCGCTGGGGCGACCGCGTGCCCGCCGGATTCGTCCGGCTCTCGTGCGGCATCGAGGATGCCGAGGATCTCCTCGCGGACATCGACGCGGCTCTCCGGGCGGTGTGACCGGCACGGCATCGTGAACGAACCGGCCCTACTCGGGTATGGCAGCCGGTACCCGTGCCGGTACGGTTTGTACGTGAGCAATCCCCGCACCCGGGTGGCCGTCGTGTTCGGCGGCCGCAGCAACGAACATTCCGTTTCCTGCGTTTCCGCAGGCAGCATCCTGACCAATCTCGATCCCGAACTGTACGAGGTCGTGCCGATCGGGATCACCACCGACGGCGCGTGGGTGCTCGGCGACTCCGATCCCGCCCGGCTGGCGAAGGCCGGGCGCGAACTGCCGACGGTCGCGGCGGACGGGTCGGCCCTCGTGCTCACCGCCGACCCGACCCGCAGCGGCGACATCGTCGCACTCGACGAAGGGGAGTTCGGCAAGGTCCTCGCGTCGGTCGACGTGGTGTTCCCGGTGCTGCACGGCGCCTACGGGGAGGACGGCACGATCCAGGGGCTGCTCGAGCTCGCGGGCATCCCGTACGTCGGTCCGGGTGTGCTCGCCAGTGCCGCGGGCATGGACAAGGAATTCACCAAGAAGCTGCTGGCCGCCGAGGGGCTGCCGGTCGGATTCCAGATCGTGCTGCGCCCGGGAGTCGATTCGCTCACCGAGGAGCAGAAGGAACAGCTGGGTCTGCCCGTGTTCGTCAAGCCCGCCCGCGGCGGCTCGTCCATCGGCATCAGCCGGGTCGCCGACTGGGAGTCGTTCGACGCGGCACTCGAGAAGGCGCGCCTGCACGATCCGAAGGTCATCGTCGAATCCGCGATCGTCGGGCGCGAGGTCGAGTGCGGCGTGCTCGAATTCCCGGACGGCGACGTGCGGGCCAGCGTCGTCGCCGAGATCCGCATGCCGGACAGCTCCGGCAACCACGAGGCGTTCTACGACTTCGACACCAAGTACCTCGACGACGTGTGCGAGTTCGACGTGCCCGCAAAGCTCGACGACGACGTCAGCGAGGAACTGCGGGCGCTCGCGATCCGCGCGTTCCGGGCACTCGATTGCCAGGGGCTGTCGCGCGTCGACTTCTTCGTGACCGACAACGGACCGGTGATCAACGAGATCAATACGATGCCCGGCTTCACGTCGATCTCGATGTACCCGCGGATGTGGGAGGCGGCGGGCATCGGTTACAGCGAGCTCGTCTCGATCCTCGTGCAGACCGCTCTCGCCCGGGGCACCGGGCTGCGCTGAGCGGCTGTTCCGGCGCGGCGACTACTCTGTCAACCATGACTGCCGTGACTCCCGACACCGCCGCATCGGACGCTGCTGCAAAGGGCACCGGGGACATTCGCGAGGCCGTGCACGCCGCGGCGCGTCGTGCCCGGGTCGCGTCCCGTCGTCTCGCCCTGCTGACCACCGTCGAAAAGGACGCCGCGCTGCACGCCGCGGCGGACGCGGTTCTCGCCGCGGCCGATGCGGTTCTCGCCGCGAACACCGCGGACGTCGACGCTGCACGCGAAGCCGGGACCGAGGAATCGATCCTGGACCGCCTGCGGCTGACCCAGGCCCGGATCGAGGGCATCGCGTCCGGGCTGCGTCAGGTCGCCGGTCTGCCGGACCCGGTCGGTGAAGTGGTGCGCGGCTCGACGCTGCCGAACGGCCTCGAGATCCGGCAGCTGCGGGTGCCCCTCGGTGTCGTCGGCATGGTGTACGAGGCCCGGCCCAACGTCACCGTCGACGCCTTCGGTCTCGCCCTCAAGTCCGGCAACGCCGCGCTGCTGCGTGGTTCGTCGTCGGCGAAGCGGTCCAACGCGGCACTGGTCGAGGCGCTGCGCGGCGCGCTCGAAGCGCAGGGGCTTCCCGCGGACGCGGTGCAGCTGCTGCCGAGCGAGGACCGCTCCTCGGTCACCCACCTGATCCAGGCCCGCGGCCTGGTCGACGTCGTCGTCCCGCGCGGTGGCGCGGGCCTGATCTCCGCGGTCGTGCGCGACGCGACGGTGCCGACCATCGAGACCGGGGTCGGCAACTGCCACGTGTACGTGCACTCGGCCGCGGACCTCGAGATGGCCGAGAAGATCGTCGTCAACGCCAAGACGCGCCGGCCGAGCGTGTGCAACACCGTCGAGACCATCCTGGTGGACAAGGCGATCGCCGACACCGCGGTGCCGCAGCTGATGCAGGTGATGCAGGCCCACAGCGTCGTCGTGCACGGCGACCTGCCCGGCATGGTCCCGGCGACGGACGCGGACTGGTCCGAGGAGTACCTGACACTCGACGTGGCGATGACCGTCGTCGACGATCTGGATGCCGCGGTCGAGCACATCGACCGCTACGGCACCGGCCACACCGAGGCGATCGTCACCTCGGATCTGGCTGCGGCCCGGGAGTTCACCGCGCGGGTCGATGCCGCAGCGGTTATGGTCAACGCTTCGACCGCATTCACCGACGGCGAGCAGTTCGGGTTCGGTGCCGAGATCGGCATCTCCACCCAGAAGCTGCACGCCCGCGGCCCGATGGGGTTGCCGGAGCTGACCTCCACCAAGTGGGTGGTGTGGGGCGACGGCCACACCCGCCCGGCCTGATCGAAAGGATCCAGCGTGGATCGTGCGCTGCCGACCACTCCGCCGATCTTCGCCGACGTCGACGATGTGATCACACGTCTCGCGGAGACGGGTTACCTCGCCGACAAGGCAACCGCCACCGCCGTGTTCCTTGCGGACCGGCTGGGCAAGCCGCTGCTCATCGAGGGGCCGGCCGGTGTCGGGAAGACCGAACTCGCGCGTGCCGTCGCGCAGACCTCCGGCGCCGAACTGGTGCGCCTGCAGTGCTACGAGGGCGTCGACGAGTCCCGCGCGCTGTACGAGTGGAATCACGCCAAGCAGATCCTGCGGATCCAGGCGGCGGGTGCGAACGCCGCGAGCGGAACCGGCGAGTCGTGGGATTCGACGAAGCAGGACGTGTTCTCCGAGGAGTTCCTGCTCTCGCGGCCGCTGCTGACGGCGATCCGCCGGGAGGATCCGACGGTGCTGCTCGTCGACGAGGTCGACAAGGCGGACGTGGAGATCGAGGGCCTGCTGCTCGAGGTGCTCAGCGATTTCGCCGTCACCGTCCCCGAACTCGGGACGATCCGCGCCGTGCGCAAACCGTTCGCGGTGCTCACCTCGAACGCGGCGCGGGAGCTGTCCGAGGCGCTCAAGCGCCGCTGCCTGTTCCTGCACCTGGACTTCCCGGACGCGGAACTCGAGCGCCGGATCCTGGCGAGCCGGGTCCCGGAGCTGCCCGAGGCCGTCGCCGAACAGCTCGTGCGCACCGTGCGGGTGCTGCGCGGCATACAGCTCAAGAAGCTGCCGTCGGTCGCCGAGACGATCGACTGGGGCCGCACGCTGCTGGCGCTCGGACTCGACACCCTCGACGACGCGGCGGTTCGCACCACGCTCGGGGTCGTGCTCAAACACCAGTCCGATCAGCAGCGTGCTGCTGCCGAGCTGCGGCTGAACTGAGATGGCCGGCGCACGCCCGCCCGGGCAGAACCGAGGGCCCGCCGCTCCGCACGGGTTGCCGGGCCACCTCGTCGGCTTCGTCGAGGCGCTGCGCCGGCGCGGCATCGCGGTCGGGCCGTCGGAGACCGTCGACGCCGGTCAGGTGATGACGGTGCTGGACCTGCTCGACCGCGAGGCGCTGCGGGAGGGGCTCGCGTGCACGCTGCTGCGCCGGCCCACCCACCGCGCCACCTTCGACGCGCTGTTCGACCTGTGGTTCCCCGCCGCGGTCGGGAACCGCGAAGCCGGGGGAATCGACCCGTCGCTGCCGCGCACACCGGATGGGGACATCGACTTCGAGGCGCTGCGCGACCTGATCGCCGAGCTGCTGTCCGACGATTCGCCCGAAGCGCTGGAGCTGACCGAGCTGCTCACCGCCCAGCTCGTCGAGGAACTCGGCCAGTACCAGTCCGGGAACGGTCCCTCGTTCTCCGCCTATCAGGCGCTGCGGGACGTCAAACCGGAAACGCTCGTCACTCGCATCCTCGAGGGGCTGCTGGGCAACGGGTCGTCGGAGGAGCACGAACCGGCCGGCGACTACGAGACCGAGGTCGCGCGCCGCACCGCCGCGCGTCGCGTCGCCGATTTCCGGGCGATGGTCGAGCGCGAGACGCGCCGGCGCACCGCCGAGCAGGTCGGTCGCGACCGCGTCGAGAAGTACGGTGTGCCGAAGCTGGCCGAGGAGGTCGACTTCCTGCGCGCCTCGGACGCGGAGCTGACGGCGTTGCGCCGCAGCGTCACCCCGCTGGCCCGGTTGCTGGCGAGCCGGCTCGCGGCACGCCGGCGCCGGGCCCGCGCCGGGGCCATCGACCTGCGCCGCACCCTGCGCAAGTCGATGTCGACCGGCGGTGTGCCGATCGACCTGGTCAACCGCAAGCCGCGCCCGGCCCGCCCGGAACTGGTGGTGCTCTGCGATGTCTCCGGGTCCGTCGCCGGGTTCTCGCACTTCACGTTGCTGCTGGTGCACGCGCTGCGCGAGCAGTTCACCCGGGTGCGGGTGTTCGCGTTCATCGACACCACCGACGAGGTCACCGACTACTTCTCCGCGGGTTCCGACCTGGGGACGTCGATGGCGCGGATGCTGCGCGAGGCCGATCTCATCGCGTACGACGGGCACTCGGACTACGGCAACGCGATCGGGGTGTTCGCCGAGCAGTATGCGCACAGCCTCACCAGCCGCAGTTCGCTGCTGATCCTCGGCGACGGGCGTACCAACTACCGCAATCCGAACCGTGAGGCGCTCGAGCATCTGGTGACGGTCGCGCGGCACGCGCACTGGCTCAACCCCGAACCGCGGGGGCAGTGGGGTTCCGGCGACTCGGCGGCGAAGGTGTACAGCGAGGTCGTCACCATGCACGAGTGCCGGACCGCGCAGCAGCTCGCGGCGGTCGTGTCGACGCTCCTGCCGGTCTGACGCCCCTGCCGACCCTGCGAAGGCAGGGCCGCGCCGGTGAACCCGTAAGCTGGTCAACCGTGCAACAGCCATCCGACCTGCAACCCGCGCCGCCCCGGCGCGTGGGTGTAATGGGCGGCACGTTCGATCCCATCCACCACGGACACCTCGTGGCGGCCAGCGAAGTCGCCGACCGCTTCGGTCTCGACGAGGTCATCTTCGTGCCGACCGGGCAGCCGTGGCAGAAATCCGACCGCCACGTCAGCTCCGCCGAGGACCGCTACCTGATGACGGTCATCGCGACCGCGTCGAACCCCCGGTTCTCCGTCAGCCGTGTCGACATCGACCGCGGCAAGCCGACGTACACCGTCGATACCCTGCGGGACCTGCACGAACGGCTGCCCGATGCCGAGCTGTACTTCATCACCGGCGCGGACGCGCTCGCGTCGATCCTGTCCTGGCAGGAATGGCAGGTGCTGTTCGACCGTGCGCGCTTCGTCGGCGTCTCCCGGCCCGGCTACGACCTCAACGTCGAGCACCTCGCGCCGCACCTCGAAGGCCTGCCCGCCGACGCTGTGAGCCTCGTCGAGATCCCCGCCCTGGCGATATCGTCGACGGACTGCCGCACGCGGGTCAGCGCGAACCGCCCGGTGTGGTACCTCGTCCCGGACGGGGTGGTGCAGTACATCAGCAAACGCAATCTGTATCGTCCGCAGGATTCACGGCGGCCCGACGGGGCCGCCGCGGTGACCGACCCGCAGACGGTCCGCCGCGGGGCCGCACCGGAACCGCCCCGCACCGCAACCGAGAGAAAGAGCACGCAGTGAGCGCATCGGCAGAAGCCATCGAGATGGCACGTATCGCGGCCCTGGCGGCCGACGAGAAACTGGCATCCGACGTCGTGGTGCTCGACGTCTCCGAGCAGCTCGTGATCACCGACTGCTTCGTGATCGCCTCCGCGGCGAACGAGCGGCAGGTCAACGCGATCGTCGACAACGTCGAGGAGAAGCTGCGCGAGGCCGGCCACAAGCCGGTGCGCCGCGAGGGCACCCGCGAAGGGCGCTGGACGCTGCTCGACTACATCGATGTCGTCGTGCACATCCAGCACGACGAGGAACGCAACTTCTACGCCCTCGAGCGGCTGTGGAAGGACTGCCCGACCGTGCCGGTCGAGGGCATCGAACCGTCGACACGGAACCTCACCGCGCCCGCCCACGACGCGCTGCCGGAAACCCCGGACCACCTGTGACGGAGATCGTCCGCCGGCTGATCCTGCTGCGTCACGGACAGACCGAGTACAACGCGACCAGCCGCATGCAGGGCCAGCTCGACACCGAGCTGTCCGAGCTGGGCCGGCGCCAGGCGGTCGCCGCGGCACGGGAGATCGCGGCGTTCGAGCCGCTCGCGGTCGTCTCGTCCGACCTGCGGCGCGCCTACGACACCGCGGTCGTGCTCGGCGACAGCGCGGGTGTTCCCGTCGAGATCGACCCGCGCCTGCGGGAAACGCACCTCGGGAAGTGGCAGGGGCTCACGCACCACGACGTCGACTCGGTCGCGCCCGGTGCCCGGGCCGCGTGGCGCGCCGATGCGACTTGGGCACCGCCGGAGGGGGAGAGCAGGGTCGACGTGGCGCGGCGTGCCGTCCCGGTCGTGCGGGAACTGCTCGACAAGTACGAACACTGGGGGGAACGGCCGATCGTCCTGGTCGCGCACGGCGGGCTGATCGCCGCGCTCACCGCCGCCCTCCTGGATCTGCCCGTGGATCGCTGGCCGATCCTCGGCGGTCTCGGCAACACCGGTTGGGTACGGCTCAGCGGCTACGGAGAGGAACCCGCATGGCGGCTCGATGTGTGGAACGCGACGGCGAACGTGGTGGCCGATGACGTCCTCTGACGCACCGGAGGTTCCGGACGCCACCGGCGGATCGACGCGACCGACCCTGCTGGTCATCGGCGACTCGCTCAGCTACTACGGCCCGAAGGGCGGCCTGCCCGCGGACGATCCGCGGATCTGGCCGAACCTCGCTGCGGCCGAACTCGGCTGGGATGTCGAGCTGATCGCCCGGATCGGCTGGACGACGCGCGACGCGTGGTGGGCGATGACGCAGGATCCCCGTGTATGGGCGTCGATCCCGCGCGCGGGTGCCGTCGTGCTCGCCGTCGGTGGCATGGACACGCTGCCGTCGCCCCTGCCGACCGCGCTGCGCGAACAGCTCCGCTACGTGCGGCCGGCGTCGCTGCGCCGCGTCGTGCGCAACGCGTACGGCTGGCTCCAGCCACGGCTGTCGCCGCTCGGCTGGCCGGTCGCGCTTCCGGCGCGGGTGAGCGTCGAATACCTCGAGACCATCCGCGACTCGCTCGCCTACATGCGTCCCGACCTGCCGGTGATCGCCACCCTGCCGTCGGTGCACCGCAGCGAGCAGTACGCGTCGGTCCACAAGGGCCGTCCCGCGGCGGCCCGCGCGATCACCGCGTGGGCGGCCGAAAAGTCCGTTCCCCTGGTCGATCTGGCGGCGGCGGTCCGCGAGAACATCCAATCGGACGACGCGAACCCGGACGGTATCCACTGGGGCTGGGACGGGCACCGCAAGGTCGCCGCCGCGATGGTCGAAGCGGTGCGGATGGTGCACCGAGATGCGGATTCGGTGGCAGACGGCATACGGTAGTCGACGTGTCTGTTGTGGTGGTGACCGATTCGTCGTGCTGTCTGGATCGGGAAGCGGTGGAGCGGTACGACATCCGTGTCGTGCCGCTGCACGTGATCTCCGAGGGCCGTGAGCTCCGCGAGGGCGTCGACGAACTGCCCGAGGACCTGTCGAAGGTGACCACCTCGGGGCCGGCGCCCGCCGAGCTCACCGATGTCTACGCTCGGGCGCTCGCCGACAGCGACGGTGACGGCGTGGTCGCCGTGCACATCTCGCGGCAGCTGTCCGGCACCTGGGAGGCCGCCAAGTACGCGGCCGACGCATTCGGGGGACGCGTGCGTCTCGTCGATTCCCGCAACACGGCAATGGGATTGGGCTTCTCGGCACTCGCCGCGGCGCGGCTCGCCGAGACCGGCGCGTCGCTCGACGAGGTGTTTGCGCGCGCCGTCGACGTCGCCGAGGCCGGCCGCGCGCTGCTCGTCGTCGACCGGCTCGACCATCTGCGGCGCGGCGGCCGGATCGGCACCGCGACCGCGTTGCTCGGTACGGCCCTGTCGATGAAGCCGGTCCTGCATCTCGTCGACGGCAAGCTCGTCCTGCGGGAGAAGACCCGGACCATGTCCAAGGCGCTCGCCAAGCTCGTCGAGGCCGTCGTCGACCAGTGCGCCGAGGTCGCGAAGATCGCCGAGCCGAAGGTCGCGGTGCACCACCGGGACGCCCCCGAGCGCGCGAAGTCCCTCCTCGACGAACTGACCGGGCGGCTGCCGGAGGGCACGGAACTGCGGATGACCGAACTCGACGCCGTGCTGGGCGCACACGTCGGTCCCGGGGCGATCGGGATCGTCGTCTCGCGGGACGGGCAGGATCCGGATCGGAACGTCCACGCGGAACCGTGATTTCGCCGCGCGCCGAATTCGGTCGGATCCGGGCGGTGGTGCGGTCGGTGCCCTAGCATCGGGTCCGTGACCGACTCGTCCGGCGGGGCAGCCCCGTTGCGTGTGCTCGTATACAGCCACGACGCGAACACCCGCGCGCAGGTCGTGCGTGCGCTGGGGACGCGCCCACACCCGGATCTCCCGGAACTCGAGTACGTCGAGGTGGCCACCGCGCCGGTCGTCATCCGGCGCGTGGAGGAGGGCGACATCGCCCTCGCCGTCCTCGACGGGGAAGCGACCCCGGTCGGCGGCATCGGCCTGGCGAAGCAACTGCGCGACGAGATCGATCCGTGCCCGCCCCTGCTGCTGTTGCTGGGCCGCCGAGACGACGCGTGGCTGGCCTCCTGGTCGAGGGCCGACGCGGCGGTTCTGCACCCGGTCGATCCGTTCCGGCTCGCCGAGGCGGCGCTGCCCCTCCTGCGCCGCGTGTGACCTGTCCGTGACGGGTTTGTGACAGCGACGACTCGCGTGGTCGCTTGTCACGGATCCGTTTCGATCCCACCGAATTTCGGCACCGTGAAAGCACCGTGAAAATCGGGACAAGGCTGGGGACAACCCTTGTAGGGTGAGTCGCACATATCACACCCAGGCCGAAGGAGTGATTCCGGTTACGCATCGAGCCGAGGCGATCGGTGAGACCGGTCGGTTTCGTGCCGAGCACACCGGGGTCACGAGAAGGGGGATCAGCGGACATGAACCTCTATGTGCCGATCCTCGTGCTCGGGGCGATCGCGGTCGTCTTCGCGCTGTTCTCCGTGGGGGTGGCCGGACTGGTCGGTCCCCGGCGATACAACCGGGCGAAACTCGAGGCCTACGAATGCGGGATCGACCCGACGCCGCCGCCCACGGGTGGCGGGCGGTTCCCGGTCAAGTACTACCTGACGGCGATGCTGTTCATCATCTTCGACATCGAGATCGTCTTCCTCTACCCGTGGGCGGTGCACTTCGACAGCCTCGGCCTGTTCGGTCTCGCCGCCATGGCGTTGTTCCTGTTCAACGTGTCCGTGGCCTACGTCTACGAGTGGCGGCGCGGTGGTCTCGGATGGGACTGAACCGGCGCGGGACCACAGCGCCACCCCAGACCACACCGCCACGCGGGACGACAGCGACACCGGAAGCGAGATGAGTCGGAGATGGGAATCGAGGAGAAGGTACCGAGCGGTTTCCTGCTGAGCACGGTCGAGGCCGCGGCCGGGTACGCCCGCAAGGGCTCGTTGTGGCCCGCGACCTTCGGCCTGGCGTGTTGCGCGATCGAGATGATGACCACCGTGTCGGGGCGTTTCGACATCGCTCGCTTCGGGATGGAGGCGTTCCGCGCCTCGCCCCGGCAGGCCGACCTGATGATCGTCGCCGGCCGGGTGAGCCAGAAGATGGCGCCGGTGCTGCGGCAGGTCTACGACCAGATGGTCGAACCGAAATGGGTGCTCGCGATGGGGGTGTGCGCCTCGTCCGGCGGCATGTTCAACAACTACGCGATCGTGCAGGGCGTCGACCACGTGGTGCCCGTCGACATCTACCTGCCCGGCTGCCCGCCCCGGCCGGAGATGCTGCTCCACGCGATCCTGAAGCTGCACGAGAAGATCCAGCAGATGCCGTTGGGCGTCAACCGCGAAGAGGTGATCCGCGAAGCCGAGAAGGCGGCGCTCGCGTCCCCGACCACCCTCGAACTGAAAGGCCTGCTGCGATGACCGGGCGGGAGCCGGTCGGGCGGGAACCGGGCGAACCCGAGGTCATCGACGTGCGCCGCGGAATGTTCGGTCCGCCCGACACCGGTGACACGTCCGGATACGGCGGGCTCGTCCGGCCGATCGCGTTGCCCGGTGCCACACCCCGTCCGTACGGCGGGTGGTTCGACGAGGTCGCCGACGGTCTCGAAGCGGCGCTGACGCAGGCGTCGGTGAACCCGGGGGAGGCGATCGAACGTGTCGTCGTCGACCGCGACGAGATGACCGTCCACGTCCGCGCCGAGCACCTGCCCCGGGTCGCGCGGTGCCTGCGGGACGAACCCGGCCTGCGGTTCGAACTGTGCCTCGGCGTCAGCGGGGTGCACTTCCCGCACGAGAACGGGCGCGAGCTGCACGCGGTCTACCACCTGATGTCGATCACCCACAACAGACGGATCCGGCTCGAGGTGTCGGTTCCCGATGCCCACCCGCACATTCCGTCGCTGTACGCGGTGTACCCGACCGTCGACTGGCACGAGCGGGAAACCTACGACTTCTTCGGGATCGTGTTCGACGGGCATCCGGCGCTCACCCGCATCGAGATGCCCGACGACTGGGTGGGACATCCGCAGCGCAAGGACTACCCCCTCGGAGGAATCCCCGTCGAATACAAGGGTGCGCGGACACCGCCACCCGACGAACGGAGGGCGTACCACTGATGAGCGATCCGTATTCGACCGGCGGGAACGCCGAGGGCACCGTCTACACCGTCGCCGGCCAGGACTGGGACGAGATCGTCGACGCGGTCCGCGCCTCGGGCGGACCGGACGCCGAACTGGCCGAGGAACGCATCGTCGTCAACATGGGTCCGCAGCACCCGTCCACGCACGGCGTGCTGCGGCTCATCCTCGAGATGGACGGCGAAACCGTCACCGAGGCCCGTTGCGGTATCGGCTACCTGCACACCGGAATCGAGAAGAACCTCGAATTCCGCACGTGGACACAGGGCGTCACGTTCGTCACCCGGATGGACTACCTGTCCTCGTTCTTCAACGAGACCGCCTACTGCCTGGGCGTCGAGAAACTGCTCGGCATCACCGATCTCGTGCCCGAACGCGCCACCGTCGTGCGGGTGATGCTCATGGAACTCAACCGCGTCTCCTCGCACCTGGTGGCACTGGCCACCGGCGGGATGGAACTCGGGGCCATGACGTCGATGTTCCTCGGGTTCCGCGAACGCGAACTGATCCTCGACGTGTTCGAGGCCGTCACCGGGCTGCGCATGAACCACGGCTACATCCGGCCCGGTGGGCTGGCGCAGGACCTGCCGGACGGTTCGCTCGACAAGATCCGCGAGGTCCTCGACGTCGTCCCGCGCCGCCTGCGCGATCTCGAGGACCTCCTCGACGAGAACGCCATCTGGAAGGCCCGCACGAAGGACGTCGGCTACCTGGACCTGATGGGCTGCATGGCGCTCGGCGTCACCGGCCCGGTCCTGCGATCGACGGGACTGCCGCACGATCTGCGCAAGTCGCAACCCTATTGCGGTTACGACACGTACGAATTCGACGTCGTCACCGACACCGGCTGCGACTGCTACGGCCGCTACCTCATCCGGGTCGGGGAGATGAAGGAATCGCTGAAGATCGTCGAGCAGTGCCTCGATCGGCTGCGGCCCGGACCGGTGATGGTCGAGGACCCGAAGGTCGGGTGGCCGGCCGACCTGGCGGTGCGCGAGGACGGACTCGGCAACTCGCCGGAGTACATCGGCAAGATCATGGGCACTTCCATGGAAGCGCTCATCCACCATTTCAAGCTGGTCACCGAGGGATTCCGGGTCCCGGCCGGACAGGTGTACGTGGCCGTCGAATCGCCCCGCGGCGAACTCGGAGTGCACATGGTCAGCGACGGCGGCACCCGCCCGTACCGGGTGCACTACCGGGACCCGTCGTTCACGAACCTGCAGGCGGTCGCGGCGATGTGCGAGGGCGGCATGGTCGCCGACGTCATCGCCGCGGTCGCCAGCATCGATCCGGTGATGGGAGGTGTGGACCGATGACCCGGGCACACACGACCGGCGAATCCGCGGTCCCGGCGAACCGGCCGGAGCCGGTCTTCGTCGAATTGGGCCGCACGGCAGCCGAAACCGAGCGCATCGAACACCCCGGCGCACCCCGGACGTACCCGCCGGACGTGCGGGAGCGTCTCGAGGCCGACGCCGCCGCGATCATCGCCCGCTACCCGGTGACGCGGTCCGCCCTGATCCCGCTGCTGCACCTCGTCCAGGCCGAGGACGGCTACATCACCCCCGCCGGAATCGAGTTCTGCGCAGCGCAACTCGCGCTCACCGGTGCCGAGGTCGCGGCCGTGGCCACCTTCTACTCGATGTACCGCCGCCGCCCGACCGGCGACTACCACGTCGGGGTCTGCACCAACACCCTGTGCGCGATCATGGGAGGGGACGCGATCCTCGAGGCCCTCGCAGAGCATCTCGGTGTCGACCCCGGCTCGGCGGACGACACCACCCCGGACGGGAAGATCACCCTCGATCACATCGAATGCAACGCGGCCTGCGACTTCGCGCCCGTGGTGATGGTCAACTGGGAATTCTTCGACAACCAGACCCCGGACTCGGCGACCGCGCTCGTCGACGCCCTGTGGGCCGGCAAACGCATCACGCCGACCCGCGGCGCGTCGCTGTGCACATTCCGCGAAACCGCCCGCATCCTGGCCGGATTCCCCGACGAACGTCCCGGCGCGAACGACAGCGCGGCGTCGGGCGACGCGACCCTCGCCGGGCTGCGGGTCGCCCGCGAACGGAACATGCGGGCACCCGAGGCGACCGGAACGGAAGGGAAGTGACATGCCGCTGAGTCCGGTCCTGAGCCGGTACTGGGACGAACCCCGGTCGTGGACGCTCGACACCTACCGGAGCCACGACGGCTACAAGGCGCTCGAACGCGCCCTGCGCACCGACCCGGACGAGGTCATCGCCACCGTCAAGGACTCCGGTCTGCGCGGCCGCGGCGGCGCAGGATTCCCGACCGGCACGAAATGGTCGTTCATCCCGCAGGATCCGACCACGCCCGCCGGTGCCAAGCCGCACTATCTCGTCGTCAACGCCGACGAATCCGAACCCGGCACCTGCAAGGACATGCCGCTGATGCTGGCATCGCCGCACACGCTCGTCGAAGGTGTCGTCATCGCGGCCTACGCCATCCGGGCCTCGCACGCGTTCATCTACGTGCGCGGCGAGGTCGTCCCCGTGCTGCGCCGGCTGCAGCACGCGGTCGCCGAGGCGTACGACGCCGGATACCTCGGCCGCGACATCCTCGGCTCCGGCTTCGACCTGGACGTCGTCGTCCACGCCGGTGCCGGCGCCTACATCTGCGGCGAGGAGACCGCGCTGCTCGACTCGCTCGAAGGGCGACGCGGACAGCCGCGGCTGCGGCCGCCGTTCCCGGCGGTCGCCGGGCTCTACGCGTGCCCGACCGTCGTCAACAACGTCGAATCCATCGCGAGCGTGCCGTCGATCCTGCTCAACGGCGTCGACTGGTTCCACTCGATGGGCACCGAGAAATCCCCGGGTTTCACGCTGTACTCGCTGTCCGGGCACGTCACCCGGCCGGGCCAGTACGAGGCACCGCTCGGCATCACCCTGCGCGAACTCCTCGACTACGCCGGCGGCATCCGCGCCGGGCACCGGCTCAAGTTCTGGACACCCGGCGGGTCGTCGACGCCGCTGTTCACCGCCGCACACCTCGACGTGCCCCTCGACTACGAAGGGGTCGGGGCCGCCGGGTCGATGCTCGGCACCAAGGCGCTGCAGATCTTCGACGAGACGACCTGCGTGGTGCGCGCGGTGCTGCGCTGGTCGCAGTTCTACAAGCACGAATCGTGCGGGAAGTGCACCCCCTGCCGCGAAGGCACCTGGTGGCTCGTGCAGATCCTCGAACGTCTAGAAGCCGGCACCGGCACCGAGGCCGACCTCGAGAAGCTGCTCGACATCTCCGACAACATCCTCGGGCGCGCGTTCTGTGCGCTCGGCGACGCCGCGACCAGCCCCATCACGTCGTCGATCGCACTGTTCCGCGACGAGTACATCGCGCATCTCACCCACGGCGGATGCCCGTTCGATCCGCGCCTGTCCACCCTCACGGCAGGGGGAGTGTCATGACCGCAGACCGGCCCGCGACGGCCAAGGACCCGGTCGTCACCATCGACGGCATCGAGATCAGCGTTCCCCCGGGAACTCTCGTCATCCGCGCCGCCGAGCAACTCGGCATCCGCATCCCGCGGTTCTGCGATCACCCGCTGCTCGACCCGGTCGGGGCATGCCGCCAGTGCCTCGTCGAGGTCGAAGGCCAGCGCAAACCTCTCGCCTCGTGCACCACCACGGTCACCGACGGCATGGTCGTCCGCACCCAGTTCACGTCCCCGGTGGCGGACAAGGCGCAGCAGGGTGTGATGGAGCTGCTGCTCATCAATCACCCCCTGGACTGCCCGGTGTGCGACAAGGGCGGGGAATGCCCGCTGCAGAACCAGGCGATGTCCAACGGCCGTGGCGATTCTCGCTTCGAGGGCGTCAAACGGACCTTCCCGAAGCCGATCGCGATCTCCTCGCAGGTGCTGCTGGACCGGGAGCGGTGCGTGAACTGCGCCCGCTGCACCCGCTTCTCGCAGCAGATCGCCGGTGACCCGTTCATCGATCTGCTCGAACGCGGGGCCGGCCAGCAGGTCGGCATCTACGCCGAGGAACCGTTCGATTCCTATTTCTCCGGCAACACCGTGCAGATCTGCCCGGTCGGTGCGCTGACCGGAACGGCCTACCGCTTCCGGGCGCGCCCGTTCGATCTGGTGTCCAGCTCGAGCGTCTGCGAACACTGCGCCAGCGGCTGCGCGCAACGCACCGACCACCGGCGCGGCGTCGTGTTGCGACGCCTCGCGGGCAACGCCCCGCAGGTCAACGCCGAATGGAACTGCGACAAGGGCAGATGGGCGTTCACCTACGCCACCGAACCCGACCGGATCACCACCCCGCTGGTCCGCGACGACGACGGCACACTCGTCCCGAGATCCTGGCCCGCCGCCCTCGCGATCGCCGCCCGGGGACTGGCCGCGGCGCGCGGCGCGGGCGTGCTCGTCGGCGGACGCGTCACCGTCGAGGACGCCTACGCCTACGCGAAGTTCGCGCGGATCGTGCTGGGCACCAACGACATCGACTTCCGTGCGCGGGAGCACTCCGGTGAGGAGGCGCAGTTCCTCGCGGCCCGCATCGCCGGCCGGCTGCTCTCCGTGACGTATGCGGATCTGGATCGTGCGCCGGCGGTGCTGCTCGTCGGATTCGAACCCGAGGAGGAATCGCCGATCGTCTTCCTGCGGCTGCGTCTGGCGGCGCGCGGCGGCGCCGCGATCCGGTCGATCGCGGCGTTCGCGAGCCGGGGCCTGACGAAGATGTCGGGCCGGGTGGTGCAGGCCGTGCCGGGTTCCGAAGCCGCGGTGCTGGACGGGATCCGGTCGGGGGAGCAGGGCGGCGACGTCTCCGACCTGCTGCGCCGTCCCGGCGCGGTGATCATCGTCGGGGAACGGTGCGCGACGATGCCCGGCGCGCTGTCGGCGGCGATCCGGCTCGCCGACGACACCGGTGCCCGGCTCGCGTGGGTGCCGCGCCGGGCCGGTGAACGCGGCGCCCTCGAGGCCGGGGCGCTGCCGACGCTGCTGCCCGGTGGCCGGGACGTCAGCGATCCGCAGGCGCGCAGCCGGGTTGCGCAGGTGTGGTCCGACAGCGTCGGCGGCACCGTCGAACTGCCCGCGAATCCCGGACGCGACACCGCGGGCATCCTCGCCGCGGCCGCGGCCGGCGACCTCGGTGCCCTGATGATCGGCGGAGTCGACCTCGACGACCTCTCCGACCCGCAGTCCGCACGCTCGGCGGTGGAATCGGCCGGATTCGTTGTGAGCCTGGAACTGCGCCGCAGCACCGTCACCGACCTCGCGGACGTGGTGTTCCCGGTGGCCGCCGTCGCCGAGAAGTCCGGTGCCTTCCTCGACTGGGAGGGCCGGGTCCGTGAGTTCGGGATCGCGCTGCGCGGCCCCGGTACCCTGCCGGACCGACGGGTCCTCGACGCGCTCGCCGCCCAGATGGGGACCCGGCTCGGTGTGCCCGACGCGGAGTCCGCGCGCCGCGAACTGGACCTGCTCGGTCCGTGGGAGGGGCAGCGGCCGGCCGATCCGGCGACGGAGACGGTCGAGCCACCCCGCGCCGGTCCCGGAGAGGCGGTCCTGACCGGCTGGCGGATGCTACTCGATGCCGGGCGGATGCAGGACGGGGAACCGTACCTCGCCGGTACCGCTCGACCGCCGGTGGTCCGGCTGTCCGCCGCGACCGCCGCCGAGATCGGCGCCTCCGACGGGGATGCGGTGACGGTGTCCACCGACCGCGGCGCCGTGACGCTGCCGCTCGCGATCACCGAGATGCCCGATCGCGTGGTGTGGCTGCCGCTGAACTCACCCGGCTCCGCCGTCCACCGGCAACTGGGCGTCGGATCCGGCGGGCTCGTACGGATCAGGGCGGGGGAGGTGCAGTGATGGACGGGTATGCAGACCTGTCGGCGTTCGGACACGATCCGTGGTGGCTGATCCTGGTCAAGGCCGTGGCGGTGTTCGCGTTCCTGGTGCTGACCGTGCTCGTGGCGATCTACGCGGAACGACGGGTCCTGGCCCGCATGCAGATGCGGATCGGACCGAATCGGCTGGGACCGCAGGGGATTCTGCAGAGCCTCGCCGACGGCATCAAACTGGCGCTGAAGGAGGGCATCGTCCCGTCCGGGGTGGACCGGCCCGTCTATCTGCTCGCCCCGATCATCGCGACGGTCCCGGCCTTCATGGCGTTCGCGGTGATCCCGTTCGGGCCGGTGGTTTCGGCATTCGGGCAGCGGACGCCGTTGCAGCTCACCGATCTTCCGGTCGCGGTGCTGTACATCCTGGCGGTCACCTCCGTCGGTGTGTACGGCATCGTGCTCGCCGGCTGGTCGTCCGGCTCGACGTACCCGCTGCTCGGCGGTCTGCGTTCGACCGCGCAGGTGATCTCGTACGAGATCGCGATGGGATTGGCGTTCGCCGCGGTGTTCCTGCTCTCCGGCACGATGTCCACATCCGGGATCGTGTCCGGGCAGGTCGGGACGTGGTACGTCTTCCTGCTGCTGCCGTCGTTCCTCATCTACGTCACGGCCATGGTCGGCGAGACCAACCGCGCCCCGTTCGACCTGCCCGAAGCCGAGGGCGAACTCGTCGGCGGATTCCACACCGAGTACTCGTCGCTGCGCTTCGCGATGTTCATGCTCGCCGAATACGTGAACATGACGACCGTGTCCGCGCTGGCCACCACGCTGTTCCTCGGCGGCTGGCGCGCTCCGTGGCCGCTGAACATATGGGACGGTGCCAACTCCGGCTGGTGGCCGGTGCTGTGGTTCGTCGCCAAGGTGTGGGCATTCCTGTTCCTGTTCGTGTGGCTGCGCGCCACCCTGCCCCGGCTCCGCTACGACCAGTTCATGAATCTCGGCTGGAAGGTCCTCATTCCGGCGTCGCTGCTGTGGGTCGTGGTCGTCGCCGTGATCCGGGCGCTCGGCAACGAGGGATACGTGGCCGGGCAGGGCACACTCGCCGCCGTCGGGGTGGTGTGCGTCCTGGCGTTCCTGGTGTTCACCCGGTTGCGGCGCACGTCCGGGGGCGGCGAACCCGCCCGGGCCGCACCGGAGGCGGCCGAACCGTTCGACCCTGGGGCCGGGGGCTTCCCGGTCCCACCGATGCCGGGTCCCGTGCCCGCGCAGCGCACCCCCGCGGAGGGATGACGATGCCCGAATTCCTCGATCCCATCGCCGGTTTCGGCACCACCTTCGCGGCGATGTTCAAGAAGCCGATCACCGAGCAGTATCCCGAGCAGAAACGGCCGCCGGCGCCCGGGTATCACGGCCGCCACCAGCTGAACCGGCATCCAGACGGCCTCGAGAAGTGCATCGGCTGCGAACTGTGCGCGTGGGCGTGCCCGGCCGACGCGATCTACGTGGAAGCGGCGGACAACACCGAGGCCGAACGGTATTCGCCGGGAGAGCGGTACGGCCGGGTCTACCAGATCAACTATCTGCGCTGCATCGGCTGTGGACTGTGCGTCGAGGCGTGCCCGACGCGCGCGCTGACGATGACCGCCGAATACGAGATGGCCGACGACAACCGGGCCGATCTCATCTACGACCGGTCGCGGCTGCTGGCGCCGCTGCAACCCGGGATGGAAGCGCCGCCGCACGCGATGTATCCGGGCGCCACCGAGGAGGACTACTACCGGGGCCTCGTGCCGGGTGCTGCGCCGAAAGAGGGGTCGGAACAATGAACACCCTCACGGTCCTGGCCCAGGACGTCGTCGAGCGCACGTCCACCGGTGAAGCGGTGCAGTTCTGGATTCTCGCCGTCGTCGCGGTGATCGGTGCGATCGGGGTGGTCGTCTCGAGCAAGGCTGTGTACTCGGCGATCTTCCTGGCGCTGACCATGATCGTGCTGGCCGCCTTCTACATCGCCCAGGACGCCCAGTTCCTCGGTGTCGTCCAGATCGTCGTGTACACCGGCGCCGTCATGATGCTGTTCCTGTTCGTGGTGATGCTCGTCGGCGTCGACGCGTCCGAATCGTTCACCGAAACCCTTCGCGGGCACCGCATCGCGGCGGTCGTGGCGGGAATCGGGTTCGGGGTGCTGATCATCGGGTTCCTCGCCGACTCCGAGCTGCCGCCGTTCGCGGGTCTGGTGGACGCCGGTGACGGGCACGTCGCGGGTCTCGCGGAACTGCTGTTCGTGCGGTACGTGTGGGCGTTCGAACTCACCGGAGCGCTGCTCGTCACCGCGACCATCGGTGCGATGGTGCTCACGCATCGCGAACGGACCGGTGAGCGTCTCGGTCAGAAGGAACTGGCCCGCAGGCGGTTCCGGGAGTGGGGTGCAGCGGGGGAGTCGGAGGTGCGGGTGACGCCGCTGCCGAGTCCCGGGGTGTACGCGCGGCGCAACGCCGTCGACGTTCCGGCCCGACTGCCGGACGGCAGCTATTCGCCACTGTCGGTGAGCCGGGTACTCGAGGCCCGGGGCGCGATCGTCGAGAGGCCGGACGAGGAGGAGACCCGATGAATCCGGCGAACTACCTGTACCTTTCCGCATTGCTGTTCACCATCGGCGCCGCGGGTGTTCTCGTGCGGCGCAACGCCCTGATCGTGTTCATGTGCGTCGAGCTCATGCTCAACGCCGTGAACCTGTCGTTCGTGACGTTCGCGCGGATGCACGGAAATCTCGACGGGCAGGTGTTCGCGTTCTTCACGATGGTCGTCGCCGCCGCCGAGGTGGTGGTCGGCCTCGCGATCATCATGACGATCTTCCGCACCCGCCGTTCGGTGTCGGTCGACGACAACAACCTGCTCAAGCACTGAGCCTGCCGAGAGAACTGAGTTTTCCGAGAGCACTGGGAGGAGACCGGGATGGGCGGAACCTCGGCCGTGTGGCTTCTGCCGGCGTTGCCGCTCGCCGGCGCCGCGGTACTGCTGCTGACCGGCCGGCGCAGCGACACGTGGGGACATCTGGTCGGATGCGCGACCGCGCTGGTCTCGTTCGGGCTGGCAGTGGTGCTGTTCGTGCAGATGCTCGGGCGCGCCGCCGACGACCGGGCCGTGCAGCAGGACCTGTTCTCGTGGGTACCCGTCGGCGAGCTGCAGATCGACTTCGGCCTGCAACTGGACCAGTTGTCGATGTGCTTCGTGCTGCTCATCACCGGTGTCGGGTCGTTGATCCACATCTATTCGGTCGGGTACATGGCGCACGGCCCGGACCCGTCGGGCAACACCGCGGGACGGGCACCCGGACGGCGGTTGTTCTTCGCGTACCTCAACCTGTTCCTCGCGGCGATGCTGGTGCTGGTGCTTGCCGACAACTATCTCGGCCTGTACCTCGGATGGGAGGGTGTCGGTCTCGCGTCGTATCTGCTCATCGGGTTCTGGCAGTACAAGCCGACCGCGGCGACCGCGGCGAAGAAGGCGTTCGTCGTCAACCGGGTCGGTGACACGGGCCTGGCCGTCGCCATGATGATCATGTTCTCCTCGTTCGGCTCGATCGGGTTCGCCGACGTCTTCGCCGCGGTTCCGGGTGCGAGCGAAACGGTCTCGACCGCGATCGGCCTGACCTTGCTCCTGGCGGCATGCGGCAAGTCCGCGCAGGTGCCGTTGCAGGCGTGGCTCGGGGACGCGATGGAAGGCCCGACCCCGGTGTCCGCACTGATCCACGCGGCGACGATGGTCACCGCCGGTGTCTACCTCATCGTGCGGTCCGGCCCGATCTTCGACGTCGCGCCGGGCGCGCAACTGGGCGTGGTGATCGTCGGGGCCGTGACCCTGCTGTTCGGCGCGATCATCGGCTGCGCGAAGGACGACATCAAGAAGGCGCTGGCGGCGTCGACGATGAGCCAGATCGGCTACATGGTGCTCGCCGCGGGCCTCGGTCCGGCCGGTTACGCGTTCGCGATCATGCACCTGCTCACGCACGGTTTCTTCAAGGCCGGGTTGTTCCTCGGCGCCGGTTCGGTGATGCACGGCATGAACGACGAGACCGACATGCGCCGCTTCGGCGGCCTGCGCACGGTCATGCCGATCACCTACGTCACGTTCGGTCTCGCGTATCTGGCGATCATCGGGATCCCGCCGTTCGCGGGCTTCTTCTCCAAGGATCTGATCATCGAGGCGGCGTTCGGATCCGGCGGCGCCGAAGGATTCGTCCTCGGCGCGGCCGCGCTGCTCGGCGCCGGCATCACCGCGTTCTACATGACCCGCGTGATGCTCATGACGTTCTTCGGGCGGCGGCGGTGGGCGGAGGACGCGCATCCGCACGAATCACCCGGGGTGATGACCGTGCCGATGGTGGTGCTGGCGATCGGCTCGGTCGCCGGGGGCGCGCTGCTGGCCTACGGTGGGGCGCTGGTGAACTGGCTCGAACCGGTCGTGGGGGAAGAGCACGGTGAACTGCCGGTCCCGGTGTGGGTGCTCACCGTCGTGACCCTCGCGGTGGTGCTCGTCGGTGTCGCGATCGCCTACCGGCAGTATGCGATCCGCGAGATCCCGGTCGATGCACCGGACGAGGTGTCCGCCCTGACCCGTGCCGCGCGCCGCGACCTGTACGGGGACGCGGTCAACGAAGCGGTGTTCATGCGACCCGGACAGCACGCGACCCGCGCCCTCGTCGAGGTCGACGACCGTGCCGTCGACGGTGCCGTCGGTGGGGTCGCCGTGCTGATCGGGGCCGCGTCGGCGCGGCTGCGCACGCTGCAGACCGGATTCTCCCGGTCCTATGCCCTGTCCATGCTGGTAGGCGCGGCCCTCGTGGTCGCCACGATGGTGCTCTGGTGAGGATGCGATGAACCAGTTCCCGTGGCTGAGCGCGTTGTGGCTGGTGCCGGCGATCGGCGCGCTGCTCGTGTGGACGGTGCCGGCGCGCCGGCCCGACCTTGCCAAGGCCGGTGCCCTCGTCGTGTCGCTGGTGGTCGCGGTGCTCGCGATCGTCGTGGCGGTGCGGTTCGAACCCGGGGGAGCGCAGTACCAGTTCGTGGAATCGCACCGGTGGATCCCGTCTTTCGGTGCCGGATACACGCTCGGGGTCGACGGCATCGCGCTGGTGCTGGTCCTGCTCACCGCGGTGCTGGTGCCGTTGCTGCTGCTGGCCGGATGGAACGACACCCGGGACGCCGTGGTGCGGAACGGCATCGGGGGCAAGCGGCCGCACGCGTACGTCGCGCTGATCCTGGTGGTCGAGGCGATGGTGCTGCTGGCCTTCACCGCACTCGACATCCTGCTGTTCTACGTGTTCTTCGAGGCGATGCTCATCCCGATGTACTTCCTCATCGGCGGGTTCGGCCGGGCGCAGGACCGGGCCGCCCGCTCCGCCGCGGCGGTGAAGTTCCTGCTCTACAACCTGTTCGGCGGCCTCATGATGCTCGCCGCGGTCATCGGTCTGTACATCCTGACCGTCGACCAGGAAGTGGGGACGTTCGACTTCCGGGAGGTTGTCGCGCTGGCGACGGCCGGCGAACTCGGTGCCTCCCCGGGGCTGCTGAACGCGCTGTTCCTCGGATTCATGTTCGCGTTCGCGGTCAAGGCGCCGCTGTGGCCGTTCCACAGCTGGCTGCCCGGCGCCGCCGTCGAAGCGACACCGACGAACGCCGTGCTGATGATGGCGATCGTCGACAAGGTCGGCACGTTCGCGATGATCCGGTACTGCCTGCAGCTGTTTCCCGAGGCGTCGGCGACGTTCGCGCCGCTGATCGTCACCCTGTCGGTGATCGGCATCCTGTACGGCGCGATCGCCGCCATCGGGCAGACCGACGTGATGCGGCTGATCGCCTACACGTCGATCTCGCACTTCGGGTTCATCGTGCTGGGCATCTTCGCGATGACCAGCCAATCCCAGACCGGATCGACGCTGTACATGGTCAACCACGGGCTCTCGACCGCGGCGTTGTTCCTCATCGCGGGATTCCTCGTCTCCCGCAGGGGTTCTCGCCTGATCGCCTCGTTCGGAGGGGTCCGCAATGTCGCCCCGATCGCGGCCGGCACGTTCCTCGTCGCCGGTCTGGCGACGCTGTCGCTGCCCGGGCTCGCCCCGTTCATCAGCGAATTCCTGGTCCTGATCGGCACATTCCCGCGCTACGGCGTCGCCGCGGTGTTCGCCACCGGCGCGCTCGTGCTCTCCGCGATCTACGTGCTGTGGCTGTACCAGCGGATGATGACCGGTCCGCTCGCCTCCGGCAACGAGGAGGTCCGCGACCTGGTGCCACGCGAACTGGTCGTCGTCGCACCGCTCGTCGCGCTGCTCATCGTGCTCGGCCTGTTCCCGAAACCCGCGCTCGATGTGATCGACCCGGCCGTGAACCACACGATGACCACGATCGGGCAGACCGACCCGGCGCCCACCGTGCCCGGCCCGGTGCTGACCGGGGCGGTGGTGGGCGCCGATCCGGAAACCGATACGCCCGAGCAGGGAGGTGAATCCGAGTGAACGAGATCAGCGCTCCGTCGATCGAATACGGTCTGCTCTCGCCGATGCTCATCGTGCTCGGTGTCGCGGTCGTGGGAGTGCTCGTCGAGGCATTCGTGCCCCGCCGGGTCCGGCACACGACGCAGTTCGTGCTCGCGATCGCCGGTCTCGTCGCGGCCTTCGTCGCGGTCGTCTCGCTCGCCGGAACCAGCAGTTCGGCGGTGCTCGGCGCGGTCGTGATCGACGGCCCGGCCCTGTTCCTGCAGGGCGCGATCCTGCTGGCCTCGATCCTTGCGGTCGGATTGATCGCGCAACGCCGTGTGGCAGTGGCGGAGGCGGTCGGGGCCGAGACGGTCACGGCCGGGGCCCGGTTCGCCGTCGACGACTTCGCGCCGCAACCCGCCGTGCCGCCGGGAAGCGCCGCCGAGCGCACGGCGGCAGGCCAAGGAATCACCACGTCCGAGGTGTTCCCGCTCGCGATGTTCGCGGTCGGCGGGATGCTGCTGTTTCCCGCATCCGACGACCTGCTCAGCATGTTCGTGGCCCTCGAGGTGCTGTCGCTGCCGCTGTATCTGCTGTGCGGCCTCGCGCGGCACCGGCGCCTGCTCTCGCAGGAAGCGGCGCTGAAATACTTTCTCCTCGGCGCCTTCTCGTCGGCGTTCTTCCTCTACGGCATGGCCATGTTGTACGGGTACGCGGGCACGGTGCGGTTGTCCGGGATCGCGGCGGCCGTCGCCGGCGGGTCCGGCGACGACACCCTCGCCCTGATCGGCGTGGCGCTGCTGGCGGTCGGGTTGCTGTTCAAAGTCGGTGCGGTGCCGTTCCAGTCGTGGATCCCCGACGTCTATCAGGGCGCCCCCACCTCGGTCACCGCGTTCATGGCGTCGGCGACGAAGATCGCGGCCTTCGGGGCGCTGCTGCGGGTGTTCTACGTCGCGGTGCCCGAGCTGAGCGCGAACTGGCAGCCGGTGCTCGGGGCCGTCGCCGTCCTGACGATGGTGGCCGCGTCGGTGATCGCGGTGACCCAGCGCGATGTCAAGAGAATGCTCGCGTACTCGTCCGTCGCTCACGTCGGTTTCGTTCTCACCGGCCTGGTCGCGGCCAACCACGCGGGCGTCGCGTCGACGATGTTCTACCTGCTCGCCTACGGGATCAGCACCGTCGGGGCGTTCGCGATCGTCGGGCTCGTCCGCGACCGCACCGGGGAAGCCGGAGATCTGTCCGCGTGGTCGGGGCTGGGCCGTCGATCCCCGGTCGCCGCAGCGGCATTCGCGCTGTTCCTGCTCGCGTTCGCCGGGATCCCGCTGACCAGTGGTTTCGTCAGCAAGTTCGCGGTGTTCGGTGCCGCGATCGAGGGCGGGGCCGCGCCGCTCGTCGTCGTCGGTGTCGTGTGCAGTGCGATCGCCGCCTACTTCTATGTGCGGGTCATCGTGCTGATGTTCTTCACCGAACCCGGCGACGACGCGGTGACGGTCGTCGCGCCGGGTGCGGTGACCGCGACGGTCGTGGCGGTGTCCGCGTTGGTGACCATCGTGCTCGGGATCGCGCCGCAGCCGGTGCTGGATCTCGCGGACCGGGCGGCTGTGTTCTTCCAGTGAGCGCGGGGTTGTCCACAGGCGCCGGATTCATCCACAGATTCGCCGGATCCTGCGTCGGCGGGTCTCGCGTCGATCCCCGGATGGTTACCGTCGCGGCATGGGGAGCGGCGACGAGGGGGAACGGGTCCGGTCCCGGCTGGACGCGATCGCCCGTGCCGCCGGTGACTACGGGGCCGACGGTGATTACAGGGCTGCCGGTGACGATGGGGAAGAGTCACCGGTCGGCGAGTCGGAACCGCTGCGGCTGATCGACCGATTGCGCGCGGCACGCTGGCAGACGGGCAACGGCGGGACCGCGGCGCTCGGCGTGGTCGGCATCGTCGCGGCACTCGTCGCGTTCGTCGTTGTGTGGCGTGATCAGCCTGTGCCGCAAGCGGTTCCACCGCTTCCTTCGGTGTCGACCGCGTCCGAGCCGCTCGTTTCCGCGCCGAGCGGCGCGGCAGCGGCGCCGGACACGGCCGAGCCCGAAGAACTCGTCGTCAGCGTCGTCGGGTTGGTCGCCGCACCGGGGCTCGTGACGTTGGCGCCCGGTACGCGGGTCGCGGATGCGCTGACTGCCGCCGGGGGAGCGTTGCCGGGCGCCGATCTTACGGGCATCAATCTGGCGCAGCGCGTCGCCGACGGCGACCAGATCGTCGTCGGTGCCGCGCCGCCGGATCCGCCGCCTCCCGCGAGCAGCGTGTCGAGCGTCGGAACCGGTGCGGGATCACGGGCCTCGGCACCGGGAGGCGCGGCATCGGGAGGCACGGCATCGGGAGGTGCGGCGGGACCGGTGAATCTGAACACCGCCGACGAAGCGCTGCTCGACGCGTTGCCCGGGGTGGGTCCGGTGACCGCCGCGGCCATCATCGCCTGGCGCGACGAGAACGGGCCGTTCACGGATGTCGAGCAACTCGGCGAGGTCGACGGCATCGGCCCGTCCCGGCTCGCGCGACTGCGCACGCTGGTCACGGTGTGAACAGCGACCGGACCGCTACGCGGCTCGATGCCCGGCTCGTTCCGTGCGCGGCCGCGGCATGGGCCGTCACGCTGCTCGGTCTGTACGCGGGTAGCCGGGCGGCCCTGGCCGGCACCGTGATCGCCGTGCTGCTCGCCGGGGTCGCCGCGTTCGCCCGCGCACGCGGATCGAGACGGGTCCGCGTGGTCGCGGGACCGCTCCTGGCAGCGTTGCTGATCGGCGCCGGCTACGGCGTCGCCGTCGGGGTGCGTGCCGCAGCCGCCGAGACGCATCCGCTCGCGACCGCGGCGCCGCGCGGAGCGAGCATCACCGCCGAGGTGGTGGTCGACGACGATCCGAAATCGATGCGGCAGAACGCTTTCGGCGGGGAGCCGCAGGTGCGTATCCCGGCGTCGTTGCGGTCCGCACAGATCGGACGCGAGCGCGTCGAGGCGGGCGGCTCGGTCGTGCTGTTCGCGGCGGCCGAAACCTGGTCGGAACTGGTTCCGGGACAACGCATCACGGTGCGCGGCACGCTCGCCGTCGCGGACGGGCCGGGACTCGTGGCCGCGCTGCTGCGGGCCCAGGGACCACCGCGCGCGGTCGCGCCGCCGCCGCTGCATCAGCGGTGGGCCGCGACCGTCCGGGAAGGGCTCGCGTCCGCGGCGCAGGCCGTGCTGTCACCCGATGCCGCCGGGCTGCTGCCGGGACTGATCGTCGGGGACACCTCGAACCTGCCGGACGACGTGCGCGAGGAGTTCCGGGTCGCGGGTCTGACCCATCTGACCGCGGTGTCCGGGGCGAACGTGAGCATCGTGCTCGGCGCGGTGCTGCTGCTCGTGCGGGCACTCGGAATCGGACCGCGCACGGGTACCGTCCTCGCCGCCCTGGCACTCGTCGCGTTCGTCGTCGTGGTACGGCCGTCACCGAGTGTGCTGCGCGCCGCCGCGATGGGATCGGTCGCGCTGCTCGCACTGGTGGTGGGACGACGCAGGCAGGCGATGCCGGCGCTCGCCGCGTCCATCGGGATGTTGCTGATCGTCGCACCGGAGCTCGCAGCCGACGCCGGTTTCGCGCTGTCGGTCGTCGCGACGGCCGGACTGATCGCGGTGGCGCCGGGATGGGTGACGCGCATGCGGGCCCGCGGCATCCCGCGGGCCCTCGCAGAGGTGTGTGCGGTGTCCGCGGCGGCGTTCGTCGTCACCGCCCCGATCGTCGCGGCCCTGTCCGGCTCGGTGAGCGTGGTGGCGGTCGTCGCGAATGTGCTGGTGGCGCCGGTGCTTCCGCCGCTCACCGTGCTCGGGTCCCTGGTCGTCCTGTGCGGCGCGGTGTGGTCGCCGGGGGCGGAACTGCTCGCGCGCGGCGCCGCCCCGATGTTGTGG
Source organism: Rhodococcus sp. HM1 (assembly GCF_023218075.1). Lineage (GTDB taxonomy): Bacteria > Actinomycetota > Actinomycetes > Mycobacteriales > Mycobacteriaceae > Rhodococcus. The sequence continues at coordinate 45,943 of NZ_JALPTB010000004.1, read as the reverse complement.
TGGCTGCTCGAAGTGGCCGACCGCGCGGCCGCGTTGCCCACCGCCGAACTGACGGTGCCGGCGGGTGCGGCCGGTGCCGTGACCGTCGTTGCGGCCATCGTGTGCGGTTGGGTGGTGGCACGGCACCGCCGGCTGAGGAGGATCGTCGCGGTCGCGGCACTGGCCGCGGCGGCCGTGTGTGTGCCGGTGTGGATCGGCCGGCCGGGCTGGCCCGGGACGGGGTGGGTGCTCGTCGCGTGCGATGTGGGACAGGGTGACAGTTTCGTGCTGTCCACCGGCGACGGCGGCGCGATCGTCGTGGACACCGGACCGGACGCGACGGCCGTGGACAGGTGCCTGCGCCGGCTGCGGGTGACTCGCATCCCGATGCTGATGATCACCCATCTGCATGCCGATCACGTCGGCGGTCTCGACGGTGTGCTCGCGGATCGGTCGGTGGCGGTCGTCGTCACGGGTCCGGGCGCGACCTCGCGCCCCGGCGGTGCCGACCTGGTCGCGACCGCGCGGCGGTTCTCGGTGCAGACCCGGGAAATCCATCGGGGGGAGGTGTTCACGATCGGGACGATCACCCTCCGGGTGCTCGGCGACGGCCCGGGCGGTGGTGAGGAGAACGACCGGTCGCTGGTCGCGCGGGCCGACACCCCGATCGGGTCGGTGCTGCTGACCGGCGATGCCGAAGCGGGTGCGCAGGAGGCACTCCTCCGCTCGGGCGCCGAGGTGCGGGCCGACGTGCTCAAGGTTCCGCATCACGGTTCGCGGACGTCGTCGTCGCGGTTCCTTGCGGAGGTGCGTCCCCGCGTCGCGTTGGTCGGGGCCGGACGCGACAACCCGTTCGGGCACCCGCACCCGGAGATTCTGTCGAGTCTGCAGGAACTGGGCACACGCGTACTGACCACCGGCGCGCTGGGGGACATCGCGGTGGTACGGGCCGGGTCCGGGGCCCTTGCCGTCGTGTCCGACCACCGTGGCACGATCGGTCCGTGAGCGCGACGCAACTGCACCTGGTCCTGGGCGACGAAGAACTGCTCGTCGAACGCGCGGTCGCCGGGATCGTCGCCGGAGTACGCGAAACCAGCGGCGCGGGCGCCCAGTTGCCGGTGTCCCGGCTGCGTGCGGGCGATGCCGGTGCCGCCGAACTCGCGGAACTGCTGAGTCCGTCGCTGTTCGCCGAGGACCGCGTGGTGGTGCTCGAAGCCGCCGCCGAGGCCGGCAAGGACGCGGTCGCGTTGATCCTCGACGCGGCGGCCGCGCCACCCGAGGGCGTCACGCTGGTGATCCTGCACAGCGGCGGCGGCCGGGCCAAGGCGATGGTGGGGTCGCTGCAGAAGTGCGGCGCCGAGGTCCACGAATGCGCGAAGGTCACCAAGGCGAGCGAACGTGTCGACTTCGTGCGCGCCGAGTTCCGGGCCGCCGGGGTGCGCGTGGCGCCCGACGTCGTGCAGATGGTGATCGACGCGGTGGGCTCGGATCTGCGGGAGCTCGCCGCCGCGTGCAGCCAGTTGTGCGCGGACACCGGCGGGAAGGTCGATGTGACCGCGGTGAATCGGTACTACTCCGGCAAGGCGGAGGTCACCGGGTTCGAGGTGGCCGAGAAGGCCGTCGCGGGGGACACGGCCGGCGCGCTCGAGGCGTTGCGCTGGGCGATGCACCGCGGTGTCGCGCACGTGCTGCTGGCCGACGCGCTGGCCGACGCGGTGCACACCATCGCGCGGGTCGGGTCCGCCGGGCGCGGTGATCCGTTCAAGATGGCGTCGGATCTGGGTATGCCGCCGTGGAAGGTGAAGAAGGCGCAGGCGCAGGCCCGCGCGTGGAATCCGGACTCGGTCGCGTCCGGACTGGCGATCGTGGCGGCCCTCAACGGTGAGGTCAAGGGCATCGCCGCCGACGCCGACTACGCGGTCGAGCGAGCGGTCCGGCGGATCGCCGCCCTGGCCGGCCGCTGATCACCGCTCCCGGTCCGGGGTCCGGGGTCCGGACGACGAAAGACCGCCCTCACGAGGAGGGCGGTCTTGTCGGAGCCAGAGCTTGCGTTCTACCTCAGAGCTGGTTGGCAACCTTCGCCAGAGCCGACTTCTTGTTGGCGGCCTGGTTCGGGTGGATGACACCCTTGCTGGCGGCCTTGTCGAGCTTGCGGCTGGTGGAGACGAGGAGTTCGACGGCCTTGTCCTTGTCGCCGGCGGCCGCGGCCTCGCGGAACGAACGGATCGCCGTGCGCAGCGAGGACTTGACCGACTGGTTGCGGAGTCGGTTGCGCTCGTTGGTGCGGATCCGCTTCACCTGGGACTTGATGTTGGCCACGCGTAAAATCCTGTCGTTTTGCTGGGTAGCTGGTCGGAAAGCTCTGGGTGCACCAATGCGCACCGACGTACGACGATACCAGCGGGCCGCCGCAATGCCAAAAAGCGGTCGCGTTCGAGGCCCGAATATTTCGTTCCCGTTCCAAATGTTTCGCAGGCGTGACAAGTTTGTTTCCGATTCCGCACCCGGGCCGGACGTGTACGAACATTTCGGACATGAGCCGCCGCAACTCCACCCTCGACGCTGCCAGAACCGGGAAACGACGTCGATCGACGACCACCGACGTCTTCGACGGCTACCCGGACGCGGCCGCCGCCGGAGCGGCGTACGACGAGATGTTCGACGCGGACGGCCGCGTGCGAGCCCCGTACCGGCGCCTCGCGAAGATCCTCGAAGCGAAGGGACCGGAGGACCTCACCGCCCGCACCGAGGCGCTCGGCCGGGCGTTCACCGACCAAGGCGTGACCTTCTCCCTGTCCGGGCAGGAACGACCGTTCCCGCTCGACCTCGTGCCGCGGGTGATCGCCGCCGCCGAATGGACCAAGATCGAGCGAGGCGTCACCCAGCGGGTGCGGGCGCTCGAGATGTTCCTCCACGACGTGTACGGCGAGCAGCACATCCTCCGCGACCGCATCGTGCCCAAACGGCTGGTGACCTCGTGTGAGCACTTCCACCGCGAAGCGGCCGGCATCGTGCCGCCGAACGGGGTGCGCATCCACGTCGCCGGGATCGACCTCATCCGCGACGAGACCGGAACCTTCCGGGTCCTCGAGGACAACCTGCGGTCCCCGTCGGGCGTGTCCTACGTCATGGAGAACCGTCGCGCGATGGCCCGGGTCGCTCCCGACCTGTTTCTCGAACACAGGGTCCGGCCCGTCGGCGAGTACGCACTGCGCCTGCTGCGCGCACTGCGTGCCGCCGCGGCCCCCAACGCCGCCGACCCCACCGTCGTGGTGCTCACCCCCGGTGTCGCGAACTCCGCCTACTTCGAACACTCCCTCCTCGCCCGGCAGATGGGCGTCGAACTCGTCGAAGGCCGCGACCTGTTCTGCCGCGACAACATCGTTTACATGCGCACCACCGAAGGTGAGCAGCAGGTCGACGTCGTCTACCGCCGCATCGACGACGACTTCCTCGACCCGATGCAGTTCCGGCCCGACTCGGTGCTCGGTGTCGCCGGCATCCTCAATGCCGCCCGCGCGGGCAACGTCGTCATCTCGAGCGCTGTCGGCAACGGCGTCGGCGACGACAAGCTGGTCTACACCTATGTGCCGGACATCATCGACTACTACCTCGGCGAGAAACCGCTGCTCCCGAACGTCGACACCCTGCGGTGCTGGCTGGACGAGGAACGTGAGGAGGTCCTCGACCGCATCGACGAACTGGTGATCAAACCGGTCGAGGGCTCCGGCGGATACGGCATCGTGTTCGGCCCCGATGCCTCCGCCGCGGAACTGAAGACCATGGCCCGCAAGATCCGGGCCGACCCGCGCAGCTGGATCGCGCAGCCCGTCGTGCAGCTGTCGACCGTCCCCACCCGGGCAGGCGAGGCGCTCGCGCCGCGGCACGTGGATCTGCGGCCCTTCGCGGTCAACGACGGTGAGGACGTGTGGGTTCTGCCGGGCGGCCTGACCCGGGTCGCCTTGCCCGAAGGGTCGCTGGTGGTCAACTCCAGCCAGGGCGGCGGCAGCAAGGACACGTGGGTGCTCGCGCCCCGCAGCTCGGGCGAGGAGAGCGAACTCGGCGGCGACCGGGTCGTCGCGGAACCGTTGCAGGTCGGATCCGTCGATCGCGGGCCGGAACTGAGCGACACCCAGCAGCAACAACAACAGCAGCAACAGCAGAACGGGAGGGGGCAGTGATGCTGGCGCGCAACGCGGAATCGCTGTTCTGGATCGGCCGCTACGTCGAGCGGGCCGACGACACGGCCCGGATCATGGACGTCGCGGTCCACCAGCTTCTCGAGGACTCGACGGTCGATCCCGACAAGACGTGCCGCCGGTTGCTGCGTGTTCTCGGGTTCGACGAGCCTGCCGGTGCCCTGGACGTGCAGTCCGTCGTCGACCTCGTGGCGTTCGGGCGCGACGGCGGCACGTCGATCGCGTCGACGATCGCCGCCGCCCGGGAAAACGCCCGCGGCGCCCGTGAGGTCACGTCCACGGAGATGTGGCAGTGTCTCAACACCACCTACAACGGTCTCGCCGAACGTGAACGCGCGTCGAAACGCCTCGGCCCGCACGAGTTCTTCCGCTACATCGAAGAACGTGCCGCGATGTTCGCGGGCCTGGCCGACAGCACCCTGTGCCGCGACGACGGCTACCGATTCCTGCTGCTGGGCCGGTCCATCGAACGCGTCGACATGACCGTGCGCCTGCTGCTGTCGCGGGCCGGCGACCGTCCGACCTCCCCGACCTGGGCGACGGTGCTGCGTTCGGCGGGCGGGCACGACACCTACCTGCGCACCTATCGGGGGGCGCTCGACGCGGGCCGCATCGTCGAGTTCATGCTGCTCGACCGGCTGTTCCCGCGCTCGGTGTTCAGCGCGATCCAGGAGGCCGAACGCTGCCTGGCCGAACTCGACTCCTCCGACAACCGGCTCGGAGCCGGGAACGCGGCGCAGCGCCTGCTCGGGCGGGCCCGCAGCGAACTCGAATTCCTCGAGCCGGGGGTGCTCGTGGAGGAACTCGCCGAGCGTCTGCTGATGCTGCAGGACATGTGCCGGCAGGTCGGTGACGCGATTGCGCGTCAGTTCTTCCACTCCGCCCCGTGGGTGGCGTGGATCGATGCGAGGGCCGTGGAACTCGACCGCGTGCCGGTGGAAGGAGAACTGTGAGCTGGCGGATGCGCGTGGTGCACACCACGGGATACGGCTACGACGGGCCGGTGACCTCGTCCTACAACGAGGCTCGTCTCACGCCGCGGTCGGACGGCCGGCAGACGGTGATCTTGTCCCGCGTCGACACCACGCCGGCGACACGGGCCTACCGCTACACCGACTACTGGGGCAGCGGGGTCACCGCCTTCGACCTGCACGCCCCGCACACCTCGCTCGACGTCACCGGCCTGTCCGTCGTCGAAACCACGGTGTCGGGACCGCCCGACACCGTGGTCGATTGGGACGAACTGCGTTCGGAACCGATCCGCGACCGGTTCGACGAACTGCTGGTGCCGACGGTGTTCGTGCCCGCGGACAAGAACCTCGCCAAGGTCGCGCGCGGCCTGGCCCGCGGACTCGACCCGGTCTCGGCGGTGTTCGCCGCCGCGCGGTGGGTGCACGAGGAGATGAACTACGTGCCGGGCTCGACCGGGGTACACACCTCGGCCGTCGAGGCGTACGCGGACCGCAGCGGCGTGTGCCAGGACTATGCGCACCTGACGCTGTTGTTGCTGCGCGCCATGGACATTCCCGCGCGGTACGTGTCGGGATACCTGCATCCGCAGGTCGACGCCGAGATCGGGGTGACCGCCGCAGGAGAGTCCCACGCGTGGATCGAGGCGTGGACCGGGGCGTGGTGGGGTTACGACCCGACCAACCTGTCGTTCATCGGTGAACAGCATGTTTCGGTCGGGGTAGGACGGGATTACGCGGACGTGCCGCCGCTCAAGGGCATCTACACCGGCGGTGGCGCCACGGCGCACGAGGTTGTTGTCGAGGTCACCCGGCTTGCGTAATGTGCCGGACGCAGGGGGAAGTCGAACCGACTCGGATCGGCCCCACGGGGCCGCGAACCTCTAGGTGGTCCCATGACGTCCCAACACGAGACAGCCCAGGAATACGTCGAGACGGAACCGTTCTCGGATGTCAAGAAGTTCGTGGCGGAAGGGATCGGCACGTTCGTGCTGGTGTTCTCCGCCGTCGGCACGGCGGTGTTCGCCGGGGCGAAGGTCGGCAATCTCGGTGTCGCGCTGGCATTCGGCCTCACGCTGCTGTTCCTCGTCTACACGATCGGCCCGATCTCGGGCTGCCACGTCAATCCCGCAGTCACCGTCGGCCAGTTGATCGTCGGCCACATCACCGCGGCGCGTGCCGTCGGCTACTGGGTCGCGCAGTTCATCGGCGGTCTGCTCGCCGGTGTGGTGATCTACACGATCGCGCAGTCGCTTCCGTCCTACGACCGGACCGTGGACGGTCTCGGTGCCAACGGCTGGGGTGCGCACAGTCCGTCGGCGATCACCGGCCCGCTCGGTGGGGTGCTGGAGGAGGGTTACGGCCTCGGCGCCACGATCCTGATCGAGGTGCTGCTCACCGCGCTGCTGGTGTTCGTGGTGCTCTCGGCCACCGATCAGGTGTCGGACGTGCTCATGGCCGGTGTCGCGATCGGTTTCACCCTCGCGGTGATCCACCTGATCGCGATCCCGATCGACAACACCTCGGTCAACCCGGCGCGCAGCCTCGCGGTCGCGCCCTACCAGGTCGGTGCGCTCGGCCAGTTGTGGGTGTTCATCGTGTTCCCGCTGATCGGCGGTGCGCTGGGCGCGCTGGTCTACCGGCTGCTGTTCGGCAACACCCGCGGCCTGCGCGCGTAACGCGCGACCGCTGTCTCGCTGCGCTCCGGCTTCACTGCCAGCCGAAGTCGGAGCGCAGGCGGGTGGCGACCGCGTCGAACCGCTTGCGGTCCAGGATCGCGCCTTCGCGCCGGATGCCTTCCTCGGGGACATCGAGAACCCGGTCGAGCCGAACCCAGCTCGGCCGGTTCTCGGCGTCCCAGGCGCCCGGTCCCAGCGCGAGCCAGTCGCGGTGCCCGTCGCGGTCGCTGTTCGACGAGAGCATCAGGCCGAGGAGCGTCGAGCCGTTGCGGCCGACGACGAGAACGGGCCGGTCCTTGCCCTGGCTCGCGTCCTCCTCGTAGGCGACCCACGTCCACACGATCTCACCGGGATCGGCGCGACCGTCGAGGTCGGGCGCATAGTCGATGCGCCGCGCCCGGTGCGCGGTGGGTGCGCTGCGCGAGGTCACCGGCCGGCCGGGTGTGGGGGCGGGCCGACGGGTCTGCGTCGAGCCGCCGAGGGCGGTGCGTGCTCTGCCCTCGGCCACGATGCGGGCCTTGTCCAAGGCACCGGATCGCTGCAGTTGCTCGAGCAGCCGAGGACCCTGCTCGACCGCCAGCTTGCCCAGTTGCTTGCCCAGTTTCTTCCACGTACCAGCCACGGTCGCCGAGCTTAGCGGCGACGAGGCGACAACGTCCGTGGCGGCAGGTCAACGGCCCTTACGGCGCGTACGGGCCTCGAGGATGCCGATGATGGCGTCGGCGAGGGGGCCGTCCTGGCCGGCGACGGCCTGCTCGAGGTCCTCGATCATGGCGGCCGTGACTCGGGTCTGTTTGAGGTGTTGGCCGGCGACGAATTCGTGGGTCATGAGTTGGGTGTCGAGGTCGTCGATCTTGGCGAGGAGCTGGTCGAGCTCGGCGACGGTGATCTCGACGGTGCCGAACTCGGCAAGCTCCCCGAGACCGGCGTCGGTGGCGCGGTGGGCCGCGAGGTCGCGGCGGGCGCGCAGGCCGGCGAGGAGGCGGTCGAAGGCGGGGGTGTCGTCGCTGTACACGGCCTCGAGCGTAGGGCCCGGAGCGGGCCGACGGTCGTTGCACACGCCCGGCGCGGTCGGGAGCACTACGCTGCGCAGGTGATCCTCGAACACGCACCGCTGCAGGTGAAACCGGGCATGTCCACCGAGTTCGAAGCAGCCTTCGCTCAGGCCCGGCAGATCATCGCCCGGATGCCCGGGTTCCGCCGGCTGAGCCTGTCCCGCTGCATCGAACGGCCCGACGCCTACCTGCTGCTCGTCGAATGGGACACCCTCGAGGACCACACCGAGGGATTCCGCGGATCGGCGGACTACCAGCAGTGGCGTCGGCTGCTGCACCACTTCTACGACCCGTTCCCGACCGTCGAACACTACGAGCAGGTCGACGCCTGACACAGAGGTGCCCGTCATGACGGTTGGTGCATCGAAATACCGGTACACCAACCGTCGTTTCGGGGTGAATCGACAGAGCGGGACGGCTCGTCAGGCGCGGGTCGGGACCCGGCCGGTGGTGGCGGTCGAGAGCACTGCCCTGAACCCGCTCGTCACCTCGTCGGCGAGCGCCTCGTCCACGCCGTCCTCGAGAGCGTCGAGGATGCGGGAGACGACGACGGCGGGGTCGGACTTGGGGACGTCGAGGTGCGCGATCATCGGGGTGTCGGTGTAGGCGAGATGAGCGCCGACCACCTGGGTTCCCTGTCCAGCCAACTCGAGCCGCAGCGCGTTCGTCAGACCCCAGAACGCGGCCTTGGACGGGCTGTACGCCCCGGGCGCCGCCAGCCAGCTCAGCACCGAGTGCACGTCGATCACGGCGCCGCCGCCGCGCCGCGCCAGGGTGGGCGCGACGGCGCGGACGAGTTCGAGCGGCCCGAAGACATTGGTCTCGAACGTGGCCCGGATCTCGTCGATCGGGGAGGTGAGCAGCGAGGGTGCACCGGTGATCCCGGCGTTGTTCACGACCACATCCACATCGGTCGCCGCGGCGGCCGCCGCCCGGATCGAATCGGGGTCGGTGACGTCGAGGTGGATCGGGACGACGCGTTCGTCGTGCCAGTCGTGATCGCGCCGCGCTGCGGCGTACACGCGGTGAGCCCCGCGAGCGAGGAACTGGCGGACGAACTCCCGGCCCAGCCCTCCGGTTGCGCCCGTGACGAGCACGGTGCGTCCTTGGATGTTCATGATTCGTTCCTTCGGTGGGTCAGAGCCGTTCGATGACGGTGGCGTTCGCCAATCCGCCTGCCTCGCACATCGTCTGGAGTCCGAAGCGGCCGCCGCGCTCATGCAGTGCGTGAATCAGCGTGGTCGTCAGGCGGGCGCCGCTGGCCCCGAGCGGGTGCCCGAGCGCGATGGCACCGCCGTGGACGTTCACCTTGTTCAGGTCTGCGCCGGTCTCCTGCGCCCAGGCGAGCACCACCGACGCGAACGCCTCGTTGACCTCGAACAGGTCGATGTCGTCGAGGGTCAGTCCGGCGCGCGCCAGCACCTTGCGGGTGGCGGGAACGACGGCGGTCAGCATCAGCAGCGGATCGTCCCCGGCGACCGCGACGCTGTGCACCCGGGCGAGCGGCGTCAGCCCGAGCTGTGCGGCCCGCTCGCTCGTGGTGACCAGCAGCGCCGCGCTGCCGTCGGTGACCTGACTGGCGTTGGCGGCCGTCACGTTCCACTCGATCTGCGGGAACCTGCGCGCCATCGCCTCGTCGAAGTAGGCGGGACGCAACCCGGCCAGGGTTTCCAGGGTGCTGCCGACGCGGATGCCTTCGTCGGTGCGAACCTCGCCGACGGGGCTGATCTCCGCGTCGAACAGCCCGTTCTTCGTGGCGGTCGCCGCCCTCGCGTGGCTGCCGAGCGCGAACTCGTCCATCTGCGTGCGGGAGATGCCCCAGCGCGCGGCGATCAGCTCGGCGCTGATGCCCTGGGGCACCAGGCCGTCGGGGTAGCATTCGGCGAACGCGACGCCGCTCGGATCGGTCGTCCCGAGCATGCTCGATCCCATCGGCACCCGGCTCATCGACTCGACCCCGGCCGCAACGGCGATGTCGTATGCGCCGGCGATCACTCCCTGTGCCGCGAAGTGCAACGCCTGTTGGCTGCTGCCGCACTGCCGGTCGACGGTGGTGGCCGGCACCGATTCCGGATACCCGGCGGCGAGTGCCGCGCGCCGGGTGACGTTGGCGCCCTGCTCGCCGACGGTGCTGACGACGCCGCCGATCACGTCGTCGATCAGGTTCGGGTCGACGCCACTGCGGTCGACGACGGCGCGGAGGCTGTGGGCCATCAGATCCACTGGGTGGACGTCGTGCAGCGCACCGGTTTCCCGGCCCCGGCCCAGGGGAGTGCGGACGGCCTCGACGATCACTGCGTCTCTCATCGGAGTCCTTCTCGTTCGTGAGCGCCGGGTCGGATCCCGGACGCTCGGTCTGCTGACTGCAACCATCTAGCTATGCAAAACCATACCCAGCAACGACGGATCTGACTATAGCGGCCAAAAGTCAGTATTCTGAGGGCATGGCGATGAAGCTCGAAGGACCCCTCGCGGACCGGTCGGCGTGGGAAACCGGTGAGCACTGCTCGATCAGCCGCGCCATGCGGATCGTCGGAACGCGATCCGCGATGCTGCTGCTGCGGGAGGCGTACTACGGCACCACCCGGTTCGACGACTTCGCGCAGCGGGTGGGCATCACCGAGGCCGTCGCCTCGGCGCGGCTGAAGGAACTCGTCGAAGCCGGATTGCTCGCCAAGAGCCCGTACCGGGAACCGGGGCAGCGCACGCGCTACGAATACGTGCTCACCGACATGGGCCGTGATCTGCTGCCCGCGGTGCTCGCGCTCATGCAGTGGGGCGACAAGTATCTGCACGACGACGGCGGACCGCTGCAGCTCGTCGAGGACGCCACGAGCGCGCCGGTCCGGGTGCAGATCCGCAGCGAGGACGGCACCGAGGTCGGGCTCGACGATCTGCGCGTGCGCATCAACCGCCACGGCAAACGGGACGCCCCGAAGCCGTCTGCGTCCTGAGCGAAGTACCGAGCAGAGTCTCGGGCGGACCCCGCCGCGACCCTGGATGTGCCTGCCGGGCGGGGTCCGGGGGATGATGGGAAGGCGCGGATCGTGGCTGATGCGATCCTGTAGCGGGACGAGAACGGGACCGGTCGCGACGACCCGGTCGGTGTCGGTGTGCGAGTGAGACGAGGGAACAAGGCTTGAGCAGCAACTTTGCGGAAAAGACGTTCACGGATCCGTCGAAGATCCGGAACTTCTGCATCATCGCGCACATCGACCACGGCAAATCCACCCTCGCCGACCGGATGCTGCAGCTCACCGGTGTCGTCGAGGAACGTGCGATGCGCGCGCAGTACCTCGACCGGATGGACATCGAGCGCGAACGCGGCATCACCATCAAGGCGCAGAACGTGCGGCTGCCCTGGAAGGTCGGCGACGAAGAGTACGTCATGCACCTGATCGACACGCCCGGGCACGTCGACTTCACCTACGAGGTGTCCCGCGCGCTCGAAGCCTGTGAGGGCGCGGTGCTGCTCGTCGACGCGGCGCAGGGCATCGAGGCACAGACCCTCGCGAACCTCTACCTCGCGCTCGACAAGGACCTGACGATCATCCCGGTCCTCAACAAGATCGACCTGCCCGCCGCCGATCCCGACCGCTACGCCGCGGAGATCGCCAACATCATCGGCTGCGAACCCGACGACGTGCTGCGCGTGTCCGGCAAGACCGGTGTGGGTGTGGCGGAACTGCTCGACGAGGTGATCCGGCAGGTCCCGCCGCCCGTCGGTGACCCGGACGCACCGGCCCGCGCCATGATCTTCGACTCGGTGTACGACACCTACCGCGGTGTCGTCACGTACGTCCGTGTCGTCGACGGCAAGATCGTGCCGCGCGAGAAGATCAAGATGATGTCGACCGGTGCGACCCACGAACTGCTGGAGGTCGGCATCGTCTCGCCCGAACCGAAGGCGACGGCCGGTCTCGGCGTCGGCGAGGTGGGCTACCTCATCACCGGCGTGAAGGACGTGCGCCAGTCGAAGGTCGGCGACACCGTGACGACCGCGCGCAACGGCGCGACCGAACCGCTCACCGGCTACCGCGAGCCGCGCCCGATGGTCTACTCGGGTCTGTACCCGGTGGACGGCTCCGACTACCCGGACCTGCGCGATGCCCTCGACAAGCTGCAGCTCAACGACGCGGCGCTGACCTACGAGCCGGAGACCTCCGTCGCGCTCGGCTTCGGCTTCCGCTGCGGCTTCCTCGGCCTGCTGCACATGGAGATCACCCGCGAACGGCTCGAGCGCGAGTTCGGCCTCGACCTGATCTCGACGGCACCGAACGTCGTGTACCGCGTCGTCCTCGAGGGCGGCCAGGAACACATCGTCACCAACCCGTCCTACTGGCCCGAGGGCAAGGCCCGCGAGATCTACGAGCCGATCGTCAAATGCACGATCATCGCGCCGAGCGAGTTCATCGGCTCGATCATGGAGCTGTGCCAGAGCCGCCGCGGCGAGCTCGGCGGCATGGACTACCTGTCCGAGACCCGCGTCGAGCTGCGCTACACGCTGCCGATGGCCGAGATCATCTTCGACTTCTTCGACTCGCTCAAGTCCCGGACCCGCGGCTACGCGAGCCTCGACTACGAGGAGGCCGGCGAGCAGCAGGCCGCGCTGGTGAAGGTCGACATCCTGCTGCAGGGCGAGGCTGTCGACGCGTTCAGCGCGATCGTGCACAAGGACGCCGCGGCCGCATACGGCAACAAGATGACCACGAAGCTCAAGGAGCTCATCCCGCGCCAGCAGTTCGAGGTGCCGGTGCAGGCCGCGATCGGATCGAAGATCATCGCGCGCGAGAACATCCGCGCCATCCGCAAGGACGTGCTCGCCAAGTGCTACGGCGGCGACATCAGCCGTAAGCGCAAGCTGCTCGAGAAGCAGAAGGAAGGCAAGAAGCGCATGAAGACGATCGGTCGCGTCGACGTGCCGCAGGAAGCGTTCGTCGCGGCGCTGTCGTCGGAGGCTTCGTCCGACAAGCCCAAGAAGTAGGCGCCACTCCACCGGAAGGATCCCGCCGTGCTCGACACCTGGCTCACCCGTGAACTGGGAATCACCGTTCCGCTCGTCGGGGCGCCGATGGTGGGGCGGGCCGGTGGGGCCCTCGCCGGGGCGGTCACCCGCGCCGGCGGCATCGGCCTGATCGGCGCGGCCCGCTTCCACACCGCCGAGTGGCTCGAGGCCGAGGCACAGACGGCACGGGAGATCGGTGGGGGACTGCTCGGGTTCGGCCTGATGACCTGGGCCCTGGCCGACGACGCCACGCTCCTCGGTACGGTGCTCGACCTGCGGCCGCGGGTGGTGTCGCTGTCGTTCGGCGATCCCGCGCCCTACGTGCAACGCGTGCACGACGCAGGGGCACTGGCCATCTCGCAGATCAACTCGATCGACGATCTGCGGGTCGTCGAGGCGGCGGGAGTCGACGCGGTCGTCGCGCAGGGCCACGAGGCGGGCGGACACACCGGCCGGGTCGGCACGCTGCCGCTGCTGCAGGAGGTTCTCGAGTCGACGTCGCTGCCGGTGCTCGCGGCGGGCGGGATCGCATCGGGCCGCGGTCTGGCGGCGGTGCTCGCGGCCGGCGCCGAGGGAGCGTACGTCGGTACGGCCCTGCTGGCGAGCCCGGAGACCGTCGGGCCGGCCTATGCCCGGCAGAAGTTGGTCGACGCCGGCAGTGGCGACACCGTCTACACCGACATCTTCGACAAGGCGCGGCACATGCCGTGGCCGGAGCGGTGGGGCGGGCGTGCGCTCACCAACGACTTCACCGCGAACTGGCACGGTCGCGGCGTGGACGAGCAGACCCTCGCCGACGCGTACGTCGCCGACGATCCAAACGTCGGGGTCGTGTACGCGGGAGAGGCGGCCGGTCTCGTTCGGGAGCAGAGGCCGGCCGGGGACGTCGTCCGGGATATCGCGACGCAGGCGGAGGCGCTGCTCGCCCGGTTCGGCAAGCAATAACCGCATCCGCGCTATGTAAGCGCTATGTAAGGTAGCCTTCACCGCCGAGCAGATCGCTTCGCTGCAACCCGATCTCGTACTCGGATCGTGGCTCGTCGATCCCGAGACGGATTTCGACACGCTGTCCGCCGTCGCGCCGACGGTCGCGCCGCTCGGCGACACCGGTGTCGACCGCTGGGACGAGCAGGTCCGCGTGCTCGGCGAGATCCTCGGGCGCAGCGACGACGCGGAGAAGATCATCTCCGATCGTGAGGCCGAGATCGCGGAGGCCGCACTGCCGGGGCTCGCGGGCCGGACCGGAGTGCTGTCCCAGTATGTGGTCGGGCAGGGACAGTTCGCCGTCGTCGACTACCCGACCGTCGCCGCGTTCAACACGCCCTCGTCGCTGTCCATCGGCTACGCGCTCGACACGATCCGGCCGCAGCTCGAGGCGATCGCCGGCGTCTGAGATCAGGACGGGTGGAGATGGGCGGGGTGGAACGCGCCGGTCTGGATCTGCTCCTCCGCGCGGATGACGTGCACCACCGCGTTGATCTGCGCCAGGTGGGTGAACGCCTGCGGGAAATTGCCCAGGTGACGGCCGGTGTGCGGATCGATCTCCTCGGCATAGAGCTCGAGCGGGCTGGCGAAGCCGAGCAACCGCTCGCACAGCGCGCGGGCCCGCTCCACCTCGCCGATCTCGACCAGTGCCGACACCAGCCAGAACGAACAGATCGTGAAGGTGCCCTCCTCGCCGGCAAGACCGTCGTCGGTGGTCTCGACCCGGTAGCGCAGCACCAGGCCGTGTTCGGTGAGTTCGTCGGCGATGGCGAGCACCGTCGCGCGGACCCGCGGATCGTCGGCGGGCAGGAACCGTAGCAGTGGAATCAGCAGCGCCGACGCATCCAGAGACGGATGCCCGTACCGCTGGGTGAACACCCCGCGTTCGTCGACGCCGTGCGCGAGGACATCGGCCTTGATCTCGTCGGCCATCTTCTGCCACTGCATCGCGTAGCTCTTCTCACCCTGCATCGCAGCGAGTTTCGCGCCGCGGTCGAGGGCGACCCAGCACATCACCTTCGACGAGACGAAGTGCTGGGGTTCGCCGCGGACCTCCCAGATTCCGCGGTCGGGTTCCCGCCAGTGTTTCAGCGCCTCCTCGACCTGGAGTTTCAGCAACGGCCACAGCGAATCGGGCACGTGCTCACGGGATTTGACGTGGAGGTAGACCGAATCGAGCATGGTGCCCCAGATGTCGTGCTGCGACTGGTGATAGGCGCCGTTGCCGATCCGCACCGGCCTGGCCTCGTCGTAGCCGCACATATGGTTGAGTTCGGATTCCTCGAGGGTACGTTCCCCGCCGACCCCGTACATCACCTGGAGCGGACGGGGAACGCCGTGCTGGTCACGACTCGCGTCGGAGATGAACGAGAAGAAGTCGTCGGCCTCCCGGTCGAGTCCCAGCGTGTACAGGCCCCACAGAGCGAACGTCGAATCACGCACCCACGCGTAGCGGTAGTCCCAGTTGCGTTCACCGCCGGGAGTTTCCGGCAGCGAGGTGGTCGACGCCGCGAGCAGCGCCCCGGTCGGCGCGTAGGTCAGGCCCTTCAACGTCAGCGCACTGCGCTGCAGATAGCTGCGCCACGGATGATCAGGGAATCGGCCCGTGGTGATCCACTCGCGCCAGAAGTCTGCGGTGGCAGCCATTTTCGCGGCAGCCTCCGCGAACGTCTTCGGAGCCGGGTGGTCGGACCACGACAGGGCCACGAACACACTGTCACCCTTGTACATCCGGGTGCGAGCGCGCGCCTCACGTCCTTCGAGACCCAGACGCATATCGGTCGTCAGGCGAAGTTCCGGATGCGAACCGGCCGTTTCCGGGCGGCAGCGCGCGGTCGCCTCCTCGTACACCTTGCCGGTGTACTCCCACACCGTGGACTCCCGGTTGTAGTCGAACGCAGGCTCGCAGCTCATCTCGAACTCCACGGTGCCGCTCACGCAGCGGATCGTGCGCAGCAACACGTGCTCGGCATCCCAGTCCGGCGGCGTCCGGCGATGCGTGCGCGACCGGTCGTCGACCGCGTGCCACGGACCCATCACCAGCGCGTCGCGCACCACGATCCAGCCGGTCTCGGTCTGCCAGGTGGTCTCGAGAATCAGCCCACCGGGAAGGTAGCGGCGCGCGGCGGGCACGGTGTGTCCGTGCGGGCCGATCCGGAAATGCCCCGCGCTGCGGTCGAGAATCGAACCGAACACGCTCGGCGAATCCGGCCGGGGCAGGCACATCCACTCGACGGCGCCGTTGCGGGCGACCAGGCAGGTCGTCTCGCAGTCCGACAGGAACGCGTAGTCGTCGATCGGCGGATACGGGCTCCGGTGGAGTATCGGCGGCGGCCGGTCGTCGGGATCGGGGTCGTCGAAGTCGATCGTGGCTCCCATCACCCAATTCTCGGTCCGGCGCGCTCCGCCTGCACGGGGAACGGCCGACGATTCGGTGGTCGTGGACCCGCCGTCTAAGGTGGGTGCGTGGACCGGGTGGCATCGTGGTGGGACGGATTCGAGCTGTGGCTCGCCGGACTGTCCTTCGTGCCGCAGGCCGCACTGGTACTGCTCGTGATGGTGCCGCTGTGCGCCGGCGCGGCCTGGCTGCTCGACCGCGTTCTCGCAGGGGTGTTCGCGGCCGTCGGACGCCGCGAACACGATGTGCCCGTCCCCGCCACGACCGAACCGACGACGAAGGACCGCTGACATGCCGCGCTCACGCGTGACCCTGGCGCTGATCGCGCTGCTCGCCATCGTCGTCGTCGCCTGGTTTCTCACCCGCTGACCGCGCGGTCGGGCATGATCGGCGGCTCTGCTAGAGTCTCCGGCGTGTCCGTAACCACACTGCCCCGCGTGCGCCACGAGCTGGCGCTGATCGCTGTCGGCAGCTTGTCGGTTGCCGACGTCAGCTGTTGTCGCTGATCGATCCTTCCCGACCCGCGGCATTGCCGCACCGGCTTCCGGGCAATCTCGATCGATCTTCCGTGTGCCGATCCCCGGTATCCGCCGGACGCCTCGGGCAGTGCGCACGGAGCCTTCCGGTGCCGATTTCTGCGGGTCACCACCTCCGTACACCGCTCCTGTAGGAAGGCCCCTGTTCCATGAAGAAACGTTCTGCCCTCGTGTTCGCGGCCCTCGCGGCAGCCACCGCGACCGCGCTGTCCGCTTGCGCGGGCGGCGCGAGCGACACCGTCGGTGAGGACAGCGTGGCGGACGGCTCCGGCGGCACCGTCAACCTGTACGCCTACGCGGTCCCGAAGCCCGGCTTCGACCTGATCATCCCCGCATTCAACGCCACCGAAGAGGGCGAGGGCGTTGCCTTCCAGCAGTCCTACGGCGCCTCCGGCGACCAGTCGCGCAAGGTCAAGGACGGTGCGGCCGCCGACTTCGTCAACTTCTCCGTCGAACCCGACATCACCCGCCTCGTCGACGCGGGTCTCGTCGACGCGGACTGGAACACCGGTGCCTACAACGGCATTCCCTTCGGCTCCGTCGTGACGATCGTGGTCCGCGAGGGCAACCCGAAGAACATCCAGGACTGGGACGACCTGCTCCAGCCGGGTCTCGAGGTCGTGACCCCCAATCCGTTCAGCTCGGGATCGGCCAAGTGGAACCTGCTCGCGCCGTACGCCGCGAAGAGCGAGGGCGGGGCCAACCCCCAGGCCGGCCTGGACTTCGTCAACCAGCTCGTGACCGAGCACGTCAAGATCCAGCCGAAGTCCGGCCGCGAAGCGACCGAGGCGTTCCTGCAGGGCTCCGGTGACGTTCTGCTCAGCTACGAGAACGAGGCCCTGTTCGCCGAACGCAACGGGGACCCCGTCGAGCACGTCACCCCGCCGGTCACGTTCAAGATCGAGAACCCGGCCGCGGTGCTGACGAACTCCCCGAACGCGGACAAGGCCCAGGCGTTCAACGACTACCTGTACACCACCGAGGCGCAGCGCCTGTGGGCGCAGGCCGGATTCCGTCCGGTCGACCCGGCCGTCGCCGAGGAGTTTGCGGCCGACTTCCCGCAGCCGCAGAAGCTGTGGACCATCGCAGACCTCGGCGGCTGGTCTGCCGTCGACGCCGACCTGTTCAAGCAGGGCACCGGCTCGATCGCCGTGATCTACGACAACGCCACGAAGTAGGCCCGTTCCGTGAGTACCACCGAGACACGCCCCGGGGCGGGAGCAGCAGCTCCCGCCCCGGTGGCGCGCCGCCGGAAGCCGCTGTTCGCCTTCACCGGAACGGTCGGCCCACTCGGCGTCGGCGTCGCCACCCTGTGGCTGAGCATCATCGTCCTGCTGCCGCTCGCGGCACTGACCACCCACGCGTTCGCCGACGGGCTGTCCGGCTTCGTCGACGCTCTCACCGCCCCGGCCGCGCTGGCCACGCTGCGGATCACCGTCGTCGTGTCGGTGATCGTCGCGTTGATCAACGCGGTGATGGGAACCCTCATCGCCTGGGTGCTGGTGCGCGACGAGTTCCCGGGCAAGAAGGTCGTCAACGCGCTGATCGACCTGCCGTTCGCGCTGCCCACGATCGTCGCCAGCATCGTGCTGCTGTCGCTGTACGGGCCGATGAGCCCGATCGGCCTGCACCTGAACGCAACCCAGCCCGGTCTGATCATCGCGCTCGCGTTCGTGACGCTGCCGTTCGTGGTCCGGGCCGTGCAACCGGTGCTGCTCGAAACCGATCGGGAGGTCGAGGAGGCGGCGGCGTCGCTCGGTGCCGACAACTTCACCATCTTCCGTTCCGTCGTCCTGCCGACCCTCGGGCCCGCCATCCTCGGCGGTGCCGGTCTCGCATTCGCCCGCGCCATCGGCGAATACGGCTCGATCGTGCTCATCGGCGGCAACATCCCGTACAAGACGCAGATGGCGTCGCAGTACATCCAGCAGCAGATCGAGATCGACCGGCCGGTCAACGCCGCCGCCGTGTCGGTCGCTCTGCTGTTCATCGCGTTCGTCGCGCTGTTCGTGCTGCGGGTCGTCGCGAACCGCGGCCGGCGCCGAGAGGAGAACGACGCGTGAAACTCTCCGCGTTCACCCGGATCTCCCTGCGCACCGTCGCGCTGGGTTACCTCTTCTTCCTGTTGCTCGTGCCGATCGGCGTCATCCTGTACCGCACGTTCGAGAACGGCATCATGGCGTTCGTCGAGTCGATCAGCACGCCGGCCGCGATCTCGGCACTGAACCTGTCGCTGCTCATCGTCGCGATCGTGGTGCCGCTCAACGTCGTCTTCGGCATCGTCGTCGCGCTCGCGCTCGTGCGCGGCCGCTTCCCGGGTCGCGGTCTGCTGCAGTCGGTCGTGGACCTGCCGTTCGCGGTGTCACCGATCGTGGTCGGTGTCGCCCTGATCATGTTGTGGGGCGCCGGCGGCTGGTTCGGCGGCCTCGAGTCCCTCGGACTCAAGGTGATCTTCGGCCTGCCCGGCATGGTGATCGCCACGATCTTCGTGACGTTGCCGTTCGTGGTGCGGGAGGTCGAACCGGTCCTGCACGAGATCGGCGAGGAACAGGAACAGGCCGCCGCCACCCTCGGTGCGAACGCGTGGCAGACGTTCTGGCGGATCACGCTGCCGGCCATCCGCTGGGGCCTGACCTACGGCATCGTGCTCACCGTCGCCCGCGCACTCGGCGAATTCGGTGCGGTCATCATGGTGTCGTCCGGGTTCCCCGGTGTCTCCCAGACGTTGACGCTGCTGGTGCACGCCCGGTACATCGATGACCACAACACCTTCGGTGCCTACAGTGCCGCGACCCTGCTCATGGCCATCGCCGTGCTCGTGCTGCTGCTGATGACCCTGCTCGACCGCAAGAGGAGTGCCGACAAATGATCACCGTCACCGGGGCCCGCAAGAACTACGGGGATTTCGCGGCGCTCGACAACGTCGACATCGAGATTCCCTCCGGTTCGCTGACCGCGCTGCTCGGCCCGTCCGGCTCCGGCAAGTCGACGTTGCTGCGGTCGATCGCGGGTCTCGAGACCCTCGACTCCGGCACCGTGCACATCGCGGGCAAGGACGTCACCGACGTGACGCCGCAGAAGCGCGACATCGGGTTCGTGTTCCAGCACTACGCCGCGTTCAAGCACATGACCGTGCGGGAGAACGTCGCGTTCGGCCTGAAGATCCGCAAGCGCCCGAAGGCCGAGATCGACAAGAAGGTGGGGGAGCTGCTCGAAATCGTCGGGCTCGACGGATTCCAGCAGCGCTACCCGGCGCAGCTGTCCGGTGGTCAGCGTCAGCGTATGGCCCTGGCCCGCGCGCTCGCCGTCGACCCGCAGGTGCTGCTGCTCGACGAGCCGTTCGGCGCGCTGGACGCGAAGGTCCGCGCCGATCTGCGCACCTGGCTGCGCCGGCTGCACGACGAGGTGCACGTGACGACCGTGCTGGTCACCCACGACCAGGAGGAAGCGCTCGACATCGCCGACCGGATCGCGGTCCTCAACCGTGGCCGGATCGAGCAGGTCGGGACGCCCGAGGATCTCTACGATCGCCCCGACAACGACTTCGTGATGTCGTTCCTCGGCAGCGTCTCCAAGCTCAACGGGCAGCTGGTGCGGCCGCACGACATCCGGCTCGGTCGCACCCCGGAACTCGCCGAGGCTCGGAGCGAGGGCACCGCCGAGTCGCTGGGGATCACCCGCGCGACTGTCGAACGGGTCGTGCACCTCGGATTCGAGGTGCGGGTGGAGCTGCACAACGAAGCCACCGGCGAATCGTTCACCGCGCAGGTCACGCGCGGCGACGCGCAGGCCCTGGGGCTGCGTCCGGGGGAGACCGTCTACGCCCGCGCCACCCGGCCGCCCGCCCTCGACGAGGTCGTGGTGACCGGCGTCTGACGATCGCCGCCCGGTCCGGTCAGTTCTCGCGGGCGACCAGGACCGGGCACCGGGCGTGATGCAGCAGCGACTGGCTGGTGGATCCGAGCACCGCGGCGGTCATCGGGCTGCGGCCGTGGCTGCCGACGACGACCAGCTGCGACCGCGCGGAATGCTCGAGCAGCGCCTCCTCCGGCTTGCCGCGCTCGACGCTGTGCGTGACCTCGACGTCCGGATAGCGGCTCCGCCATCCGGCGAGGCTCTCGGCCACCAGCGCGGTCTGCTGTTTCACGTAGTCGTCCCAGTCGATGAACCGGGAACCCTCCCCGTAGGTGAGGGTCGACTGCTCGGTCCAGCTGTGGACGGCGACCAGAGGGGCGCCGACGAACGCCGCGAACTCGAAGGCGTGCTCGATCGCCTTCGCGCTGAGTTCACTGCCGTCGACCCCGACGGCCACCGGACGGCCGTTGACCGCCTCGGGGGGCGGTTCGCCCCGCCACGACACAACCGGGCACTTCGCGTGATTGGTCGTGTACACGACGTCGGAGCCGTGGAACATCGACTGCCACTCGGTGGTAGTCAGGTGACCGAGCACGAGCATCCGGGCCGTTCCGGACTTCTCGACCAGCACCTTCTGCGGTGTGCCGTGTTCGATGTCGCGTTCGATCTCGACCCCACCCGGTCCGGCCCGCACCGCGGTCTCGGCGGCGTCGAGGAGTCCTTCGGGGTCGCCGTAGTCGCCCCCGGATCCGTTCGGTTGCACATGGAGCAGGTGGAGAGGCTCGCCGAACCGTTGCGCGACGGACGCCGCCCAGCGCGCGGCACCCAGCGCGCTGTCCGATCCGTCGATGCCCGCCACGATTCCGCGTCTGATCGATGCTGTGCTCATGGTGGTGACTCCTTGGACTCCCATCCAGTGTGAGCCAGATCGCACGATCTTGTCAGCATTCCGCACGCGAGGCGGATCAGTCTCCGACGGCGTGCTTTCCGCGTTGCACGATCTTCGGGTCGGGGTCAAACACCACCTGCCGGTCCTTGTCGTCGTAGTCGAACCTGTTCAGGAAGTGCCGCATCGCGTTGATGCGGGCGCGCTTCTTGTCGTTGGATTTGATCGTGGTCCACGGCGCGTGGTCGGTGTCCGTCCGGCGGAACATCTCCTCCTTCGCCGCGGTGTACCTGTCCCACTTGTCCAGTGACTCGAGGTCCATGTTCGACAGCTTCCAGCGGCGGACCGGATCGAGCTGGCGGATTGCGAACCGGGTGCGCTGCTCGTTGCGGGTCACCGAGAACCAGAACTTGGTCAGGGAGATCCCGGCGTCGATGATCAGCTGCTCGAAGAGCGGCACCTGCGTCATGAAGCGCTCGTACTCGTCGTCGGTGCAGAAGCCCATCACCCGTTCCACACCCGCGCGGTTGTACCAGGACCGGTCGAACATCACCAGCTCACCGGCCGTGGGGAAGTGCTCGATGTACCGCTGCAGGTACCACTGTCCGCTCTCGCGTTCGGACGGTTTGCTCAGCGCGACCACCCGGGCGTGCCGCACGTTGATGTACTCCTGGAACCGTTTGATCGTGCCGCCCTTGCCGGCGGCGTCACGACCTTCGAACACGATGATGTGCTTGGAACCGTTCTCGAGCGCCCAGGACTGGAACTTCAGCAGCTCGATCTGCAGCAGGTACTTCTCGACCTCGTACGTCGCGCGGTCCATGCGGTGGTCGTACGGGTAGTTCTCCCGCCAGGTGTCGACGGCGCGGCCGTCGATGTCGATGAGATCGGGGTCTTCGCCGTGGTCGTCGCGCACGGAGAACCCCTCGGTGCGGAGCCGGTCGATGTAGTGGCGCAATTCGCTCTGCACGGGAGTCTCCTGGTCCTCGGTGCAACGGGGAACGGCATCCGTTGTAACCGTTGCAGATGAACCAGGGTAGAACGACACGCTGCCGCGCGGGCTCAGGCGCTGCGCAGCACCCGGGTGCGCTCGGTGTCCGCGAGGGCCTCGTAGTACCGGCGCTCGACGAGGAATCCGACGGCGTCGCCGGTGGCGAGGGGAGCGGCGAACCGGACGTCGGGGAAGACGGACCGCGCGGCGTCGCAGGCGCGGTCCCACAGGAGACCGGGAGCGAGCAGCCACGGCGCGACGACCAGCCGGCGGGCACCGGCCTCGCGGAGTTCGGCGAGCGCGTCGACGACACCGGGGGCCGACGTCGCGAAGCATGCGCGCACGTGGGTCCACGAGGTGCCGTCGAGCAGTCGTGGCGCGACGGCGGCGGTTGCCGCGTCGGCGCCGGGTCGCCGGGAACCGACCGCGCACATCGCGATTCCCACGGACGGGTCGAGGCGCGAGACGCCGGTCGCGGCCACGTGGTCCCGTGCCGCCGCGGTCAGCAGACGGTCGGCGCCGAGGACGTCGGTGCACACCACATCGAGACGGGGGTGCCGGACGCGGGCGTCGGCGAGGATACCGGGCAGATCCACGCGCGCGTGGAATGCGCTGCCCAGCAACAGCGGAACGACGACCACGCGCCGATGCCCCTCGGCGGCGACGGCGTCGAGGGCCTGCCGCACCGAGGGCGCGTTGAGATCCAGGAACGCCAGGCGCACGGACCAGCCGGGTCGTCGCGCCCGCAACGCCGTGAGCGCGGCAGCCATGGCCTGCGCGGAGCGCGGGTCACGGCTGCCGTGCGCGACGGCGATCACCGGGATCATGCCGGGACGGATTCCCCGAGCTCGATCTGAGCCAGACCGTTGCCCACCAGGCCGGCGGCGAGCGTGTTGCCACCCGCCGGATCGATGAGCAGGAAGCTGCCGGTGCGGCGGTTCACGGTGTAGTCGTCGGCCGGGATCGGCTCCGCGACGCGCACCGAGATGCGGGCGATCTCGTTGAGCTCCACCGTGTCCGGGTGGGGGATCGACGTCAGGTTCTGCTCGTCGAAACGCTCCTCGAGCGCGCCGACGATGGCCTGGGTCGTGCGGGTGCCGTGCTTGAGCAGCAGCCGGGCGCCGGGGCGCAGCGGCTTCTCGGCGAGCCAGCACACGGTCGCCTCGAACTCGCCGAGCGGCTCGGGTGCCTTCTCGGGAGACGCGATGAGGTCACCGCGGGAGATGTCGACGTCGTCGGCCAGGATCAGCGTGACCGAGCGACCCGCGTACGCGACGTCGAGTTCGCCGTCCGCGGTATCGATGCGCTCGACGGTGGTGCGGATGCCCGAGGGCAGCACGACGACCTCGTCGCCGGGACGCACCGAACCGGACGCGATCTGCCCGGCGTAGCCGCGGTAGTCGGGGTACTCGGCGGTGCGGGGGCGGATCACGTACTGGACCGCGAAGCGCAGGCCGGACTCGTGACGGCCGTGCACGTCGGCGTCGACGGGGACGGACTCGAGGTGCTCGATGAGCGTCGGGCCGTCGTAGTACGGGGTGTTCTCCGAGCGGGTCGCGACGTTGTCGCCGTGCAGTGCGGAGACCGGGATCTCCTGCACGTCCTCGGGCGCCCAGCCCAGCGACGAGGTCAGCTCGTTGAACTCGGCGGAGATCTGCGCGAACACCGTCGCCGGATCCTCGACGAGGTCGATCTTGTTCACCGCGAGCACCAGCTTCGGCACACCGAGCAGCGCGAGGACGGCGGCGTGCTTGCGGGTCTGCGAGATCACACCCTTGCGGGCGTCGACGAGCAGCACCACGAGCTGCGCGGTGGACGCGCCGGAGACGGTGTTGCGGGTGTACTGGACGTGGCCCGGGGTGTCCGCGAGCACGAAGCTGCGCTTCGGGGTCGCGAAGTACCGGTAGGCGACGTCGATGGTGATGCCCTGTTCGCGTTCGGCGCGCAGGCCGTCGACGAGCAGAGACAGGTCGGGGGTGTCGAGGCCCTTGTCGACCGACGCGCGGGTGACCGCGTCGATCTGGTCGGCCAGGACGGACTTGGTGTCGTACAGCAGGCGGCCCACCAGGGTGGACTTGCCGTCGTCGACGCTGCCCGCGGTAGCGAGTCGAAGCAGGTCGCTCATGATCAGAAATAGCCCTCTCGCTTGCGGTCTTCCATGGCCGCTTCGGAAACTCGGTCGTCACCGCGGGTCGCACCGCGCTCGGTCAGGCGGGAGGCGGCGACCTCGGCGAGGATCTCCTCGTTGGTCGAGGCCTCGGACAGGATCGCGCCGGTGGTGGAACCGTCGCCGACGGTGCGGTACCGCACCGAACGGGTCTCGAGTTCCTCGCCCTCGGCGGGGCCGCCCCACACGCCGGGGGTCATCCACATGCCGTCGCGCCGGTACACCGGACGCTGGTGCGCGTAGTAGATGCTCGCGAGCTCGACGTCGTCGCGGGCGATGTACCGCCAGATGTCGAGTTCGGTGAAGTTGCTGAGCGGGAACACCCGGACGTGCTCGCCGGGGGCGTGTTTGCCGTTGTACAGGTTCCACAGCTCGGGACGCTGACGCTTCGGATCCCACTGCCCGAATGCGTTGCGCAGCGAGAAGATCCGCTCCTTGGCGCGGGCGCGTTCCTCGTCGCGGCGGCCGCCGCCGAACACCGCGTCGAAGCGGTTCTCGGAGATGGCGTCGAGCAGCGGAACGGTCTGCAGCGGGTTGCGGATGCCGTCGGGCCGCTCGGTGAGGCGGCCGTCGGCGAGGTAGTCCTCGACCTTCGCGACGTGCAGGCGCAGGTTGTACTTCTCGACGACGTGGTCGCGGAAGGCCAGAACCTCGGGCAGGTTGTGTCCCGTGTCGACGTGCAGCAGCGCGAACGGCAGCGGCGCGGGCCAGAAGGCCTTGAGCGCGAGGTGCAGCAGCACCGTCGAGTCCTTGCCGCCGGAGAACAGGATCACTGGACGTTCGAACTCGCCGGCGACCTCACGGAAGACGTGGATCGCCTCCGACTCGAGCGCGTCGAGAGTGTCGAACTTGTTGCCGTCCAACTTGATTCGGGATTCCGAAAGGTTCGTGTCGATGAGTGTCATGAGGAGTGCAACCCGCATTCGGTCTTGGCTCGGCCGGCCCACCGTCCGCTGCGCGGATCGGCTCCGGGAAGTGGTTTGACGGTGCAGGGGGCGCATCCGATGGACGGATAGCCCTCGTCGACCAGGGGATTGACGAGAATCCCGTGCTCGTCGATGTAGTTCTGCATGTCCTCGTCCGACCACGCGGCGATCGGGTTGATCTTCACCAACCCGAACGCCTCGTCGAACGAGACGAGCGGCGCGTTGGCCCGAGTCGGGGCCTCGACCCGGCGGATGCCGGTGACCCACGCGCGGTAACCCTTCAGGGTTTCCTTCAGCGGCACCACCTTCCGCAACCGGCAGCACTCGTTCGGATCACGCGCGAACAGATCCTTGCCGAGCAACTCGTCCTGCTCGGCCACCGAGTGCGCCGCCTTCGCCTCGACGAGATTCACCCCGTACACCTGGGTGACGGCGTCCCGGGTGCCGAGCGTCTCGGCGAAGTGGTACCCGGTGTCGAGGAACAGCACGTCCACGCCCGGCCGCACCTGCGCGGCGAGATGCACGAGCACCCCGTCCTGCATGTTCGACGCGACGACGTAGCCGCTGCGGTCGCCGCTCACTGCGGAACCGAAGGTCTCCTCGGTCCATTGCAGCAATTCCAGTGCCGAGGCGCCTTCGAGGCTCGCTGCCCCCTGCGCGGCGAGAATTCGAAGGTCCTCGGTGGTCTCTGTGGTGGTCATCGAAGGTCCGCCTCCTCTGCGCGCACAGCCCACTGAGCGAACCGCTCGCCCTCGGACCGCTGTTTGACGAAGTTGCGCACCACTCGCTCGATGTAGTCGCCGAGCTCGGTGCTGTTCACCTTGTGCTGCCGCAGTTTCCGGCCGAAACCGCTGTCCAGGCCGAGGCTGCCGCCGAGATGCACCTGGTAGCCCTCGACCTGGTTGCCCTCGCCGTCGTCGACGAGCTGGCCCTTGAACCCGATGTCCGCGATCTGCGACCGGCCGCACGAGTTCGGGCAGCCGTTGATGTTGATGGTGATCGGGACGTCGAGCTGCGCGTTGATGTCCGCGAGCCGCTCCTCGAGCTCCGGTGCGAGCACCTGGGAACGCTTGCGCGTCTCGACGAACGACAGCTTGCAGAACTCGATGCCGCTGCACGCCAGCAGATTCCGCCGCCACGCGGACGGACGGGCCTGCAGGCCGAGCGGTTCGAGCTCGGCGATGAGCTCGTCGACCTTGTCGTCGGGCACGTCGAGGACGATCAGCTTCTGGTACGGGGTGAAACGGATCCGGTCCGAGCCGATCCGCTCGACCGCGTCGGCGACCTTCGTCAGGATGGTGCCGGACACGCGGCCCGCGATGGGGGAGAACCCGACGGCGTTGAGGCCGTTGCGCAGCTTCTGCACGCCGACGTGATCGATGGGGCGCGCGGGCTGTTCCGGTGCGGGACCGTCGATGAGCGGACGCTTCAGGTACTCCGTCTCGAGAACTTCGCGGAACTTCTCGATGCCCCAGTCCTTGATGAGGAACTTCAGGCGGGCCTTGGACCGCAGCCGGCGGTAGCCGTAGTCGCGGAACACCGCGACGACGCCTTCCCACACGTCCGGAACCTCGTCGAGCGGGATCCAGGCGCCGACCCGCTGCGCGAGCATCGGGTTCGTGGACAGACCGCCGCCGACCCACAGGTCGAAGCCGGGACCGTGCTCGGGGTGCTCGACGCCGATGAACGCGACGTCGTTGATCTCGTGCACGACGTCCTGCTGTCCGGAGATCGCGGTCTTGAACTTGCGCGGCAGGTTCGAGTACTGCGGGTCGCCGATGTAGCGACGGACGATCTCGTCGATCGCCGGGGTGCCGTCGATGATCTCGTCGAGGGACTCACCGGCGAGAGGGGAACCGAGCACCACGCGCGGGCAGTCGCCGCACGCCTCGGTGGTCTTCAGACCCACCGACTCGAGGCGCCGCCAGATCTCCGGGACGTTCTCGACCTCGATCCAGTGGTACTGGACGTTCTGCCGGTCGGACAGGTCGGCGGTGTCGCGGCCGAACTCGGTGGAGATGCCGCCGATGGTGCGCACCTGCTCGACGTTGAGCGCGCCGCCGTCGCAGCGCACCCGCATCATGAAGTACTTGGCCTCGAGCAGATCGATGTTCTCGTCACCGGTGTAGGTGCCGTCGTAGCCCTGCTCGCGCTGGGTGTAGAGACCCCACCATCGGAACCGGCCGCGCAGATCGGACTTGTCGATGCTGTCGAAACCCTGGTGCGCGTAGATCTCCTCGATCCGGCGGCGCACGTTGAGCGGATTGTCGTCCTTCTTGGTCTGCTCGTTGGCGTTGAGCGGCTCGCGGTAACCGAGAGCCCACTGGCCTTCGGCCCGGCGCTTGGCCGGGCGTGCCGCCCGCGGCCGTGCGGGAGCGGCGGGATCTCCGGCGGGGGAGACGTCGGTGGTCGACGACATGCAGGGACTCCTGGGATTTGGCGAGGGACCGGGTCGGGGACGTCGCTGTGGGCTGTACTTCGCGCAGACATGCCTCGACCCGGCAGGAACTGAGGGCTTGCCGGGGTGGTGCCGGCCGGCGGCAGTAGGTGACTGACTACCGACAGTCGGCGCAGGAACAGACGGCACAAGGCTGACAGCAGGACGCGCAGACGCGCTTGAAGTCGACGTGGCGGCGAGCCACGAGTCGCACTCCGAGTCCGGTCATGGCGACCATTGTGCCATGTCACGGGGGCGAAGCCGAATCCTGGACGACATTTCCACCCAAATCGCGGGAAATACCGAGGTCACCGCACCGCGGCCGGTCGGCGCCCCTCCCGGCTCTGGAACACTGGAAGCCGTGAGCGAGACGAGAACGGGCAACGCAACCGCGACCGACGACGGATTCGAACTCCCGGCCGCGGCCCGCGCCGGAGTCGGCAGCCGGCCGTTCGGGGTGTACGTGCACGTGCCCTTCTGCGCGACCCGCTGCGGCTACTGCGACTTCAACACGTACACCGCGGGAGAGCTGGGGTCGTCGGCGTCCCCGCAGTCCTGGCTCGCGGGCCTGCGGCGTGAACTCGACATCGCCGCGGACATGCTCGGCGCACCCGCCGCAAACACCGTGTTCGTCGGTGGCGGCACCCCGTCGCTGCTCGGCGCGGACGGCCTCGCCGACGTGCTCGGCGCCGTCCGATCCAGCTTCGGGCTCGCCCCGGGCGCCGAGGTGACCACCGAATCCAACCCCGAATCGACCGGACCCGAGTTCTTCGCCCGGATCCGCGACGCCGGCTACACCCGCGTGTCGCTGGGCATGCAATCCGCCGCCTCGCACGTGCTGGCCGTGCTCGACCGCACCCACACCCCGGGACGGCCCGTCGCGGCGGCCCGGGAGGCCCGCGCCGCCGGGTTCGAGCACGTCAACCTCGACCTCATCTACGGCACCCCCGGCGAACGCGACGAGGACCTCGACCGCTCCCTCGACGCCGTGCTCGAGGCCGGCGTCGACCATGTGTCCGCGTACGCGCTGATCGTCGAGGACGGCACCGCCCTCGCGCGGAAGGTGCGCCGCGGGGAACTGCCCGCACCCGACGACGACGTCCTCGCGGCCCGCTACGAACGCATCGATTCGCGGCTCGAGGAAGCCGGGCTGACCTGGTACGAAGTGTCCAACTGGGCGCGAGCCGACGAGCCGTCCGCGCGGTGCGCGCACAATCTCGGGTACTGGGACGGCGGCGACTGGTGGGGCGCGGGCCCCGGCGCGCACAGCCACGTCGGTGGGGTGCGCTGGTGGAACGTCAAACATCCCGCCCGCTACGCCGACACCCTCGCCCAGGGACGGCTACCGGTCGGCGGCAGCGAGCAGCTCACCGCCGACGACACCCACACCGAACTCGTCATGCTCACCGTCCGGCTGCGCACCGGCCTGCCGTGGGCGGCACTGGGCGCGTCGGAACGGGAGGCCGCACGGACGGTCGTCGCGGACGGGCTCGCCGATCTGCGCGGCGATCACCTGGTGCTCACCGACCGGGGCCGGCTCCTCGCCGACGCGGTGGTCCGCTCGATCCTCGTCTAGCTGCCGTTTCGCCCGTCGGGCAGGCCGGTGTCGAGGTCGATCCAGCTCGCCTCGGTGCTCGGAACCCCCGTGCCCGGGATCTCGGCACCCGGACCGAGCGAACCGCCCGGAGTCAGCGCGTCGTAGTCGAACACCCGCGCGTGCATGACGGTGCGGTTGCGCAGCGCCGACCGCACCGCGCGATGCAGGCCGTCCTCGAGATACAGGACGCCCTGCCACTGCACGGCATGCGGGAACAGATCGCCGTAGAAGGTGGAATCCTCCGACAGCAGCCGATCGAGTTCGAGGACCTTCGTGGTGGTGACGATCTCGTCGAGCCGAACCTGCCGAGGTGGGATCCGAGACCAGTCGCGCAGCGACAGGCCGTGATCGGGATACGGTTTGCCGTCCCGGACACCCTTGAAAATCATGAATCCACAGTACGACGGACCCACGGCACCGCCGTCGCCTCGGGACAGTGCGCCGCGGCGACTAGACTGGAACGACGAGGCACACTGCGCGCGGCGCCGCGTGCGGGTCGCGCGTGGGCCCGAACCGTGAAGTGTGGCGACAGATACGGAGGTGGGCGGGGATGTCGAGCACCGAGGAACGGCGATTCCAGGTGTTGCGCGCGATCGTTGCGGACTATGTCGCCACCAAGGAACCCATCGGATCGAAGACGCTCGTCGAGCGGCACAACCTCGGCGTGTCCAGCGCGACCGTCCGCAACGACATGGCCGTACTCGAGGCCGAGGGATACATCACCCAGCCGCACACGAGCTCGGGACGCGTGCCCACCGACAAGGGATACCGCCAGTTCGTCGATCGGATCGCCGACGTCAAACCGCTCTCGGCAGCCGAACGCCGCGCGATCCTCCAGTTCCTCGAATCCGGTGTCGATCTCGACGACGTGCTGCGCCGCGGGGTGCGGTTGCTCGCACAGCTGACCCGGCAGGTCGCGGTCGTGCAGTACCCGACGCTGTCGGCATCGTCGGTGCGTCACCTCGAGGTCGTCGCACTGACCCCGGCCCGGCTGCTGCTGGTGCTCATCACCGATTCGGGCCGGGTCGATCAGCGCATCGTCGAACTCGGCGATGTCGTCGACGACGAGGACCTGTCCCGACTGCGCGAGCTGCTCGGCTCGGCGCTGTGCGGCAAGCGGCTCGCCGCGGCGTCGATCGCCGTGTCGGAACTGGCCGAGGAGGCCCCCGACGATCTGCGCGACGCGGTGATCCGCTGCGCGACCGTCCTCGTCGAGACGCTCGTCGAGCATCCCGAGGAGCGACTGGTGCTCGGCGGCACCGCCAACCTGACCCGCAACGCCGCCGACTTCGACGGTCACGCGGGGGTGCCCGGGTCGCTCCGTGCCGTCCTCGAGGCCCTCGAGGAGCAGGTCGTGGTGCTCAAGCTGCTCGCGGCCAGCCAGGACGCGGGTCGGGTGACCGTCCGGATCGGCGAGGAGACGCAGGTCGCGGAGATGCGCGGGACGTCGGTGGTGTCCACCGGTTACGGCGCCGCCGGTACCGTATTCGGCGGCCTCGGTGTGCTGGGCCCCACTCGGATGGACTATCCGGGAACCATCGCGTCGGTTGCGGCCGTTGCGCGATACATCGGTGAGGTGCTCGGCGAACGCTGAGCACCGTTCATGTGTGTAGAGAAGTAAGGACGAGAACCTAACGTGGCACGGGACTACTACGCGACGCTCGGCGTGTCGAAGAACGCGACCGACCAGGAGATCAAGCGCGCGTACCGCAAGCTGGCGCGTGAGCATCACCCGGATGTGAACCCGGACGAGTCGGCGCAGAAGCGCTTCCAGGAGATCTCCGCGGCCTACGAGGTGCTGTCGGATCCGGAGAAGCGGCGCATCGTCGACCTCGGCGGCGATCCGCTGGCGTCCGGTGGCGGCGGTGCGGGCGGCTTCGCCGGCGCCGGGTTCGGTGGTCTCGGCGACGTGTTCGAGGCGTTCTTCGGTGGCGGCGCCGGCGGCGCCGCGCGCGGGCCTCGCGGTCGCGTGCAGCCCGGTGCCGATTCGCTGCTGCGCACGCGCCTGACGCTCGAGGAATGCGCGACCGGTGTCACCAAGACCATCACCGTCGACACCGCGATCCTGTGCGACGGCTGCGCCGGATCGGGCACCAACGGCGATTCGAAGCCGGTCGTCTGCGCGACCTGTGGCGGCGCCGGCGAGGTCCAGTCCGTGCAGCGTTCGTTCCTCGGCCAGGTCATGACGTCCCGTCCGTGCCCGACCTGCCGCGGTGCAGGCGAGACCATCCCGGACCCGTGCCGCAAGTGCGGCGGCGACGGCCGCGTGCGGTCGCGCCGCGACATCACCGTCAAGGTGCCCGCCGGTGTCGGCAACGGCATGCGCATCCGCCTCGCCGCGCAGGGTGAGGTCGGTCCCGGTGGCGGCCCCGCCGGCGACCTGTACGTCGAGGTGATCGAGCAGCAGCACGACGTGTTCGTCCGTGACGGCGACGATCTGCACTGCACGATCCGGGTGCCGATGATCGACGCGGCGCTGGGCACCACCGTCACCGTCGACACGATCCTCGACGGCCCCACCGAGATCACGGTGGACGCCGGCACACAGCCCGGCTCGGTCGCGGTGCTGCGCGGACACGGCATGCCGAAGCTGCGGTCGGGCACCCGCGGCGATCTGCACGCCCACCTCGAGGTCGTCGTGCCGACCAAGCTGGACCACAAGACGACCAAGCTGCTCGAGGACCTGCGTCGCCACAACGACCGCGACCGCGCCGAGGTCGTGTCCAACAGCTCGCAGCACTCCGGGGGCCTGTTCTCCCGGCTGCGCGACGCGTTCAGCGCCCGCTAGGCGACGGCGGTGGCCGCGACCCTGTTCTAT
The DNA here is from genome assembly GCF_023218075.1 of Rhodococcus sp. HM1. Classification (GTDB taxonomy): domain Bacteria; phylum Actinomycetota; class Actinomycetes; order Mycobacteriales; family Mycobacteriaceae; genus Rhodococcus. The sequence continues at coordinate 13,463 of NZ_JALPTB010000004.1, read as the reverse complement.
CTGGACCCCCTGCCCGGCACCGGTGAGGTCGCCGTGCTCGACGGCAAGGAAGGCCGGCACGCGGCGACGGTCCGGCGCATCGCGGTCGGGGAGCGGCTCGTGCTCTCCGACGGCCGCGGCGGTGTCGCCGACGTCGAGGTGAGTGCCGTGGCGAAGGACCGGCTCGAGGCGACCGTCCTGGATCGCCGGGAGCTGGCCGCACCGTCCCCGTCGGTCACCGTCGTGCAGGCGCTGCCCAAGTCGGAGCGGTCGGAGCTGGCCGTCGAACTCGCCACCGAAGCGGGCGCGGACGCGTTCGTGCCGTGGCAGGCCGCGCGGTGCGTCGCGCGCTGGGACGGACCCAAGGCCGACAAGGGGGTGGCCCGCTGGCAGGCCGTCGCGGTCGCGGCGGCCAAGCAGTCCCGCCGGGCACACATTCCGCCCGTCGCGCCGGTCACCCGCACCGCCGGAGTCGTGGCGCTCGTCCGCGAGACGGTCGCGCGCGGCGGAGTCGTCGCGGTGCTGCACGAGTCGGCGACCGCACCGTTCGCGTCGCTGCCGCTCGCGGACGCGTCCGAGCTGGTGCTCGTCGTCGGGCCCGAAGGAGGTCTCGACGACAACGAGGTCGCCACGTTGACGGAGGCGGGGGCGACGCCCGTGCTGCTCGGCCCGACGGTGCTGCGCACGTCCACGGCCGCCGCGGTGGCGCTCGGAGCGATCGGAGTGCTGTCCGGTCGCTGGGGCGCACGCCCGCTCGACTAGCGTTTCGGCCATGTCGCGTACCCGCATCGCCTACGGCTCGGAACCCCAGCAGTTCGGTCATCTCTACCTCCCGGACGGTGCGGCCGGGAACGGGCCGGTGCCGGTCGTGATGGTGATCCACGGCGGGTACTGGAACGGCAACTACCACCTCAACCTGGGCACGCCCCTCGCGACGGAACTGGCCCGGCGCGGCGTCGCCGCGTGGAACATCGAATACCGCCGTCTCGGCGCGGGTGGACGGTGGCCGGAGATGTCCGCCGACGTCGTCGCCGCGCTCGACGCGACCGCGACGCTCGTGGCGGACCACGCCCGCGCCGCGGGCATCGAACTCGACCCGACGCAGGTGCGGGTCGTCGGGCACTCGGCCGGCGGCCAGCTCGCGGTGTGGCTCGCGGGTGAGGACACGGCGGTGCGGCCGTCGCTGGTGGTCGGTCAGGCCGCGGCCCTGGACCTGGCGTCGGCGGGGGAGCGGGGCCGGCGCGTCGACTATCTCGAGGACCTGTTCGGCGAGCCGTTCGAGGACAACCCGCACGTGTACCGATCGGCGTCGCCGCGGCATCGCGTGCCGATCGGCCGGCCGATCGTGCTGGTCCACGGATCCGAGGACGAGCAGGTGCCCGCGAAGGTCGCGGCGCGTTACGCCGACGCTGCCCGCGAGGCCGGTGACGAAGTGGCCCTGCACGTCGTCGACGGGGAGGACCACTTCGCGTTCCTGAACAAGGACAGCGTCTGCTGGAAGCTGTCGCTGGACCTGCTGCTCGATCAGGCCTGACCGGTTCCGACGGGCACCCGCCCGGGCAGGATCACCGTGACGACGACGGTGCCGACCGCCAGCGCGATGCCCCCGACCAGCGCGGCGTCGACGATCGCGTGGGCGAACGCCGCGCTCGACGCATCGAGCAACGGCTGCGCGTAGGACTTCGCGAACGGATTCGCGGCCAGTTCCTCCGCGACGATCGCGGCGCCACCGACCGAATCACCGGCCGCTTCGAGCGCGAGTGCCGCCTTGTCGGCCAGGTCGCCGGTGAGGTTGTTCAGCGGCAGACCGGACAGGAATCCGGCGATCTCGTCGTGGTACGACGTCGCGAGCACCGACCCGAGCAGTGCGATGCCGACGGATCCACCGAACTCGACGGCGGTGTCGTTGAGGCCGCCGGCCGCGCCCAGATCGGTGTCGGGGAATCCGCCCATGATCAGGTCGGTCGCGGGCGGGGTCGCCAGGCCGATGCCGAGACCGACGAGCAGCAGCGACGCCAGGAAGATGTCGTAGCCGGAGGTCGGTTCGAGCGCGGCGAGCAGCAACACTCCGGCGGAGGTCGCGGCCATTCCGCATGCCACGAGGATGCGGGCACCGAACCGCGGAACGAGGCGACCGCCCAGCGCGGCGCCGGCCGACACCGACCCCGCGAGCGGAAGCAGATGCAGACCCGTCTCGAGCGGTCCGTAGCCGAGCACGAACTGGAACTGCTGGGCGACGAAGTAGATGAGCCCGAAGGTCGCAAAGAACAGCAGCAGCACCGAGATGCACGCGCCGCCGACCGCGCGGTCGGCGACCCGCCGCAGGTCCAGCAGTGGCTGCGGGTGTCGCAGCTCCCACGCGACGAATGCGACCGCCGCGACGACCGATGCCCCGAGCGCCCCGAGTGCGGAGAGGCTCCAGCCGAAGTGGAAGCCGTCGATGATCGCGTAGACGACGCCACCGACGGCGACCACGGACAGGGCGCCGCCGATCCAGTCGACGCGGGTGAGGCCGTCGGCCTTCGAGGCCGGAACCAGCGCGAGGGATGCGACCGCGGCGAACGCGGCGATGGGAACGTTGATCAGGAACGTCGATCCCCACGAATGGCTCTCGAGGAGCCACCCGGCCAGCAGCGGCCCGAGTGCGATGGCGAGACCGGACGTCGCGGCCCATGCGGCGATCGCGCGTGCCCGCTCGGAAGCCGGGAACATGGCCACCAGCAGCGACAGGGTCGCGGGCATGATCACGGCGGCGCCGGTGCCCATGACGATGCGCGCGACGATCACCGCGGTCGCGCTGTCGGCGAGGCTGCCTGCGATCGCGCCGGCCGCGAAGATCGCCAGGCCGGTCAGGAGCGCGGCCCGGCGGCCGTAGCGGTCGCCGAGCACGCCGCACAGCAGCATCAGCGCCGCGTAGGGGACGGTGTAGCCGTCGATGATCCACTGCATGTCGGCGCTGGTGAGGGCGAGTTCGCGGAGCATGCTCGGCGCCGCGACGATGAGCGCGGTGTTGGCCATGACGACGATCAGCAGGCTCAGGCACAGCACCGCCAACCCGGCCCAGCGGCGTGGATAAGGCGGTGCGGGTGTGGACGCCGCGTGACCGGTGACTGTCGTCATGGACCTCTCCTCAGGGTGATCTCGAACACCAATTGCACAACTGTGTGCAACCTAGATTTCTGCACACGGGTGTGCAACTAAACTTGATCGAGGTCACAGATGTTCGGTGGAAGAGGTGTGCAACGTGCAGGAACCCGTCGCGCGACAGGCGAATTCGCACACGCCACCGGCACGGACCCGGACGAACGCCAACCGGCGCCGCATCCTCGACGCCGCGATGGAGTCCTTCGCAGCCGATCCCGACGCGAGCATGGACGACGTCGCCCGTGCCGCCGGCGTCGTCCGGCGCACGGTCTACGCGCACTTCCCGAACCGCGATGCCCTCGTCGACGGCATCGCCGCCGACGCCGCCGCGGAACTGGCCGCCGCGGTCGACCTCGCCGAACCCGAGGATCCCGACGTGGCGCTGGCGGTCGGTGCGCTCCGGACCTGGCCGGTCGGGGACCGGTACCGGTTGCTGCTGTCCTTCGCCCGCAAGGAAGTGGGCGAACAATGTATCGCCGACCTCGTCGCGCCCCTGCGCACTCGCACGCTCGACATCGTCGAACGCGGACGCGCCGCGGGGATCTTCTCCGACTATCTGCCGTCGGTGGTGCTGGTCGGGATGATGGAAGGCCTCACGATGGCGACCCTCGAACAGGCCAATCTGGGCCTGGTCCGCGACTCGGGCGAGAGCATCGCGCTGGGTGTGCTGGTGCTGGCCGGGGTTTCCCCGGAACGGGCCGCCCGGGTCGTCGAACAGGCCCGCCGGTGGCTGCACGAGCACGCCCCCGACCAGGCCCGGGGGTAATGCGGTGAATGTCGGTACTGCCCAGGGCTAGACTGGCACGATCACGACGACCGTCGTGTGGGAGCCGAACGGAAAGCAGGCCGTACCGTCCACGTGAGTGAATCAGACGACATCCGCGACTCCGCGGAACCTGAACGGACCATCGTCCGATCCAGTCTCGACCTGCCGCCGGAAGCGGCGGCTCCGCTGCTCGGGGCGGCCGACGAGAATCTCGTCGCGCTCGAGCGCGTGCTCGATGCGGACATCCACGTGCGCGGCAATTCCGTCACCCTCACCGGGACTCCCGCCGAGGTCGCGCTCGCGGAACGGGTCCTCGGCGAACTCGTCACGATCGTCGGCCGTGGCCAGCCGCTGACCCCCGACGCCGTGCGCCGCACCGTGGGCATGCTCACCCAGGGGCTGTCCGAATCGCCGGCCGACGTGCTGAGCCTGGACATCCTGTCGCGGCGCGGCAAGACGATCCGGCCCAAGACGCTCAATCAGAAGCGATACGTCGACGCGATCGATGCCAACACCATCGTCTTCGGCGTCGGCCCCGCCGGTACCGGCAAGACCTATCTCGCGATGGCGAAGGCCGTGCAGGCCTTGCAGACCAAGCAGGTCACCCGCATCATCCTGACCCGCCCGGCCGTCGAGGCCGGCGAACGTCTCGGATTCCTGCCGGGCACCCTGCACGAGAAGATCGATCCTTACCTCCGTCCGCTGCACGACGCGCTGCACGACATGATGGATCCGGAGGCGATCCCGAAGCTCATGCAGGCCGGCGTCATCGAGGTCGCGCCCCTGGCGTATATGCGTGGCCGGGCGCAGCCGTTGTCCACCAAGGTCCTCACGCCCGAGGGGTTCCGTCCGATCGGCGACGTGAAGGTCGGCGACGAGGTGATCGGTTCGGACGGTCGGCCGACCGAAGTGCTCGGCGTCTACCCGCAGGGATTCAAGGACATCGTGCGGGTGACTACCCAGGACGGGGCGTCCACCCTCTGCTCGACCGATCACCTGTGGTCGGTCTACACCCGCAGCGATCGCAGGCGCGGCAAGGGGCCGCGGGTGCTCGAGGCCAAAGAGATGATCGGCAATCTCCGTGCCGCGCACTACCACCGCTACGAGATTCCGATGCTCGCCGAGCCGGTCGAGTTCGCTCCCGTGCCGGTGCCGATGGATCCGTATGCGCTGGGACTGATGCTCGGTGACGGCTGCATGGCCGGCGTGGCGACGCCGAGCTTCAGCACAGCCGACCCGGAACTGGTCGAGGCAGTCTGGGGCACGAAGTCGCCGACCAAGTTCGTGCCGAAGGAGTACCTGCACAATTCGGCCGACGTGCGCCTCGCCGTCTTACAGGGTCTTCTCGACTCCGATGGTGGACCGGTCATTCAGACCGGTCGGACGTGCCGAGTGCAGTACGCGACTGTGTCGGATCAACTGCGCGACGACGTCCTCTTCCTCGTGCAGTCGTTGGGCGGCGTCGCATACAGCCGCACCCGGCCTGCCGAAGGTCGGAAGCCCGGAAACGCCCGCGGCCGCGACGTCGAGTACCGGCACGACGGGCACATCGTCGACATCCGTCTGCCCGAAGGATGCGTGCCGTTCCGGCTCCGAAGGAAAGCAGAGAAGTACGCGGAGAACAGCCCCAAGACACCTCGGCGGTACATCGAGAGCATCGAATCCGCCGGTACCGAGGAGGCGGTCTGCATCAGGGTCGCCGCTGCCGACTCGCTGTACGTCACAGAGGATTTCCTACTGACGCACAACACCCTGAACGACGCCTTCATCATCCTCGACGAGGCCCAGAACACCACCGCCGAGCAGATGAAGATGTTCCTGACCCGCCTCGGCTTCGGCTCGAAAATCGTTGTCACCGGCGACATCACCCAGGTCGACCTGCCCGGTGGTGCCCGTTCGGGCCTGCGCGCCGCCACCGAGATCCTCGACGACATCGACGGAATCCACTTCGCGACGCTCGACAGCAGCGACGTGGTGCGACACAAGCTCGTGTCCGACATCGTCGACGCCTACGGCCGCTACGAAGCCCAGCGTTCCGGCGAGGTCGCCCTCGGCAACCGGGCACAGCGGCGCGCCACGCAGCACCGGGTGCAGCGCCGATGAGCCACCCCCACTTCCGAATCCCGTCAGCAGTGCAGAAGGAACGACACCGATGAGCATCGAGATCTCCAACGAATCCGGGATGGACGTCGTCGAGGAGAATCTGCTCGACGTCGCCCGCTTCGTGATCGCGCGGATGGACGTGCACCCCGCGGCGGAGCTGTCGATGGTGCTCGTCGACTCCGATGCCATGGCCGATCTGCACATGCGGTGGATGGACCTGCCGGGTCCCACCGACGTGATGTCGTTCCCGATGGACGAACTCGAACCGGGCGGTCGCCCGGACGCACCCGAACCGGGTCCGTCGATGCTCGGTGACATCGTGCTGTGCCCGTCGTTCGCGGCGGATCAGGCCGCCAAGGCCGGGCATTCCCTCGACCACGAACTCGCCCTGCTCACCGTGCACGGCATGCTGCACCTGCTCGGCTACGACCACGCCGAACCCGAGGAGGAGAAGGAGATGTTCGGTCTCCAGAACCAGCTCCTCGAGGAGTGGTACGAGGAGCTGCGCCGCGCCGAACACGAGGCCCGGCTCGCCGCCCGCGACCAGCAGCTGCTCGGCAAGGTCGGTCTGTCCGACAATCCCGAGCAGTAGCGGGGCCGTCGTGGGAGCAAACGCATGAGCGCCCTCGCACTCGTGGCGATAGCGGTCGTCCTGGTGCCGCTCGGCGGCATGTTCGCCGCCGTCGATTCCGCGCTGAACACCGTCTCCGCTGCCCGCGTCGACGAACTCGCGAAGGACGAACGGCCGGGAGCACAGCGGCTGAGGCAGATCCTCGAGGATCGCCCCCGCTACGTGAATCTCATGGTCCTGCTTCGGATCCTGTGCGAGATCACCGCGGCCGTGGTGCTCGCCGGGGCGCTGCTCGAGGTCCTGGACCGGACGTGGGCGCTGGTCGTGAGCGCCGCGGTGATGGTGGTCGTCGACTACGTCGTCATCGGGGTCGGGCCGCGCACGCTCGGCCGCCAGCACGCCTATCCGATCGCACTGGCCGCGACGATCCCGCTGCGGTTCCTCGGCGTGCTGTTCGGCCCGATCGGCCGGCTGCTCATTCTCGTCGGTAATGCCCTCACCCCGGGCCGCGGCTTCCGGAACGGCCCGTTCGCCAACGAGATCGAACTGCGCGAGCTCGTCGACCTGGCGCAGGAACGCGGCGTCGTCGCCGACGACGAACGCCGCATGATCCAGTCGGTGTTCGATCTCGGCGACACCACCGCCCGCGAAGTGATGGTGCCGCGCCCGGAGATGGTGTGGATCGAGGAGGACAAGACGGCGGGGCAGGCGACCTCGCTCGCCGTGCGCAGCGGTCACTCCCGGATCCCGGTCATCGGCGAGAACGTCGACGACATCCGTGGCGTCGTCTACCTCAAGGACCTCGTCCAGCAGACCTACTACTCGCGCGACGGCGGACGCAGCGTTAAGGTCGCCGACGTGATGCGGCCTGCGGTCTTCGTCCCGGATTCGAAACGGCTCGACGACCTGCTCGCGGAGATGCAGCGCGACCGCAACCACATGGCGGTGCTCGTCGACGAATACGGCGGCATCGCGGGACTGGTCACCATCGAGGACGTCATCGAGGAGATCGTCGGGGAGATCGCCGACGAATACGACGCCGACGAGACCCCCGATGTCGAGGACCTCGGCGACGGCACCTACCGGGTGTCCGCGCGTCTGCCCGTCGAGGACCTCGGTGAACTGTTCGACATCGAAATCGACGATGACGAGGTCGACACCGTCGGTGGTCTCCTCGGCTTCGAACTCGGCCGGGTGCCGCTGCCGGGTTCGGAGGTCACCACCCGCGGGCTGATCCTGCGCGGCGAAGGCGGTCCGAACGCGCGCGGTCGGGTGCGGATCAACACCGTGCACGTCCAGCGCGCCCCGGCCGACGAGCCCGAGCCCGAACCCGCCGAGGAATCCGAACGATGACCCACACCCAGGAGCTTGCATGACCGACACCGACTTCCGTTCCGGCTTCGTGTGTTTCGTGGGCCGTCCGAACACCGGTAAGTCCACGCTCACCAACGCTCTGGTCGGCAGCAAGATCGCCATCACCTCGTCGCGGCCGCAGACCACCCGGCACACCATCCGCGGGATCGTGCACCGCGACCACGCACAGCTGATCCTCGTCGACACTCCGGGTCTGCACCGGCCTCGCACGCTGCTCGGGCAGCGGCTCAACGACCTTGTGCGCGATACCTATTCGGAGGTCGACGCGATCTGCCTGTGCATTCCCGCCGACGAGAAGATCGGCCCCGGTGACCGGTGGATCCTCGATCAGGTGCGCAACGTCGCGCCGCGCACGACGCTCATCGGCGTCGTCACCAAGATCGACAAGGTCGGTAAGGAACAGGTCGCCGCGCAGTTGCTGGCGGTGTCGAAGCTGCTCGGTCCCGACGCCGAGGTCGTGCCGGTGTCGGCGGCGTCCGGGGAACAGGTCGAGGTGCTCGTCGACGTGCTCGCCTCGCACATGGAACCCGGTCCGGCCTTCTACCCGGACGGCGAGCTCACCGACGAGCCCGAGGAAACCCTCATGGCCGAGCTCATCCGCGAGGCCGCGCTCGAGGGCCTCGGCGACGAACTTCCGCACTCGCTGGCCGTGGTCATCGAAGAGGTGGTCGAACGTGAAGGCCGCACCGAGAAGCAGGGCGAGATGCTCGACGTGCACGCCCTGCTGTACGTGGAGCGGCCGAGCCAGAAGGGCATCGTCATCGGCAAGGGCGGCGCGCGACTGCGCGAGGTCGGTACCGCGGCCCGCAAGCAGATCGAGAAGCTTCTCGGCGTGAAGATCTATCTCGACCTGCACGTGAAGGTCGCCAAGGACTGGCAGCGCGACCCCAAGCAGCTCGGGCGGCTCGGCTTCTGACACGCCCGGTCCGGCTCCGCCCCGCCCGCTCGAACCCCGAGAAGGTACGGTCGTTCGGGTGCGTCACTAAATTTTGACGCATCCGAGAGAACACCGATCAGTGACCGAAGTCGCTTCACGGGGGAAGAGACATGGGCAGGAAATCGGGAACCGAGCTCGCGGCGCGTGACGCCGTGTATGTCTACGGGGACCGCGCGAACCGGGGAGACACTCCCAGCGTCATGACGCATTTCTACGTCTTCGACACACGGCAGGGGAGTGCGCCGATCGCGACCCACGCCGAGGCCGTCGACTGGATTCTCGGGCGCACCCACCGGACCCCCGCGCTGCGCAGGCGCCTGCAGCGGGTGCCGTGGGACCTCGGCTATCCGTACTGGGTCGAGGCCGCCGTCGACCCGGATCACCACATCGACTTCCGGCGGATCGGGCACACGACCCGCCCCCACCTGCACCGGCTGTTCGCCTCGCTCGCGGAACAGCCCCTCGACTTCGGCCGCCCACTCTGGAAACTCCACGTGCTGTCCGACGTGCGGGGTGTCGGCGACCTCCCGGACCACGCGACCGTCGTCGTGCTGCGGGTCCACCACTCGATAGCCGACGGAAAGGGCGCGGTGCAGATCGCGCGCGCTCTGTTCGACGACCCGGCTGCGGAACCCTCCCGGGGCGGCACCCCGGTCCCGGTTCCCGGCCCGGTCGCGGCGGTCCGGAAACTGCCCGGCGACTACGTGCGCTACGCGGGGGCCGTTCGCCGGTGGATGAGGGGCCGGCGGTCGCTCCGTGCGCTGGTCGCCTCCGGTGAGATCGCCCAGCCCGGGACCCCACGCCCGCGCACCCGGTTCAACGTCGTGGACGACAGCACCCGCCTGTTCGGCCGGGTCCGGTTCGAGCTGCGGGACGTCCGGGCCCTCGGGCATGCCACCGGGACGACCGTCAACGACGTGATACTGGCGGTGGTCTCGGACGCGGTGGGCACCTACCTCGCGGAGCGGGGTGAGACGCCGGCGGCCTCGCTGGCCGCCCATGTTCCGATCTCGGTCGGGGCCAGGTCCGGTCTGGTGGCCGAGAACAAGATCAGCGATCTGCACGTCGATCTGCACACCCACCGGACCGATCCGCTGACGCGGCTGCATCTGATCCACGAGTCGGTGGCCCGCGAGAAGGGCCGGGTGTGGCGACCGGAGTGGATCGCCGTCGAATCGTCACTCGACGCGGTGCCGTCCCTGTGCATGCGGTACTCGCTGTGGCGGGCCGTGCGCAAGGCGGTCGTGTCGACCTGCGGCCGTGCCGGGGCGACGAACACCGGCCTCTCGAACGTGCCACGCGGCTCCGCCGAGGCCCTGCGGTTCGGGGACAGTCCCGCCGTGGGCGGATTCAGCGTGCCCTGCCTCAACCGGCTCGTCGGCCTGATGCACTCGGTCGTGACGCTCGGTGACGCACTCGACCTGACCTTCTCGACGAAGCAGGCGGTGATGCCGGACCCCGAGGCGTACGAGCATCTGCTGGAGGGTGCCTTCGACCGCCTGTGGTCGGCCGTTCCCGCGACCGCGTCGGCGTTTTAGCGATCTACGGCCGCGCCGGCGCGACAGCGGGCTACGACTGCGGGTGAGCCCCGCCGGTGAGGACGGCGCCCTGCAGCAGCAACAACACCGACGTCGACAGGTCGCTGCCACCGCCGGTCGACAAGCGCCGCAACTGAAGTCCGGCGACGGTCGCGACCAGGGTCGGCGCGACCGCCACGGGATCCGGCAGCCCGAGTTCGGTGAGGATCGCGACCGTCAGCTCGTCGTACGCCGCCCAGCAGCGGTCCGCGGCGGCGCGGAGTTCGGGGTCGCGGCCGGCCTGGACGTACAACTCGAACGGCGCGATCCGCTCGGCGGAGAACGCGAGGTCCTCGGCGACGCGTTCGGCGAGTCCGGCGGCCTCGGCGAGCGAAACACCTTGATTGCGATGGGATTCGGCGATCTCGCGCAGCCGGGTCGTCTCCTCGGCGACGAACGTCTCGAGCGCCGCCCGCAGCAGGTCGGGCTGGCTCGGGAAGTGGTAGGTGATCGAGCCGAGCGAGACGTTCGCGTGCGCGGCGATGCGCCGGTTGGTGACTCCGGCGACGCCGTCGGTTCCGATCAGATGCAGGGTCGAGGCGACGATACGGTCGCGGACGGACGTGGACACCGTCACCACCAGCGTTCCGGGATCGCCTCGTGCCAGCACAGCGACGACTCCAATTGGGCGGCAAGGGAAATCAGCAGCGGTTCGGAGTTTGCGGGACCGAGCAGCTGGGCGCCGATGGGCAGGCCCGCGTCGGTGAAACCGGCCGGCACGTTGATCCCCGGCCAGCCGAGCACGTTCCACGGCCACGCATAGGGGCATGCGGCGGTGATGACCTTGTCGGTCTGCCAGCCGCCGATGTCGTCGATCGCGTCGATCGGGAGCGGGGGCATCGCCGTGGTGGGGGCCAGGACCACGTCGAACCGGTCGAAGATCGCGCCGACCCGCCGTCGCAACCGCGGTTCGTAGGCGCGTGCCGCGCGCAGCGGTGCACCGCCGAGCAGGTGTCCGGTGCGGGCGTTCGCGCGGGTGCGGACGTCGGCGAGGGACGGGTCGGGAAGCCGGTGCAGCCAGTCGTCGAGACCGGCCATCGAGCGGGGCAGGAAGTTCAGGCCGAACGTGATGCCGTAGTCGGGGTCGGCGACGGTGACCTCGTGGCCGAGGTCGCGGAGGGCCCGGGCGATCGAATCGACGCCGGCGCGGACCTCGGGGGTGAGGCGGGTTCGTGTCGCGGTGAACGGGGTGCGCAGCGCCAGCGCGATGCGCAGACGTCCGGGGTCCTGACGGACGGCGTCGGTGACGGTGACCGGATCGACGTGGTGGCGGTCGCCGGGGTGGTTGCCGGACACCGCGTCGAGCAGCAGGGCGGCGTCGGCGACGGTGCGCGCGAGGACGCCGTGGGTGGTCAGCCCGTTGAACGCCTCGGGGTCGGGCCACATCGAGATCCGCCCGCGTTGCGGTTTGATGCCGACCAGGTGGCTCCACGCGGCGGGGATGCGGACGGAACCGGCGCCGTCGGAGCCGAGGGCGGCCGAGACGAGCCCGGCGGCCACCGCGGCGGCGCTGCCTCCGGAGGACCCGCCCGGCGTGTGCTCGCGCGACCACGGGTTGCGGGTGTGCCCGAACGCGATGCCGCCGGTGAGCGGCCACTGGCCCAGTTCGGGCGAGTGGGTCTTGCCGACGATGACGGCCCCGGCTTCGCGCAGGCGTCGTACGACCTCGGCGTCGTAGTCCTGGGGCGGGAATTCGCCGGCGCAGCCGAAGGCCGTGGGTTCGCCGGCGATGTCGGTGTCGTCCTTGACTGCGATCGGCACGCCGAGCAGCGGGTGACGGTCGCCGCACGCACGTCGGCGGTCGGCCTCGGCGGCCTCGGCGAGCGCGGCTTCGCGTCGGACCACCCGGAACGCGTTGAGCGTGCCCTGCGTGGCCTCGATCCGCTCGAGCGCGGCCCGGGTCAGGTGCACCGACGTGACGGTGCCGTCCGCGAGCGCGGCGGCTTCGGCGGCGAGTCCGGCCGCGCGGGTGTCTTCCCTGGAAGTGGTCATCGAACGCCCCCTGTTCGTTCGAACGAACAATAACGCGTTCCAGTTGTGCGGGCAAGCCCGCCCGTGTGCCTTTGTGGCGGTCCCGGGCGCCGGAAAGGCGCACGACCCCTCGCCTGTCCGCCCAGCATGAAAGACTCACGGAGTGAGGTTGTATCGGGACAACGCGGTGGTGCTCCGCCAGCACAAATTGGGTGAGGCGGATCGCATCGTCACCCTGCTCACCCGCCGTCACGGGCTGGTGCGAGCCGTCGCGAAGGGCGTGCGCCGCACCCGATCGAAGTTCGGTGCCCGGCTCGAACCGTTCGCGCACATCGACGTTCAGCTGCATCCCGGCCGCTCGCTCGACATCGTCACGCAGGTACAGACTCTCGACGCCTTCGCGGCCGACATCGTCGACGACTACAGCCGGTACACGACCGCCTGCGCGATCCTCGAAACCGCCGAGCGGCTCGCCGGCGAGGAACGTGCCCCGGCGCCGCGCCTGCACGCGCTGACCGTCGGTGCGCTGCGTGCCCTGTGCGACCGGATCCGCCCACCGGAGCTGATCCTCGACGCCTACCTGCTGCGAGCCATGACCTACGCCGGTTGGGCGCCCGCGATCGGCCGTTGCGCCCGCTGCGACCGGCCCGGTCCGCACACCGCGTTCCACGTCGCCGCCGGGGGAGCGGTCTGCGTGCATTGCCGGCCGCCCGGCGCGGCTACCCCGGCACCGGGTGTCCTCGCCCTGATGGACGCCCTGAACCACGGGCGGTGGGACGGCACCGAGACCGCCGACCCGGCGGTGCGCAGCCAGGCCAGCGGCCTGATCGCCGCGCACCTGCAGTGGCACCTCGAACGGCGGCTGCGCACGCTACCGCTCGTCGAGCGTTCCACCGACCGTCCGGCAGCCGGTGCTGTAGGGCGTGACGCCGGTGCCGTGGGGCCCGACGCCGATGCCGTCAGGCAGGATGAAGACCGTGATTCGACGACGCGCCCCGCAAGCATCGCCTGACCGCGCGATCCGGCCACCGGCCCCCCACC
>NZ_JALPTB010000049.1 GCF_023218075.1 Rhodococcus sp. HM1 | reverse complement strand
GGTCGAGGTAGACCGAGGAGGGCATCAGGTTGCTGGTGTGGGTCAGCGGCAGGGATTCGACCCGGTCCGGGCCGATGCGGTGTGCGGCGGAGGTGTTGGAGGTGCCGAAGTCGACCGCCAGGACCCAGCTCATCTTTCGCTTTCCCTCTCGGAGTTCTGATCTGCCACGCCCTGCCGGCGCGACAACCGTGCGGAGCCTATAGCGCGCCGGATGGCGTCCGCAGGATCGGTTGTCGCCCGCCGCTTATCGCTGCTGCGCGCAGCGCGACGGCGGAACCTTCACGGCCACCTCGACGAACCGCAGGATGTCCGGCCCGAGGCGCCACCCGGGTCGCACCGTCGCGTCGATCGTGTTCTCGTCGGCCGGTGAGGACGCCGGGACGAGCGAGACCGCGCGATGCAGCGTCGGATCGAACGCAATGCCGGGTGGTGCATCGAGACGTTCGACGCCGAGCGCGGCCAGACGCTCGACCGCTACGCCACGTTCCCGATCGTCGGCGGCCACATCCGCCGCCGCGATGAGATCGTCGATGTTCTCACCGGTCACCATGGTGTGTGCCCCTTTGCACTCGGGTCGGATCGGCTCAGGCCGGATCGACGATGCCGTCAGCGGACGTGTAGCTCTCGTCGGCCGTACCGTCACCGTCGGTGTCCCCGTAGACCACGCGGTTTCCGTCGGCGAGCTCGACCTCGACCGATTCCACGACGCCGTCACCGTTCAGGTCGTTCGCGGTCTGCACGACACCGTCCGGGGTGACTGTGGTCGACGACAGCTCGCCGTCCCGCGGTGCGTCGACCGTGCCGTAGCCGGTGTGGATCCGATCCTGCGCGTTCGGCGAGTCCGGGGACGGCACCGGAACGGAGCTCCGTTGCGGCGCAGCAGGTTCGGATCCGGGGAGGGACTCGGGCGAGCGCAGCTGGTCGGTCAGCGAACCCAGCGGAGGCGCGGATGGTTCGGATTCCGTTGCGGCCGTTCCGGGTTGCGTCCGCAGTCCCTCGGCCAGGGACCCCAGCGAGGCCGACGGCGGTACTGCCGGGATCGGATCGGAATCGGGCGGGACGGAAGAGCTTCCGGTGCCGGATGCGGTGTCGAGTGCGGACAGGTCCACGCCGAACGGATCGGTCGAAGCGGCCACGGGGAACTCCTCGGGTTCGGATGGGTCGGGGTGTCAAACCAGGTCGGAGTGGTCCCCGCCCGAGGACGCACCGGAATCGAACGCGCTGGTGTCGACGTAGTCGTCGGCGACTCCGTCACCGTCGAAGTCGACCGCACCGGTGTGCAGGTCCACCGTCGCGTCGACCGAACCGTCTGCGTTCAAATCGAAGACGGCTGCGTCGAAGGTGCCGTCACCGTCGATGTCGACGGCGTTGGCGTCGACGAGACCGTCGCCGTCGGTGTCCATCCCGATCAGATCGACGGTGCCGTCGGCATCGAGGTCGACGAGTCCGGTGTCGGCGATACCGTCGCCGTCGGTGTCGTACTCCTGGACGAGGGCGCCGTCGGGATCGGTGAACTCGTCGAGCAGGACCGGCCGGCCGGCGCCGAGGCTGTCGGTCGAGGTGGAGCCCGTGCTGACCGCGTTGCTGTTCGAGGCGGAGGCCGACGACGCGCTGTCGGACGAATCGGAGGCGGACGAGCGATTGCCGTAGGAGGAATCCGAGCCGGAGGCCGCCGAGGAACCGTAGGACGAGTCCGAGCTGGAGGAGCCGGAGGTCTCGTACCGCTCGTACCGCTCGTAGGACTCGTAGCTGGTCGAGCCTTCCTGAGCGGCCGAGGACGAGCCGTAGGAGGCGTCGCTGTCGAAGGACGAGTTGTTGCCGTAGGAGGAGTCCGAGCGGTCGCTCGTCGTGGACTGCGAGTCCTGGCGACTCGTGGTGCTCGAGCCGATGACGTCGGAGAAGGAGTCGCGGTTCGCCATGTCGGTGCTGCCTTTCGCTCGTCGGGTGTTGCAGATAGGAGGGGCCGAGCCGCGGGAAGGTTCCGGTGCAGCGCCGACTTTTTCGCCGCGACCGCGTTCGGGTGGGGAAACCGCAGCTGGCACCGGGTCGACGCAGTCGGGAATGTGACGCAGATCACCCCAAGGATCTTGGCGGTCGGATTGGTTCGCAACGGTCGGGAACATTCCGGATGTCCCGCGCATCGAACCCGAGATGTGAATGCGACCGCGTTCATCCGTACGACTGCACCAGGGTGTCCGTGCGGACCCTGCACCGCGGGGTCTCGTGTGGCATCGGGAAAGGGGGGAGCGATGACCGGGAAACAGGATCCGTCGTTGTGGGAGATGCTCGGCCTGGATCGCAACGACACGATCCCCGTGTTGCTGGAGGAGTTGTGGGATCGCATCCTCGAGATCGCCACGGATCCGGACACTCCGGAAATCGGCCTCGATCTGATTCCCGACGACGACATCGACAACATCGGTGACGACGACCTCGGCGCCGACTCGATTCTGCTCGGCGACGACACCGACACGGACCCGCTCGGTCCGCACGGCGACTACGGCTGGACCGTCGTCGAAGACCTCGACCACGACGGCCTCGATCCGGGTGATCACGACCCCACGCTCGACCCCGGGCCGGGTGGCGACGACCTGAGCTTCTGACCTGGCACGGCCCGGGACCCACCGGCCGGGCTTCTGCGACCCGTGCAGGGACTCGGTAGCGTCGTGTCATGAATTTCGAGGAGGGTTCACCGCCCGGACCTGCACACGTCACCCGGTCGACACTCGCCGCTGCGCTTGCGACGGCCGTCTCCCTGGCCCTCCTCGCCCTTGTCGCCGTCCCGCTCAGGGACTCCGTCTATCGCGCGGTCGCCGGCACGATCGGGCCCTCACCCCTCGCACCGCTCGCCGCCGTCGTCGCGGAGAAGGGACCCCTCGTCCTGGTCGCGACGTTCGCGGTCCTGGCCGTCCGGACGTGGCAGCGTGATCGCCGGGCCTTCGGGACGCTCGTCGCCGGCGGAGCCGGTGCGGTCGTCGCGTACCTGACCAGTGAGGCCGTGAAACTGGTCATCACCGAACCCCGTCCGTGCCGGGCGTCGAACGTGACCACGGTCCTCGAGTGCCCTGCGATCGGGGACTGGTCGTGGCCGTCGAACCATTCGGTGATCGCCGCGTCCCTCGCGACCGCCTGCATTCTCGCGGTACCCCGCATCTTCTGGTTCGCGGCGCCCGTCGCTGTACTCCTCGGTTTCTCCCGTCTCATGGTGGGCGTGCACTACGCGCACGACGTGCTGTCCGGCTTCGCTCTCGGGGTCCTGATCGTGACGACGGCGATCGTCGTGTTGCGGCCCGTCGTCGATCGGGTGTTCACCGTGCCGCGGGAACCCGAGCGGGTCCCCTGACGCTTCGGTCGCCGGGAAGTGCTAAGCCGCGCGCGAATTCCGGTGTCCGGTTAGCATGAGCGCTCGTCGTAGGTCTGGGGGGGACGCATGGTGCGTGCGCTGATCGTGGGATTGTCGTCGGCTCTGGCAGCCGGGGTGCTGGTCGGTGTCGTGTCACGAATCCTGATGCGTGCGGCCACTCTTGCGGTCGGGGGAGAGCCGGGCTTCTCGTGGGGCGGGTCGCTGTTCATCGTGCTGCTCTATGCGGCTGCAATGGTTCCCGGCGGTCTGCTGGCCGCCACCGGGCATCGCTATCGGTGGCTGTCGGCGGCCGGGGTGCTGTTCCTGTTCGTGCCTGCGACCGGCATTGCGAGCGAGGAACTCACGAATCTCGACCACCTGAGCACGCTGCGCCTGTGTCTCGTGGGGGTGCTGGGCTTGTCGATCTATGCGAGTCTGGTGGTGCTGCCGTTCGTCACGGTCCTGATGTTGCGGCGCCTCGAGCGAATCTTCGGGTCGCCCCGACGTTCTCCCGACCCCGTGCCGGTCGGGATGCAAAGATGACGTCGCCAAACCGAAACGGTCGCGAGGAGCCACGGATGGAGCCCATCGTCGAGACAACGCTGGGGCGGGTGCGTGGGACGACCAGCAGCGGAATTTCCGTGTTCAAGGGGATCCCCTACGCGGCCCCGCCGTTCGGCGATCTGCGGTTCGCGGCGCCCGCACCCGCACAGCCCTGGGACGGGGTGCGGGACGCGTTCGAGTTCGGTCCGACCGCGCCGAAACCGCCCTACCGTCCGCCGCTGGACCGGCTGCTGTCGGAGGTCTCGATTCCGGGCGAGGACATCCTCACCCTCAACATCTGGACGCCCGACCTCGAAATGTCGTTGCCGGTGCTCGTGTGGATCCATGGTGGTGCATTCGTCCACGGCAGCAGCGCGGTGCCGCTCTACGACGGCGGTGCGTTCGCGCGCGACGGTGTGGTGTTCGTGTCGATCAACTACCGGCTCGGCGCCGAAGGCTTCGCGTACCTCGAGGGCGCTCCGGCGAACCGGGGTCTGCTCGATCAGGTCGCGGCGCTGCGCTGGGTGCGCGAGAACATCGCCGCCTTCGGTGGCAACCCGGACCTGGTGACCGTCGCCGGCGAGTCGGCGGGGGCGATGAGCGTGATGTCGCTGGTGGCGATGCCGGATGCCGAGGGCCTGTTCCGGCGCGCGATCGCGCAGAGCGGCGCGGGGCACTCCGCGATGTCCCTTGCCACGGCCAAGCGGATCTCCGCGGCGCTCGCGGAGGACCTGGGGGTCGAACCGACCCACGACGGCTTCGCGGGCATCGACCCCGCCGACCTGGTGGAGGCGCAGGAGGCGCTGGCCCGCCGGATCCTCGCCGAGCCCGACCCGCAGCAGTGGGGCGAGGTGGCCGCCGACTCGATGCCGTTCGAACCGTGTGTCGACGGGGCGGTGCTGCCCGGGCGGCCGATCGACCGGATCGTGGCCGGCGCGTCGTCCGACGTCGATGTCCTGATCGGAACGAACGCCGACGAGTACAGCCTGTTCCTCGTGCCGGGTGGTGTCGATCAGGGCATCGACGAGAACGTGCTGCGGATGATGGTGGGCGCGTACGGACTCGACGTGGAGGCCGCCCTCGCCGCCTACCGGGAGTCGCGGCCGGATGCGACGCCGGGTCAGTTGATGACCGCGGTCCTCGGTGACTGGATGTTCCTCATCCCGGCGCTGCGTGTCGCGGAGGCACGCACGGTGCAGCTCCTGTCCACCTACGTGTATCGGTTCGAGTGGCCGTCGAGCCTGTTCGAGGGCCGGTTGGGGGCGACCCATGCGCTAGAGCTCGGTTTCACGTTCGACAACCTCGCGGCCGACGGCGCCCAGCGGCTCACCGGACCGCATCCGCCGCAGGTGCTGGCCGACGACATGCACCGGGCGTGGGTGTCGTTCGTGAGCACGGGCGGGCCCGGCTGGAGTCCGTACGGCGAGTCCCGCACGGTGATGTGTTTCGGCGCGGAGTCCGGGCAGCTGGAGGATCCGGGCGCCGACATGCGCGTGCTCTGGGAGGGAATCCGGTAGGCCGTACCCGGAAGCCGAGCCCACAAACTTAGGTGTGACTCACTTCACGGGTCATCAGGTTCCGTCGTCGGGAGGGCACCTGTTACCGTATCGATACCGCTGACCGCAGCTGAATCAATCGCTGCGGTCAGTTGTTATTTGAGTGGTATTTTTCGTCAGATCCCCGTTGTCGCACGCGGATACGCGGCCTCGACGTCGGTCAGCACGTTGATCAGATACGGAACGTCCGCCGCGAAACCCCGATCCAGCGCCGGCCCGATCTGCCGTGGGTCACGGACCAGTTCACCGACCGCACCGAGTGCCGTCGCCACCTCGTCGTACCGGGTTTCCGGCGCCAGATCTGCGGCGACGTCGTAGCCGTACAGCAACCGCATGGGTCCCTTCTCCAGCCCCCACGCCGAGTTGTTGCCGACGACGATCACCACCGGCAGCTTGTGCCGGACGAGTGTGTCGACGTCCATCAGCGACAGGCCGGCGGCGCCGTCGCCGAGCAACAGGACCACCTGGCTCGACGGGCGCGCGATGCGCGCGGCGATCGCCGCGCCCAGGCCGGCGCCGAGGCACCCGTACGGGCCCGGATCGAGCCACTGGCCGGGCCGCTTCGGCTCGACGAATTTGCCTGCGAACGAGACGAAGTCGCCGCCGTCGCCGATGACGACCGCGTCGTCGGCCAGTCGCGGCAGCAGCTCGCCGTAGACGCGGGCCGGGTGGATCGGGTCGGAATCTGCGCCGAGCAACACCGCATCCCGGGCCGTCGCCGCGTCGACCTCGCTGCGCAGCAGGTTCACCCAGTCGTCGGTGTGGGGCCGGGCGGGCAGTGCGGCGAGGATTCCGTCCAGGCACGAGGTGAGGTCGCCGGACGCCGAGCCCGCGAGGCTCGCGTGCGCCGACACCTGCCCCGGGCTGTCGGCGATGTGAACGACCTGCGCGTCGGGTGCCCCGTCCCGACCCCCGAAGCGGCCGTAACCGAGCCGGAAATCCAACGGCGTTCCGACGACGATCGCCAGATCGCAGGTGCCGACGGCGGTCCCGCGCGCCTTCGTCACCAGCAGCGGGTGCCCGCCGGGGACCGTGCCGCGACCCATGCCGTTGGTGATGGCGGGGACCTGGAGTTCCTCGACGAACCGCAGCGCGGCCGCCTCGGCTCCGTCCGCCCACACGTCGGTGCCGAACACCACGAGCGGTCGTGACGCGGCGGCCAGCAGGACGGCGATCTCGGCCAGCGAATCGGGGTCGGGATCGAGCCGAACATGTTGGGGCGAAGCTATTTTCGTCGTAGTGCGGCTGAACAGTTCGTCCATGGGGAAATCGACGAACGCCGGTCCGCGATGCGACGAACCGGCCGCGGTGAATGCGGCGTCCACGGTCGGGACGATCCGGTCGACGGTGCGCGCGGTCTCGGACAGCTTCGTGACGGTGTGCAGCAGCGGCGGCTGGTCGAGTTCCTGCAGGCTGCCCGTTCCCCAGCGGGCGTTGGGTGCGCGTCCGCCGAGCACCACCAGGGGCGATCCGGAGAAGTGCGCCTGGGTGACGGCGCTGATGCCGTTCGTGACTCCCGGGCCCGCGGTGAGGACCGCGAGCCCGGGGTGGCGTTCGAGTTTCCCGGTGGCCTCCGCGGCGAACACCGCGGTCTGCTCGTGCCGGACATCGATCAGCCGCATCGGCGACTCGCCCTTGACGACGGCGTCGTACAGCGGGAACACGTGTGCGCCGGACAGGGTGAACATCGTCCGGACACCGTGGGCGTGGGCCACCGCCGCGGCGAGATCGCCGCCGTGTCCCTCGATTCCGTCGCGTCCCTCGATTTCACCGTGTCTCTCGGTTTCCGGGGCCATGCCGGAAGGCTACGGGCGCATCCGGCACGGCGCGGCCGATTTCGGGGGAACACGGAGGCTGCTCGTTCGGGTCACCACCCGGGGAGGGCCGGCAACACACGCGGGGGAGTGGCGCTGGTGTCGGTGTCGGTTCTCTCCGTCTGGATGCTGCGACCCCACGCCTGGCACCGCTCCCGGGTGCCGGCCGGGTCGGCGGCGAAGTCGACGGTCCATCCGGATCCGGTGAACAGATCGGTCGCGGGGGACTGCCATTGTCGTTGGCTCGACGTCTGTTTCGAATCCGCCGCCGCGTCCGCCGCCGCCGGTTCGATGGCTTCCGCGGGCGACGCGGTTCGCGCGAACCGGACGACGGCCTCGATCTCCGGCGTCTTCGTGAAGTGATATCGCCCGTCGGGCCACTTCTCCGCGAGCTCGGACCGCTCCGTGCACACGGCAGCCTCGAAACCGGCGCCGGTCGGTGTGATGGACAGGACGTGCGCGCGGAGCGTCCCGACGGGCTGCCGGTCCGGCAGCGGTGTGATCATGCCCGCGGAGGCGGGATCGAGTGCTGCCGCGAATCCGGGATAGGAGTTCTCGATGCCCACGTAGCGGGCGACGAACCTGGCTTCCTCGGCGGCGCGCACGAGCTTGCCGTATTCGTCCTGCAGGTAGACGCCGGGCTCTGCCGACCACACGACGGTCGCGCCCTGGATCTGCTCGGGCGGCCGATACTGCTCGGCCGCCTCGGCCGGTGCTGCGTCCCCGGGTTCGCCACCCGAGCAGGACACCCCCATCAGGGATGCGCCCACCGCGAGCGTCGCGCAGCCCGTCATCCGGCGGAGCGACCGCCCCCGGCGCGCTGGTGTGGACTTCGATCTGTCCATTCGACCCCTCCCGACATCGCAGTTGGATTACTCGGGGGGATTGGACGCATCGGCGAACCGAATGGTTCCGCGCGCCGGCCGGATTTTTTCGGCGGTCGTCCGGGGGCTCCTCAGGCGAACCGCGCCGCACCGGCGAGGATCGCGTCGCGGATGCCGGTCGCGCGGTGCGCGGTGCCGATCCGGCTCATGAGGTGCGAGGCCGTCACCAGCCGCTGGGTGCGGCGGCGGCGCTCGCGGTCGTAGCGGCGGAGCGCGTCCGGCACCGGATGCAGGGTGAGCAGGGTCGCGAGCGTGGCTCCGTCGACCATCGCCTCGCACGCGCCGCGTCCCAGGTTCGGTGCCATGGCGTGTGCGGCGTCGCCGATCAGTGCGACGGTGCCGCGCACGTAGGACGGCAGCCTCGGCGACTCGTACAGGTCGTGATGGAGCACCGTGCCCGGCTCGACGCGGTCGAGCACGTCGCGCACCGCGGGATGCCAGTGCCGGTAACGCTCGCGCACGTCGTCGAGGCCACCGGTGGATCCGGCAGGGGCGCGGACGGCGGCGAACCAGTTGGTGAGGTCGCCGTCGCGCGGGGTGATGCCGAAGAGCGCGCCCGGCCCCCAGCTTTCGCTCGTGTCGTCGGTGGTACCGGCCACCCAGCCGCGCCACGCGGTCAGCCCGGTGTACAGGGGCCGGTATGCGTCCCCGAACAGAAGGTCGCGGGTGGGACTGCCGATGCCGTCCGCGGCGATCACGACGTCGTAGCCGGTGAGGTCGCCGGGTGCGGGCGCCGGCCGGCCGAAACGGATCGTTCCGGACGGAACGCCGCCCGCGAGGAGACCGAGCAGGGCCGGACGCGAGAGCAGCACCGCGGGTCGGCGGATCCCCTCGAACCGCGCGATGACCCGTCCGTCCCACCGGCGGAACGTCCCCGATGTCTGCAGCACACCCTGCGACTCCGCGGCG
Organism: Rhodococcus sp. HM1; assembly: GCF_023218075.1. Lineage (GTDB taxonomy): Bacteria > Actinomycetota > Actinomycetes > Mycobacteriales > Mycobacteriaceae > Rhodococcus. The sequence goes on along the minus strand of NZ_JALPTB010000049.1, from coordinate 40,437 downwards.
CCGCCGAGGCCGGCGGTCTCCAGGGCGTCGAGGGCCTCGGGCCACAGCCCCAGCGCGGTACCGGATTCCGGTAGCGCGGCGGAGCGTTCGAACACGTCGACGTGCCAGCCGTGGCGCAGGAGCGTGTTCGCGGCGGTGAGACCGCCGATGCCGCCGCCCAGTACCGCTGCTTTCCCGCTCCTCGGAGTGGTCATGGCTCGACCCTACTACATCTGTAGTGCCCTGTCACTACTGTTGTAGTGCCGAGGTGTAATGTCACAGCGTGTCCGACAAACGCAGCACCGTCCTCGACGCGGCGATCGACCTGCTCGGCAGAGAAGGAATGCGCGGCCTGACCCACCGGGGTGTGGACGCGACCGCGGGTGTCCCGGCCGGTTCGACGTCCAATTACTTCCGCACGCGGCGCGCACTGCTCGAAGGCGTGCTCGACCGACTCGTCGACCGCGACCGTGCCGACGTGGCCGCGTTGGTCGGGCCGGCGCCGCGGACCGCCGACGAACTCGTGGAGCTGCTGGTCGGCTACGTGCTCACCGCGACCGGACCCGATGTGGTGCGCACCCGGGCTCGCTACGCGCTGTTCGTCGAGGCGGCCTCGGTCGCGGAGTTGCGCACGGCAGTGCAGCTGCGGCGCGACGAACTGCGCGCCTGGGGAACGGGCATGCTCACGGCGCTGGGAGTCGGGACCGACGACGCCGAGCTGTTCGCGCGGGTGCTCATGGACTATCTCGACGGGGTGATCCTGCATCGGCTCACATCGGACGACGACTCCGACCCGCGCGAGGGCATCCGCCGGGTACTCGGGTCGCTGTTGTGAGCGGCGGTTCTGCTCCGTTTCGTCGTGTCACCGCCGCGCTACGGCCGTGTTAACGAAACATCACCGCAGCTCAGGGGATAGGTAGGGCAGCCTTCCTTGCATTACACCCGCATGGTTGACATATCGTCTGTCCGAGACGGTGGACGCACAACGTCCCCACCGGCCGGAAGATCCAGGGCCCGAGCTGCCGAAAAAAAGGCACCCGCATCGTCGCGGAAGGGCGGATACTGACGGTAATCGGTGCCGATCCACCTCGTGTCGGTACTTGCTCACAGCAAGTAGATGGCCATCAGCGCTGCTGGTCGTCGGTGCTATCACATGCAACGAAGGCTAGGTATGAAGCATCTTCCCGGGCCTCAAGGGCTCTACCACCCGGCGAACGAGCACGACTCCTGCGGCGTCGCTTTCGTCGTCGATATGCACGGCCGTAAGAGCCGTGACATCGTCTCCAAGGCGATCACCGCGCTCGTGAACCTGGAGCACCGCGGCGCGGCGGGTGCGGAAACGAATACCGGCGACGGTGCCGGCATTCTCATCCAGGTCCCGGACCGGTACTTCCGTGAAGTCGTCGACTTCGAGCTGCCCGAAGCCGGTGCGTACGCGACCGGTATCGCGTTCCTGCCCCAGGACGCTGCTGCAGCCGACGCCGCGCAGGCGGCCGTCGACAAGATCGTCGCGGAGGAGGGCCTCGAGGTCCTCGGCTGGCGCGAGGTCCCCGTCGACGACTCGGACCTGGGCTCGATGGCCAAGTCCGCCATGCCGACGTTCCGGCAGATCTTCATCGCCTCCGGCGCCCGCACCCTCACCGGGCTCGAGCTCGAGCGCCGCGCCTACGTCGTGCGCAAGCGCACCGAGCACGAACTCGGCAACGAGGGTCCCGGCGAGGACGGTCCCGGCAGCGAGACCGTGTACTTCCCGAGCCTGTCGCCGTCGACGTTCGTCTACAAGGGCATGCTCACCACCCCGCAGCTCGAGGGCTTCTACCTCGACCTGCAGGACGAGCGTGTCGAGTCGGCCCTGGGCCTGGTGCACTCGCGCTTCTCCACCAACACGTTCCCGTCGTGGCCGCTGGCGCATCCGTTCCGCCGCGTCGCACACAACGGTGAGATCAACACCGTCACGGGCAACGCGAACTGGATGCGTGCCCGCGAGGCGCTCATCGAGTCCGAGATCTTCGGTGGCCGGGACAAGCTCGACAAGATCTTCCCGATCTGCACCGAAGGCGCGTCCGACACCGCGCGTTTCGACGAGGTGCTCGAGATGCTGCACCTCGGCGGCCGCAGCCTCCCGCACGCCGTGCTCATGATGATCCCCGAGGCGTGGGAACGCCACGAGAGCATGGATCCGAAGCGCAAGGCGTTCTACGAGTACCACTCGGCGCTCATGGAGCCGTGGGACGGCCCGGCGTCGGTGTGCTTCACCGACGGCACCGTCGTCGGCGCCGTGCTCGACCGCAACGGCCTGCGTCCGTCCCGCGTGTGGGTCACCGACGACGGCCTCGTCGTCATGGCCTCCGAGGTCGGCGTGCTCGACATCGCGCCGGAGAAGGTCGTGCGCAAGATGCGCATGCAGCCGGGCCGCATGTTCCTCGTCGACACCGCGCAGGGTCGCATCATCGACGACAACGAGATCAAGGACGAGCTCGCGTCCGAGCACCCCTACCAGGAGTGGATCGACCAGGGCATCGCCCGGCTCGAGGATCTGCCGCCGAGCAAGTACACCTACATGTCGCACGAGCGTGTCGTGCTGCGTCAGCAGGTCTTCGGCTACACCAACGAAGAGGTCAACCTCCTCGTCAAGCCGATGGCCGCCACCGGTGGCGAAGCTCTCGGCTCGATGGGCACCGACACCCCGATCGCGGTGCTGTCGTCGCGTCCGCGGATGCTGTTCGACTTCTTCCAGCAGCTGTTCGCCCAGGTGACCAACCCGCCGCTCGACGCCATCCGCGAGGAGATCGTCACGAGCCTCGGCGGCATGCTCGGCCCCGAGGGCGACCTGCTGAACCCGACCGCCGACTCGTGCCGTCAGATCCTGGTGTCCGCACCCGTGATCGACAATGACGACCTGCAGAAGCTCATCCACGTCAACGACGACGGGCAGTTCCCGGGCTTCAACAGCGTCATCATCCGCGGCCTCTACAAGGTCGCCGACGGCGGCGAGGGCCTGAAGGCCGCGCTCGACTCGATCCGCAGCCAGGTGTCGGAGGCGATCGCGGGCGGTGCCCGCCTGATCGTGCTCTCGGACCGCGAGTCCGACGAGACGATGGCCCCGATCCCGTCGCTGCTGCTCACCTCCGCGGTGCACCACCACCTCGTCCGCGAGAAGACCCGCACCCAGGCGGGGCTGCTCGTCGAGGCCGGCGACGCCCGCGAGGTGCACCACATCGCCGCGCTGTGCGGTTTCGGTGCCGCCGTGGTCAACCCGTACATGGCGTTCGAGACGATCGACGAGCTGCTGCAGAACGGTGACCTGCCCGAGGGTATGACCCTCGAGAAGGCGATCAAGAACTACATCAAGGCCGCCTCGAAGGGTGTGCTGAAGGTGATGTCCAAGATGGGCATCTCCACGCTCGCGTCCTACACCGGTGCGCAGCTGTTCCAGGTGATCGGCCTGTCCCAGGAACTCGTCGACGAGTACTTCACCGGCCTGCAGTCGCAGCTCGGCGGTGTCGGCCTCGACGAGATCGCACACGACGTCGCGGTCCGGCATGCTGCCGCGTTCCTGGATCGCCCGTCCGAGCACGCGCATCGTGAGCTCGAGGTCGGCGGCGAGTACCAGTGGCGCCGCGAGGGCGAGTACCACCTGTTCAACCCGGACACGGTGTTCAAGCTCCAGCACGCCACCCGCACCGGCCAGTACTCGATCTTCAAGGAGTACACCCGGCTCGTCGACGACCAGTCGAAGCAGCTGGCGTCGCTGCGCGGCCTGTTCGAGTTCCGCAAGGGCCTGCGCCCGGCGGTGCCGATCGAGGAGGTCGAATCGGCCGCCGAGATCGTCAAGCGGTTCTCGACCGGCGCGATGAGCTACGGCTCCATCTCCGCCGAGGCCCACGAGACCCTCGCGATCGCCATGAACCGTCTCGGCGCCCGCTCCAACTCCGGTGAGGGCGGCGAGGATCCGGCGCGCTTCACGCCGGACGAGAACGGCGACTGGCGGCGCTCCGCCATCAAGCAGGTCGCGTCCGGTCGCTTCGGTGTCACCGCGCACTACCTGACCAACTGCACCGACATCCAGATCAAGATGGCGCAGGGTGCCAAGCCCGGTGAGGGCGGCCAGCTTCCGCCGCACAAGGTGTACCCGTGGGTCGCCGAGGTGCGCGGTTCGACGCCGGGCGTCGGCCTGATCTCGCCGCCGCCGCACCACGACATCTACTCGATCGAGGATCTCGCGCAGCTGATCCACGACCTGAAGAACGCCAACCCGAAGGCCCGGATCCACGTGAAGCTGGTGTCCGAGCTCGGTGTCGGCACCGTCGCCGCGGGTGTCTCCAAGGCGCATGCCGACGTGGTGCTCATCTCCGGTCACGACGGCGGCACCGGTGCCTCCCCGCTGACCTCGCTCAAGCACGCGGGTGCGCCGTGGGAGATCGGCCTGGCCGAGACCCAGCAGACGCTGATGCTCAACGGTCTGCGCGACCGCATCGTCGTGCAGGTCGACGGCCAGATGAAGACCGGCCGTGACGTGATGATCGCGGCGCTGCTCGGTGGTGAGGAGTTCGGTTTCGCGACCGCTCCGCTGGTGGTGTCCGGCTGCATCATGATGCGCGTGTGCCATCTCGACACCTGCCCCGTCGGTGTGGCGACGCAGAACCCGGTGCTGCGCAAGCGATTCACCGGCAAGCCGGAGTTCGTCGAGAACTTCATGCTCTTCATCGCCGAGGAGGTGCGTGAGCTGCTCGCCGAGCTGGGCTTCCGCACTCTCGACGAGGCGATCGGCCAGGTCGAGTTCCTCGACACCACGAAGGCCGTCGAGCACTACCGGGCGTCGAAGCTGGACCTGTCGCCGCTGCTGACCAAGGTCACCTCGCCGATCTTCCCGGAGCAGGACCTGCACTGCACCAAGGAGCAGGACCACGCTCTGGACAAGGCGCTCGACAACGAGCTGATCGCCAAGGCGCAGCCCGCGCTGGAGAGCGGCGAGAAGGTCGTCATCGAGACGCAGGTGACCAACGTCAACCGCACCGTCGGCACCATGCTCGGCCACGAGGTCACCAAGGTGTACGGCGGAGAGGGCCTGCCGGACAACACGATCGACATCACCCTCACCGGTTCGGCCGGTAACAGCTTCGGTGCGTTCGTGCCCAAGGGCATCACGCTCCGGCTGTTCGGCGATGCCAACGACTTCGTCGGCAAGGGCCTGTCGGGTGGCCGCATCATCGTGCGCCCGCCGCACACCGCCGCACCGGGATTCGTCGCCGAGGACAACATCGTCGCCGGCAACGTCATCCTGTTCGGTGCCACCGGTGGCGAGGTGCTCATCCGCGGTATCGCGGGCGAGCGGTTCGCGGTCCGCAACTCGGGTGCCACGGCCGTCGTCGAAGGCGTCGGCGACCACGGCTGCGAGTACATGACCGGCGGTAAGGTCGTCATCCTCGGCAAGACGGGCCGCAACTTCGGTGCGGGTATGTCCGGCGGTGTCGCGTTCGTGTACAACCCCGATCGCGATTTCGAGGACAACCTCAATACAGAACTTGTCGATCTCGAAGACCTCGAGGGCGAGGACTTCGCCTGGCTCAAGGGTGTCATCGAGCGGCATCGTGACGAGACGGGCTCCGAGGTCGCAGCCCGCATCCTGGCCGACTGGTCGCAGCAGGTCAGCCATTTCGCGAAGGCCATGCCTCGCGATTACAAGAAGGTACTCATGGCAATCAAGGACGCCACCATTCGTGGTGCGAACGTTGACGAGGCGATCATGGAGGCGGCTCGTGGGTGATCCAAGCGGCTTCCTCAAGCACGGTTCGCGTGAAACGCCGGTTCGCCGGCCGGTTCCGCTGCGGCTCCTCGACTGGAAGGAGGTGTACGAGCCTTTCTCTCGTGACACCCTCCAGGTCCAGGCGAGCCGCTGCATGGACTGCGGTATTCCCTTCTGCCACAACGGTTGTCCTCTCGGGAACCTGATTCCCGAGTGGAACGACCTGGTGTACAAGGGCAAGTGGAACGACGGCATCGAGCGTCTGCACGCCACCAACAACTTCCCGGAATTCACCGGGCGGCTGTGCCCGGCCCCCTGCGAGGCGTCGTGCGTCCTGGGCATCAACCAGGACCCGGTGACCATCAAGCAGGTCGAGGTCGAGCTCATCGAGAAGGCGTTCGAGGACAACCGCGTCGTCCCCGTTCCGCCGTCGAAGCTGACCGGCAAGAAGGTCGCGGTCGTCGGTTCCGGTCCCGCGGGTCTGGCTGCAGCGCAGCAGCTCACCCGCGCCGGCCACACCGTGACGGTGTTCGAGCGCGAGGACCGCATCGGCGGCCTCCTCCGCTACGGCATCCCGGAATTCAAGATGGAGAAGCGCTTCATCGACCGCCGTCTGGCGCAGATGGAGGCCGAGGGCACCATCTTCAAGCCGGGCGTGAACGTGGGCGTGGACATCAGCGCCGACGAACTGCGCGAGCAGTTCGACGCGGTGGTCCTCGCCGGCGGCTCCACCGTCGCCCGCGACCTGCCGATCCCGGGTCGCGAACTCGACGGCATCCATCAGGCGATGGAGTTCCTGCCGCAGGCGAACCGGGTGCAGCTCGGCGACGCGATCACCGACGCGAACGGCCTGCCGCCCATCAACGCGAAGGGCAAGAAGGTCGTCATCATCGGCGGTGGCGACACCGGCGCCGACTGCCTGGGCACCTCGCACCGCCAGGGCGCGGTAAGCGTGCACCAGTTCGAGATCATGCCGCGTCCGCCGGAGCAGCGCGCCGAATCGACGCCGTGGCCGACCTACCCGCTGATGTACCGGGTGTCGTCCGCGCACGAGGAGGGCGGCGAGCGCGTGTTCTCCGTCAACACCGAGGAATTCGTCGGTGTCGACGGCAAGGTCACGGCCCTCAAGGCGCACGAGGTGAAGATGGTCGCCGGGCGCTTCGAGAAGGTCGAAGGCACGGATTTCGAGCTCGAGGCCGACCTGGTTCTTCTCGCGATGGGCTTCGTCGGCCCGGAGAAGCCGGGCCTGCTCACCGATCTCGGGGTGGACTTCAACGAGCGCGGCAACGTCGCCCGCTCGACCGAGTGGTCCACCAACGTCGACGGCGTGTTCGTCGCCGGCGACATGGGCCGCGGTCAGTCCCTGATCGTCTGGGCCATCGCAGAGGGCCGCTCCTGCGCGGCGGCGGTCGATCGGTACCTCGAGGGAGCAACGGCGCTTCCCGCACCGATCACCACCAGCACGATGCCGCAGCGCTGAGGTAGCAACTCGCCGATCAGGGCGCGTACCCGGGAATCCCGGGGACGCGCCCTGATCGTTTTGCAGGCCGTTCGGTCACCGGGCCGTTATCCTCGAGCGCATGACCGAGAGGCACAGGATCACGAAGCGGTCACTGTCGGGTGCGGTGACCCTGCTCGGTGCGGCGGCCGTGGCCGTGGTCACCGGTGCGCCCGCCTCGGCCGACGCCGCCGATCCGACCTCCGGCGATTGCGTGCAGAACCTCGGCGGACCGGTGGTCGTGGACGGCGGCGACCCGGTCGCACCGATCTCCCGATTCGAGGACTTCCGCCTCCTCGGACTCGACGGCGGCGCCGGTAACGCGTGCATCACGAACCTGGGACCCGGCACGGTCTCGGTGACGCGACCGGTGGGACGCGTCGACGGCCGCACCACCGTTTCCGCGGCGCCGGTCGAGATGCGGGTCGACGGTGGTGTCGGCAACGTCGCGGTCACCAACGTGGGTGTGGGCGCGGTGACGGTGAACCGCCGCTGGATCGCCCCGGGCCCTGCCGCGGTGCACGAACCTGCGCCCGAAGGGATTCCGGAACTGATTCTCGACGCCGGGCGCGGTGGCGTGTTCGTCACGAACATCGGCGCCGGCTCGGTGACGGTTGCGGACTGGAACGCCGCCGACGGGCCGCTGCCCGCGGAGATCCCCGCGCCGCCCGGCATGGTCGTGACCGACCCGATCACCGGCAACGTCTATGTCACGAACCTGTTCGGCCCGGCCGTCACGGTCGTGCACCGGGCGGGCGCCCAGGCCCGCGTCGTCGACCGCAGCGTCGTGGGGAACACCCTCGACTACGGAACCGGGAACGTGTTCGTCACGAACATCGGAGGAGGTCCGGTAACCGTAATCCGCGAATGACATTCCGGGTCACGTCGTGTTCACGGCCGTGACATGTCGGGTCGGGACAATCGGCCCGAACTCAGCGAACGAGTCGACAGGGGGAGCCGCGTTGAGGCTGAATCGAATGTTGACGATGCTGACGGCAGCAGTGGGAACCGTGCTGGCGTCGGTCATGACAGGACCTGTGGCACAAGCAGATCCGGGGTGGTGTCCGACGCTGAACGTCGTCGCGGTGCCGGGGACGTGGGAGACGTCCAGCACTCCGGATCCGGCGCGCGGCAACGGCATGCTCGCCGCCGTCACCACCGGCCTGCCCCCGGGCACGCGTGTCGACTACGTGCAGTATCCGGCGACCGCGTTCCCGTGGGAAGGCGACGTGTACGCCGCGTCCCGTCAGCGTGCCGTCGACAATGCGCGCGGTCTGATCGCGGCGACCGCCGCGCAGTGCGCCTCCACCCGCTTCGCTCTCGTCGGCTACAGCCAGGGTGCCGACGCCGCAGGCGATCTCGCCGCGGAGATCGGGACGGGACTCGGGGTGGTGCCGCCGCACCGGCTCGTCGCGGTCGGGTTGCTCTCGGATCCGCGACGTTCCGAAACCGACATCCTGGTCGGCCCGCCGGTCGCCGGTAACGGTGCCGGAGGCGCCCGCCTCGGCGGCTTCGGATTCGTGACCCCGAACGTGCGGACGATCTGCGCGGTCGGCGACCTGTACTGCTCGACACCGAAGGACGACTTCGTCACGCGCCTGGCGGGTTTCCTCGCGGTCGCGGCCGGCAGCAACCCGGATCGTTTCGGCGACTACCAGCGCCAGGCGGAGGGCCTGTACAACGACATCATGTCCGCGGGCGGGCTCCCGACCCTGCAGTTGCAGATCACCCCCGAGGCCAACGACGAGCGTGAGGACGAGATCCGCCGGTTCTTCGAATCGCAGGTGCACCAGGACTACGGCACCTACGTTGTCGACGGCCGCGGCACGACCGCGACCACCTGGTTGCGGAACTGGCTCGCAGAAAAGGCGTAGTGCGGCTCCGCCGCCCGTGTGCCTTTGTGGCGGCTCCGACCGCCACAAAGGCACACCACCTCAGTCGATTTCGAACCGCGAACCGACCCGCATCGCACGCGGGGCGAGGCGGCTGATCCACTTACGGGCCTTGGCCTCCGGTGCGACCGTCACGATCGGCTGATTGTGGCGGACCGCCGCGACCATGGCGTTCGCGACCCGCTCGGGCGGGACGCCGAGTTTGCGGTATATCGCGGACGTTCGTGAGCGCCGTGCCTTCCGGACTTCCGGGTTGGGCTCGACGAACTCGATGCTGCGGTTGAAGTTCGTCGAGACCAGGCTCGGGCACACCGCGGTCACACCGATGCCGTATTCGAGCAGTTCGGCGCGGAGACAGTCGGAGAGCATCAGCACCGCAGCCTTGCTCGTGGCATACGCGGCGATGCGCTTCTGCGGCATGAACGCCGCCGCGGACGACACGTTCACGATGTGCCCGCCGGTGCCGCGTTCGATCATCTGCTTCGCGAACACGCGGCTCCCGTAGACGACGCCCCAGAAGTTGACGTCCATGATGTGCTCGAACACTTCCTGCGGCGTGTCGACGAACGATCCGATCAAGCCCAGTCCGGCGTTGTTGACGAGGATGTCCGGCACGCCGTGACGCTCACGGACCTTCCGGGCGAACTCCTGGACCTGCTCCTCGTCGGTCACGTCGACGAGGTAGGCGTGGGCGCCGCCGCCGAACACCGCCGCGGCACCCCCGGCCCGCGGGTCCGGGGTGTTCACGAGTTCGACGGTCTCGCGCGCGGCGTCGAGGTCGACGTCGGCGACGACGACGATCGCCCCGGCCGCCGAGAACGCCTGCGCGGCGGCCCGGCCGATGCCGCTGCCGCCGCCCGTGACCACGACGAGAGTCCCGGTCAGATCACGCAGGCGCAGGTGCAGGGCCGCGCCTTTGCGCCAGCGTCGGATCTGGGACGTACGCGGTGTCATGTGTCCATCTTCCCGTGGCCGGCGGATCTTGGCAGGCGTGACGGAAAGCTGGGACCACAGGGGCATCAGGACCGCGGGGAAGACGAAAGCACCGGCAGTCGCGTGGACTGCCGGTGCTTTCGTTCACCGACGCTCGGGGCGGGTGCGACCCGCCGACGTCAGCGGTTGTCGTCGTATCGCGGTGGTGCCCCGAGGTCCATCGGGCCGCTCCGGAACTGGTCCTGCTGCGTTCCGGGCTGCGACGGCCACTGCGCCCCCGGCGGCATCGGCTGCTGATGCTGGGCCGGTTGCTGATGCTGTGCCGCCTGCTGCTGGGCCCACGCGGTGGCCTGATCGACGTGCCGTGCAGGCTCGTCCGGCGACCGCAGGCGTCGCGGGCGCTCCGCCATCGGTTCGGGAATGCTCTGCTGCACGTCGGTGAGCAGGGACGCGGGGAAGTAGATCGACGCGGTGATGCCCGCGTTCGTCTCCGAATCGAAGGTCGGACGCAGACGCACGCTGATGCCGTTGCGGGCCGCGAGGCGACCCACCACGAACAGACCCATCTGACGCGGTGCGTGGATCTCGGCGCTGTCACCGGCGGCGAGACGCGAATTGATCTCGTTGAGGATCTCCGGGGAGGCGCCGATACCGCAGTCGGCGATCTCGAGCAGCAGACCGCCACCGACCGCGGCGGAGAACTCGAACGTGACGGTGCTGTTCGGCGGAGAGGCCCGCAGCGCGTTGTCCACGAGTTCCGCCAGCAGGTGGACGACGTCGGAGACCGCGCTGCCGACGAGGTACCCGTGCGGGGTGTTGCCGATCCGCACCCGCTGGTAGTTCTCGACCTGGGAGACCGCACCGCGCAGAACGTCGCCGAGCGGAGCGGGGGCGCTGCGGGTACGGGGACGGGTGCCGGAGAGCACGAGCAGCGAGTCGCCGGTGCGTCGCATGCGCGCGGCGAGGTGGTCGAGCGCGAACAGGCTCTGCAGCCGGACCGGGTCCTTCTCCTCGTACTCGAGCGAGTCGATGAGCGACAGCTGTTGCTCGACGAGCGTCTTGTTCCGCCTCGCAAGGGTTTCGAGCATCGTGGAAATCTGCTGCCGCAGATGCGCCTGCTCACCGGCGAGCCGCAGCGCCTCGGAGTTCATCGAGTCCACGGCGCGGGCGAGCTGACCGAACTCCTCGTCGGTGTGCACATCGATCGGTGCGAGTTCCACAGAGGTGACGTCCGCGCCGTCCTTGACCGCGGCGATCGCGGCGGGCAGTTCGTGGTTCGCGGCGCCGAGCACACCGTCACGCAGGCGGCGCATCGGTACGGACAGCGCTCGTGCCACCAGGAGCGCGACCGCGAGCGCGACCGCGAGGATCGCGAGAACGATGATGCTGTCGCGGATGGCGGCGGACCGTGCGTCCGAGGTGAGCCGGTCCAGTGTCGCGGTCATGCGCTGGATGGCCATGTCGTTCGTTTCCTGATACGGCGCGTACGCAGCGAGCATGGAGTCGCGGAGTTCGAGTCCGGCCTCGATGCTGGGCACGAAGTTGGTGATCAGGGAGCGTTTCTGGGCGACGTTCCCGAGCATGACGTCGACCTGACCCGTGTCGAGGGAGGTTCCTCGCAGCAGCCCGAGCGTGCCTTCCTCGATGTTCAGGGCGTTGAGCGCCATGAGCTTGGCCGCGTCGGGGTTGGTCGCGAAGACGGCGAGCGAGGTCATCTGGTCGAGCATGGTCCGCTGGGCGTTCCAGGCGGTGAGCATGTTCGTGCCGTCGGTGAGCACCTCGGTGTTCTCGGTGAGGTCGAGCAGCATGCGGAAGGTCGCTTCACACTTGATGAGGAAGTCGACGGTGCGCTTCTTGAGCTCGTCCCGCGAGATGGAGCCGTCCTGGATCGTGTTGTAGAGCGCCTGCCCGTCGTCGGCGACCGTGGTCAGCCTCTCCGTGACACTCGCGTCGAAATTACCTGCGACCGTGAGGTTCCGGACATTGGCGATCGCCGCCGTGACGTTCTCGGGGCTGAATTCCTCCTCGATGGCCAGGCCGAGGCTGGTGGCGGTTGCCGGGGCGACGACCGTGTTCGAGAAGTCGAACAGCACCGGGATGATTTCCATCTGCTCCGACAACGAGTCGAAGCGGCGTGCTTCGTCGAGCTGCGTCGACACGCGCAGCGCACCGAGCGCGACGGCTGCGAGGAGAGGAATCGCGAGCACGACGGCGAGCTTGTACGACAAGCGCCAGTTCATCAGGCTGAGGGAGCGGCTCTTTCGTTGCCCCATTGATTGCGTCATCCTTCCCCGGGGGATGCGTCTCGGGTAGGCAGTGGGCGCACCCTTCGGCATGTCAGGTGCTCGTTATACAGGATGACAATGCCTGTTGTACATACGATTTATAGGTTCGCTTACGGCGACCTCGCAGAATCCCGTTCTGGCGCAGTGGCGTCCGTCACAGCAGCTCACACCCGGAGCAGATCCCGCACGTGTCCGGTCTCGTTGATCGACGCCGCGCGGCGGGCTCCGTTGCGGGAGACCAGGACCCGGGTCACCGAGGTGTACTCGAGGGGAAACTCGAGCGGTCGCGCGAGACCGAGGATGTCCTGGAGCACGGCATTGACGACACCCCCGTGCGCGAACACCGCGACCGTGTCCTCGTGTTCGCACGCGCCGACGATCCGGTCCACCCCGCTCAGGACGCGGGCGCGGAAGGCTTCCTCGTCGACGAATTCGGGCAGCAGCCCCGCACGGATCCGTTCGAAGGCCGCGGGTGCGAGCTCGCGGGCGTCGTCGAACGGGATGTAGTGGTCGAGGTCGTAGTCGTACTCGGCGAGGTCGACGATCTGCTCGACCGGGAGGTCGCGTTCGACCGCGAGGGGGCCGGCGGTTTCGAGTGCCCGGCGTTGCGGGCTGCTGAAGATCCGGCGGATGCGGTAGGGCGCGAGGGCGTCGGGGAGGCGGGCGGCCTGGACCCGTCCCTCTTCGGCGAGCGCCGGGTCGGCGCGGCCTTCGGTGACCCGGCTGAGTACGGGAAGAGCGTGGCGAATCAGAAGCAACTGCACACAGCCACAGTGCCACGAGGGCCGAGCGATCGCTCGGTGAGGTCGGTGTTTCACGTGAAACCGACGATCACCGTCCGCGGGGTTTGGCGAGCGGGAAGGCCAGCGATTCGCGGATGCTGCCGCCGGTGATGAGCATGACGATGCGGTCCACGCCCATGCCCAGCCCGCCGGTCGGGGGCATCGCGTGCTCGAGTGCCTGGAGGAAGTCCTCGTCCAGCTCCATGGCCTCCTCGTCGCCACCCGCCGCGAGCAGTGACTGCTCGGTGAGCCGGGCCCGCTGATCGATCGGGTCCGTCAGCTCGCTGTAGGCGGTGCCCAGTTCGATGCCCCACGCGACGAGATCCCATTTCGCGGCCACTCCGGGCTTCGTGGGGTGCGGCCGGGTCAACGGCGAGACCGACGTCGGGAAGTCGGTGTAGAAGGTCGGGAATTCGGTGCGGGACTCGACGAGATGCTCGTACATCTCCTGCGCGGTGGCGCCGGCGTCCCACGCCGGGTTGTAGGGGATCTCGCGGTCGTCGCACAGCCGTCGCAGTTCCTCCACCGGCGTGCTCGCGTCGATTTCGACGCCGAGCGCCTCCGAGATCGCCCCGTGGAAGGTCTTCACCGGCCACTCTCCGGAGATGTCGATCTCCACCGGCTTCCCGTCCGGACCGGGCCGGACCAGGATCTCGCGACCGTGCGCCGCGACCGCGGCGTGCTGGACGAGCTCGCGTGCCATCACTCGCATCTGCTCGTAGTCGCTGTGCGCCTCGTACGCCTCGAGGATCGTGAACTCGGGATTGTGCTTGAAATCCGCGCCCTCGTTGCGGAACACCCGGCCGATTTCGAAGACCTTCTCCATGCCCGCGACGCACAACCGCTTGAGATACAGCTCCGGGGCGATCCGCAGATACAGGTCCAGGTCGTAGGCGTTGATGTGGGTGACGAACGGCGCGGCGTTGGCACCGCCGTGCACCGACTGCAGGATCGGGGTCTCCACCTCCAGGTAGCCGCGCGCGGCGAGTTGGTCGCGCAGGGACCGCACGACGGCACTGCGCGCGGTCAGCAGCCGCCGCGCGCCGGGATTGATCGCGAGGTCGACGTAGCGCTGCCGCACCCGTGCCTCGGGGTCGACGAGCCCGCGCCACTTGTCGGGCAGCGGATGCAGGCACTTGCCGTCGAGGCGCCAGTCGTCGACGAGCAGCGCGACGTCCCCGCTGCGGCTGCGTCCCATCGTCCCGCTGACCTCGACGAGGTCGCCGAGGTCGAACCTGAACCTGCGGCCGCCGACGGCGCCCCGCTCGACGAGGAGCTGGACGTCGCCCGACCAGTCCCGCAGCACCGCGAACAGCACCCCCCCGAAGTCGCGGATCCGCAGCAACCGGCCCGCGACGCGAACCGCCGTTCCGACGGGTGCGTCGTGGGCGGCGACCGCGGTGTGGGTGGGGCGCACGGCCACCGGATACGGATCGATGCCCGCGTCGGCCAGCGGCGCGAGTTTCGCCATGCGCACCCGGACCTGCTCGGGGCGCCTGGGCCCGACGGGCGCGGCGGCAACCGGGGGAGCAGCGACGTCGGCGGCAGTGGTGGGGGCGCTGCCGTCGTCGTGCAGTGTCCCGGATTCGGCGAGCGCGGCCGGGGCGTGGTCGTGGGTGCCGGTGTGGTGCGCGGCCTTCTGCCGCCGGAAGCTGGGGACGGTGAGGAAACCCTCGGCGATCGCGGAGGCGATGCCCACGCGGGGAAGCTCCCGGTTCTCACGGAAACACAGGTACCGGGGCGCCCACTGCGGACGGTACTTCAGGTTGGAGCGGTACAGGGCCTCGAGCTGCCACCAGCGGGAGAAGAACAGCAGGATCGACCGCCACAGGCGCAGGATCGGACCCGCCCCGATCTGCGACCCTTCCTCGAACACCGACCGGAACACCGCGAAGTTCAACGAGATTCGGGTGACACCGAATTCGTTGCCGTGCGTGGCCAGTTCCGACACCATCAGCTCCACCACGCCGTTCGGGGCGGAGGGGTTGCGCCGCATCAGGTCCAGCGAGATGCCGTCGGTGCCCCACGGCACCAGCGACAGCAGCGCGACGGTCTCGCCGTGGATGTGCGCCTCGACGAGCAGGCAGTTGCCGTCGAGGGGGTCACCGAGCCGGCCGAGCGCCATGGAGAAGCCGCGTTCGGTCTCGGTGTCGCGCCACTCGTCCGCCAGCCGGATCACTTCGGCCATTTCGTCCGCCGTCAGATCGCGGTGCCGCCGGATCCGCACCGCCACGCCCTGTTTCCGCGCGCGGCCGACGGCCTGGCGGACGGGCCGCATTTCCCGGCCGGAGAGCGTGAATTCCGAAGTGTGCAGGATCGCTTCGTCGCCGAGTTCGAGCACCGACAGCCCGGCTCGGTTGTATGCCGTCGCTCCGGCTCGACTCGCTCCCATCACCGCCGGCGCCCAGCCGTAGCCGCGGGCCAGGGCGAGCCATTCGTCGATCGCGTGCGGCCAGGCCTCGGGGTTGCCGATGGGGTCACCGCTGGCCAGGCACACCCCGACCTCGACGCGATAGGTGACGGCGGCCTTCCCGCTCGGGGCGAACACCACGGCCTTGTCCCGCCGGGTCGCGAAGTAGCCGAGCGAATCGTCCCCGTCGCGGTCGAGCAGACCACGGATCGCGGATTCGTCGCTGCCGGTGAGCGCGTTCTCCGCGCGTTGCGAGCGGAACAGGACGACGACCGCCGCCAGCAGTGCCAGCGCGCCGAGCAGGCCCAGCAGGGTGTTGACGAAACCGTTTGGGCGACCGCTGAACTGGTCGTTGTCGAGGATGGTCAGCGCGGTCACGCGGTTGAACGCCCACAGCAGTCGTTCGTCGCCCGGCAGCGAGCCGGGGAACAGTTCGACCAGGCCCCAGCCGATCAGGGTCCCGAGGGCGAGTCCGCCGACGAGCACCGCGAGTGCCTTCCACACCGCTCCGGGCCGGACCCGCGTGTAGAACTGCGGGTATGCGGCGATGAGGATCGCGACGACGGCGAGATGCACGAGGAGCGCGACGACTGCGTTCGGGTTGCGCTCGGTCACCGCGACCACGGCGTTGTCGATCGTGAAGGCGATGAGGTAGACGGTCAGGATCCACCAGGCGATGCGTTTTCGTCCGGCCAGCGCCGCCGCGAGCAGACCGACGACCAGCGCGTACGAGAGACTGGTGTCCGGTGCGTCGAAGTAGTAGGTGTCGACGTACTCGCGCGGCACGTGGATCCAGTAGCGCAGGGTCGGCGAGATCGACCACAGGGCCACCAGTACGGCGAATACGCCCAGGACCGTTCCGGTTACGTGGGGGACAGAAGCGAGTCGCCCCCCGGCGGTCGCGGCGGGCAGTCGCGTGGAGACGGCCGGTGGGACGGTGACATCCGCAGGCATGATCACGACGTTAGCCGCGCTGCCGGAAGAGGGTTGTGAAACCAGAGGATTCGAGAGCACGAGCCGGGGTGGGCGTCGTGGCGACGCCCACCCCGGGGGAGTACCGGAGTTACCGGCCCTCGGTCAGACCCGGCTGCGGCCGGTCACGAGCTTGACGAGGAACAGGAGGATGCACGCACCGGCCAGGCAGGTGACGAAGCTGAACAGCCAGCCACCGCTCTCGACGTCGGCGCCGAGGAGGCTGAAGATCCAGCCGCCGATCAGGCCGCCGATGATGCCGACGACGATGTTGAGCAGGATGCCCTGCTGGGCGTCGGTACCCATCAGTTTCGAACCGATCCAGCCGGCGAGGCCGCCGATGATGATCCAAGCGATGATGCTCATTGACAACATAGCGTCGAGTCTCCTTTTTCCGTTATCGGTGTCGCGTCGGGGATTCCCCGGTAGAAGCGTCGATATACCTTGTGCTGCAATATATTTCGAGTTGCATTCAGGGGGTCACCCGCCGATCATCACCGATGCGGTGAGGATGCCTCCGGCGGTGGCGAGCGCGACCAGGGCGCCGAGGGGTGCCGAGTGGGTGAGAACGGCGGCCGGGATTCCCGTCACGCCGATGCCGGCGAGAGCGAGGGAACCCGAGAAGCCGATGGGGTGATCTGCGAGGCGGGTGGGGGATCCGTCCGGGGTTTCGAGGTCGTTCCCGCGTGAGGTGATCGGGCGTCCGGCGATATCGGCGTGCATAGTCGTCCTCTCCTGCACGGCGCTCGTGCGCCATCGGGGGCGTACCTGCTGTGTGACCGGAGGATGCCCGTTGCGTGACGGATCGATACCTGTGGGAAGGCCGATGCGTTCGAGTTCAGGCGGATGCCGGGCGTAGTGCCCGACGTTCCGTCTCGGACAGTCCGCCCCACACGCCGTGCGGTTCCCGGACGGCGAGTGCGTGATTCAGGCAGGCCACTCGCACCGGGCAGCTGATGCACACGGTCTTCGCGGCGATCTCGCGGCGGCGGCGCTCACGGCGGGACTCGCCGGTCGGCGCGAAGAACACTGCCGAGTCCGTGCCGCGGCAGGCCGCACGCAGCTGCCATTCCCACTCGCTTTCGACGGGACGCAGACGGGGATTTCGATACTGTCCGATTCGCTTGCTGCGCCCGGTGTTCTCGGCCATTTCCATACCTCCGGCTCGATGGGGAAATCGAAATTCGCTTTCGAACAGGTGATTACTTCTAGGCCACTCTGCGCAGGCGTGTCAAGCTCGAAAAAACAGGTTTGAAGTGCGAAAACAGGGGTACGGACCCGTCGCCGAATTTCGATGTGTGGAATGGTTGCGAGCGGGGTAATCGGGGATGATCACGTGTAGCCTTCAGCGAATGGAATACCCGGATGTTGCACCCGAATCGCATCTCGGACTCGACGTGGAGCTCACCGACAGTGTGGTCGTGCTGCACGTGAGTGGGGAGATCGACGTAGTGACCGCGCCGGCGTTCGAGCAGAAGCTCGCCGAGTTGGCCTCGGTGCCTGATACCTCGGCACTGTTGGTCGATCTGCTCGGCGTCCGGTTCCTCTCCTCCGCGGGCCTGGCGGTGCTGATGCGCACAGCCGACGAACTCGAGGGCCGTTCCCGGTTCCTGATCGCCGCCACCGGCCCGGCCACCGCGCGGCCGATGACGCTCGTGGGAATGGCCGAGACCCTCGAGATCTTCCCGACGGTCGAAGCGGCACTGACGACGGTATGAACGAGTGCGAAAGGCGGGTCGTGGGGGCTACGGCGGATCGGAACCTGGTGATCGAAGGCGAACGCGCCGACCCGCACGTGCTCGCGACGGTGCGTCGCCGACTCGCGGAATTCGCGCGGGGGATCGGGTTGCCGCCGGACACCACCGGCGATGTTCTGCTGGCCACCTACGAGGCGCTGGCGAACATCGTCGAACATGCCTATCCGACCGGCGACGCGGGCACGTTCGATCTCGTCGTCGAACACAGTGACGAGGACGCAGCGCTTACCGTCACCGTCGTCGATCGAGGGTCCTGGAAACCGGAGAGCGACAACAGAATGACGAGGCGCGGCCAGGGACTCCGGCTGATGAAGGCCCTCAGTGACTCCGTGTGGGTCGACCGTCGAGACGAGGGAACGCAGATCCGGATGCAGTGGAACTACAGGTAGGCCCACCGGTCCCGGCGAGGCCGATGCGGGGCGGTTGAGACGGGCGGCGGCGGGGTACGAGTTCACATATTCCGACTCGAGGAGGGCCCATGAAGAAGATCATCGCTGCTGCACTGGTCGCATCCGGAGCCGTACTGTCCCTGGCCGCCTGCAGCGACGACGACTCCGACTCCGCTTCGGTCACCACCGACAACTCCGTCGAAATGCAGACGCCCACGGAGGAAGAGACCACCGCCGACGAGACCACGGTGACGTCCACGGACGAGCTGGGCGCATTCGACCAGGCCAAACTGAGTGCCTTCGTCGTCGCGTTCCGCACGGGCTACTCGGACCTGTCGGAGAACCGGGACGACGCCAGCATCGAGAACATCGTGATCACCTCGTGCAACGATCTGGCGAGCGGCGCCGACGAACAGCAGGTCACGCAGCAGATCATGACGCTCGCCGCCAACAACGACGTGCAGCCGACTGCCGAGCAGGCCGAGCAGATCTACGACCTGGTCACGCCTGCCTGTCCCTGACCTTCGGTTTTGCCTCGGCCGCGCGGCCGTCTCCGCTCACGTTCGCTTCGTGACGGGCTCGGAGGCGGTCGCGTTCTGCCGTGAGTGCGGTGTTCGCGTCCTCGAGTTCGAGAATGCGCGCGATTCCGGCGAGATTGATGCCCTGGGAAACCAGCGCGACGATCCGTTCCAGCCGGGCGAGGTCGTCCCCGCTGTAGCGGCGGGTTCCGCCGGCGCTGCGAGCCGGGGTGACCAGGCCGTGCTGTTCGTACAGCCGCAGGGTCTGGACTCCCACTCCGGCCAACTCGGCCGCGACCGAGATTGCATACACCGCCTGGGACGAACCGGGCAGGTGGTCGCGTCGATCCGAGTCCATGACATTCCTTTCTGATCGGATGTCAGATTACCTGATTTCCTCCCTTGCACTCTTCTCTCATCAGTGGTACATAATATCTATGTCAGATGACATAGGTTATCTGAGTTCCTTCAACTGAGAATGGAGTGAACCGGAGGTGGCGACCATGTTGATGCGCACCGATCCCTTCCGCGAGCTGGACCGCCTGACCCAGCAGGTATTCGGTACGCCGGCGCGCCCGGCGGTCATGCCGATGGATGCTTGGCGGGAAGGTGACGAATTCTTCGTGGAGTTCGATCTGCCGGGTATCGACGCGGACTCCCTCGATCTCGACGTCGAACGCAACGTGGTCACCGTGCGGGCGTCGCGTCCCGAGCTGGATCAGGGACGCACCATGATCGCCGCAGAACGCACGCGCGGTGTCTTCAGCCGGCAGCTGTTCCTCGGGGAGAATCTCGACACCGACCGGATTCGCGCGGAATATCGTGACGGCGTGCTGCGACTGACGATCCCGGTGGCCGAGCAGGCGAAGCCCCGCAAGATCGAGATCGCGCGGGAAACCGAGCGCCAGGCGATCAGCGCCTGATCGCCCCCGGTTGCTTCGGGAGATCCGATGACGACCGTTGCAGTTCTTGATCTGTCATCGCTCGACAACCGGTTGCTCGTGCCCGACCTGGATCTTTCCGGGTTGTTCGGTGAGATCGAGACCTTCGGCCGAGAGATCCCGGCACCGCCGGAACGATCCATGGGTGTGTCCACCGCACTGCGGGATCGCGGCGGGGAAACCGGATTGCGGTATTCCCCCGTCCTGCAGGGCAGACGACCGAGAGGGATACCACCCACCCAGCGCAGCCCTCCGGAGGGGCGGAGGCCTCCGGCCCGTAGCGAAGGCGCCGGTGCCGAAGGCCTCCACCCCGAAGCGGAGCGCCGTCATCGCTCGACCGAGAGTGAGGTGATGCCAGTCGCCGGCCAATGCGTACCTCATCCGTTTTGCCTCTCCTCCGACGGGTGGGCCCGGACGACATCGTGTCTCCGGGCCCACCCGATTTTTGTGCCGGAGCGCCATCGTGCGGCCGGGGCACCGGAGCGAGGAAACGGAAATTTCCGAAAAAGGAGGAATGAGTGGCCCGGAATGTGGGTATCAGGGGGCGTTGCTGTGACACAGAAGGGAGGCGAACGATGCAGACGAGGCAGGGGAAGGCGCCGTGGAAGACCGCTCGTAAGTCGGTCGTGAAGAGCATGTACGCGCTGTACGGGATCTCGTACTTCCGCGGTCACGGTCCGGAAGCGGGTGCGCGGGCGCGCACGGAACAAGCAGGAGGGGCGATCTCGTGGGCGTAGCGGATCCCGAAAAGGTAGCGACCGGCGACATGCCCGAAATCACGCCGGGCTCGCAGCTGAGGCTCGATGTCGACTTCACCGAGGGCGTCGCGGTGCTGCACGCCGCCGGCGAGATCGATGTCGTCACCGCACCGGCGTTCGAACGGAAGCTGACCGAGTTGGCCGCGTTGTGCGGTACATCCACACTGGTGGCCGACCTGCTCGATGTCCAGTTCCTCTCGTCGGCCGGGCTCGCGGTGCTCATGCGCACCGCCGACGAACTCGAGGGCAGATCCCGGTTCCTGATCGTCGCCGACGGTCCGGCGACCGCGCGGCCGATGGTCCTGGTGGGGCTGGCCGAGACCCTGGAGATCTTCCCGACCCTCGAAGCTGCCTTATCGACCGTATGAGCTACCAGGGACGACAGGCTGCACCACCGGCGTCGGTGAACACCGGCGCCGAATATCGATGCCTCCGCCTCGACGGGCTTCCCGCCGACCTGACCGCGCTCGCCCCGATCCGGCACCGGTTGGCGCAGTTCGCCCACGAGATCGGCCTCCCGGCGGACACGACCGGCGACATGCTGCTGGCGACCTACGAAGCGCTGGCCAACGTCGCCGAGCACGCGTATCCACCGGGAGAGCCGGGCACCTACGATCTGTGTGCGGTCGATCGTCCCGACGAAGGCGTTCTGACGGTCTCGATCGTCGATCGCGGCTCGTGGAAACCGCAGGCCGACACCAGCCGCACGCGTCGCGGGCGGGGCATCCGCCTGATGCACGCCTGCAGCGACAGCGCCCGCGTCGAAACGGGCGACGAAGGAACCCGAATTCATCTGCAGTGGAACTACGGGACGGACCGCACTTCCCTGCCCGAGTCAGAACAGCAGGTAGAACCTTGACACAGACCGCATCTCATCCGATGCCGTCCGCCCCCGAACCGGAGCCGGGGGGCGCCGGGATTCCGACGACCTTGTCGGTGCCTGCGCTGCACGCTCAGCTGCCCGTCGTCCGCATGCTCACCGAGATGGTGGCGATGCACAGCGGCTGCACCCTCGACCAGGTCTCCGATCTCAAGCTGGCGGTCGACCAGATCTGCACGCTCCTCATCGACGCGGCCGCACCCGCGAGCGAGATCACCTGCCGATTCCACGGGGGTCGCGAGGTGTTCGACATCGAGGTCACCGCGACGACCGTGCGACCCTGGCGACCGGCACCCGACAGCCTCGACTGGCGGATCGTGGAACTGCTCGCGGACACCGTCTCGGCGAGCGAAACGCCTTCGCCGAACGGGGAAACCGCGGAATCGACGGTGAAGCTGAGCATCGGGATGCCGGCATGACGCTGGCCGACATCGATTCTCCCCCTGCCGGAGCCGGGCCGGCGAAAAACCGAAGAATCGACGAAGCGGAACTCGCGGAGCTGTTCGTCGCCCTGCGTGCATGCACCCCCGGTTCCGCCGAGGCCACCGCCCTTCACGAGAAGATCGTCACGGCCTCGATGCCGTTGGCGCAGAACATCGCTCAGCGATTCGCCGGCCGCGGTGAGGACATCGACGATCTGAACCAGGTCGCGTATGTGGGCCTGCTCCAGGCGATCGACCGGTTCGACGCCGAGAAGGGGCGGGGTTTCGCCGCGTACGCGGTTCCCACCGTCATGGGCGAGATCCGTCGCTACTTCCGCGACCACGCCTGGTCCACGCGCGTACCGCGGCGGCTCAAGGACCTGACCGTGTCCATCAACAAGGTCACCGACGACCTCTCGCAACGTCTGGGCCGGTCACCGACGGCAGCGGAGATCGCGGCCGAGGTCGGTGCCGGCACCGGTGAGGTCATCGAGGCGCTCGCCGCCCGCAGTGCATATCAGCCCGCCTCCCTGGACACGCCCCTCGATCTGTCCGACGACGGTTCGGGTGCGACGCTGGCGGACACGCTCGGCGAGGAGGACGAGCAGCTCGCGAAGTCCGAGCGCTATCTCCTCCTGAAACCGCTGCTCGAGCGCGTCCCGGAGCGCGAGCGGCACATCCTGATCCTGCGGTTCTTCGAGGAGAAGAGCCAGTCGGAGATCGCGCGGGAGATCGGTGTCTCCCAGGTGCACGTCTCCCGGTTGCTGGCCCGGACCCTGGCGGAGATGAGGTCCCGGCTGGCCGAGGAGTAGGGCGATCGCCCGGTTCGGATGGGCCGGGCGAGGGTACCCACGTCACCGAAGAATGCGCTGTTCCCACGGAGGCTGTCGTGACCGCTCACTCGCACCGCGACGAATCGGACTTCGTCGTGGTGGCCAACCGTCTTCCGGTCGACCTGGAGGAACAGCCCGACGGGGCGAGAGTGTGGCGGCGCAGTCCCGGCGGCCTCGTGACGGCCCTCGAACCGGTCCTCCGGAGCCGCAACGGGACCTGGGTGGGATGGCCCGGTGCCTCGAAAGGGGAGATCGAGCCGTTCGTCCTCGACGGGCTGCGGATGCACCCGATCCATCTGAGCAAGGACGAGGTCGAGGGCTACTACCACCGATTCTCGAACAGCACGCTGTGGCCGCTCTACCACGACGTCGTGGTCAAACCGACCTTCGACCGCAGCTGGTGGGGCACCTATCGGGAGGTGAACCTCCGATTCGCCGAAGCCACGGCGCGCGCGGCCGCACCCGGAGCCACGGTGTGGGTGCACGACTACCAGCTTCAACTGGTGCCCGCGATGCTCCGGGAGCTGCGACCGGATCTCGAGATCGGCTTCTTCCTGCACATCCCCTTCCCCCCGTCCGAGCTCTTCGCGCAACTGCCGTGGCGTGTCGGCGTGCTGCAGGGAATGCTCGGCGCCGATCTGGTCGGATTCCATCTGCCCGGGGGCGCGGAGAACTTCCTGGCGC
The DNA here is from genome assembly GCF_023218075.1 of Rhodococcus sp. HM1. Lineage (GTDB taxonomy): Bacteria > Actinomycetota > Actinomycetes > Mycobacteriales > Mycobacteriaceae > Rhodococcus. The sequence continues at coordinate 16,758 of NZ_JALPTB010000049.1, read as the reverse complement.
TCGCCCACCGGCTGCTCGGTCTCGAGACCCGGCCGATCCGCGACGGTGTGGGCAGTGTGGACTGCGGCGACCGGACCGTGCGGGTGGGCGCATTCCCCATCTCCATCGATTCGGCGGAACTCGTGGAGCAGGCACGCAGCGAGAAGATCCGTGCCCGGGCCGCCGAGATCCGGGAGGAACTCGGGGACCCCGAGCACCTTCTCCTGGGGGTGGACCGCCTGGACTACACGAAGGGCATCGATCTGCGCCTGCAGGCGATCGGCGAGCTCTACGACGACGGTCGGCTCGATCCGGCGAAGCAGGTGATGATCCAGCTCGCCACCCCCAGCCGGGAGCAGGTGGAGCAGTACGCACTGATGCGCGACGCGGTCGAGCTGCAGGTGGGGCGGATCAACGGTGAGCACGGACAGCTGCACCGGCCCCCGGTGCACTATCTCTACCAGCCCGTCGACCGCGAGGAGCTGATCGCCCTGTTCGTGGCCGCCGACCTGATGCTCGTCACTCCGTTGCGCGACGGAATGAACCTCGTCGCAAAGGAATACGCGGCATGTCATGCGGACGGCACCGGGGCGCTCGTGCTGAGCGAATTCACCGGTGCCGCACACGAACTGCATCAGGCGTACCTGGTCAATCCGCACGACCTCGACATGGTCGGGGACACCATCGTCGAGGCGCTCGGCGCCGATCCGGCGGAGCGCAAGGAGCGGATGGTCGCCCTGCACGAGCAGGTGGTCGAGAACGACGTCCATCGTTGGGCGGCAAGGTTCCTCGACGCCCTGAAGCGATCCGGGGATTGACGGCCCGAGCGATCGCCGGGACCGCTCAGCGCCGGGGCAGGCGCACGACCTGGACGAAGAAGTTGTCGATCTGCCGCACCGCCGCGATGAACTGGTCCAGATCGACCGGCTTCGTGACGTACGCATTGGCGTGGAGTTTGTAACTCCTCACGATGTCCTCCTCGGCACCGGACGTGGTGAGGATGACGACCGGGATGTCCGCCAGGTCCGGGTCGGACTTGATCTTCTCGAGGACCTGCCGGCCGTCGTACTTGGGCAGATTCAGATCGAGCAGGATCAGATCGGGCCGGACGGCGTCGGCGTATTCGCCCCTCCGATACAGGAAGTCCAGTGCCTGTTCCCCGTCGCGCACGACGTGCAGCGTGTTGCCGACCTTGTTGAATTCGAAAGCCTCCTGGGTCATCAGGATGTCTCCCGGGTCGTCCTCGACGAGCAGGACGTCGATGGCGTGGCCTGAGGGGCTCATGGGTTCGTTCCTTCGGTCGGTGTGGCAGCGACAGGCTGCGCGTCATCGATGGGTGGGTTCTCGGCGACCGGGAGGGTGAAACAGAAGCGGGCGCCGGTATCGGAACCGGGGTCGAGCCGGATCTCGCCACCGTGGTACTCGACGATCTTCTTGCACAGGGACAGGCCGATCCCGGTGCCCGAGTACTCCTCGCGGGCGTGCAGACGCTGGAAGATGACGAAGATCTTCTCCGCGAATTCTTCGGGCACACCGATTCCGTTGTCCTGCACACATATCCGACACATGTCGCCGTCCTGCTCCGCGGTGATGACAACCCGCGGTTCGGTGTCGGGGCGGCTGAACTTGAGCGCGTTGCCGATCAGGTTCTGCCAGAGCATCGACAGCAGGGTCGGGTCCCCGTCGACCTCCGGCAACCGCTCGGGCCGCTCGATCCGTGCGCCGGTGTCCTCGACGACGGCGGCGAGGTTCGCCAGGGCCTTGTCGAGCGGGCGGTCCAGGGGGAGTCGCTCGAATCCGTCACCGACGCGGCCGACCCGGGAGAACGCCAGCAGGTCGTTGATCAGTGCCTGCATCCGGCGCGCGCCGTCGACGGCGAAATCGATGTACTGCCGGCCGCGGTCGTCGAGCACGTCGCCGTAGCGTTTCTCGAGCAACTGGCAGAACGAGGCGACCTTGCGCAGCGGCTCCTGCAGGTCGTGGGACGCGACGTAGGCGAACTGCTCGAGATCCGCGTTGGATCGCCGCAACTCCTCCGCGGTCGCATCGAGCTGGCGGGTCTGCTCCTCGAGCTGCCGCTGACGATCACGGACGACGTCCAGTTCGGCGACGATGCGGCGGCGCATTCCCTCGATGTCGGTCGCGAGGGAACGGATGTCGGCGGGCCCGCGGCCGGCGTCGACCCGATGCTCGAATTCGCCCTGCGCGACCCGGCGTGAGGACGCGGCCAGCCGCGCCAGCGGTTCGGTGACAGCAACGCGCACAAGCACGGCGAAGATGCCTGCCGCGACCACCAGCACGATGGCCAGGGCCGCGTACACGACGTTGCGCATCGTGCGCGCGCGATCGATCTCCGCCCGCGCGTCGTCCACCGCCTCGGTCAGGTGCTGGTTCTGCTGGTCGAAACTCGCGCGGAGCTCGTCGAACAGGTCCCTGCCGCGCTCGTAGAACGCCGGATCGGGTGCCGGAGCGGCGAGCAGGGGTTCCGCGAAGGTGGACTGCCATTCCTGGGCGGTCCGTTCGAGGGCGTCGAGATCGGCGAGCAGGTCGGGCCGGCCCTCGAGCAGTTCCCGGATCCGGTCCTCGGACTGCTGCTCGATCTGCAGGCCGTCCCGATAGGGGGCGAGGAAGGTCTCGTCCGCGGTGAGGGCGTAGCCGCGCACGCCGGTCTCCTGGTTCACCAGCGCACTCTGCAGCTGATAGGCGGCCGAGCGGGCCGGCATGAGGCGGTCCGTCAGGTCGTCGGTGACGCGCGAGTTCGCGCCGAGCGCCGCCGCGCCCGCTGTGGCGCCGGCGATGACGAGCAGCGTCATGATCGCCAGGATCAGGTTGAACCAGGCCTGCACCGTCAGTTTCGTGCCCGCGGCGGCCTGGGGGGTCGGAGTCGTCACGAGCGGCCGTCCTCGCGCGCCCATTGCACGTGCAGGACCGCGACATCGTCGCTCAGCCCGCCGTGCGGTGCCGCGAGCGTTTCCACGTGGGCGATCAAGGAATCTACGAATTTCTCTCCGCTGCAGTCGATTCCGAGTTCGCTGGCGTACTCGAGCAGGCCGTCCTCGCCGAGCCGGTCCAGTTCGCCGACCCTCGCCTCGAACAGTCCGTCGGTGAACAGCACCAGTCCGGTCCGTTCGTCGATCTCGATCGTGGTCTTCCGCCACGTGCCGCTCTGCTTGCGCAGGCCCAGCGCCGGTCCGCCGGGCACCTCGAGCCACTGGACGTCGTCCGGGGTGCGCAACAGGATCCCCGGATGCCCGGCGCGCACCACCTCGATCGAACGGCGGTCGGCGGAGAGGACCACGCTGGTCGCGGTCGCGAAGATGTGCGACCGCGGGCGTTCGGCGACGAGCAGTTGTTCCAGTGTGTTCATCTTCGTCTCGACGTCGACACCACCGAGAACCATTGTGCGCCAGCCTATTCTCAGGTTGACGCCGAGCGCCGCCTCGTCGGCGCCGTGGCCGCAGACGTCGCCGATCAGTACGTGGACGGCGCCGTCACGGGTTTCGACGACATCGTAGAAGTCGCCACCCAGCAGACCGCCGGCCCGGCCGGTCCGGTACCGGGTCACCACATCCACATTTTCGCTGCGCAGCAACGGAACCGGAAGCAGACCGCGTTCGAGCCGGGCGTTCTCGCGGGAGCGCTGTTCACTCGCCTGCAGCGCGGCGGCCGCGTGTTCGGCCCGTTTGCGTTCGATCGCGTAACGCACCGAGCGGGTGAGTAGCTCCGCGTCGACGACACCCTTGATCAGGTAGTCCTGGGCGCCCTCGGCGACCGCGGTGAGCCCGGCCTGTTCCGCGGCGAGGCCCGTCATCACGATCACCGGCACACCGGGCGCGTACTTCTGCACGGCCTCGAGAGCATCGAGACCGTGCGCGTCGGGCAGGTTCAGATCCAGCACGATGCAGTCGGGCCGGGTCGTGCCGAGCCGGGTGCGGGCCTCGTCGAGCGACTGTGCCCAGACGATGCCGAAGTCGATCACCGCGTCCGAGGCCATCTCCTCGACGAGCAGAGCGTCGCCGGGATCGTCCTCGATCAGGAGCAGGGACACCACGGCAGCTTCGGACCTGCCCAAGCCGCCATCGGTGTTCAACACACGTCCTCCTGCGTTCGTCGCGTGACGCCCGCCGGGCCCTTCCGGACCCGGCGGACATGGTGAACCTTTATCGAATCTAGCCGTTGACGGCCGGTACGGGATCGCGAGTTCCCGTCCCGGAGTCCGCCCCGTCCCGCGACGCGAGCTTGCTGGGCCACCAGATCCGCTTGCCGATGTCGATCGTCAGCGCCGGGACCAGCAGCGATCGCACGAGCAGCGCATCGAGGAGCACACCGAAGGCGACGATGAACGCGAGCTGTCCGAGGAACAGCAGCGGGATCACCGCGAGTGCCGAGAACGTGGCGGCCAGCACGACACCGGCCGACGTGATGACGCCGCCGGTCACCGTCAGCGCACGCAGCGTGCCCTCCCGGGTGCCGACCCGTGCGCTCTCCTCACGGACGCGGGTCATGAGGAAGATGTTGTAGTCGATCCCGAGCGCGACGAGGAACACGAACCCGAACAGCGGCACCACCGGGTCCGCGCCGGGGAAGTCGAGCACGTGGTTGAACAGCAGCGACGACACCCCGAGGGTTGCCGCGTACGAAACGATCACGGTGATCATCAGCAGCACCGGGGCGACGATCGCCCGCAGCAGCAGGATCAGGATCAGCAGCACCACCGCCGTGACCACCGGGATGATGACGGTGCGGTCGCGGGTCGCGGTGTCCTTCGTGTCGAGATCGACGGCGGTGGTACCGCCGACGAGGGCCTCCGCCTCCGGAACGGCGTGCACGGCGTCGCGGATGCGTTCGACGGTGTCCTCGGCCTCGAGCGAGTCGGCGGGATCGGAGAGCGTGGCCTGCACCGCGATCCGGCCGTCGACGACCGTCGGGGCACCGTCGGGACCGGCCACCGGGGTGACCGTGGTGACGCCCTCGACGCGAGCGGCCGACGTGACCGCTTCGAGTGCGCCTTCGCGGGCGACGATCACCGTGGGCGAACCGCTGCCGGCATCGAAGTGTTCACCGAGGATCTCCTGACCGGACGACGAATCGGTCTGGAGCAGAAACAGATCCGACGATTCGACACCGCTGGCCTTGAACTGCGGCAGCAGCAGCGCGAACCCGACGAGGACGACGCTGCACACCATCCAGATCGGCCTCGGGTTGGCGCCGACCTTCTGGGCGATCGAATTCCAGAACCGGTGCGCCGACGCGAGATCGCCGCGGTCGGCCTGGGGATCGGCCTTCGGGCGGGACGGCCAGAACGCGGAGCGGCCGAGCAGCACCAGCGCGGCGGGCAGGAACGTCATCGACGCGACGAACGACGCGGCGATACCGATCGCGGCGACCGGTCCGAGACCGCGATTCGAGTTCAGATCCGACAGCAGCAGGCACAGCACACCCGCGATGACCGTCGCGGCGGACGCGGTGATCGGCTCGAGCGTCGACCGCCACGCCGTGCGCATCGCCTCGTACTTGTCCTCCACCGCACGCAGTTCCTCGCGGTATCGCGCGACCAGCAACAGGGCGTAGTCGGTGGCGGCACCGAACACGAGGATGAACAGGATGCCCTGGCTCTGCCCGTTGAGGGCGATCGCGCCGGCGTCCGCGAGCATGTACACCGCGAGGCTGGCCAGAGCGAGCGCGAACACCGCCGAGATGATCACGACGAACGGCAGGATCGGGCTGCGGTAGACCACGAACAGGATCAGCAGCACCACACCACCCGCGACGAGCAGCAGCATCCCGTCGATCCCGGCGAACGCAGCGGACAGGTCGGCGATCTGCCCGGCCGGGCCGGTGACGTGCACGGTCAGCCCGTCCGGCGGGGACGCCAACCGGTCGCGCAGTTCCTCGACCACCTCGCCGACGTCGGTCTCCGCGTCGATCGGCACGATCAGCTGGGCGGCCTGACCGTCCTGCGACGGAATCGGCGGCGGACCCACCGACTCGGCGGCGAGAAACGCCAGGTCGTCGGGGGTGATCCCGGATTCGCGTTCGGCGACGACGATGGCGGGCACCGCGTTCGTGGACGTGAACTCCGCATACAGCTGATCCGCGCGGGTCGATTCGGCCGACGCGGGCAGGAACGCGCTGTTGCCGTTCTGCGCGACCTCACTGAGCTTCCCGGCGAACGGACCGCCGCCCCCGGCGATCGCGAGCCACACGAGCAACAGCAGTGCGGGTAGCAACCAGCGGAGTCGCCTCGCCGGGCGCTTCGGTGGTGTCGTCGTGGTCGTCAAGCGTTCCTCCTGAAGTCGGTGGCCCTTCGCCGCGTGAACTATCCTGCCGTGCCCGCGTGGACGAGGGGCATTCGGAGCCGTACCGGCCGCGGATGGGTGTTGCCGTGCTCCCTTTTCGGGACACGAACCGCGTTAGGGTGTGGCGTGGCCGCCACACCGTTCCCGGATCGGTCCCGCACCGACCTGATCGACCGACTGCGTGCGGCCGGGTGCGTGTTCGCCGAGGAAGAAGCGGACCTGCTCGCCGTCGCGGCCCGAAGCCCGGAGGAACTGTCCGAACTCGTCGCCCGGCGCGTCGACGGCATGCCGCTCGAGCACGTCCTGGGCTGGGCCGAGTTCTGCGGACTGCGCATCGTGGTCGAGCCGGGGGTCTTCGTGCCGCGTCGCCGCACCGAGTTCCTCACCCGCTGCGCGGCGGAGAAGCTGATGCCCGGCGACGTCGTCGTCGACATGTGCTGCGGTTCGGGTGCGGTCGGGGCGGTGCTGGCTCACTCGGTCGCGGGGACCGGCCTGTACGCCGTCGACGTCGACCCGGTCGCCGTGCGGTGCGCCCGACGCAACATCGAGCGCTTCGGCGGCCGCGTGTTCACCGGCGATCTGTGCGCGCCGCTGCCCGCGTCGATCGCAGGGCGCGTCGACGTGCTCGTCGCGAACGCGCCCTATGTGCCGTCGCACGCGGTCGCGTTCATGCCGCCCGAGGCGCGGCTGCACGAACCGCTGGTCGCGCTGGACGGGGGCGGCGACGGGCTCGACGTGCACCGCCGGCTGGCGGCCGAGGCCCCCGGTTGGCTCGCGCCGGGTGGGCGGTTGCTGATGGAGATCGGGGAATCCCAGGTGGACACTGCGATCGCGACCTTCACCGAAGTCGGTCTCGCTGCGACAGTGCGGGTTTCGGAGGAGCACGACGCCACCGTCGTCGTCGGCACCCGTCCGTCGTAGCGTGCCCCGCAGCCGCCGACGGCCCAGACAGGAGCGCGATGCATGTCGCGCGCTGCTGTCTTCTCGGCGCGCCGGTAGCTCGGGCCGGATGATCTGCCCATCCGCTGGGCCGGGAGGTGGGTAATTCGCCCGACGCGGCGGATCGGCCTGCGCTCCTAGCGTGAGAGACGTTCACAGTAGTACTCACGCGGAGGTTCCCATGACCACCGAACATGTCGAAACCGTCATCATCGGAGCAGGCCAGGCCGGTCTGTCCACGGGTTACCACCTCCGTCGCCGGGGGCGGCCGTTTCTGATCGTCGATGCGAGCGACCACATCGGTGACCACTGGCGCAACCAGTGGGACACCCTCCGGCTGTACACCCCGACGAAATACGACAGCCTTCCGGGACTGCGCTTTCCGGGTGGGCCGTGGACGTTCCCCGGCAAGGATGACGTCGCCGGCTACCTGAACTCGTACGCCGAGACGTTCGAGCTGCCGGTCCGCATGCGCACCCGGGTCGAGAAGCTCTCCGCGTCGGACGACGGCTACGTCCTCGACTGCGGGGACCGGACGATCACCGCCGAGAACGTCGTCGTCGCCACCGGCACCTTCGGCCGCACACCGAGCCTGCCGGACTTCGCCGTCGACCTCGATCCGTCCATCCGGCAGCTCCACTCGAGCGAGTACCGCCGTCCCGCGCAGCTCAGGCCCGGTCCGGTCCTCGTCGTCGGCGCCTCCCACTCGGGCACCGACATCGCCTACGAGGTCGCCGCGAGCCATCCCACGATCCTCTGCGGCCGGGATTGCGGCCAGCTCCCGGTGCGTCCGGAAAGCCCGGGGTTCCGGGTGGTCTTCCCCGTCATGGTGTTCGTCGCCAAGCATGTGCTCACGCGGCGGACCCCGATCGGGCGCAAGGTGATGGCCGAGATCCGATTCCACGGTGGGCCGATGATCCGGGTCAAGCGGCAGGATCTCCGTGACCGCGGTGTCACGCGCGTGCCCGACCGGGTCGTGGGTGTCCGCGACGGCCTTCCGTTGCTCGCCGACGGAACCGTCGCCGATGTGACAAATGTGGTGTGGTGCACCGGCTTCCGTCAGGTGTTCGACTGGATCGATCTGCCCGTTTTCGGCGACGACGGCTGGCCGAAGGAAATGCGAGGCGTGGTCGCGGACGCACCGGGTCTGTACTTCTGCGGGCTCTCGTTCCAGTACGGATTCGGGTCGATGGTCCTGCCGGGTGTCGGCTACGACGCCGAGTTCCTGGCCCGGACGATCAGTGCGCGTCGCGCCGAGGCGGCTTCGCAACCCGCCGCTGCCTGACCCCACCGCGCGTATCCTCCGAAATGGAGGACACGCGATGGGCATCGTGGAGGATCTGGCGCGGGCACGCGAGGCGTTCGAACGCCGCGAATGGGCCGTAGCGTTCGACCGGCTATCCTGCGCCGGCACCCTCGACGCCGGGGACCTCGACGACCTGGCCACTGCGGCCTTTCTCTCCGGCGAAGTCGACGCCGCCGTCCGCGCGTTCCAGCGCGGCTATGCGGCCGAGGTGCGGCAGTGCAACCCGCTCGGCGCGGTTCGGTTCGCCTGCTGGTTGTGCCTCGTGCTGAGCCTGCGCGGGGAGATGGCCGTGGCCGGTGGCTGGGTCGCGAGGGCGCAGCGCCTGCTGGGGGACCGGTCCGACGACGTGGCGACGGGCTTCCTCTCGTTGTTCGAGATGCATCGACACCTCGCGGGCGGCGATATCGCCGGTGCGGAGGTCGCCGCGAACCGGATGAGCGACGCCGGGTCCCGCAGCGGGAACGCCGACCTGATCGCGTTGGGCCTGATGGGCAGAGGGCGCATGCTGATGTATTCCGGGCACGTGCCCGAGGGGCTCGATCTGCTCGACGAGGCGATGGTCGGGGTCGCGGCCTCGGAGGTGTCGCCGATCGTCGCGGGAATGATCTACTGCTCCATGATCGAGGCCTGCCAGGAGGTGGCCGACTTCGTCCGGGCCGAGTCGTGGACGTCCGCCCTGACCAGGTGGTGCGAAGCCCAGCCGTCCCTGGTCCCGTTCACCGGCCAGTGTGCGGTCCACCGCGGGCAGATCCTGCGATTGCACGGGGCATTCCCGGAAGCGATCGACGAATTCGCCCACGCGGCACAGAGATACACGGAAACCGGAACCCCGGGAGCTGCCGGGCTCGCGCTGGCCGAACAGGGCGACGTGCTACGGATCCGAGGCGAGTACGACGGGGCCGAGGCCGCGTTCACCGAAGCATCCGTTCTCGGCTACGAACCCCAACCGGGTCTCGCTCTCCTGTGGTCGTGCCGGGGGAGAACATCCCAGGCTGTCGCGGCGGTCCGCAGGCTTCTCGCGGAAACCCCGGATCCCGTGCGGCGATCGCGGTTGCTACCGGCCGCCGTGGAAGTGCTGACCGGCGGGCACCAGATCGACGAGGCACGCACCGCCGCCCGGGAACTGACGGAGCTGTCCGCCGGATTCGGGTGCATCGGGTTGCGGGCGATGGCCGCGTACGCCTGCGGGATCGTCGAACTCGCTTCGGGTGAAACGGAATCCGCGCTCCGCTCCGCACGGGACGCCTGCCGGATCTGGACGGACCTCGACGCACCCTACGAAGCCGCCCGGTCGCGGGTGCTCGTCGGGACCGCTGTCCGGGAGATCGGCGACGAGTACTCGGCTCGGGCGGAATTGACCGCGGCCCGTGGGATATTCGACCGGTTGGGTGCCGTACCGGACGGACGGGATGTCGACCGGATGCTGCGGCACGGTCTGCCGGGCGGGCTGACGGAACGCGAGGTCGAGGTGCTTCGCCTCGTCGCCACCGGCTGCAGCAATCCGGAGATCGCCGAGCGGCTGGTGCTGAGCGAGAAGACGGTGGCCCGGCACCTGAGCAACATCTTCACGAAGCTCGACGTCACCTCCCGCACCGCGGCCGCGGCCTACGCGCACGAGCACGGGTTGTTGTGATCTGTGGACCGCTGCCGTCGTGCGCCCGCAACCGCTGACAGGCAAGACAGCAGCGCGATGTATGCCGCGCGCTGCTGTCTTCGCGTCGCGCGGCTCGAGGGGATGGCCGCGTGTCCGGCGTCGAATTCCTGTACCCGGGGGGGGGGACCCTATCCGGGGAGGACAGAAAAGGATTTGCGGTAAATGGTGTTCGAGGTCAAGGTCACTCACCGGGTCACGTCGACCGGGGTGGCGGCGTGCGAGGTCCACCCCGATCTCTTCGTCGACGAAATGGGACGGGTCTTCACGACCGCCCAGGCTGTGGTGGACGAAGCACACATTCCCGCCGGGATCCGTTCGGTGGACGACGACGCGGTCTTCGTCGTCGAGGACGAGGCGATCGAGCTCGCAGTCGACTGGATCGAGGTGTTGTCCGGCGATCGCAGGGCTGCGAAGCGGCTCGAGCAGCGAACCCAGCGTCGGTGGGCTCCTGTGGCCGGGCCCGGTCCGCTCGTGCGTCCCGACGTCGACTGGGCATCGCTGCGAAGGGACAAGCGGACCGTGGAGTTCGCGGTGCGGGCGTCGCATCGCATCAAGTCGCTTGGGGAGCTGGCCTGTGAGCTCTACCCTGATGTGTTCGTCGGAAAGGGCAGCAGGGGAGCGTATTCCAGATACGCCGGCATGGCGATGCAACAGCCCGGCGACTTCGTCCAAGAGCTGTCGGCCGGTACGCAGGAGTGGTTCCGTGTCCAGGGTTTGAAGGAAGCTCTCAGCTGGACGTCGACCGTCGCCAAGATTCGCGACGAGTTCTGGTTGAAGCGGCACGGAGAACGCAGAGCCTTCGACTGGGTGCCGGTCGGACCGATGGGTCCTGCCTGCCCGCCGCGCAGCGTCCTGACTCCCTGACCAGCAGCCGCCGACGGCCGAGACAAGAGCGCGATGCATGCCGCGCGCCGGTGACTTCCCGGCGCGCGGATACCGCGCGGATGGCTCCGGGTCAGGTCAACGGCAGTTCGGCGAAGATGCTCGACGGCTGGGTGGATCCGCCGGTCGGTTCGACGCTGAATCCCAATGCGGTTGCGCCGGAGATGTCGTCGAGCACGGCCGTCGTCGACGGGGCGACGTCGTCGGGGGTCATGGTGCCGGCGGAGGTCATGCCCTCGGGGCCGATCAGCCACATCTGGTAGACGGTGCCCTCGCTCGGCGGGGTCACGTTGTTCATCACCAGGACCCCGGCGTCGACCTCCTTCGAGTACACGACGGTCGCGGTGCCGCCGCCCTCGATGGAGCCCGACGTGGTGCGCACGTCGTCGGCCGCGAGGATCTGCGCGGACGTCGGGGGAGGGGTGACGTCCTGCCGGACCCACGATCCGACGCCGATGGCACCGACGGCGACGATCACGGCTGCCGCGGCGGCGAGCAGGAAGTTCCGTCGCCGATTGCGGTACTGCTCGAGCGAAATCGGCGGGGACGTCGCCTCCGGCGCGGAAGTGCCTGTGGTGTCGATGGTTTCGAGCAAACGCTGCCGGACCCGTTCGGGTGGTTCCACGGCGCCGACGGCGGAGACCTGCGCCATCGCCTCCCGGACCTCGCGGACCTCCCGCTCGAATGCGGCGGCCACCTCGGGGCTCGCGGCGGCGACGCGCGCGTCGATCTCGTCGCGTTCGGAATCCGAAACCGCGTCGAGGGCGTAGACCGCGGCGAGATCGAGAAGGTCGTCACCGCCGAAATCGGCATGGGTGCTGTTCGTCATCGCTGCTCACCCCCAAGGCAATTCCGCAGACGGAGCAATCCGTCCCTGATTCTCGATTTGACGGTCGGGAGAGAGGCGGACAACTGTTCCGACACCTCCCGGTAGGTCAGGCCGTTGTAGTACGCGAGCTCGACCGACTGTCGCTGCAGATCGGTGAGCGTGCCGAGGCAGTCCGCGACCTGCTGCGTGTCGTCGCGGCGCACCACCTCCTCGCTCACCGCGTCGAAGGCCGCCTCCGTGGACAGGGCCCCGTAGCGGGCCTCCCGGTCGGCGCCGGACTGTTCGGAACGGACCCGGTCGACCGCCCGGCGGTGGGCCAGGGTGATCAGCCACGACAGCGCCGAACCCTGAGAGGGATCGAACCCGGAGGCCGTGCGCCACACCTGCAGGTAGACCTCCTGCAGCGTTTCCTCGCTGTATCCCGGATCGCGCAGCACCCGCAGCACCATGCCGTAGGCGCGGGCGCGCGTGAGGTCGTAGAACTCGGCAAAGGCCGACCGGTCCTCCGTCGCGATCTTCGCGAGGAGTCCGTCGAGTGTGTCGGTGCCGCCGCCGACGTCCGTCATCGGCCGTGTCCGCTCATCGCCGGAAAGCCTAGCTGGGCGAATCGGGCAGCTCAACTCGCTTCGGCGACGGAAGCGTGCGGGGTCAGCCGGTGGCGCGGGGGCGAACATGGCGATCGGCTCCGTCGAGCGCGCGGCGCGGGGGCCGCGGAAGGAAGTACGAGGTGCGCTGCTGGTACTCGGGGTAGCCCGGGCGCTGCGACATCGATCGCTCCAGTAGCCGCGCACCGGTGGCGTACACCAGGAAGTACGTCATGATCGCGGGCGAGGCGACGGTGAGCACACCCGGCCACACGCTCGCGGCGATCAGCCACAGGCCCCACCACACCGTGGCGTCACCGAAGTAGTTCGGATGGCGGGTCCACGCCCACAGCCCACGATCCATGATCCGGCCGCGGTTGGCGGGGTCGGCCTTGAACGCGCGCAGCTGCCGATCACCGACCGCTTCGAACACGAACCCGACGACCCACAACACCACACCGGCGACCAGCGCGACCGTGCCGAGACTGCGGGTGGGTCCGGCGACCGCGGACACCTGGATCGGCAGGGAGACGAACCACTGCGCGGCTCCCTGGGTGACGAAGATCTTCCGCACCACGATCGCGATTCCCGTCGCGTCGCTCGCCCCGTTGCCGACGGAGGCGCCGCCGGCCCGGTTCAGCAGAGCCGTGTACCGCGGGTCCTCGCCCTTGCCTGCGGACTTGCGGTGCATGTGCCAGGTCAGCCGCACACCCCACAGGGCGACGAGCACGAGCAGCAGCACACGGCGGACCGGGTCGCCGCTGCCGAGCGCCGCCGCGACCGCGGCGACGTACACGAAGCCGGCGCCCCACGCGACGTCGACGACGTTGTACCGGCCGATCCGGCGCCCGACGGCGAACGTGGCCGCTTGCAGGACCGCGAGCCCGGCAAGGCTGACCAGCGTGACGGTGAGGAAACTGCTCCAGGCGCTCACGGCCGGGCCTCCTTCGCGAGAACGATGTGCTGGACGTCGAGGTAGCCGGAGCGGAAACCGGCCTCCGAGTAGGCGAGATAAAAATCCCACATCCGGCGGAAGGTCGCGTCGAATCCGAGCGCCGTGACCCGGTCGCTTTTCGCGGTGAACCGTTCGCGCCACAACCGCAGCGTCTCGGCGTAGTGCTCACCGAAGCCGAGACGGTCGACGGTGCGCAGCGACGTGTGGTCCCGGGTGATCGTCTCGATCGCCTCGGTGGACGGCAGCAGCCCGCCGGGGAAGACGTACTTGTGGATCCACGTGTAGGTGTCGCGGGTCGCCAGCATCCGCTCGTGCGGCATGGTGATCGCCTGCAGGGCGACGCGCCCGCCGGGACGCAGCAGCCGGTCGAGGACGCGGAAGTAGGTGGGCCAATAGTCGTAACCGACGGCCTCGATCATCTCCACCGACACGATGGCGTCGTACTCGCCGTCGATCGCGCGGTAGTCGAGCAGATCGATCTGCACCGCGTCGCCGAGCCCGGCCTCGGCGATGCGGAGGCGCGCGAGTTCCTGCTGTTCGCTCGACAGCGTCACCGATCGGACCTGCGCCCCGCGCTGCGCCGCCCGCAGGCTCAGCTCTCCCCAGCCCGTGCCGACTTCGAGAAGACGTGTGCCGGGGCCGACGCGCGCGGCGTCGAGCAGGCGGTCGATCTTGCGCCTCTGTGCCTGTGCGAGGTCGTCCCAGCGGGCCGGGAATTCGTCGAACAGGGCGCTCGAATAGGTCAGGGTTTCGTCGAGGAACGATTCGAACAGGTCGTTGGACAGGTCGTAGTGGCGGGAGATGTTCGAGCGGGTGTTCTTCTCCGAGTTACGTTCCGCGGCAGGGTGGCCGGCGACGAACAGGCGGCGCAGTCGCTGCAGCGGGCGGGGGATCAACCGGTCGACCTCGGCCGCGAAGGGGGTGAGCACCGCGACCGGGTCGGGTGCCGTCCAGTCCCCGGCCATGTAGGCCTCGCCGAATCCGATGAGCCCCGCGGTCCCGAGGCGCCGGGCGAATGCCTCGGGCCGGCGGATGATCATGCGCGGCAGGATCCGCCCCCGCGCTGCGGCACCGACCACGGTGCCGTCGGGATATTCCACGCGCACATCCAGCCGGGACGCGGCGCGGCGGAACAGGCGGTCGGCGACCGCACCGGCCACCCGTGCGTGCCGGTCGGCGCGGACGCCGGCGATGTCGGGCCAGCGGTGCGCATCCACGACGGGTGCGGTGTCGTCGAGTTCCGGTGCGGTCATCGGACTTCCTCCTGGAGACGGTGGCCGGTGGGCCGGGGGACGAGGGGCAGTCTGCGCAGCCACAGGGTGATGCCCTGCCGTCGGATACGGGCCGAGACCATCAGCGGCGCAAGAGGATCGGTGAGCTGTGCGACCGCGACGGTGGCGGCGGTCGCCAGCTGTGCCCGGCCTCGCATCGTCGCGGTGAACGGGATCGACCCGTTCCGGTGCAGGATGACCGCCACCTTCAGCTCGTTCCCCGGTTCCGGGACGGACAGGTGGTAGCGGCCGTCGACGGGATTGAACGGGGAGACGTAGAACGCCTTGTCGACCTCGGCGCGACCCGTGGCGTCGGTGCGCACCAGGTAGCAGTGGCGGCCGCCGTACGTGTTGTGCACCTCGGCGACCACGCACACGAGAGCGCCCGTGTCGTCGTGGCACCAGAACAGGCTCAGCGGGTTGAACACGTAGCCGAGCACCCGGGCGTTGAGCAGGGCGGTCACCCGCCCGCCGCGCAGGTCGACGCCGCGGTCCGCGAGGTAGGCGTCGAGGGCGTCGCGCAGTGTCGCCCGCGGCTGCGGATCGTCGAAATGGTCGGCGGGGTCGAAACGCGCGAAGGGCCGCAACCACAGCGGGAGCCGGGGGAGGTCGTCGAGGTCGACGAACCAGCTGTAGCTGCGGTATTCGAAGCCGTGCCGGATCGGGGCGTGGCGGGTGTGCCGGATCCGGGTCCGGTAGAGCGACGGGGTGATCATGGCGCGAGCACCTCCGCCTCGACGCGCGGGCACTTCGTGGGGGCGCTGTCCCATTCGACACCGAGACGACGTGCCGCCTCGACGCCGGAACGCGCGCCGTCCTCGTGGAATCCCCAACCGTGATAAGCACCGGCGAAAGCGAGTGTGTGGCTGCCGAGTTCCGCAAGACGCTGCTGCGCTGCCACCGATTCCGGTGTGTACAACGGGTGTTCGTAGGTCATCTCGGCGATCACCTTCTCCGGGTCGACGCGGTCGGCGCCGCCGAGCGTGACGAGGAAACGCCGATCGGTGACGGTGGAGATCCGCATCAGCCGGCTCATGTCGTAGGTGACGACCACCGAGCCGCTGCCGTCGCCGTCGCGGGGGATCAGATAGTTCCACGACGCCCGGGCGCGTTCGGCGCGGGGCAGCAGCGACGTGTCGGTGTGCAGCTGGGCGTGGTTGACGGAGTACGGCATCGCCCCGAGAACCTGCTGCTCGAGGGTGGTGGGACGGGCGAGCATCGCCAGGGCGTGCCGGGGGTGGGTCGCGATGACCGCGGCGTCGAAGGCGCGCGCGTCCCCGTCCCCGGCGACCACGCGGACACCGTCGCCGGTGCGTTCGACGTGGTGCACGGGGGTGTGGACGAGCACTTCGTCGAGCCCTGCGGCGATCTTCTCGACGTAGCGGGCCGAGCCACCCGTCACGGTGCGCCACGTCGGCGATCCGAAGACGGTGAGCATGCCGTGGTGTTCGAGAAAGGTGAACAGATAGCGTGCCGGATAGCGGGTGGCCTGCGCCGGATCGCACGACCAGACCGCCGCGACCAAGGGCGTCGTGAAGTGTTCCTCGAAGTACCGCGAGAACCGATGCCGCGCGAGGAATTCCGCGAGCGTGACGTCACCGGCGTCGCCGGTCTCGCCGAGCAGGGCGCGGGCGAGGCGATGGAACCGGACGACCTCGCCGAGCATGTGCAGGTAGCGGGGGCGGGTCAGCGAGCGCAGGCCGGGGAACAGACCGGGCAGACCCTTTGCGCCCGCGTATTCGAGTCCGGTCGCGTCGGACCGGATGGACATCGACATGTCGGTGTCCTGCGTGGCGACGCCCAGTTCGTCGAACAGGCGCAGCAACGTCGGATAGGTGCGGTCGTTGTGCACGATGAACCCGGTGTCCACGGGCACCCGCACCCCGTTCCCGAGGTCGACGTCGTGGGTGTGGGCGTGGCCGCCGAGACGCGCGTCGGCTTCGAACAGGGTGACGCGGTCGCGGCGGGCGAGGACGTGGGCCGCGGTGAGGCCCGCGACGCCACTGCCGATCACGGCGACGGAACGGGGCCGGTCATGCTTTGTCGCTTATACACATCTC
>NZ_JALPTB010000048.1 GCF_023218075.1 Rhodococcus sp. HM1 | reverse complement strand
GACGAGCGGTTGCGTCCGGTGCCGGTGGGTGTTGCGGGTGAGTTGTATCTGTCGGGTGTGCAGTTGGCTCGGGGGTATTTCGGTCGGCCGGAGTTGACGGCGGATCGGTTCGTGGCGAACCCGTTCGCCGGTGGGGCGAGCGGAGCGACGGGGGATGTCACTGCCGGGGAGCGGATGTACCGCACCGGCGACCTGGTGCGGTGGCTGCCGGACGGCTCGCTGGACTACCTGGGCCGCACCGATTTCCAGGTGAAGGTGCGTGGTTTCCGGATCGAGCTCGGTGAGATCGAATCGGTTCTGCGGAACCAGGATTCGGTGTCGCAGGCCGTCGTCGTCGTGCACAGCGACCGGCACACGGGCGAGCAACTCGTCGGATACGTCGTCCCCGCGGACGGCGCAGCGGTCGACGTATCGGCGCTCGCGGCCGGGGTCGCGGCGGAGCTGCCCTCGTACATGGTGCCCACGGCGTGGGTGGTGCTCGACGCGCTGCCGTTGAACATCAACGGCAAGATCGACCGCAAGGCCCTGCCGGCGCCGCAGGTGGTGCAGCGCGAGTTCCGGGCACCCACGACCCCGGTCGAGCAGGCGGTCGCCGCGGTGTTCGCCGAGGTGCTCGGCGTCGAGCGGGTCGGCTTGGACGACGACTTCTTCGCGCTCGGCGGCAATTCGCTGGTGGCGACGCAGGTGACGGCCCGGCTGGGTGCGGCGCTGGATGCGCAGGTGCCGGTGCGGACGGTGTTCGAGGCCTCGACGGTCGCGGCGCTGGCCGCGGCGGTCGAGTCGCACGCCGGTTCCGGGGCACGGGCGGCGCTGACGGCGCGTCCGCGTCCGGAGCGGGTGCCGTTGTCGTTGGCGCAGCAGCGGATGTGGTTCCTCAACCGCTTCGAACCCGACTCCGCGGCCTACAACATCCCGATCCCGATGCGGCTGAGCGGCACGCTCGACGTCGCCGCGCTCGAAGCGGCCGTCCGTGACGTGATCTCCCGGCACGAGGTCCTGCGCACGTTCTACCCCGAGGTCGACGGCGCCGGTGTCCAGGAAGTGCTCCCGGCCGGGTGGCTGCCGGACGGCCTCGAGCCGGTCCGGGTCGCCGGCGAGAACGACCTGCGCACCCGGGTCGCGGAACTGCTGTCCGCGGGCTTCGACGTGACCGTGGCGCCGCCGGTGCGCGGCGCCCTGTTCCGGATCACCGAGGACGAGCACGTGCTCGCTCTCGTCGTGCACCACATCGCGGCCGACGGTGTGTCGACCGGACCGCTGGCCCGAGACATCGTCCTGGCCTACACGGCCCGCGTCGGCGGTCAGGCCCCCGCCTGGCAGCACCTCGAGGTGCAGTATGCGGACTTCGCGCTGTGGCAGCGCGAGGTCCTCGGCGACGAGGCGGACCCCGATTCGTTGCTCTCGCAGCAACTCGACTACTGGGTCGACACGCTCGCCGGAACGCCCGACGTGCTGGACCTGCCCACCGACCGGCCCCGGCCGGCGGTGCGCGACGGCGTCGGCGGAACCGTCGACTTCGCGGTGCCGTCGGATGTCGTCGCCGGGATCAAGCGTCTGGCGGCGGAGCAGCACGCCACGCCGTTCATGGTCGTGCACACCGCCCTCGCTGTGCTGCTGGCGCGGTTGTCCGGCAGCGACGACATCACGATCGGCACCCCGGTCGCCGGTCGCGGCGAGGCGGCACTCGACGACCTGGTCGGCATGTTCGTCAACACCCTGGTGTTGCGCACCCCGATCGATGCGGCCGCGTCGTTCCGCGACCTGCTCTCGGGAACGTCCCGGGCCGATCTCGGCGCGTTCGCGCACGCGGACGTCCCGTTCGAACGCCTCGTGGACCGCATCAACCCTGTTCGCTCGCAGTCGTTCTCGCCGCTGTTCCAGGTCATGCTGGCGTTCCAGAACTACAGCCAGTCGGTGGTCGAGCTTCCGGGCCTGTCGGTGTCTGCGCTCGAATTCGATTGGCAGGCAGCGCAATACGATCTCTCGGTCACCCTGGTCGAACCGGCGGGAGGTGACGGGTCCTACCTGGGCGAGATCGGCTACGCCACAGACATCTTCGATGCGGCAACCGTGTCCGCCATCGCGGAGCGCCTCGTCCGCGTCCTGGCGGCCGCGACGGCCGATCCGGACGTCGTCGTCGGCGACCTCGAACTGGTCGACGACGATGAACGCCGCCGGATGCTCGTCGAGTGGAACGACACCGCCCGACCGGAGACCGGCGAACTGCTGCTCGACGGATTCACCGCGCAGGTGCAGCGGACACCGGACGCACCGGCTGTGGTGTTCCGCGACGAGATCCTCGACTACGCGGCGTTCGACCGCCGGGTGAACGCGCTCGCGCAGGTCCTCGCCGACCGGGGCGTGGGTCCGGAAGTGCTGGTCGGCGTGTGCATGAGCCGATCCGTCGACATGCTCGTCGCGATCTACGCGATCCTGCGGGCGGGCGGCGGCTACGTTCCGATCGATCCCGAGCATCCCCTCGACCGCACGGCGTACGTGCTCGAGGTCGCGGCACCGCTGCTCGTGCTCACCACCGCCGCGGACCGTGACGCCCTGCCGGGCGAGGTCGCGGCGATCGACGTCGCGGACCTCGACCTCGGTGTCGATACGGCGCAGGTCGAGACGGAACAGGTCGTGACGGCCGCCGGTCTGCGACCGGACAACACCGCGTACGTGATCTTCACGTCGGGTTCGACGGGACGCCCCAAGGGCGTCGCCGTCTCGCACCGGTCCGTCGTCAACCAGATCGCCTGGATGGCAGAGCGGTACGACCTCGGAGCCGGGGACACCGCGCTGCACAAGACGCCCATCACGTTCGACGCGTGTGTGTGGGAGCTGTTCTACCCGCTGCAGGCCGGTGCCCGGCTGGTGATCGCGGAGCCCGGCGGCCACCGCGACCCCGAGTACCTCGTGCAGGTCTCCCGCCGGTGGGACGTGTGCATCCTCGAGTTCGTGCCGTCGATGCTCGCGCTGTTCCTCGCCGACGACGGCCTCGCCCTGCCGCCGTCGCTGCGGTACCTGTCGGTCGGTGGCGAGGCACTGCCCCCGGAACTGGTGGCGCGTTTCGTGTCGCGTTCGGATGCGGTGCTCGACAACACCTACGGACCGACCGAGGTCACCGTGACCTCGACGGTGTTCCGTTGTGTCGCAGAGGAATCCTCGTCGGTTCCGATCGGTGAGCCGATCCGCGGCGTCCGTGCGTACGTCCTCGACGCACGCCTGCATCCGGTGCCCGTCGGTGTCCCCGGCGAGCTGTACCTGTCGGGTGTCCAGGTCGCCCGCGGCTACCTCGGCCGGCCGGACCTGACCGCCGAGCGTTTCGTCGCCGACCCGTTCGATACCACCGGTGGTCGCCTCTACCGGACCGGCGACCTGGTGCGGTGGCTGCCCGACGGCACGCTGGACTACCTCGGCCGCACCGACTTCCAGGTGAAGGTGCGTGGTCTGCGCATCGAACTCGGCGAGATCGAGACGGCGCTGACCGACCTGCCGGAGATCGGGCAGTCCGTCGTTGTGGTCCACGACGGTGAATTCGGTCAGCAGCTCGTCGCCTACGTGGTGCCGTCGCCGGGCGCGACCGTCGATGTCGACGCCGCCCGCGACCGCCTCGGCGAATCGCTGCCCCGGTACATGGTTCCCGACGTCGTGATGGTGCTGGACGAGCTTCCGCTCAACCACTCCGGCAAGCTCGACCGGCGCGCCCTGCCGGAGCCGGTGCTCGCCGTGCGCGAGTTCCGCGCCCCGACGACCGCGGTCGAGGAGATCGTCGCCGCCGTCTACGCCGAGGTGCTCGGTCTCGATCGCGTCGGCCTCGACGACGACTTCTTCGCCCTGGGCGGCAACTCGCTCGTCGCCACCCAGGTGGTCTCCCGGATCGGCAGCGAACTCGACACCCGGATCCCGGTGCGCGCGCTGTTCGAGGCCCCGACGGTCGCCGCACTCGCCGCGGTCGCCGAGCAGCACGCCGGTGCCGGCGGCCGGGTCGCGCTCACCGCGCGGCCGCGTCCGGACCGTATTCCGTTGTCGCCGGCGCAGTCCCGGATGTGGTTCCTGAACCGGTTCGATCCGGAATCGGCCGCGTACAACGTGCCGGTCGCGATCCGCCTGACGGGTGAACTCGATGTGACGGCCCTCGAAGCAGCCGTCAACGACGTCGTCGCCCGGCACGAAGCCCTGCGCACCGTGTACCCGGAGGTCGACGGCGCCGGCACGCAGGTGATCCTGACGGCCGCGCAGGCACGGATCGAGCTCCCGCCGCGCGAGGTGACCGAGTCCGAGGCGCTCGAGCGGGTGTTCGCCGCGGTGGGAACCGGATTCGACGTCACCACCGCGGTGCCGGTGCGCGCGGAGCTGTTGCGCGTCGCCCCCCACGAGCACGTGCTGGTGGTCGTGGCGCACCACATCGCGGCCGACGGTTTCTCGATGGGACCGCTGACCCGGGACGTGATGGTCGCGTACGCGTCCCGGTCGCGTGGGGAGCACCCGTCGTGGGCACCGCTCTCGGTGCAGTACGCGGACTACACGCTGTGGCAGCGCGAGGTCCTGGGGGCCGAGGACGATCCGCGGTCGCTGATCGCCGGTCAGCTCGACTACTGGACCACCGCGCTGGAGGGTGTGCCGGATCAGCTGGATCTGCCCACCGACCGGCCCCGGCCGGCCGTCGCGTCGAACACCGGCCGCGACCACCGTTTCGAGATCGGAGCGGACGTCCAGGCCGGCATCGCCGACCTGGCGCGGCGTACGGGCGTGACCGCGTTCATGGTGGTGCACGCGGCGTTGGCCGCGGTCCTGGCACGCATGTCCGGCAGCGACGACATCGCGATCGGCACGCCGGTCGCCGGTCGCGGCGAGGCCGCGCTGGACGACGTGGTGGGCATGTTCGTCAACACGCTGGTCCTGAGGACGCGCATCGACGGCTCGGAGCCGTTCACCGACCTGTTGTCCCGGGTCAAGGACACCGATCTCGGTGCGTTCGGGCACGCGGACGTGCCGTTCGAGCGGCTCGTCGAGGTGCTGGATCCGCCGCGGTCGCAGGCGCGGCACCCGCTGTTCCAGGTGATGCTCACGTTCGAGAACATCGGGCAGTCGAGCTTCGAGCTGCCGGGGCTGACGGTCGCCGGTGTGCAGGCCGAGAACCGCACCGCGAAGTTCGACCTGCAGTTCGTGCTGTCGGACACGTTCGCCGCCGACGGATCGCCCGCGGGAATCGCCGCCGGTGTCACCTACGCGACCGATCTGTTCGACGAGACGACCGTGGCGTCGCTCGCGCAGCGGTTCACCCGGGTGCTCGCGGCGGTCGTCTCCGATCCGGTTCTGCGGGTCGGCGACGTTCCGGTGTTGGATGCGGCCGAACGGATCTCGGTCCTCGAAACGTGGAACGACACCGTCCACGCGACGGATTCGACGGCGACCCTCGTGGATCTGTTCGAGGCGCAGGTCGCGCGCACCCCGGACGCCCCGGCGGTCGTGTTCGGTGACGAGACCCTGACCTACCGCGAATTCGCGTCGCGGGTGCACCGGCTGGCGCGGGTCCTGATCGCGTCGGGTGTCGGTCCCGATGCGCTCGTCGCCCTGACGATGCGTCGGTCGACCGAACTGCTCGTCGGCATGTACGCGGTGGTCGTGGCGGGCGGCGCGTACGTGCCGATCGATCCCGACCAGCCGGCCGAACGCAACGAGTACGTGCTCGCGACCGCGGATCCCGTGCTCGTGCTGTCCACGAGCACCGACGCGATCGAGGCTCCGGGCCGGGACGTGGTGCTGCTCGATCGGCTCGACGTCTCCGGCTACCCGGACGGTCCGGTCACGGACGCCGAACGGCTCGGTGCCGTCCTCCCGGACAACACCGCCTACGTGATCTTCACGTCCGGTTCGACGGGCCGCCCGAAGGGTGTGGCGGTCGCGCACGCCGCGATCGTCAACCGTCTGCTGTGGATGCAGGGGCAGTACGAACTGACCGCGGACGACGTGGTCGTGCAGAAGACCCCCTTCACGTTCGACGTGTCGGTCTGGGAGTTCTTCTGGCCCTTGCAGATCGGTGCCCGCCTGGTCGTCGCGGCACCGGACGTGCACCGCGATCCGGCGGCGCTGGCCCGGCTCGTCGCCGACGCCGGCGTCACGGTCGTGCACTTCGTGCCGTCGATGCTCGCCGCGTACGTCGCCGAGCCGAGCGCGGCGGCGGGATCCGGACTGCGGATGGTGTTCGCCTCGGGTGAGGCGCTGCCCGCGCCGATCGCCGCGCGGATGCGGGAACTCGTGCCCGGGGTCGCCGTGCACAATCTCTACGGGCCGACCGAGGCCGCGGTGGACGTGACCTTCCACGAGGTCACCGACGCGGACGTCGTGGCCGTGCCGGTCGGTGCGCCCGTGTGGAACACCCGGGTGTACGTGCTCGACGCACGCTTGCAGCCGGTGCCCGTGGGTGTCGCCGGGGAGCTGTACCTGTCGGGTGTCCAGGTCGCGCGTGGCTACGTGCGGCGTCCCGACCTGTCCTCGGAACGGTTCGTCGCCGACCCGTTCGCGACCGGTACGCGCATGTACCGGACCGGTGACCTCGTGAAGTGGTCGGCCGCCGGGGAGCTGGAATACATCGGCCGCACCGACTTCCAGGTGAAGGTCCGCGGTCTGCGCATCGAACTCGGCGAGATCGAGTCGGCGCTGACGGACCTGCCCGAGATCGCACAGTCCGTCGTGGTGGTCCACGACGGGGAACTCGGTCAGCAGCTCGTCGCGTACGTGGTGCCGGCCGACGGGGCGGATGTCGAGGTGGCCGCGGTGAAGTCCGCGGTCGGGGCACGCGTGCCCGCGTACATGGTTCCCGACGTGGTGACCGTGCTCGACGCGTTCCCGCTCAACGCCAGCGGCAAGCTCGACCGCAAGGCCCTGCCCGCGCCGGTGTTCGAGGCCCGCGAGTTCCGTGCCCCGGCCACCCCCGTCGAGGAGATCGTCGCGGCCACGTTCGCGCACGTTCTCGGCGTCGATCGCGTCGGTGCCGACGACGACTTCTTCGCGCTCGGCGGCAACTCGCTCGTCGCGACGCAGGTCGCGGCGAGGCTCGGGGCGGCCCTCGACACCGAGGTGCCCGTGCGTGTCCTGTTCGAGGATTCGACGGTGACGGCCCTCGCGGCCCGCGTCGAATCCCGCGCCGGTTCGGGCCGGCGTGCGCCGCTCGAGCCGCAGGCGCGCCCGGACCGGATCCCGCTGTCGCTGGCGCAGTCCCGCATGTGGTTCCTCAACCGGTTCGACACCGCGTCCGCGGTCGACAACATCCCGGTGGCGGTGCGCCTGTCCGGCGAACTCGACGTCGACGCGCTGCGTGCGGCGGTCGCCGACGTCGTCGCCCGGCACGAGGTGCTCCGCACCGTGTACCCGGAGGTCGACGGCGCCGGGCACCAGGTGGTGCTGCCTGCTGGTAAGGCCGGGGTCGAACTGGACGTGCGGGCCGTCACCGCGGACTCGGCATTCGAGGTGGTCACCGAGATCGTCGAGTCCGGATTCGACGTCACCGCACAGGTTCCCGTGCGTGCCGCGCTGTTGCAGCTCGGCGACGGCGAACACGTCCTGGTCTTCTCGGTCCATCACATCGCCGCCGACGGCTTCTCGATGGCACCGCTGACCCGGGACGTGATGATCGCGTACGCCGCCCGCTCGCGCGGCGAGGCCCCGGCGTGGGCACCGCTGCCGGTGCAGTACGCCGACTTCACGCTCTGGCAGCGCGAGGTGCTCGGCGCCGAGTCCGATCCCGATTCGGTGATCGCACGGCAGCTCGGCTACTGGACCGAGCGGCTGGCGGGCATCCCCGACCAGCTGGACCTCCCGAGCGACCGGCCGCGGCCGGCGGTGGCCACCAACCGGGGCGCGGCCTACACGTTCACGCTCCCGGCCCGGCTGCAGGACGCGATCGGCGCGCTGGCGCGTGACCGTCACGCGACCCCGTTCATGGTCGTGCACGCGGCGCTCGCGTCCCTGCTGGCGCGGTTGTCCGGCACCGACGACATCGCGATCGGCGCACCCATCGCGGGCCGCGGCGAGGCCGCGCTCGACGACCTCGTCGGCATGTTCGTCAACACGCTGGTCCTGCGCACGGACGTCGCGGCGGGCGAAGCGTTCGAGGAACTGCTCGGCCGGGTCCGGTCCACCGACCTCGGGGCGTTCGCGCACGCCGACGTCCCGTTCGAGCGCCTCGTCGAGGTGCTCGACCCGGCACGGTCGCAGGGCCGGCATCCGCTGTTCCAGGTGGCGCTGTTCTTCCAGAACATGAACCGCACCGCGCTCGAACTCGGCGGACTGTCCGTCGCACCCGTCGAGACCGAGACGAACCTCGTCAAGTTCGACCTGCAGGTCGCGGTCGCCGAGATGTTCGACGACGCCGGCGCATCGGCCGGTGCCGCGGTGGAGATCCAGTACGCCACCGACCTGTTCGACGAGTCGACGATCGTCGCGTTCGCGGACCGCTTCGTGCGGATCCTCGAAGCGGTGACCACCGACCCGGCGATCGCCGTCGGTGACCTGCCGGTCCTCGCGGCGGACGAACGCGCCGAGATCGTCGACGCGCGCAACCGGACGCAGCATCCCACCGTCGACACCCTGCTGCTCGACAGCTTCGATCGGCAGGCGGTCCTGACTCCGGACGCGAATGCCGTGGTCTACGAAGGTGATTCGCTCACCTACGCCGAGTTCGACGCTCGTGTCTCCGCGCTCGCGCGGCACCTGATCGCGCTCGGGGTGGGTCCGGAGTCGCGGGTCGCGCTCGCGATGCGGCGCTCGCTCGAACTGGTCGTCGGCATGTACGCAGTGCTCCGCGCGGGCGGCGCGTACGTGCCGGTCGATCCGGATCATCCGGCCGATCGCATCGCCTACATCCTCGACGCGGCGGACCCGGTCGCGGTGCTCAGCACCGAACGGGACGGCTTCACCGCCGCGAGCGGCCGGACCGTGCTGTTCCTCGACACCCTGGATCTGTCCGATGTCCCGACCGATCCGATCCAGGACTCCGAACGGCGCGGGTCCGTGCACGCGGGCAACACCGCGTACGTGATCTTCACGTCCGGGTCCACCGGCAAGCCCAAGGGTGTCGCGGTCCCGCACGGCGCGATCGTCAACCAGATGGAGTGGATGCAGGGGCAGTACCGGTTCACCGAGGCCGACGTGTACCTGCAGAAGACCGCGACGACGTTCGACGTGTCGCTGTGGGGCTTCTTCCTGCCGCTGCGGGTCGGGGCGACCCTCGTCGTCGCGACCCCGGACGGCCACCGCGACCCGCTGTACCTCGCGGAGCGGATCCGTTCGGCGGGGGTCACGGTCACCGACTTCGTTCCGTCGATGCTGTCGGTGTTCGTCTCCGCGGTGGCGGCGGGCGACGTCGCGGGCCTGCGCGACGTGTTCGTCATCGGTGAGGCCCTGCCCGCAGCGACCGCCGAGGCGTTCGCGCGGATCAGCGGCGCCGGGCTGCACAACCTGTACGGCCCGACCGAGGCCGCCGTCTCGATCACCTACCGGCAGGCCGCACCGGGCGATACCGGCTCGGTGCCGATCGGTGTGCCGCAGTGGAATTCGAAGGTCTACGTCCTCGACTCCCGCCTGAATCCGGTACCCGACGGCGTGCCCGGCGAGCTGTATCTCTCCGGCGTGCAGTTGGCGCGCGGCTATCACGGCCGCGTCGACCTCACGAGTGACCGGTTCGTGGCCGACAGGTTCGAGGCGGGCGAGCGGATGTACCGCACCGGTGACCTCGTGTACTGGCAGGGCGGTGAACTCGTCTACATCGGGCGCACCGACTTCCAGGTCAAGTTCCGCGGCCAGCGCATCGAGCTCGGCGAGATCGAGGCGGCGCTGCTCGACGACGACGCGGTCATCTCCGCCGCGGTGCTCGTCGTCGACACCGCCACCGGTGAACAGCTCGTCGCGTACATCGTGCCGGGGGCGCCGGAGTCGTTCGACCTCGATCGGGCCCGCCAGGCGCTGAGCCGGAAGCTGCCGACCTACATGATGCCGTCGGCCATCGTCGTGCTCGACGCGTTCCCGCTCAACGCGTCGGGCAAGCTCGACCGCAAGGCGCTGCCGGCGCCGGTGTTCGAGGCGCGGGAGTTCCGGGCGCCGTCCACCCCGGTCGAGCAGATCGTCGCCGGAGTGTTCGCGGACGTTCTCGGCATCGACGCGATCGGTGTCGACGACGACTTCTTCGAGCTCGGCGGCAACTCGCTCGTCGCGACCCAGGTCGTGGCCAGGCTCGGAGCGGCCCTCGACGCCGCGGTGCCGGTGCGTGCGCTCTTCGAGGCGACGACCGTCGAAGCGCTCGCCGCGCGTCTCGAGTCGCACACCGGCGGACCGGGTCGTGCCGCACTCGTGCCGCAGCCCCGCCCCGAGCGGATCCCGTTGTCGGCGGCGCAGTCCCGCATGTGGTTCCTCAACCGCTTCGACCCGGATTCGGCCGCGTACAACATCCCGATCGCGATCCGCATGTCGGGCGCACTCGACGTGGCGGCACTGCAGCTCGCCGTCGACGACGTGGTCGCCCGCCACGAGGTGCTGCGCACCGTCTACCCGGAGGTCGACGGCACCGGGGTGCAGGACGTGCTGTCCCCGGAGCGGGCCCGCCTGACACCGGCCGTCGAGAACGTCTCGGAGACCGCCGTACTCGAGCGGGTCGCCGAGCTGGTCACGGCCGGGTTCGACGTCACGACGGCGGTTCCGGTCCGCGCGGCTCTGCTGCGGATCGCCGAGGACGACCACGTGTTCGTGTTCGTCGCGCACCACATCGCCGCGGACGGTTTCTCGATCGCGCCGCTGACCCGCGACGTCGTCACGGCGTACGCGGCTCGCGTGCAGGGTGGCACCCCCACCTGGGCGCCGCTGCCGGTGCAGTACGCGGACTACACGCTGTGGCAGCGGGACGTGCTCGGCGACGAGGCGGATCCGCAGTCGCTGCTCGCGCAGCAGCTCGGGTACTGGACCGAAGTCCTCGCCGGGGCTCCCGAGGAGGTGACGCTGCCGACCGACCGGCCGCGTCCCGCCGCGCTGTCGCACCGCGGTGCCACCCACCGGTTCACCGTGCCCGCCGACGTGCGGGCCGGTATCGACCGGCTGGCGGGGGAGCGGGGATCGACGCCGTTCATGGTGGTGCACGCCGCGTTGGCGCTGCTGCTGGCGCGCTTGTCCGGCAGCGACGACGTCACCGTCGGTGCTCCGGTGGCCGGTCGAGGTGACGCCGCGCTCGACGATCTCGTCGGCATGTTCGTCAACACGCTCGTGCTGCGCACCCCCGTGGTGGCCGACGAGACGTTCGCGGACCTGCTGGCGCGGGCCAGGACGGCGGATCTCGGCGCGTTCGGACACGCCGACATTCCGTTCGAGCGTCTCGTCGAAGCGCTCGACGTCGAACGGTCCACGGCGCGCAACCCGCTGTTCCAGGTGGCTCTGGTGTTCCAGAACCAGCCGGTTGCGGCGTTCGATCTCGGTGGACTGCGGCTCGCCGCAGTCGAATTCGAGGACGGAGTCTCCCGCTTCGACCTGCAGGTGACCGTCACCGAGGTCGGTGCCGGAGGCGAATACCGCGTCGACCTGACCTACGCGACCGACCTGTTCGACGAGTCGACCGTGGTGGCGTTCGCCGAGCGGTTCGGCCGGGTGCTCGCCGCGGTCACCGCCGATCCCACGATCGTCGTCGGGGACGTCGAGGTCCTCGCGGACTCCGAGCGCGCGGCCCTCGTCGGCGCCGCCCGCGCGGGCGCCGCTGCCGCTCGCGCTCCTCGCGGCCGGGTGTGGACGTCGACCCTGCCCGCGCTCATGGCGGAGGCCGTCGCGAAGAACCCGGACGGGACCGCGCTGGTCTTCGGCGACCGCTCGCTGACCTACCGGGAACTCGACGAGCAGTCCTCGCGCCTGGCGCGGGTGCTGCTCGGCCGGGGAATCGGATCGTCCGATCTCGTCGCGATCGCGGTGCCGCGGTCGATCGAGTCCGTGCTCGCCGTGTGGGCGGTCGCGAAGACCGGCGCCGGCTACGTCCCGGTCGACGTGAAGTACCCGGCCGATCGTGTCGCGCACATGATCGACGACTCGGGAGTCGTTCTGGGCCTGACGATGTCGGCGCACGTAGACGGACTGTCGGACGGTGTCGACTGGCTCGTGCTCGACGACGCGGACGTGCGGTCCCGGTGCGCTGCCGAGTCCGATGCGCCGGTCACCTACCGGGATCTGCCTGCACCGATCCGGTCGTCGCAGGTCGCGTACGTGATCTACACGTCCGGTTCGACGGGCCTCCCGAAGGGCGTCGCCGTCACCCACGCCGGTCTGCACAACTTCTGCGTCGAGCAGTACGAGCGGTACTCGCCGACGGAGCAGTCGCGCGTCCTGCACGTGGCATCGCCGAGTTTCGACGCGTCCGTCCTCGAACTGCTGCTGGCGCTCGGCGCGGCCGCGGCGATGGTGGTCTCGCCGCCGGACGTGTTCGGCGGGGACGCACTCGAGGACCTGATCCGGCGCGAGTCGGTGACGCACGCGTTCATCACCCCGACGGTGCTGGCGTCGATGGATCCGGCGGGTCTGGATTCGTTGC
This sequence comes from Rhodococcus sp. HM1, assembly GCF_023218075.1. Lineage (GTDB taxonomy): Bacteria > Actinomycetota > Actinomycetes > Mycobacteriales > Mycobacteriaceae > Rhodococcus. The sequence continues at coordinate 38,385 of NZ_JALPTB010000048.1, read as the reverse complement.
AGCATCTCGTCGCCGGTGGCGAGGCGGTCTCGGCGGACATCGTGGAGAAGTGGGCGCCCGGACGGTCGCTGTACAACGGCTACGGGCCGACGGAGACGACGATCATGTCGAACATCTCCGAACCGATGGTCCCCGGTGCGCCGGTCACGATCGGCGGGCCGATCCGCGGAATGCGGGAACTGGTGCTCGACAGCCGGTTGCGGCCCGTTCCGGTGGGCGTGCCCGGCGAGTTGTACATCGCCGGTGTGCAACTCGCTCGCGGATACCACGAGCGTCGCGGTCTGACCGCGGAGCGATTCGTCGCGGATCCGTTCGGTGTTCCCGGTGACCGCATGTACCGCACGGGCGATGTCGTGACGTGGACGGCGGACGGCGAGATCGCCTACGTCGGGCGCAGCGACTTCCAGGTCAAGATCCGCGGTCTGCGCATCGAACTCGGCGAGATCGACGCGGCCCTTTCCGCGCACCCGTCCGTCGACGTGGCCGCGACGGTCGCGCACAAGGACGGCGAGTCCTCGTCGGTGCAGCTCGTCGGATACGTGCTGCCGGTGGCGGGGGAGCGGATCGATCCGGCCGAACTCAAGGAGTTCGTGGCGAGAAGCGTTCCCTCGCACATGGTTCCGTCGGCGATCATGGTCCTCGACCAGCTGCCGCTGACCCCGGTCGGCAAGCTGGATCGCCGGGCCCTGCCGGCGCCGGTGTTCGAGGCGCGGGAGTTCCGCGCACCCGTCACGCCGGTCGAACTCGCGGTCGCGGCCGTGTTCGCCGAGGTCCTCGGTGTCGAGCGGGTCGGTCTCGACGACGACTTCTTCGAACTCGGCGGGCATTCGCTGCTGGTGATCAAGGTGATCAACCGGTTGCGGGACCTGACCGGTCTCGAGGCCGGGGTCCAGGAGTTGTTCGACCACCCGCAGGTCGAGGATCTCGCGCGGGCGATCGACCCGCAGCGCAGCGGACCGGACGTCGCGAGCTTCGCGGAACACGTGAGCCTCGCCGCGGACATCACCGCCGACGGGGCGCAGCCGCCGCGCGTCGAACCCGAGGTCGTGCTGTTGACCGGTGCCACCGGTTTCCTCGGTTCGCACCTGGTGCGGGAACTGCTCGATCGCACCGACGCCGAGGTGTGGTGCCTCGTCCGGGCCGAGTCGCCCGAACACGGTCACGCCCGCATCGTGGAATCGATGCGCCGCTTCGGATCCTGGCGGGACACCGGAGCCGACCGCATCGTCGCGGTGCCGGGTGATCTCGGGCAGGACCGGCTCGGGCTCGACGAGGACCGGTTCGCCGAACTCGCCGAGCGGGTCGACGCCATCGTGCACAACGGGGCACGCGTCAACCACATCGAGACGTACAGCCGGTTGCATCGGCCGAACGTGCTCGCGACGGAGGAACTGCTGCGGCTCGCCGCGACCGTCCGGCTCAAGCCGCTGCACTTCGTGTCCACCGGCTCGGTCCTCACCGACGAGGCGGCGCTCGCGGAAGGGCGGCCGTACGTCGCGGGCGAGGACGATCTGCTCGAGGCGGAGCGGGTCGGCGGCTCGGGGTATGTCCAGTCGAAGTGGGTCGGCGAGGCCGTGGTCCGGCTCGCCGGCGAACGGGGCGTTCCGGTGTCGATCTACCGGCCCGGTCTGATCACCGGCGACGTGGAAACCGGTGCGTGCGGCTCGGACGACGCGTTCTGGAACATGGTGCGCGCCATCGTCGCGCTGCAGCAGATTCCGGACATCGCGACCGGCACGGTGCCGATGGTCCCGGTCAACTACGTCGCACGGGCGCTGGTGCAGCTCGCCGTCGATCCGGTGACCTGGGGTGGGACCTACCATCTCGTGTCGCAGCGGCGGGTGCCGATGTCCGAGCTCGAAACGCAGTTGCGTGCGCACGGATTCGACCTGCGCACGGTGACGGTGCCCGAGTTCGGGGAGGCGTTGTTCACCACGGCGGAGAAACTCTCCGCGGCCGGTGACGACAGTCTGATGCGGGCGATGCTCGTGTCCGGCCAGTTCGCGACCGGTCTCGCCGAGATCGAGACGTTCTCGGACGAGAAGACTCGCGCGCACCTGGCCGGGACCGGCGTGGAGTGCCCGGTCGTGGACGCGGAGGTGCTCGGCCGGTACGTGGAGTACTACGCCCGGACCGGCTTCTTCCGCCGGCTCGACGGGTAGAACCGGCAACGGCCGGACCGGAACGTGGGTTCCGGTCCGGCCGTTCCGGTTTCGAGCAGCTGTGGATGAGGGACGCCGGAAGCGGAAGGTCGTTCAGACGCCGAGCGCACCGGCGAGGACCGGCCAGGAGTTCTCGAGGTCGTCGCGCCAGTAGCCCCACGAATGCGTTCCGGTGGGCCGGAAGACGACGGTCGCGGGAATGTCCAGTTCGTCGAGCCGCCGCGCCATGTTCTGCGTGCAGCCGTTCGTCGCGGCCTCGATGATCCCGCCGACGACGACCTGATTCGCGAGTACCCCGATGTCTCCGTCGATGTCGGGTCCGGTGAGGGTGTCGTACTGTCCGGGCAGGCCGCTGCCGTTCGACAGGTACAGGGCCAGACCACGCAGCTTCTCGGCGTTGACGTAGGGATCGTTCTCCACCCAGTCGGGGTCGTCCGGTGGGCCCCACATGTTCTCGGTGTTTCCGTCGCCCCAGGTTTCGACCACGAGATTCACGTACGCCTGCCCGACCGGGTCCGACGTCTGCGCGCAGCCGCTGTACGCGGCGACGCCGCGATAGAGGCCCGGCTTCGCGAGGGGAAGCTGCAGCACCGACGTGCCCGACGACGAAAGGCCCGCGATCGCGTTGACGCCGTCGGCGCCCAGACCGGCGTCGATCAACGGGGGCAGTTCCTCGGTGAGGAAGGTGGTCCACTTGTTGACACCGAGCACCGGATCGGGCCGCTGCCAATCGGTGTAGTAGCTCCACTTGCCGGCCATCGGGGTCACCACGTTGATGTTCTTGTCGGCCAGGAACGTCGCCGCGTCGGTCCGTGCCCGCCAGGTCGCACCGTCCTCACCGCCGCCGGCGCCGTTGAGCAGATACAACGTGGGGCGGGGCACGCTCGTGTCCTTCGGACGGATGATATCGAGCGGGATCTCCCGGTCCATCGACCCGGAATACACGTACATCACGAGGGACTGCGCGTCGCGCACCTCGATCCGTGTGATGCGTGAACCGTTGACCGACACCGGCGATGCGAGCGGCTGTGCGTTGTCGATGACCGGATCCGCCTCTGCGGCACCGGCGGTGACAACGGGGAACAGTGCGGTGACGAGGGCGAACGCTGCCGCCTGGGCCACTCGCGCACGCCGCGTTCTGCCCTGGCCGGGCGCGCGGAGCGCATCGCGTGATGCCGGTCGGATCATCGTCGTGGACCTGCCTGTCGGGGGCGTCGGAAGCCCCGACGCCGGCTGGGTTCGGTTGTCTCATCGTCGCGAAACGGGTTTCCGTTTCATCACGGCAATAGTGCCTCGACGGCCGATGCACGGCCGGAGATCCGAACTTCTTTACGGTATCGTCACCGTTGGCGTACGGTGTGATCCGCACCGATGGGGGGTTCGTGCTGTCGCCGCCATCGTTGAACCGGCCGCTGCGGCGGTCGCCTACAGGAGGAGTTCTCAGATGCGTCGTGCACTGACCGTTCTGCTCGGCAGCGCAGCCGCTGCCGGTATCGCTTTCGGCGCCGCGGGTGCCGCTCAGGCGGAACCGATCGTGCCGCAGGCGCCGATCCCGTTCATCGGCCTGACCGTGGATCAGCTCACGGACGCGGTCACTCCGCCGAACTGCCCGCCGGGCAACCTGTTCGCCGTGATCGGCGGTCAGTGCTTCGTGATCGGCTGATACGCGACAACCGTTCGCAACAGTCGACGATGGGATCCCTTCGGGGGTCCCATCGTCGCATGTACGAGGGCGCTGCTCCGCGGTGACCCGACACGCAGGAACAGCAATGGAGAAGGTGGGAAGCGAGCGCATGCGCCGAAACACGAACCGTACGGCGGTAGCCGTCGCGAGGTCCCTTGCCGTGGTACTGACCGCGGCCGCACTGCCCATGGCTGTGGGTACTGCCTCTGCGGGGGCCGATCCGGTCCTCGACACCGGGAAGGTTCTCGCTTCGGTCGAGTCGCCCAACGGTTCGAAGATCACCAAGGCCGAGGTGTACGACGAGCACTCGATCATCATCTGGGTCTACTCGGCGTCGATGGGACGTGAGATCCCGGTCGACGTGTGGCGTCCGGCCGACACGAGCGAACCGCGGCCCACGCTGTACCTGCTCAACGGTGCCGGTGGCGGCGAGGACGCCGGGACGTGGCGTCTTCAGACCGACGCGATCGACTTCCTGACCGAGAAGAACATCAACGTCGTGTCGCCGCTGGGCGGCCGGTTCAGCTACTACACCGACTGGTACTCCCCGGACCCGGTCCTCGGCAACAACAAGTGGACGACGTTCATCACCGAGGAACTGCCGCCCATCGTCGACGCCGCGCTCGGCACCAACGGCGTCAATGCCATCGCCGGCCTGTCCTCCTCCGGCACGTCGGTGTTCTCGCTCGCGACCGCGAAGCCGGGCCTGTTCAACGGCGTCGCCGCCTACAGCGGGTGCGCGCAGACGTCGGACCCGATCGGCAAGCAGTTCGTCAAGCTCACGGTCGAGACCTGGGGTGGCGGCGACGTCGTCAACATGTGGGGTTCGGACGACGACCCGGCGTGGGAGGCGAACGATCCGTACCTGCACGCCGAGAAGCTGCGCGGCCTGGAACTGTACGTCTCGAACGGCACCGGCCTGCCCGGCCGCTACGACAACGGCGACGGCCCCGGTATGAACGGTGACGCCGGGAACGTGGCCAACCAGGTCATCGTCGGTGGCGTGATCGAGGCCGCCACCAACTACTGCACGCACAATCTGCAGGACCGGCTGAACGAGCTCGGCATTCCGGCGACCTTCAAGTTCCGCGACGACGGCACCCACTCGTGGGGCTACTGGGAGGACGAGCTGAAGGAGTCGTGGCCGGTGCTGGCACGCGCGCTCGACATCGACGAGAGCTGATCCGCGAGCGCATCGCGACAGCCGCGACGAACATCTCGGGGCCGGTGACGAACTTCGTCACCGGCCCCGAGGTCGCTTCTACCGGGGAGCGGTTCAGGCCCGCCACACGAACCGGCGCGGCTTGAGCCGGTCGAGGGTGGTCCACAGCTTGTAACGCCGGCCGGGGATGCTCACGACCCGGCCCTTCGCCGCGTCCTCGAGGGCGGTCCGCGCGACGTCCGCGGTGGCGAGCCACAGCTGCTTCGGGACGCCGGACACGTCCTGCCCGCCACGAGGATGGAACTCGGTGTCCATGAATCCGGGGCACAGCGCGACCATGCGCACCCCGTCCGCGGCGACCTTGTGGGCGAGACCTTCCGAGAACTTCACGACCCACGCCTTGCTCGCGCTGTAGGTCGACGCCGGGCCCGTGAACAGACCCGACACGCTCGCGACGTTGACGATCGTGCCGCGGCCGGCCGCGCGCATCGGCGGCAGCGCGGCGTGGGTCAGTTCCATCACCGCGGTGACGTTGACCCCGAGCTGGCCGCGCAACAGGTCGAGATCCGCGTCCCAGAACTCACCGTCGGTGAGGAAACCGGCATTGTTGACGAGGACGTCGACACCCTTCGCGAGCCGTTCGGAGGCCGCGTCCCGCCCGGCCTCGGTCGCGAGATCCGCCGCGATGATCTCCGCGCGGACGCCGTGCGCGCCGGCGAGTTCGTCCGCCAGCGCGTGCAGCCGCGCCTCGTCGCGCGCCACCAGAACCAGATCGTGCCCCTGCTCGGCGAGCAATCGGGCGAATGCAGCGCCGAGTCCGGAGGTGGGCCCGGTGACGAGTGCGACCGGGCGGGTCGACGGTGATGTGGCTGCGGAATCAGTCATGCGGCCACCGTAGTGGACCTCGCTCAATTGTGGGCGGCCGCATGGCGATAGCCGCGGACTGCCGGATACAGGAACACCGCGATCAATCCGAACGACCACGCACACGTGAGCAGCAGCGGCTCGAGGACCGGTCCGCCGAGCGAGAGACCCTTCATCGTGTCGACCGCGCAGGAGAGCGGCTGGTACTGCACGACCGGCTGCAGCCACGTCGGATACGCCATCACCGGCACGAATCCCGAATTGAAGAACATCAGCAGCGTGCAGACGATCGACACCGTCTCCACGAGCGGGGCATCGCCGGACACCGCGGCCAGCGCGGTGACCATCACCGCGAAACCCAGCCCGAACAGAATCGGGATCAGCAGCATGACGACCCCCGCGAGCGGTCCCTGCAGGAACCGGAATCCCAGGGCCGTTCCGACGACCACGATGAGCAGGGTCGTGGCGAAGATCCGCACGGCCTCGGCCATCATGCGGCCGACCAGGCCCGAGGCGCGGTGGACGGGCATCGCCCAGAACCTGCTGAGCAGGCCTTTCTTGCGCTCTTCCCGCAATCCCACGGCGCTGACGACCGACCCGAACATCGCGCCGATGAGCGCGATCAGCGGGACGTTGCCGTAGATCGCGGGTTGCCCGGTCGCCGCGGTGATCGAGTTGCCCAGCACGAGCCGGAACATGATGAGCGTCAGTGCCGGATACAGCAGTGCCTGAATCATCGTCGCCGGGTCGCGTGACCAGCGTCGCAGCAGCCGGCCGCACTGCATCAGGCTGTGTTCGACGAGTGCGCGTGCCGATCCTTCGGGATGCGCCGCGTCGGGCTCGGGGAAATCGAACATCCGGTCGGCGTCGAAGGCGCGCTGCGGCAGATTGCGGTCGGTGTGCGTGCTCATCCGCGCCTCACACTCGCCCAGACCGCGAGGGGCGCGCACACCACGAGCAGGCCCGCACACCACAGGGCCGCCGGTAGCAGCACCGAGGCGGTGATGCCACCTTCCGCCATGTCGCGCATCGCGAAGGAGAACTGGGAGATGGGCTGGTTGCGGACGAACGGGCGGATCCACTCGGGAAAGCCCTCCTCCGGAACGAACCCGCAGGACAGCATGCCCAGGATCAGCTGCGGCAGGGCCAGGGCTTGAGAGGTCGCCTCGGGACTCTTCGACAGCGACCCGATCGCGTCGGCTCCCAGCGACAGCGTGACGCCGATGAGCAACCCGAACCCGCAGAACGCCGCAGCCTGCCAGAAACCGGCGCTGAACCGGAACCCGATGACGTGCCCGAAGAGCAGCGCGGCCGTCAGTGCCACCGCGGCCCGGAGGAAGCTGCTGGTCATCCGGGAGATGAGCGGTACCGGCGCCGACACCGGCATCGTTTGGAGGCGGGTGGTGAAACCGTTCGCGGATTCCTTGGCGGCGATCTGCGAAGCGGAGATCGCGGTGAACGCCATCGCCTGCATCACGATGATCGGCATGAGGAACTGTGCGTAGTCGATGCCCCTGATCTGCATGACGAACTTCAACGGCAGATAGAAGCCGATCGTGAAGACCAGCGGCGCGATGATCGCGATGAACAGTTCACCCTCGCGGACCATCGCACGGATCGACCGGCCCGACAGGGCCCGCCACTGGTGGAAACCCGACGGTTCGACCCGTCGGTGCACACCGACACCCTTGTCGGGAAGGGAGAGCAGGGCATCGCGTCGAAGGCTTCGCGGTGCAGTGACACCCTTCGCGCCGGCAGTCACGCTCTTGGCGGTCGCGGTCACGTGGCCACCTCTTCCGCCGGCTGCTCGTCGGGAAGGGGGGAAGCGGAGTGGCCGGTCAAGGTGAGGAACACGTCGTCGAGCGACGGCCGGCGCAGTCCGATGTCCGCGAGCGGAATCTCCTCGGCGTCGAGCCGGCGCAGCGCTTCGGCCAGCGTCGCAGCTCCGCCCGGCGCGGGAATCGAGACGTGGTCCACGCTCGGGTGCTGCGCGACCTCGGCACGCACCTCGTCGGGCACCAGGTCACCCAGCGCGGCGATCACCCGCGGCACCGCTGCCGGGTCGGCCGGCACGACCTCGCAGAAGCTGCCGCCGGTGCGGGACTTCAGTTCGTCGGCCGTACCCTCCGCGACGATGGTGCCCCTGTCGATGACGATGATGTTGTCGCTGAGAAGGTCGGCCTCTTCGAGATACTGCGTGGTCAGCAGCACCGTGATGCCCTGGTTCTTCAGCGCCGCGACGAGCGACCAGACGCCCTGGCGGCTCCGGGGGTCCAGTCCGGTGGTCGGTTCGTCGAGGAACACCACCTCCGGGCGCACGACGAGTCCGCATGCGATGTCCACCCGTCGCCGCATACCGCCCGAGTAGTGCCGGACCGCGCGCCGAGCTGCCTCGACGAGATCGAACTCCTCCAGGAGGGCTTCCGCCCGGGCCTTCGCCGTCGCCCGGTCGAGTCCCATCAGGCGCCCGAAGAGGATGAGGTTCTCGCGGCCGGTCAGCGCCTCGTCGAGCGCGGCGTACTGGCCGGTCATCATGATCGAGCGCCGGACTTCCGGCGCATGGGTCACCACGTCGTAGCCGGCGATCCGCGCGCGACCGCTCGTGGGCCGGATCAACGTCGACAGGATCTTGACGGTCGTCGTCTTTCCGGCGCCGTTCGGTCCGAGAATTCCCAGGACGCTGCCCGGGGGTGCGGAAAAGGAGATTCCGCTGAGTGCGTGCACATCACCGAACGATTTGTGGACGTCCTCCACCAGTACTGCGTAGTCCTGATATCCCAGCATCACGCTCCGCCGTCGAGTTCGATCCGGAATGGCCCGTTCTGTCCCCGTTCCCCTGCACTTCCTGTTCCTCGCTGTTTCTCGGCGCGAGGACCGTCGTCGTCTCGCCGATGCTACCCGCGCGGACGATCCGGACACGGCCGTCCGGAATCGCGCCGTCCGGAATCTTCGTGGATCCGGACCGGGAGGCAACTTCGCGTGCTCTGGTTGTAATGCCCGTTTCCCATCCGAACAGACAATGCGTCGGCTATCGTGAAATTCGCGTCGGGGCGGGACTTGCGGGAGATTCCGAGTGAAAATCCTTCTGCGTGATGGCCAGGCACGGCTCGCGAAGCGAGTGCAATATCGACGGGCGATGACACCGCGTCACGCCCTCGAATTGGTTTCCGACGCGGTTACCGGGGAATCGGCGATCGTGGACGTCTGGGTATTCGCTCCCGGTCCCGACGGTGCCGGCCCGATCGACCGGAATTTTCTGCTCGAATGGATCGGCGACCGGATCTCGCGGTCGAGGGCGCTCACCGAGCAAGTCGAATTCCACCGCTGCCCGGCGGACCCGAACTGGATTCGGGGCATCGACCCGCAGTGGGAGCAGCAGGTGTATTGCGTCGACGTCGCCGGGGAGAACTGGGACGCATTGCGGCGCAGATTCGCGGCCGTGCTCGCGGAACCGATGGATCTGAGCAGGCCGCCCTGGGAATTGCACGTATTGACCGGGGCGAAAGGAATCGACGGTTTTCCCGACGGCTCGACTTTCGTCGTCCTGAAATTCCACCACTGTGTCGGCGACGGAATCGAGACCGTGGCGATCGCTCGCCGGCTGTTCGACGACACGGACGGTGAAGCCGAGCCCGCCGATCCGGACGTGCTGTCCGGTCCACCGCTCCTCGTGCAGACGGCGGCCGTGCCCGTCCGGGTCGTACGCATGCTGCGCGCCTGGCGCCGGGCCCGGGCCGCGGTCGCGGAGTTCGAGGATCTGGTCGCCCGCGAGGAGATCATCCCGGCACCGGCTGCGCCTCGTACCCGCTTCAACGGGCCGTTGTCCGGCCGCACGACCGCCGACGTCCTTCGGTGGGACCTGGGCGCCGTGCAGCAGGCGCGGCGGAAGGTGCCCGGTGCGACCGTCAACGATTTCGTCCTGGCCGTGGTGGCCGGTGGTCTGCGCGGATACCTCGAACGTTACGGGGAGCTGCCCGAGGAACCGCTCGTCGCGGCGATCCCCATGTCCGTGATCCCGCCCCGGGACCGAGTGCGGGCGCCCGAGCGCGGTTCCAACCAGTTCTCGATGGTCCTGCTTTCGCTGGGCACCGACGAACGCGATCCGCTCGTACGTTTCCGGTCGATCGTGTCCGCTTCGGCCGCGGGCAAGGCCCGGGCGCGAACCGCGGCCGCCGTGACCGCGACGACCGCGCTCGACGACTACCCCTGGTGGGTCGCCAAGCGCATCGTCGCCGCTCATCAGCGACGGGTATCGGCGGGAGCGCGGGTGGTCGCGAACACCACCGTGGCGAACGTGCCCCGGGGTTCGGGCGTGCTCACGTGCTGTGGTGCGCAGGCAGTTTCGGCGTTCGGTGTGCTCGCCGTCCACGGCGGGGGAGGGCTCGGACACATCGTGACGTCGTTCGGAGACGAACTGGCGCTCACGTTCACCGCGGACGAGTCGATGATGCCGGATCCCGGTGCCTACCGGGACGACCTGCTCGCCTCCTTCGACGCGCTGGTGACGGCTGTCGACGGTCGTTCACAGGGTGATCCCCCGAGGAACCGCATCTCGGTGTGACCTGAGACAGCTTCGACGTGTATTTCCGTTACCCACCGTTACCGAAAGGTAATGTCCGTATTCGGTGCCGTACCGACTGCCGGTACGACGCCGACACGGCAAGGGGTGTCGTGACATCACCAGATAGGGACGGACGCGGAATGAATGGACGGTCGGGGGCCGGACGCACAGCACGACGCCGGGTGATGACACCCAGGCACGCACTCAATCTCACGGATCCACGGACCGTCGATGAATCGAAGTTCGTGCAGATCTGGGTCTTCGAACCGGGCGAGCCCGGCCAGGAGCCGATCGGCCGCGACGAACTCGTCGAGTGGATGACCGCCCGGCTCGACCGGTCCCGGGTGTTCACCGAGATCGTCGAATTCCGGTCGCCGTTGGCGTATCCCGTCTGGCGGACGGCCGAGCACGTCGACGTCGCCGACCACATTCGGTGCCTCGACCTCGACGGTGCCGGCTGGGACGGGTTGACCGCCGAACTGGCTCGTATCGTCGCCGCGCCGATGGATCTGAGCCGGCCGCTGTGGGAACTGCACGCGATCACCGGGGTGCGGGACGTGCCCGGCATTCCGGACGACGCCTACTACATCGTGATCAAGTTCCAGCACGCGATCGGGGACGGCATCGAGGCGGGCGCGATCTCGCGGCGGCTTTTCGATGCTCCCGACGCGGACGTCGAGAAGCCCGAACCCGAGTACACCCCGCCGGGGCTGTTGCGTCAGGTCGCGTCGGTCCCCGGGCAGGTGGTGAGCATGCTGCGCGCCGCACGCCGCACCAAGGAAGCGGTCGCCGAACTCGACGCCCTGACCGCCCGCGGGGAGATCCCGCCCGCGCCGACCGCGGTGCCGAACCGGTTCAATTCGCCTGCGAGCGGCGGTGCGGTGGTCGTGGACGTCGCACGGCGATCGCTCGATGCCGCGCAGGCCGCTCGCCGGACCGTGCCGGGAGTCACCGTCAACGACTTCGCACTCGCCGTCGTCTCCGGGGCGATGCGTGAGTACCTGCGCCACCACGGTGAGCTCGGTGCCGACCCGGTGGTGGTCGCGTCGCCCATGTCGCTGGTGCCGCTGGCCGAGCGTCGCGGGAACCCGGAACAGGCGTCGAACCAGTTCGGGATGATTCTGGTCGACCTGCACGTGCAGGAACCCGACCCGAGAGTCCGCCTCCAGAAGATCGCCGAATCCACCGCGCAGGGCAAGCAGCGCAGCCGCAGCGCCCCGGCGATGATTGCGACCACCGCGCTCGACGACTACCCGTGGTGGATGGCCCGCAAGGTCGTGGCGGCGACGCACCACGCCGTCGAAGCCGGGACCGGTATCTCCGCGAACGCCATGATCACGAACGTTCCCCGTGGATCGTCCGAACTCACCCTGTTCGGCCGGCGCTCCCTCGAGGCCTTCAACCTGTCGTCGGTCCACTCGGGATTCGCGATGAGCATCACGTCGCTCGGCAGTGAATTGTCGATCAGCTTCACCGCGAACGCGGCGGCGATGCCGGATCCGCAGCGCTTCCGGCGGGCACTGGAGGATTCGTTCGACACGCTCGTGTCCGCACTGGGTACCACCGATCCGGACCGCCCGGCCGTTCCCGTCAGCTGATCTGCGCGACCGGGACCCGCTCGCTCAGTCCCAGACTCCGACTTCGTCGAGGTGCCGGACCAGCCGCTGGGCACCGTCGGTGAAGTGCTGCCGGGTCACCTCCCCGGCAGCATCGGAGTCCCCGCGGGCGAGTGCGTCGATCAGGCGCGTGTGACTCTGCACGGCGGCGGCGCCCCAGTCGGGGTCCGAGGAATAGAAGCTGGCCGGCGTGTAGCGGGTGGCGTTGAGCAGGAACCAGGACAGTTTGCGCGCGTCCGCCGCCCGGTTCAGGGTGCGGTGGAACACGAACTCGACGTCCTCGATCCGTCCGCCCTCGCCGGCACGCACGGCCTCACGCAGCTGCTCGTTGAGTTCGGTGAGTTCGGCAACCGTCTCGGGGGTGATGGACCGCGCCGCGCGCCTGGCGAGTTCCTCCGCGATCTGTCCCTGGAGCCAGAACAGGTCGTCGATGTCGCCGCGACTGAGCGGTGCGACGACGTACCCGCGGTGGGGGACCAGCTCGACCAGGCCCTCGCCGCGCAGGGTCAGCAGCGCCTCCCTCACGGGTGTGACGCTCACGCCGAGTTCCGCGGCGGTCTCGTCCAGGCGGATGAAGTCTCCGGGCCGCACGCCGCCGGACATGATGCGATTGCGTACGTGAACAGCGACGTCGTCGGACAGCTGGGGACGGCGGCGCAGCGCGCGGGACCCGACGGGACGCGGCCGGGCGGACGATGTCATGGGCACTCCTCGGGTCCGGGGTTCGGTGGGGACCGGATCCGGTCGGTGCAGTATCCCACCCCGAATGGGGCAGGGATCCGGTTCCGGGACCTATTCCGGTACGACCGCAGCGGCCGCGGGTCTCGCGAGTTGAGTTTGTGGGAGCAGTCCTGCATACTGGTCGGGTTGCCTTGACCGGGTCATGGTTTTTTTGCGGCTCGGAACGGGTTGGTGTGACAGTCGCGGATCGAGCCTGACGGCCTGGTCGCGGCCACATGCAAGACGGAAGCAGTACCCCTGTGCGCCCGTATGGGTGCATCCGGTGGGTTCCCGCGGCATCGAGCTTCGGTGCCGGGGAATGAGCGGGAAGGCGACACGCCCGACCGCGTGGACCGGAGAACTATTGACAGATGAACAGCGGCAGCGGATCGGGTGCGTCCCGGTATCGCATCGTGTCAGTGCTGTTCTCGGTCGCCGTTCCGGTGGGGCTGTGCAGACGAGGTGGCTCCCGGCTCGTTCGGGTGCTACGAAACGCGGCAAGAAAAGGACACTAAGCGTGGCGGGACAGAAGATCCGCATCAGGCTCAAGGCCTATGACCACGAGGCGATCGACGCATCTGCGCGCAAGATCGTCGAGACGGTGACCCGTACGGGTGCCCGCGTGGTCGGCCCGGTGCCGTTGCCCACCGAAAAGAACGTGTACTGCGTCATCCGCTCGCCGCACAAGTACAAGGACTCGCGCGAGCACTTCGAGATGCGTACTCACAAGCGGCTGATCGACATCCTCGACCCGACGCCGAAGACGGTCGACGCTCTCATGCGCATCGACCTCCCGGCCAGCGTCGACGTCAACATTCAGTGAGCTTGTAGAAGACGCAGCGGAGATAACAAATGACTAACCAGATCAAGGGAATCCTGGGCACCAAGCTCGGCATGACCCAGGTCTTCGACGAGAACAACCGGGTCGTTCCGGTCACCGTCGTCAAGGCCGGACCGAACGTGGTCACGCAGATTCGCACCGAGGAGCGCGACGGCTACAACGCCGTGCAGCTCGCCTTCGGCGCCATCGACCCCCGCAAGGTGAACAAGCCGGTCAGCGGCCAGTTCGCCAAGGCCGGCGTGACCCCCCGCCGCCATCTCGTCGAGCTTCGTGTCGAGGACACCTCGGCTTACGAGATCGGCCAGGAGCTCACTGCAGAGGTCTTCGAGGACGGCGCGTTCGTCGACGTCACCGGCACCTCCAAGGGCAAGGGCTTCGCGGGCACCATGAAGCGCCACGGCTTCGCCGGCCAGGGTGCCTCGCACGGTGCGCAGGCCGTGCACCGTCGTCCCGGTTCCATCGGTGGCTGCGCCACCCCGGGCCGCGTGTTCAAGGGCACGCGCATGTCCGGCCGCATGGGTAGCGACCGCGTCACGACGCAGAACCTCTCGGTCCACAAGGTGGACGCCGAGAACGGCCTGCTGCTGATCAAGGGTGCGATCCCGGGCCGCAAGGGCGGCGTCGTGATCGTCAAGACCGCAGTGAAGGGTGGTGCACGGGCATGACCAGCACCGAGACCGCAACCAAGCTGACGCTGGACGTCAAGGCTCCGGGTGGCAAGACCGACGGCACCGTCGATCTCCCCGCCGAGATCTTCGACGCTCCCGCGAACATCGCGCTGCTGCACCAGGTCGTCGTGGCCCAGCTCGCCGCGGCTCGCCAGGGCACGCACTCCACCAAGACCCGCGGCGAGGTCCGCGGTGGTGGCAAGAAGCCGTACCGGCAGAAGGGCACCGGCCGCGCCCGTCAGGGTTCGACCCGCGCGCCTCAGTTCGCCGGCGGTGGCACGGTCCACGGACCGCAGCCGCGTGACTACAGCCAGCGCACGCCCAAGAAGATGAAGGCCGCCGCCCTCCGCGGTGCCCTCTCCGACCGGGCGCGCAACGAGCGCATCCACGTGATCACCGAGCTCGTCGCCGGGCAGACCCCGTCGACCAAGAGCGCGCGCAGCTTCCTCGCGGAGCTGACCGATCGCAAGAACCTGCTCCTCGTCGTCGGCCGTGAGGATCTCGCGGCGTGGAAGAGCGTGCAGAACCTGCAGAACGTGCACCCCATCGCGCCGGATCAGCTGAACACCTACGACGTGCTCTACAGCGACGACGTCGTCTTCAGCGTCGAGGCGCTCAACACGTTCATCCACGGGCCGGCCGAGTCCGTGCAGCTCGCGAAGGAGGAGAGCAAGTGAGCACGATCGCCGATCCCCGCGACATTCTGCTGGCTCCGGTCATCTCCGAGAAGTCCTACGGGCTGATGGAGGAAGGCACCTACACCTTCCTGGTCCACCCGGACTCGAACAAGACGCAGATCAAGATTGCCGTCGAGAAGGTCTTCGGCGTCAAGGTGAGCAGCGTCAACACCGCCAACCGTCAGGGCAAGCGCAAGCGGACCCGGTTCGGTTACGGCAAGCGCAAGGACACCAAGCGCGCGCTCGTGACCCTCACCGCCGACAGCAAGCCCATCGAGATCTTCGGAGGCCCGGTCGCGTAAGCGGTCGGAACTCGAGAGATAGAGGACGAGAAGACTCATGGCAATTCGTAAGTACAAGCCGACTACCCCGGGTCGGCGCGGCGCGAGTGTCTCGGACTTCGCCGAGATCACTCGGTCGACGCCCGAGAAGTCGCTGATTCGCCCGCTGCACGGTCGCGGTGGTCGTAACGCGCACGGCCGCATCACCACCCGTCACAAGGGTGGCGGACACAAGCGCGCCTACCGCCTGATCGATTTCCGTCGCAACGACAAGGACGGCATCCCGGCCAAGGTCGCTCACATCGAGTACGACCCCAACCGCACCGCCCGCATCGCGCTGCTCCACTACGTGGACGGCGAGAAGCGCTACATCATCGCCCCCAAGGGCCTGGTGCAGGGTGCTCCCGTCGAGTCCGGCCCGACCGCGGACATCAAGCCCGGCAACAACCTGCCGCTGCGCAACATCCCGACCGGTACCACCGTCCACGCGGTGGAGCTGCGTCCGGGTGGCGGCGCCAAGATGGCCCGCTCCGCCGGCGCGAGCATCCAGCTCCTCGGTAAGGAAGGCGCCTACGCCACGCTGCGTATGCCCTCCGGTGAGATCCGACGCGTCGACGTGCGCTGCCGCGCCACCGTCGGCGAGGTCGGCAACGCCGAGCAGTCGAACATCAACTGGGGCAAGGCCGGCCGTATGCGCTGGAAGGGCAAGCGCCCGACCGTCCGCGGTGTCGTGATGAACCCGGTCGACCACCCGCACGGCGGTGGTGAGGGCAAGACCTCGGGTGGTCGCCACCCGGTCAGCCCGTGGGGCAAGCCCGAGGGCCGCACCCGCAAGAACAAGGCGTCCGACAAGCTCATCGTCCGTCGTCGCCGTACCGGCAAGAAGCGCTAGTCAAGGAGGGAGTTAGAGAATGCCACGCAGCCTCAAGAAGGGCCCGTTCGTCGACGACCACCTCCTGGCGAAGGTGGATCTGCAGAACGAGAAGGGCACCAAGCAGGTCATCAAGACCTGGTCGCGCCGTTCCACTATCCTGCCCGATTTCATCGGTCACACGTTTGCCGTCCACGACGGCCGCAAGCACGTGCCGGTGTTCGTCTCGGACTCGATGGTCGGACACAAGCTCGGCGAGTTCGCGCCGACCCGTACGTTCAAGGGCCACATCAAGGACGACCGGAAGAGCAAGCGTCGATGAGCACTGAAACCACCAACCCCAGCGCTCGGGCTGTTGCGCGCCACGTGCGTGTGACCCCGATGAAGGCGCGTCGCGTCGTCGACATCGTTCGCGGCAAGTCGGTCGAGGACGCCCTTGCGATCCTCAAGTTCGCTCCGCAGGCCGCTGCCGAGCCGGTCGCCAAGGTGATCGCCTCCGCCGCTGCCAACGCGCAGAACAACCTGGACCTCGACCCCAGCACGCTCGTCGTCGCGACGGCGTACGTGGACGAGGGTGCGACCCTGAAGCGGTTCCAGCCGCGTGCCCAGGGCCGCGCGTTCCGGATCCGCAAGCGGACGAGCCACATCACCGTGATCGTCGAGAGCGTCGCCTCCCGCTCGACCGCGTCCAACCGTAACCGCCGGAAGGGAGCTCAGTAGTGGGCCAGAAAATCAACCCGCACGGCTTCCGCCTGGGCATCACCACCGACTGGAAGTCGCGTTGGTACGCGGACAAGCAGTACGCGGAGTACGTGAAGGAAGACGTCGCGATCCGTAAGTTCCTGGCCTCCGGCCTGGAGCGCGCGGGCATCGCGAAGGTCGAGATCGAGCGGACCCGGGACCGCGTGCGGGTGGACATCCACACCGCGCGTCCGGGCATCGTCATCGGCCGCCGCGGCGCCGAGGCCGATCGCATCCGCGCCGAGCTCGAGAAGCTGACCGGTAAGCAGGTCCAGCTGAACATCCTCGAGGTCAAGAACGCGGAGTCCGAGGCGCAGCTCGTCGCCCAGGGCGTTGCCGAGCAGCTCAGCAACCGTGTCGCGTTCCGTCGTGCGATGCGCAAGGCCATCCAGTCGGCCATGCGTCAGCCGAACGTCAAGGGCATCCGGGTGCAGTGCTCGGGCCGTCTCGGCGGCGCCGAGATGTCCCGCTCGGAGTTCTACCGTGAGGGTCGCGTTCCGCTGCACACGCTGCGCGCGGACATCGACTACGGCCTGTACGAGGCGAAGACCACCTTCGGTCGCATCGGCGTGAAGGTCTGGATCTACAAGGGCGACATCGTTGGTGGCCGTCGTGAGCTGGCCGCTGCTGCCGCTCCTGCGGATCGCCCGCGTCGCGAGCGCCCCAGCCGTCCGCGTCGCTCCGGTGCTTCGGGCACCACCGCGACGAGCACGGAAGCCGGCCGCGCCGCCTCCGCCGATGCACCCGCTTCGACTGAGAATCAGGAGGGCTGACGCATGTTGATCCCACGGCGGGTCAAGCACCGCAAGCAGCACCACCCGAGCCGTACGGGTGCCGCCAAGGGCGGAACCCAGGTGACCTTCGGTGAGTACGGCATCCAGGCTCTCGAGCCGGCCTACATCACCAACCGGCAGATCGAGTCCGCTCGTATCGCCATGACCCGGCACATCAAGCGTGGCGGCAAGATCTGGATCAACATCTTCCCGGATCGCCCGCTCACCAAGAAGCCGGCCGAAACCCGAATGGGTTCCGGTAAGGGCTCGCCCGAGTGGTGGGTCGCGAACGTCAAGCCCGGTCGCGTGCTGTTCGAGATGAGCTACCCGAACGAGGAGATTGCCCGCGAGGCCCTGCGCCGCGCGATGCACAAGCTCCCCTGCAAGTGCCGCATCGTGACGAGGGAGGAGCAGTTCTGATGGCTACCGGTACCCCCGCCGCGGAACTCCGCGAACTGAGCGACGCAGAACTGGCCGACAAGGTCCGCGAGTTCAAGGAAGAGCTGTTCAACCTGCGCTTCCAGATGGCCACCGGACAGTTGGACAACAACCGTCGCCTCCGCGTGGTGCGGAACGAAATTGCCCGGATCTACACGGTGCTGCGCGAGCGTGAGCTCGGCCTGTCCACCGGCCCGAATGCGGGTGACGTGGCATGAGTGAGGAAAAGGCAGTGAGCAAGAACGAAGAGCGCGCGAGCCGCAAGGTCCGCATCGGCTACGTCGTCTCGGACAAGATGGAAAAGACCATCGTGGTCGAGCTCGAGGACCGTGTGAAGCACCCGCTGTACGGCAAGATCATCCGCCGTACCACCAAGGTGAAGGCGCACGACGAGAACGGTCTGGCCGGCATCGGCGACCGCGTCCAGCTGATGGAGACGCGTCCGCTGTCCGCCAGCAAGCGCTGGCGTCTGGTCGAGGTGCTCGAGAAGGCCAAGTAGGCCTTTCTCCCGCATCGTCGGCGAGTTATCGACTGCGGCACCCCGTCACCCGTTCTCCACGGGAGGCGGGGTGCCGTCGGCGTTCGGGGGCGGCGTGAGCCCGCCGGGCAGGGGAGCGACCTCACAGTTCGCGAATTTGCCCTGCGTGCGGTATATCGCCTACCCTGGACGGGTTGCTTAGCGGGACCCGTGTGTCTTTCGCACGTGAGCCGCGGGTAGCCGACGACCGCGTACGTCCAGGTCGGAAATCTGACGTACAAACCAATCCAGGTCAAGGAGAAGTTAGTGATCCAGCAGGAGTCGCGACTGCGCGTCGCCGACAACACGGGTGCCAAGGAGATTCTCTGCATCCGCGTTCTCGGTGGCTCGTCCCGTCGCTACGCCGGAATCGGCGACATCATCGTCGCCACCGTCAAGGACGCGATCCCCGGTGGCAACGTCAAGCGTGGCGACGTCGTCAAGGCCGTTGTCGTGCGCACCGTCAAGGAGCGCCGCCGGCCGGACGGCTCGTACATCAAGTTCGACGAGAACGCCGCGGTCATCATCAAGGGTGACAACGACCCGCGTGGTACCCGTATCTTCGGCCCCGTCGGCCGCGAGCTGCGCGACAAGCGGTTCATGAAGATCGTCTCGCTCGCTCCGGAGGTGCTGTGATGAAGGTGCACAAGGGCGACACCGTGCTCGTCATCTCGGGCAAGGACAAGGGTGCCAAGGGCAAGGTCATCGCGGCCTACCCGAAGGAGAACCGTGTCCTCGTCGAGGGCGTGAACCGGATCAAGAAGCACACGGCGGTCTCGGCCAACGAGCGCGGCGCCTCCTCCGGGGGCATCGTGACGCAGGAGGCCCCGATCCACGTTTCCAACGTCGCGGTCATCGACTCGGACGGCAACCCCACCCGCGTGGGCTACCGGACCGACGAGGAGACCGGCAAGCGCGTTCGGATTTCCCGGAAGAACGGGAAGGACATCTGACATGACCACCACCGAGAACAAGATCCAGCCGCGCCTGAAGGCCCGCTACCGTGCCGAGGTCCGGGACGCGCTGCAGGCGGAGTTCGACTACGCCAACGTCATGCAGATCCCGGGCGTCGTCAAGGTCGTCGTGAACATGGGTGTCGGTGACGCCGCTCGCGACGCCAAGCTGATCAACGGCGCGGTCGCGGACCTGACCCTCATCACCGGTCAGAAGCCCGAGATCCGCAAGGCCCGCAAGTCCATCGCGCAGTTCAAGCTGCGTGAGGGCATGCCGATCGGTGCGCGCGTCACGCTGCGCGGCGACCGTATGTGGGAGTTCCTGGACCGTCTCGTGTCCATCGCGCTTCCCCGTATCCGGGACTTCCGCGGCCTCAACGGCAACCAGTTCGACGGAAACGGCAACTACACGTTCGGCCTGAACGAGCAGTCGATGTTCCACGAGATCGACGTGGACAAGATCGACCGCCCCCGCGGCATGGACATCACCGTCGTGACCACCGCTACCAACAACGAAGAAGGCCGTGCCCTGCTCAAGCACCTCGGCTTCCCGTTCAAGGAGAACTGAGCCCATGGCTAAGAAGGCACTGGTCAACAAGGCCAACAAGAAGCCGAAGTTCGCGGTTCGCGCCTACACCCGCTGCCAGCGTTGCGGCCGTCCGCACGCTGTGTTCCGCAAGTTCGGACTCTGCCGTGTCTGCCTTCGCGAGATGGCACACCGCGGTGAACTTCCCGGGGTTCACAAGAGCTCCTGGTGACGTGAACGGCGGGCGGGTCGCCACTGCGTGACCCGCCCGTCCTCACACCCGTCAGGGGTCCGATCCGTTCTCGCAGATCGGACCCACACGAAACCAAGTTCGTTGTAGGCCCACGGCCGGAACCGCGACCACGTCGCGGCGTCGGTGTTGTATGGGAACCGCAGCGAGAAAGGTGAACAGGTCAGCTATGACCATGACCGACCCCATCGCAGACTTCTTGACGCGTCTGCGCAACGCCAACACGGCGTACCACGATCAGGTGAAGCTGCCCCACTCGAAGATCAAGGCGAACATCGCCGAGATCCTCAAGCGTGAGGGCTACATCGCCGACTTCCGCACCGAGGATGCCGAGGTGGGCAAGACCCTCGTCGTCGACCTCAAGTACGGGCCTTCCCGCGAGCGCAGCCTCGCCGGTGTGCGCCGCGTGTCGAAGCCCGGCCTGCGCGTGTACGCGAAGTCCACCAACCTGCCCAAGGTCCTGGGCGGCCTCGGCGTGGCGATCATCTCCACGTCCTCCGGCCTGCTCACCGATCGCCAGGCGGCCAAGCAGGGAGTGGGCGGGGAAGTCCTCGCCTACGTCTGGTAAGGGAGGCCAACACATGTCGCGTATCGGAAAGATTCCCGTTACCGTCCCCGCCGGCGTCGAGGTGACCATCGACGGCCAGGACGTCGCCGTCAAGGGCCCCAAGGGCAACCTGTCGCTGACGATCGCCGAGCCCATCGCCATCGCGAAGGGTGAGGACGGCGCGCTCCAGGTCACCCGCCCCAACGACGAGCGTCGCAGCCGTGCGCTGCACGGTCTGTCGCGCACCCTCGTGCAGAACCTCATCGTCGGTGTGACCCAGGGCTACACCACCAAGATGGAGATCTTCGGCGTCGGTTACCGCGTGGCGCTCAAGGGCCAGGACCTCGAGTTCTCGCTCGGCTACAGCCACCCGGTGCTCATCGAGGCCCCGGAGGGCATCACCTTCGCGGTCGAGACCCCGACGAAGTTCTCGATCTCGGGTATCGACAAGCAGAAGGTCGGCCAGATCGCGGCCAACATCCGTCGTCTGCGCAAGTCCGACCCCTACAAGGGCAAGGGCATCCGCTACGAGGGTGAGCAGGTCCGTCGCAAGGTCGGAAAGACGGGTAAGTGATCATGAGCGAGCAGACAGAGAACCAGAAGGCCAAGCGCATCCCGCGCGGCAAGGACGTGTCCACCACGCGCCGGCTGTCGAAGACGCGTCGTCACTTCCGTCTCCGCAAGAAGATCTCGGGCACCGCAGATCGTCCGCGTCTCGTCGTCAACCGGTCGTCGCGTCACCTGCACGCGCAGCTGGTCAACGACCTGACGGGTACGACCATCGCAGCTGCGTCGACGATCGAAGCCGATGTCCGCGCCCTCGAGGGCGACAAGAAGGCCCGTGGCGCCAAGGTCGGTCAGCTGATCGCCGAGCGCGCGAAGGCTGCGGGCGTGGAAGCTGTGGTCTTCGACCGCGGCGGCCACACCTACAGCGGCCGCATCGCGGCCCTCGCGGACGCGGCTCGCGAAGGCGGGTTGAAGTTCTGATGACCATTTTTTCGAACGGAAGGAACGCCTGATGCCGGGACGTCAGCGGCGTGACGGCGGCAACGGCCCCGCCGGACAGAGTGGCCCCAACACCGGGGACAACCGTGGTGGTCGCGACCGCCGCGATCGCGACTCGCGTGGCGGCGCCGCCGCCGAGAAGTCGAACTACATCGAGCGTGTCGTCTCGATCAACCGTGTGTCGAAGGTCGTCAAGGGCGGTCGTCGCTTCAGCTTCACCGCTCTGGTGATCGTGGGCGACGGCAACGGCCTGGTCGGCGTCGGCTACGGCAAGGCCAAGGAAGTTCCCGCGGCCATTCAGAAGGGTGTCGAGGAGGCTCGCAAGGGCTTCTTCCGCGTCCCGCTCATCGGCAAGACCATCACCCACCCGGTGCAGGGTGAGGCCGCTGCAGGTGTCGTCCTGCTGCGTCCCGCCAGCCCCGGTACCGGTGTGATCGCCGGTGGCGCGGTGCGTGCCGTGCTCGAGTGCGCAGGCATCCAGGACATCCTGTCGAAGTCGCTCGGCTCCGACAACGCCATCAACGTCGTGCACGCGACCGTGGCTGCCCTCAAGCAGCTGCAGCGTCCGGAGGAAGTCGCGGCTCGCCGCGGTCTGGCCCTCGAGGACGTGGCTCCGGCCGGCATGCTGCGTGCGCGTGCACAGGCTGCTGGGAGCGTGAACTAATGGCAGAGCTGAAGATCACCCAGATCAAGAGCACCATCGGCGCCAAGTCGAACCAGCGTGACAGCCTGCGCACCCTCGGCCTGCGGAAGATCCGCCAGTCCGTCGTGCGTGAGGACAACGCGCAGAACCGCGGCTTGATCAACGTGGTGCGTCACCTCGTCACGGTTGAGGAGGTCTGAGAATGACCATCAAGCTGCACCACCTCCGCCCCGCTCCGGGCGCGAAGACGGACAAGACCCGCGTCGGCCGCGGTGAAGGTTCGAAGGGCAAGACCGCAGGCCGCGGTACGAAGGGCACCAAGGCGCGTAAGAACGTCTCGGCGGCCTTCGAGGGTGGCCAGATGCCGCTGCACATGCGGCTTCCGAAGCTCAAGGGCTTCAAGAACGCCTTCCGCACCGAGTACCAGGTCGTCAACGTCGGCGACATCGCTCGTGTGTTCCCCGAGGGCGGCACCATCGGCGTCGACGAGCTCGTCGCCAAGGGCCTGGTTCGCAAGAACCAGCTCGTGAAGGTGCTCGGCGAGGGCGAGATCTCCGTGGCCGCTCAGGTGACCGCGGACAAGTTCTCCGGCTCCGCCAAGGAGAAGATCACCGCAGCCGGCGGCACCGCGACCGTTCAGGCCTGACCTGTTCGCTCGTGCCCGTGCACGGCTCTCGAACGGCCGCGCTGCAGCTACCGCTGCGGTGCGGCCGTTCGTCGTTTCGAGTTGCTGACGTACCCTTACGGGCACGTCCTTGCGTCCGCGTGGCCCTGTATCGGGCCACGCGCCCGGTGTTGTGCGAGGCCCCCTCGCGTGGTCGCCTCACCGGGCCGCACTGTTAGAGTTCAAGAGTTGTCCACCGTCCGACGGGTGGTACCCATGACCCGTCGTCCCCGCCCGGCCTGCCAGGAGGATCTTTGCTTTCCGCCTTCGTTTCGGCCCTCAGGACCCCGGACCTGAGGCGGAAGATCCTCATTGCGATCGGACTGGTCGCGTTGTACCGGCTCGGTGCGACGCTGCCGTCCCCGGGCGTCGACTACGGAAACGTCCGCGCCTGCATCGACCAGATCTCCGGAGGCGAACAGGCGGGCATCTACTCGCTGATCAACCTGTTCTCCGGCGGCGCGCTGCTGCAGCTGTCGGTGTTCGCGATCGGCATCATGCCGTACATCACGGCCAGCATCATCGTGCAGCTGCTCACCGTCGTGATTCCCCGGTTCGAGGAACTCCGCAAGGAGGGCCAGTCCGGTCAGGCGAAGATGACGCAGTACACCCGCTATCTGGCGATCGCATTGGCGGTGCTGCAGTCGACCGGCATCGTGGCGCTCGCCGCGCGAGGGCAGCTCCTGCAGGGATGTTCCGAACCGATCCTGGCCGACGACAGCATCTTCGGCATGGTCGTCATCGTGCTCGTGATGACGGCGGGCGCGGCGCTGGTCATGTGGTTCGGTGAGCTCATCACCGAGCGCGGTGTCGGCAACGGCATGTCGCTGCTGATCTTCTCCGGTATCGCCTCGCGCCTGCCGTCCGAGGGGAACATGATCCTCGAATCCCGCGGCGGCCTCGTCTTCGCGATCGTGTGCGTCGTCGCTCTGGCGATCATCACCGGCGTGGTGTTCGTCGAGCAGGGCCAGCGCCGGATCCCGGTGCAGTACGCCAAGCGCATGGTCGGGCGCCGCATGTACGGCGGCTCGTCGACCTACCTGCCGCTGAAGGTCAACCAGGCCGGCATCATCCCGGTGATCTTCGCGTCGTCCCTGCTGTACCTGCCGAACCTCATCGCGCAGCTCACCGGTGCGAGCACGGCGACCGATCCGAGCTGGTGGCAGCGGTTCATCAACGAGTACCTCGTCAATCCGAACAACCCCGTCTACATCGCGATCTACTTCGCGCTGATCGTGTTCTTCGTCTTCTTCTACGTCGCGATCACCTTCAATCCGGAGGAACGCGCCGACGAGATGAAGAAGTACGGCGGGTTCATCCCCGGCATCCGTCCCGGCCGACCCACCGCGGACTACCTCACGTACGTGCTCAATCGCATCACCGTGCCGGGCGCGCTGTACCTGGGTCTCATCGCCACGCTTCCGCACTTCTTCCTGTCCGGTGGCCAGACCGCGTCGAGCATCTTCGGCGGCGCAGCGGTGCTCATTCTCGTCAGTGTCGCGCTGGACACTGTCAAGCAGATCGAAAGTCAACTCATGCAGCGCAACTACGAAGGGTTCCTCAAGTGAGACTTGTACTCCTCGGTCCTCCCGGTGCCGGCAAGGGCACGCAGGCCGCAATCCTGTCGGAGAAGCTCGGCGTCCCTGCCATTTCGACCGGCGATCTCTTCCGCGCCAACATCGGCCAGGGCACCCCGCTCGGCGTCGAGGCCAAGAAGTACATCGACGCCGGCGAGCTCGTGCCCGCCGAGATCACCAACAACATGGTGCGCGCTCGCCTCGCCGAGCCCGACGCGGCGAACGGCTTCCTGCTCGACGGGTTCCCCCGCAGCGTGGAGCAGGCCCGCGAACTCGAGTCGATCCTCAAGGATCTCGACACCGCCCTCGACGGCGTGCTGTCCTTCGAGATCGACGAGGATATCGTCGTCGAGCGGATGCTCGCCCGCGGTCGCGCCGACGACAAGGAAGACGTGATCCGCAACCGCCTCCGGGTGTACCGCGAGGAGACCGCGCCGCTGCTCGACTACTACGCCGATTCGCTCGTCACGGTCGATGCGGTCGGTGAGGTCGAGGAGATCAACGCCCGCGCACTCGCTGCGCTCGGCAAGTAACAAGCAGGACCGAGGAGTTCGACATGGGTTTCGGGCGCAAGCGCAAGGTCGTCCCGTTCCGCACGTCCGGTGAACTGGACGCGATGGCGGCTGCGGGCGCGATCGTCGGGGCCGCGCTCGTCGCGGTGCGCGACGCCGCGAAGCCCGGTGTCAGCACCCTCGAGCTCGACCGGGTGGCGGAGGCGGTCATTCGCGATGCGGGGGCCGTCCCGTCGTTCCTGGGCTACCACGGGTTCACCGGTTCGATCTGCTCGTCGGTGAACGACCGCGTCGTCCACGGCATCCCGTCCGCCGACGACATCCTCGCCGAGGGCGACCTCGTGTCCATCGACTGCGGGGCGATTCTCGACGGATGGCACGGCGATTCGGCGTGGACGTTCGGCGTCGGTGAGCTGTCGCAGGCCGACGCCGATCTGAGCGAGGCGACGCGGCTGTCGATGGAGGCCGGCATCGCCGCGATGCTTCCCGGCAACCGGCTCACCGACGTCTCGCACGCGATCGAACTCGGCACCCACGCCGCGGAGAAGCTGCACGGCCGCAGCTACGGGATCGTCGACGGATACGGCGGTCACGGCATCGGCCGCGAAATGCACATGGACCCGTTCCTTCCGAACGAGGGCGCGCCCGGCAAGGGTCCGCGTCTGGTCGTCGGATCGGTGCTCGCGATCGAGCCGATGCTCACGCTCGGCACGTACGACACCGAAGTGCTCGAGGACAAGTGGACCGTCGTGACCACCGACGGCAGCCGGGCCGCGCACTGGGAGCACACCGTCGCGGTCACCGAGGACGGGCCGCGCATCCTCACGCTCCGCCCCGAGTAATCGCAGAGCCCTGCTTTTCCGACCGAATGTACCGTTCGATCGATTGAAGGAGACGAACGGTACATTCGCTCGGATGGGGGAGGCAGCTCACACCTCGAGCAGGAGGGTCACCGGGCCGTCGTTGACGAGGCTCACCTCCATGTGCGCGCCGAACACTCCGGTGGCGACCTCGGCTCCGAGAGCGCGCAGGGCCGCGACGAACTCGTCGACGAGAGGTTCGGCGACCGGACGCGGTGCCGCCGCCGACCACGACGGGCGCCGGCTCTTCCGGGTGTCGGCCATCAGCGTGAACTGGCTGACGACCAGCAGCGGAGCACCCAGATCGGACGCGGATCTCTCGTCCTCGAGGATCCGCATCGTCCACACCTTCCGGGCCAGGGTCGCGGCCTTCGCGGCGTCGTCGTCGTGCGTGACGCCGACGAGAACGAGCAGTCCGTGTCCGCCTTCGGCGGGGGAGATGCGCGCGACCTCGGTGCCGTCCACCGACACCGCCGCCGTCGTGACCCGTTGAACCAGTGCCCGCACCCGCGGTCCTCCTCATGTCGGCTTATTTGGCCAGGTGGGAAACTTCCCGTACGATTGATCGGTGGTGCGCTCTGCGCTCCGGTGATCGGCTCGCCCGTGAACCGGGACTCGCCGAGCGTCACGGTATCGGATGCCGATGCAACCACACACCGAACGACGGATCGCGGAGGATATGGCTAAGAAAGACGGGGCAATCGAGGTCGAAGGCCGTGTTGTCGAACCGTTGCCCAATGCGATGTTCCGCATTGAGCTCGAGAACGGTCACAAGGTCTTGGCTCACATCAGTGGCAAGATGCGCCAGCACTACATTCGCATCCTGCCCGAGGACCGGGTTGTCGTGGAGCTCTCCCCCTACGACCTGTCGCGCGGACGCATCGTCTACCGCTACAAGTAAGAGCTTCCCCGGCTACACGGTCGGGGAGAACCATGTCTTCGACACGGTCTTTTGCCGTGTCCGGGGGCGTACATACAGGAGATCGGACGCACGTGAAGGTTCAGCCTAGCGTCAAGAAGATCTGCGAGAAGTGCAAGGTGATCCGCCGCAACGGCCGGGTCATGGTGATCTGCGAGAACCTGCGTCACAAGCAGCGTCAGGGCTAGATCGACTCTTCTTCGCGAAGATCGGCTTGGCAACAAGCAGCTCGGCAACGAGCACGAAGACCTTCCAGCACCAGTCGCACGGTTACGATTCCCGATTCGTCGGGAAGCTGTGCGATCAACCCCCGGTTCGGAGGCCGGGGCCCCACTGTGTTTGTCGACACACAGTTTCTTCGACGCAGGGGACGGGCTGGGAGCAGACCTCCGCACACCGAAAAGGAATGCCACTCATGGCACGTCTCGCAGGTGTCGATCTTCCCCGCGAAAAGCGGATGGAGATCGCACTGACCTACATCTACGGCATCGGCCGTACCCGCTCCAAGGAGATCCTGGCGGCAACCGGCGTGAGCCCGGACCTGCGCAGCAAGGACCTCTCGGACGAGGACCTGGCGAAGCTCCGCGAGTACATCGAGGAGTCCTACAAGGTCGAGGGCGACCTCCGCCGCGAGGTCCAGGCGGACATCCGCCGCAAGATCGAGATCGGCTGCTACCAGGGCCTGCGACACCGTCGTGGTCTGCCCGTGCGTGGACAGCGCACCAAGACCAACGCCCGCACCCGTAAGGGTCCGAAGCGCACCGTCGCAGGAAAGAAGAAGTAATGCCTCCCAAGTCACGCAGCACCGGTCCGAAGAAGACCCAGAAGGCACGGCGCAGGGACAAGAAGAACGTTCCGCACGGCGCTGCTCACATCAAGAGCACCTTCAACAACACGATCGTGTCCATCACGGACCCGCAGGGCAACGTGATCTCCTGGGCGTCCTCCGGCCACGTCGGCTTCAAGGGCTCGCGCAAGTCGACCCCGTTCGCCGCGCAGCTCGCCGCCGAGAACGCCGCCCGCAAGGCGCAGGAGCACGGTGTCAAGAAGGTCGACGTCTTCGTGAAGGGCCCGGGCTCGGGCCGCGAGACGGCGATCCGTTCCCTCCAGGCCGCGGGCCTCGAGGTCGGCACCATCTCCGACGTCACCCCCCAGCCGCACAACGGCTGCCGTCCGCCCAAGCGGCGTCGGGTCTAACGGGAAAGGAATAGGTACTAGAAAATGGCACGTTATACCGGTCCCGTTACCCGCAAGTCGCGTCGTCTCCGCGTCGACCTCGTCGGAGGCGACCAGGCGTTCGAGCGTCGCCCCTACCCGCCGGGCCAGCACGGCCGCGCGCGGATCAAGGAGAGCGAATACCTGCTCCAGCTGCAGGAGAAGCAGAAGGCCCGCTTCTCCTACGGCATCATGGAGAAGCAGTTCCGCCGCTACTACGAGGAAGCCGCCTCCCGTCCCGGTAAGACCGGTGAGGTTCTGCTGACCATCCTCGAGTCGCGTCTGGACAACGTCGTCTACCGTGCCGGCCTCGCCCGCACGCGTCGTCAGGCACGTCAGCTCGTCACGCACGGCCACTTCCTGGTGAACGGCAAGAAGGTCGACATCCCGAGCTACCGCGTCTCCCAGTACGACATCATCGATGTCCGCGAGAAGTCGCTGAGCACGCTGCCGTTCCAGGTCGCCCGCGAGACCCTGGGCGAGCGCCCGGTTCCGGGTTGGCTGCAGGTCGTCGGTTCGCGTCTGCGGGTGCTGGTCCACCAGCTCCCCGAGCGCGCGCAGATCGACATCCCGCTGCAGGAACAGCTGATCGTCGAGTACTACTCGAAGTAAGGCGCACATGCGCTGCGGTGTTCTTCCGACCCGGATTCTTCGGGGTCACGGCCGGGAGAACACCGCATCCCACGAGGGCGTCATATAGCGGACGCCCACAAGGAGGCAACTCATGCTCATTTCGCAGCGACCCACGCTGACCGAAGAAGTCATCGCCGACAACCGCTCGAAGTTCGTCATCGAGCCGCTCGAGCCTGGCTTCGGGTACACCCTCGGCAACTCGCTTCGTCGCACCCTGCTGTCCTCGATCCCGGGCGCGGCCGTCACCAGCATCCGCATCGACGGCGTGCTCCACGAGTTCACCACCGTCCCCGGTGTGAAGGAGGATGTCACCGACATCATCCTGAACCTCAAGGGCCTCGTGGTGTCCTCGGACGAGGACGAGCCGGTCACCATGTACGTCCGCAAGCAGGGCCCCGGCACCGTGACCGCGGCTGACATCGTGCCCCCGGCCGGTGTCACCGTCCACAACCCGGACCTGCACATCGCCACCCTGAACGACAAGGGCAAGCTGGAGATCGAGCTCGTCGTCGAGCGCGGTCGCGGCTACGTCCCGGCCGTGCAGAACAAGGCGTCCGGCGCCGAGATCGGCCGTATC
Organism: Rhodococcus sp. HM1; assembly: GCF_023218075.1. Lineage (GTDB taxonomy): Bacteria > Actinomycetota > Actinomycetes > Mycobacteriales > Mycobacteriaceae > Rhodococcus. Next base: position 8,928 of record NZ_JALPTB010000048.1, on the reverse strand, counting down.
CCGGTCGACTCGATCTACTCGCCGGTGCTCAAGGTGACGTACAAGGTGGAGGCGACCCGCGTCGAGCAGCGCACCGACTTCGATCGGCTGATTCTCGACGTGGAGACCAAGAACTCGATCACCGCGCGGGACGCGCTCGCTTCGGCGGGCAAGACCCTGGTGGAGCTCTTCGGTCTGGCTCGTGAGCTGAACGTCGAAGCAGAAGGCATCGAGATCGGTCCCTCGCCCGCCGAGGCCGACCACATCGCCTCCTTCGGACTTCCCATCGAGGATCTGGACCTGACGGTCCGGTCCTACAACTGCCTCAAGCGCGAAGGTGTCCACACCGTCGGCGAGCTCGTGGCACGCACGGAGTCCGACCTGCTCGACATCCGCAACTTCGGTCAGAAGTCCATCGACGAGGTCAAGGTCAAGCTGCACTCGCTCGGCCTGTCGCTCAAGGACAGCCCCGCATCGTTCGACCCGAGCACGGTGGCCGGCTACGACGCCGCCACCGGTACCTGGAGCGACACCGATGCCGGTTCCTTCGGCGACACCGACGGCAACGAGGACTACGCCGAGACCGAGCAGCTGTAGCAGCTCACGGTCCGTTACTAGGAGAAAATCATGCCCAAGCCCAAGAAGGGCGCCCGCTTCGGCGGGTCGGCCTCGCACCAGAAGGCGATCATGGCCAACCTGGCCACCGCCCTCTTCGAGCACGGCCGCATCACCACCACCGAGGCCAAGGCCAAGGCTCTGCGTCCCTACGCGGAGAAGCTCGTCACGCACGCGAAGACCGGCACGCTGGCCTCGCGTCGTGAGGTGCTGAAGGTCATCCGCAACAAGGACGTCGTGCACGCCCTGTTCGCGGAGATCGGTCCGTTCTACGAGGACCGCAACGGCGGCTACACCCGCATCATCAAGACCGTCCCCCGCAAGGGCGACAACGCTCCGATGGCGATCATCGAGCTCGTCAAGGAGAAGACGGTCACCTCCGAGGCCGATCGCGCTCGCCGCGTCGCCGCCTCGCAGGCTGCCGAGGAGAACGTCGTCGAGGCTGTCGAAGCCGACGCGACCGACGCCGAGGTCGAGAACGCGGACGCCGTCGTCGAGGGTATCGAGGACAGCACCGCGACGGCCGCCGACGCCGACGAGGCCAAGAAGGACTAGTCCACTTGGTTTCGGCATCCGCTGATGCGAACGAACCCGTCGTCCCCTCGGGGGACGGCGGGTTCTCCGCATCCGAGCCCGGGGACATCACCCGGCTGCGACTCGACATCGCCTACGACGGCACCGACTTCTCCGGCTGGGCCCGGCAGCCCGGCCTGCGCACCGTGTGCGGAGAGATCGAGGAGAAACTCTCCGCGATCGTGCGCACCCCCGTCCTGCTGACGGTTGCCGGGCGCACCGACGCCGGCGTGCACGCCTCCGGGCAGGTCGCCCACGTCGACGTGCCCACCTCCGCCCTGCCCGACGACCCGTCCCGTTGGGTGCGGCGCCTCGCCCGCTTCCTGCCCAAGGACGTGCGGGTCACCGCGATCTCGATCGCCCCCGAACACTTCGACGCCCGGTTCTCGGCGATCCGGCGGCACTACGAGTACCGCGTCACCACCGCCGTGTACGGGGCGGAGCCGCTGCGCGCCCGCGACACCGTCGCGTGGCCGAAGGCCGTCGACCTCGACGCGATGCAGCGGGCGTCGGCGTCGCTGCTCGGCCTGCACGACTTCGCGGCGTTCTGCAAGCGCCGCGAGGGCGCGACCACCGTCCGCGAACTCCAGCGCTACGAGTGGACCCGGGACGGTGACATCCTCACCGCGCACGTGAGCGCCGACGCGTTCTGTTGGTCGATGGTGCGCAGCCTCGTCGGCGCGGCCCTCGCGGTGGGTGAAGGCCGGCGGACCGTGGAGTGGATGACCGGTCTGCTCGACGAACGCGAACGCGCGGCGTCGGTCGCGGTCGCGCCGGCGCACGGCCTGTCGCTCGTCGGGGTGGACTATCCCGCCGACGAGGACCTCGCCGCCCGGAACGCGGCGACCCGCGAGGTGCGCGGCCCGATCGCTCCGGGGTGCTGCTAGGGGGCTTCGCCCCCGGTGTGTCGTTGTGGCGGTTGGGGCCGCCACAAAGGCACACGGCCTACCGAATGGTTGGATACAGCCATGGACGGGACCGAGCCGATCAAGCTGGACATCATCGTGGCGAGCGTGCGCGCCGGACGTGTCGCTCCTGTCGTCGCGAACTGGTTCGCGGACACCGCGCGCCGGCGATCCGAATTCGACGTCGGGATCCTCGATCTCGCCGACACCCCGCTGCCGCAGGATCTGTCCGGGGGAGCCGAGGCCGAGGCGTTCACCCGCCGGATCGGTGCCGCCGAGGCGTTCGTGATCGTCACCTCCGAGTACAACCACGGCTATCCGGCGTCGCTCAAGACCGCGATCGACACCGTCAAACACGAATGGCGCACCAAGCCGGTCGGATTCGTCGCCTACGGCGGGTTGTCCGGAGGGCTGCGGGCCGTCGAGCAACTCCGCCAGGTGCTGATCGAGGTGCACATGGTGCCGGTCCGGGAATCCGTGAGCTTCCACCGCGTCAAGCACGCGTTCGCCGCCGACGGCAGCACCTCCGACGGTGCCGCGATCGATGCGGCTGAGCGGATGCTCGACGAGATCGCCTGGTGGGCGCGCACCGTGCGGGCCGGGCGGAAGACCGAACCCTATCCGGGCTGACACGCCCTGATCGGCGACCTCAGCGCGCGGTCGCGGGTTCGGCCGTGCGAGGCCGGCCGATGTGCGCGGTTTCGGCGGCGATGGTCACCAGCGTCAACGCGGTGCGTTGCGAGCCGGCGGTGAGAACCACCCGGTTGCCCACGGCACCCGGTTGCACGAGTGTCAGATCGGGACGCTCGCGCGGCCACTGATCCGGATGGGTGTGCACGTGCAGTGCGGTGACGTGCGGCGGCACGGTCGCCGGTCGCACGCCGTCGTAGACGACCGTGTCGAACTCGACGTCGCCGGGATGACGGCCCGCCAGACGCAGCCGATCCGGACCGGCTGCGCCGTCGAGCAGCGGCTGCCACGCGTGCGGGCGGTCGGTGTGGACGACGACCCGGGCGCCGACCGCGACCGCCCGGAACACGATCTGCAGGGCCAGATACAGTTCCCCGGCCACGTGCACCGAGCGCACGCCCGCCCCCGTCAGCCGCGCGGCGACCGCCTTCCCGGACTCGTCGGATCCGATGAGCTGACCGCATCCGGCAACCGGCAGCGTCAGCGCGTCGAGATCCGCGGTCGTCAGGGAGCGCAGCATCGTCAGATTCTCGAGTCCCGGCACGGCGAGCGGCAACGCGGCCACGAGAGCTGCACGGTCGCGGCCCCGCCCCGGACGCAACCCCGGCGCGGCGAGCGGCTCGGCGGAGCGTGTCGTGGTGCGCACGAGTGCACCGGCCCGGAACCGGTCCGGTGTCGAACCCGGCCGCAGCCGCACCGTCACGGTGGACGACAGTGACGGAAGGGACCAGAACCCGGTCAACGTCGCACGATCGAGCCGGCGCGGCTCGACGACTCCGCCGCTGTCGAATCCGCCGGGCAACGGGACGTTCCGCCAGTGCCTTTCGAGCTCGGCGGGATCGACCCCGCGGGTGATGCGCGCGACCGCGGCATCGATCTCGGAAGAACCGAGAATCCTTGTGCGCAGACCGGACTCACCCAGGATCCGCGCGAGTCGCTGCGCCGCGACCGTGATTGTCCGGGCGGCCCCTTCGGCGCCGCCGCCGCGCCGCGCGACGGCGTCGCGGCATCGGGACACGTCGAGCCGCAACGCAAGTTGTACCGTGCACACCGATGCGGCCGGGAGCGGCCCGACGAGCTGTGCGTAGACCCGGCCGGCCGGCGTCGTGTCGAGGACGCGCCGACCGTGCGCGACGACGTCGATCGCGTCGAGGGTGACGTCGTGGTGCGACAGGCCCCGCGCGATCGCCGCGAGCGGCAGCACCCGGCCCGGCGCGGCACGATCGCGGTCGAGGCGAGCGCTGTCGGCAGGCGGGGGAAGAACTTCGACTACCGCGCTCAGGCAGGTGCCGTCCCGGATCAGTCCGATACGGCCGGATCCGAGGGGACGATCGACCGGTCGCCCCGGCCGCCGGTATCGCCCGGTGAAGTACAGCCACAGCACCACCGCGAGGTCGGGCACACCGCGACCGCGGATGCGCACGAGTACCACCGCGGCGACGCACACCGCGACGGCGGCGGCGATCGCCACGGGTGCACCGGCCGCCGCCACGGCCACCCACGTCGCCGCGGCGACACACTGGGCGACGACGAGTCGCACGAGGCCCGTCCCTTGTGCCCGTGCGGATTCCACTCGGTCCATCGCTGTTCCCCCGACTCCGGTCGAGGCGGACCGCAGGGCCCACCCGACATTCCCCGAGCGAACTGTACTGTGTGGCGGCAGGGGGCGTGCGGTACGGGGGAGGAAGCATGGCAGCGCAACCCACCACACGGTGGCAGGTCAGCGGTTACCGATTCCTGGTGCGGCGCATGGAGCATGCGCTGGTCCGCCGGGACGTGCGGATGATCGGCGACCCGATGCGTTCGCAGGCGCGGGCACTCGCGGTCGGCGCCGTCGTTGCGTGTCTCGTTCTCGCCGGGTGCGCGGCGCTGGCACTGTTCCGGCCGCAGGACAAGATCGGCAACGCCGCCGTCGTGATCGGCCGCGACTCCGGGGCGATGTTCGTCGCCGTCGACGGTGCGTTCCATCCGGTGCTCAACCTCGCATCCGCGCGCCTCGTGCTGGGCAATGCGGCCGAACCGGTGGTGGTCGCGGACGAGGAGTTCGCGACGCGTCCGCGCGGCCCGCTCGTCGGCATCCCCGGGGCCCCGTCCGCCCTGACACACCACTCCGGCGACGAACCGTGGACCGTGTGCGACACGGTGGAGATCGGAAATCGTTCGACGACAACCACTCTCGTCGTCGGAACACCCGAGTTCGGTGATCGGATCGGCGTCCTCGACGGTGAAGCACTGCTCGTCGCCGCCGGAGGAACGCACTACCTGATCTACGACGGGACGCGAGCGGAAATCGACCTGCACGACCGCGCGCTGACCCGCGTGCTCGGCATCGACGAGACGATGGTGCGCCCGGCCGGGGCCGGACTGATCGAGGCGATCCCGGAGGTGCCACGACTGACCGCACCCCTCATCGACGGGGCCGGCACCGAACCCGGTTATCCCATCGACGGATTGACGGTGGGCTCGGTGGTCGCGATGGCCGAGCCGGACGGCCGCCGCTACTACGTCGTGCTGCGTGACGGGGTACAGGAGGTGTCCGAGGCCACGGCCCAGATCATCCACTACTCGGATTCGCAAGGCGCCGCGGAGATTCCGATCGTCCCTCCGGATACGACCAACCAGGCGCCGACGGTGCACGAACTGGCGGTCGACACGTTCCCGCGGACCGTCCCGTCGATCGTCGACGCGGCCGACCGGCCCGTCGGCTGTCTGACGTGGTACCCCGTCGACGGTGCCGCCGAGCAGCGCCGCTCGGAACTGACGGTCTCCGCGGGTCGCGCACTGCCGATCCAGGAGGACGCCGTGCCGGTCGGGCTGGCCCAGGCCGACGGTCCGGGCCCGAACGCGGACGCCGCATATGTGCCACCCGGGCGGGGCGCCTACGTGCAGAGCACCTCGATCGTTCCGGACGGCGACCGGCGCGGCTCGCTGTTCTACGTCGCGGACACCGGAGTGCGCTACGGCATCGTCGACGCCGAGTCCGCTGCCGCGCTGGGATTCCCGCAGACGCCGGCCCGCGCACCCTGGCAGATCCTGTCGCTGTTCGCGCCGGGACCGGCGCTGGGGCGCGCGGAGGCGCTCGTCGCCCACGACGGTGTCGCGCCCGACCCGCGACCGGCTCCGATGCGTCCTGCCGGATGAATCCGGCCGACACGAAAGATCGTTCGGTCAGGACGGGTGGCGGGTTCGGCGCCGCAACGGAATCGATGCGAGCACCGCGACCGCGAGCACCCCGCACACACCGCCGCCCGCCGCCACTGCGACGGTGCGCGGCCGGTGGTCCGGCGGCGGGACCGGCCGCGGCGGGTCGACCGGCACGGATGCTGCGACCTCGGTCCGGGCGGCGGGATCGGGGCCGGCGACCGCGGCGAGCGGGTCGATCACACCGTGCCCGACCCGGGGATTCCAGCCTTCGGCGGGGGCGTGCGCGGTCGCCTCGATGCGCGCCGTCACGGCGCGGGCGTCGAGTTCGGGGTGGCGGGCACGCACCAGGGCGACCGTCGCCGCGACCAGCGGTGCCGCGAAACTCGTGCCCGCGATCGGCTGCGGTCCGTCCTGTCCCAGGTAGGCGTCGGTGAGCCCGCCGGAGGTGGGATGCAACGACACCACGCCGCTGCCCGGCGCGGCCACATCGACCCACGGCCCCGGCAGGCTGTACGACGACGGGGAGCCGTCCTCCTCGACCGATCCGACGGTGAGCACGTACTCGTCGTACCAGGCGGGTGACGCGATCGTGGTGATCGCGGACCACGGATCGCCGTCCGGTGTCAGCGGATCGACACTGCCGGGATTCGATGAGCGGCACAGGTCTCCGGTGTTGCCGGCCGCCGCGACCACCACCGCGTCGTGGACGTCGGTCGCGTACCGGACGGCGGCGCCGAGCGCGCGATCGTCCGCGGCCGCCACGCACGCGACCTCCGAGATGTTGATGACGGTCGCGCCCAGGTCGGCGGCGGTCCGCACCGCTGCCGCCATCGTGCGCACGTCCCCGTAGCCGGGGGAGTTGCGCGCGGTCGCGTCGTCGGGACGGTGGTTGCGGTCGGAGAAGTTCCGGCTGGACTGGCGGATCGCGATCACCTCGACATCCGGTGCGCCCCCGGCGAATCCCGAACCCGGCACCGGCTGTGCCGCGATGAGTCCCGCGACGAGGGTGCCGTGCGCATCGCAGTCGTCGGTGCCGTCTCCGGTGGAGACGTAGTCCCCGCGGGGGGACAGGTTCGGAAGTCGCGGATGCCGCGACACCCCGGTGTCGATCACCGCGACCTTCTGTCCGGCGCCGCGGGTGAGCGGCCAGACCGCCGCGAAGTTCAGGATGCGCTGGGCTGCAGGCGGGTGCGGAGCGTCCGCGGCGTCCCGCACCTGCGTGCACAGGTTGCGTTGTTCGGTCTCGTCCGGCGGCGCCGGCGCGGCGGCCGGCGGTAGCGCTCCCGCGTCGACGATCGGCGGTGCCGAGGTCGCGGGAGCGGCCGTGGCGAGCATCCCGGTGGCGACGAACGCGGCGGTCACGGACAGGGTGCGGGCCCGCACGTCAGATGCCGCGCACGGCGGAGTAGAGCCCGAGAACCCAGCAGGCCAGCGGAACGATAGTCGCCACGACGGCGTACTCGGTGATCTCGGCGAACCGGCGCTGCACCGGTGTGAAGGTGCGTCGAGGGGCGACGACCCCGAAGACCAGGGCCCCGACGAGCAGCACGCTCGCCGCCGAGAACAGCACGATGGGCGGCGCGGCATCGGTGATCGCGGCACCGGTGAGCAGCCCGAGCAGGACGAGGCCGCCGCCGAGCACCAGCGGAGCGGCCGTCTCCGCGCCGGCGTGGGTGCGACCACGGAACATCAGCGCGATTCCCGAGGCGGCCGCGAGTGCGACACCCGGCCACTCGATTCCGTCACCGGCCCGGGGAATCGCCGCGCACCACGCACCCGCAGCGGTCAGGACGACGACGGCATACACGAGGCCGGTGAGATAGGACCGGGCCAGGGCGGCACCGGCTTCGAGTTCGTCGAAGGTCGGTGCCGGGTTCGTGTCGTCGGGGTCCGCGACCACCGGATCGAGGGACGTCCCGGGTGCCGGCACCGGTGGCAGCGGCAGCCGCGCGAGCATGATCGCGATCCGCGGCGCGAGCGTCCCGGCGAGCAACCCGGCCAGGACGAGACCGGCCCCGACCGAGGCCACCGGAACCGCAACGTACACCGCGACGGTCGACGCGATCGCGGTCACCGCCGCGACCGTCGCGACCGCGGTGAACGTCGCCGTCCCGACCGCGGCGAGGCGCAGGACCACCACGGCGACCGTCCCGGTGAGGACCGCACCGAGCAGCAGATGCGGGAGGTCGTAGTCCCCGGGTACGAGGAGCAACCCGGTCGTGAACGCGGCCGGGATCGCACACACCGACAGCAGCAGCGCGACCGCACGGTCGCGGTAGACGCGGTGCAGGACGGCGGCCGCGACGACGAGCAGCAGGGTTGCGATCGCCGTCGCGGCGCCGGCGGTCGCGCGCTCGGTCCCGGCCGGGGTCTGCAGCAGCGCCGCCGAACCCACGACGACGGCGAGGACCGCGACGACCGCGGCGACCGACTGCGCGACCGGCGCCGACCAGCGGCGCAGGCGATCTCGGCCGGCGACCGCGACGTGGTACATGACATCGTCGAACAATGGGGGCGGCGCGGATGCGGCGGCGTTCTCGAGGACGAGCAGTTCACCGTCCCGGATGCCGTGTTCCTCGAGTGCGAGCGCACCGGACAGCGGTGCCCGGCCCAGGCGCGCGAGGGTCCACCGGTCGGGCTCCACCTGATCGGGGGTGGAGTCGAAATCGTTGTCGGTGCGGTGTGCCGCAACCAGATCCACGATCCCGGGTACGAGCAGCGCGACGGGTACACCCAGCGGCAGGGCCAGATCGACCTGGCTGTGCCGGGTCAGCACGGTGATCCGGCACAGGTCCGGAGCGCCGATGCCCCGGCTCGGTTCGGCGCCCGCGCGCGTCGGGTCGATGTGCGTAGCCGTCAACGATGTGTCCCCCCAGTCGCATCGAGTGTTCCGGTCCGGCGCGTCGAATTTCCCCTGCGGACGGACCGAACCCGCCGCAGACGATACGACATCCGGGGGACGGACGCCGGGTGCGGGGCGGGATGCGTTACCCTTCGTCGACCGTGGGACGGCGTGCGCGCT
>NZ_JALPTB010000047.1 GCF_023218075.1 Rhodococcus sp. HM1 | reverse complement strand
GAGCCCGCCCGCCCCGAGGCCGGAACTGGTCGACGTCACGAACTTCAACCCGTCCTGGGGATTCGGCGCCGGCGAGGCCATCTGCACCGCCGCGGACCTGGCCATCTGGGCGAAGGCCCTCGTCGACGGCGACCTCCTCGAACCGGAGATGCAGGCTCAGCGACTGGATTTCGTCACCACCGGGCCCCTGCCGTACGGCCTCGGCATCGGCGACCTGAACGGACTCGTCGGTCACAACGGGCACATCAGCGGCTTCCAGACCCAGACTGCGGTCCGGCAGGCCGACGGCACCGTCATCGTCGTTCTCACCAACATCACCCAGGCGCCCGACCTGCAGCTGCCGGCCTCGATGATTTCGGCGTTGATTTCCGGTGCCATCCCGGCTTCGCCGAACTGACTGCCCGAAGATTCGACCCGCTGTTTTGGAAATCAAGGTATTCCGTGCGGTTCAGATTCCTGTAGCCAGGATTTCCCGGTCGAGTAACCGAAGGCCCGCGACCTACGGCACGTGCCGGCGCCGGACCAAGCGATACCACTTCGAATGGAATCCGACCCGCACCGAAACCTCCTCCACCACCGACCATCCGGAGAAGATCTGCTCGATTTCGGCCAGGTCGACGCCGCGCGGGAGCGGTCCGCGGAAACGCGGCTCGAACGCGAACATCAGAAATGTCGCGTCGGGCGAGGACACTCGGTCGAGTTGCCGGCGGTACGCGGCTCGCTCGCTGTCCGAAAGTCCGTGGAAGCAACCGAAATCCACGATCAGGCCGTAGTCCGACCCGACCCGGTCCGCCATCGCGGTGACGTCGCCTTCGACGAATCTCACGTCGACCCCGGCCTGCTCGGCGGCAACCATCGCCAATTCGACCGCTGCCGGCACATTGTCGATTCCGGTGACGTCCCAGCCGCGCCGCGCGAGCCGGATCGACAACTCACCGCTGCCGCAGCCGACGTCGAGCGCCCGGCCCGGGCCGGGTACCGACTCGAGCAGCGCGTCGAAATGGGCGCCCCGCGAAACGTCCGCGCGTTCCCACGGTGTGAAGCCGACACGGTAGGCGAGGCGATAGAACAGGCTCATGCGACCACTCCTCGACGGGCTTCCGTTTCGACCGTAGGCCGCTCCCCCCGCCCGGCACAACGGCGCCGCAGCAGACGCGCCTCAGGACACCGAGACGCGCGCGGTGATCTGCTCGTGCACGAAACGTATCTTGTTCAGGACCGGGGGCGGCAACACGAACGGATACAGGTCCGGCCGCCCCATCGACCGATTGACCATGTTCAACGACCACGTGAGAGGCAACCACTGTTCGACGAGCCGGTCGAAACCGGCCGGCCCGGGTTGCGGGCGATCGAGGCCGGCACCGGCCGGCGCGAACCCGAATGCCGCGGCCGTGTCGAGCGTGTCGCGCATGTGCAGGTAATGGGCGAACGTTTCGGCCCAGTCCTCGGCCGGGTGCATCGTGGCGTAGCTCGACACGTGGGTGTCCTCCCACCCGGCGGGAGCGCCCTCGGAGTAGTGCCGGTCGAGGGCCTGCTGGTAGTCCTGGTCGGGATCACCGAACAGTTCCGTGAACCGCTGCCGGGCGTCGTCGTCGACGATCAGCACCATCTGGTAGTAGTGCCCGATCTCGTGACGGAAGTGGCCGAGCACCGTGCGGTACGACTCGTCCATCGCGACCCGCAGTTGTTCGCGGTGCACGTCGTCGCCCTCGGCGAGATCGAGGGAGATCACCCCGGAATCGTGCCCCGTGACCACCGGCTCGTCACGGCTCGACAACAGATCGAAGGTCAGCCCAGCCTCGGGGTCCTCGGCCCGGCCGACCACCGGCAATCCCAGCTCGGCCAACTCCACCAGCAGCCGCCGCTTGGCCGCCTCGGCCTCGGCGAACGCCTCGAGCGCGACGACGTCGTCGTCCGCGGGCCGCGTCCGGGTCAGCTCGCACGACGGACACAACGTCACGCCGTTGCCGGAGTGGTCGACACGGACGATCCAATTGCACCGCGCGAGATGCATATTGGCGCACAGCCGGTATGCGGCTGCGGGCACCGACCCTGTGCTCGGATCCAGGGAGACCGCGGGTTCGTCGACGATGGTGACCATGGAGACCGTGCCGAGGTCGAAACCGAGGCGCGCGCCACATCCCAGGCAGACCGAGTTCTCGAAGGCGAGTTGCTGACCGCAAGTGGGACAGGAGAAGTCACGCATCGAAACCATCCTTCGTGATCGGTGCGACGTCCACGGACACGTCGATGCTACTGTCCTTCGCTTCGGTATAGATGACGCCACGCAGGGGCGGCACGTCGGCGTAGTCACGGCCCCACCCCACCGTCGTGTAACGCTCGTCGACCAGTTGATCGTTGGTCGGGTCGAAGGCCAGCCACCGATCACCCGGGAGCCACACCGCCGCCCACGCGTGAGTGGCGTCGACCCCGATCATGCGTTCCTTGCCGGGCGGCGGATCGGTTGCCAGATATCCCGAAACATACTGTGCGGCAAGACCGTTCGCGCGCAGGCAGGCAATCGCCAGGCGCGCGAAATCCTGACACACGCCGGCCCGGGCGGCAAGGACCTCGGAAACCCGGGTCGACACCGAGGTCGATCCCGAGCAGTACGTGAAGTCGGTGAAGATCCGGTGGGTGAGCTCGACGATCGCCTCCCCCAACGGGCGTCCCGGAACGAATGTCGCTGCGGCGTATTCGATCACCGAATCGTCGATCTCGGCGGGCTCGAGGTCGAGCACGAAGTCGGTCGCCAGCGCACCGCCCGCGGTCGCCGGTCGCGCCGACTCCCAGGGCTGCAGCGCGGGCCCGACCGTCCACAACGCGGGGTCGGGCCGGCTCACCTCGACCACCGAACGTGCGGTCACCACCAGCGTGTCGTGCGGTTCGACGACGTGGAAGTACACGTCCCGGTTGCCCCAGATGTCGACGCCGGTGGAGGTGTCGCCGGGCGCCGGTTCGACGGTGACGGCGGTGTCGACGACCCGCTGCTCGCCGGTGTCCCGCGGCATCAGGTAGCCGCGGCCGTAGGAGGAGGTGACCGTCCCCGAGTACCGGTAAGTGGTGCGGTGCACGATCCGGTAGCGACGCACGGCGTCGGTCCCAGCGGTGTCGGTCCCGGCGGTGTCGGTCACGGCATCCTCCTGTTCTCGGCGCCGCCCCACAGCGGCCGGGTGCCGCCGGGAAGCGACAGCGGTCCCTGCAGCAGCAGCTCGGACAGTTCTTCGAGTCCGCGATGCACCGCGGTGAGCAGTTCGGCCAGCTCGGTGCGGGTGCCGTCCGTGGCGGCCTCGAGATCCACCGGATCGACGCGGCGCAGCCGGGTGATCAGCTCCTCGGCGAGCCGCTCGGGCCGCGAGGCACCCGACGCGTCCGGCAGCGCCCGGAGGTTCTCCTTGATCCGGTCCAGCAGGTGCGCGAGCGACCGCGGATTGCCGATGTCGAACAGCAGTAGCTGGGCCACCGCAGCCACCCGCACCCGATGATTGCGGCGCCGGAACGTCACCGAGCTCTCGGCCGCGACGAGCACCGACTCGACGAGGGCCCGCTCGGTGCCGGGCGCGCGCACGTCGACCAGCGTCGTCGACAGCAGCGAGGTGAGCGCCAGTCCCCGCTCGATCCGCTTCCCGATGTCCATCACGTGCCAGCCGATGTCACGGACCATCGATTCGGCGCCCAGACCGGACAACGCGAGCATGCCCCGCAGCGCCGCGGACTGGGTGACCTCGAGCAGCGACCCGCCCTCGTCGGGGGTGGTGGCCAGTTCGTCGAGGGCGCGCCGCACGTCCGCCAGCACCGACCACGTGTCGTTCGAGAGTTGGTCGCGCACGGCCCGGGCGGCCCGCTCGAGTCCGGCGAACGACTGCGCCAGCGATCCGAGCCGGTCCGCATCGACCGTCAGCGAACGGAACTCCGCGGTCGCGACCCGGTAGCTGTCGATGCGCGGGGCGTCCGGATCGTCGGTGACCGCGAACTCGGACGACGGCGCCGCGGCCGTCAGGGTCTGCAGCAGCACCGGCAGGCATTCGCTGCCCGCGAGCCACGGCCGGAACCGGTAGTCCTGGTAGCGTTCCCGCACCGCGATGAGCAGCCGCGCGGTGTCCTCGGCGCGCTCCGAGTAGCGGCCGATCCAGAACAGGTCACCGAGGACACGGGGTGAGGTGACCACGTCGACCGCGGGCACCGCGAATTCGGGCAGCGTCTCGGCCGTGCCGGACGGATCCGCCGTCGACGCGGCGGGCACCGACCGGACCCACACGTCCTTGGCGACGATGTCGCACCCGGCGCCCGGCGCGAGGACCTGGCCGAGCCCGCCGGGCATCGGCGTGAATCCGACCCGCTGCGCGACCGTGAACAGGCGGAGCCCGACGGGTGCGGCCTCGAACGCGTCGCGCCCGGCTGCCAGCACCGGCGCGTACGAATGCTCGGTCGGTTCGGTTCCGACCCAGCGTGCCGGATCGGCGAACACCCTGTCCCGCAACAGTTCCCGTTGCGCCGCGTCGAGCGCGCCGGGCACCACTGTCTCGGTGGTCACCGCGGACCGCAGCACCAGGTCGTCGAACCGTGCGGTGAGCAGCGACCGCCCGTCGTCGGTGCCGCCCCAGTGGGCGGGTGCCGACTCGAGCAGCAACTCCTCGTCGAGCAGGGCCCGGCACAACCGCGGCAGATACGCCGCGAGCGCCGGGTTCTCGAGAACCCCGCTGCCGAGGGTGTTGACGACGGAGACCGCACCGCGGCGCACCACCTCCACCAGTCCCACCACTCCGAGATGCGAATCGGGCCGCAGGTCCAGCGGATCCGCGAAGGCCGCGTCGACGCGGCGCAGCACCACGTCCACCCGGGTCAGCGATCCGAGCGAGCGCATCCACAACCGGCCGTCGCGCACCACGAGATCGGCGGATTCGACGAGCGGCAGGCCCAGGGTCCCGGCGATGTAGGCCTGGTCGAACGCGGTTTCGGAGGTCGCGCCGGGGGTGAGCACCACGACCGTGGGATCCTCCACGCCGACCGGCGCGACATCCCGCAACGCCAGCCGCACGGCCTGCGCGAACGGGGACAGCGGCCGCGGGCTCGTCGTCTGGTACAGGTCCGGCAGTGCCCGCGACATCACCCGCCGATCCACCATCGCGTACCCCGCACCCGACGGCGCCTGCGTCAGATCCCGCGACACCCGGAACCGGCCGTCGGTGCCGCGCGCAACATCCACGGCGTGCAGGAACAGCTGGTGCGGGCCGGGCAGGGTCAGCCCGTGCGCGGCCCGCACGTACCCCGCGTGCCCGAACACCAGCCGCGGCGGCAGCAGCCCGTCCCGAACGGTCCGCAGTTCGCCGTACACGTCGGCGAGCAACGCGTCGAGCAGCCGCGACCGCTGCACCAGGCCCCGTTCCAGCTCGGCCCAGTCGTCGGCGGCCAGCACCAGCGGCACGCCGTCGACGTTCCAGCGCACCGACGTCGGCGTCCCGGACGGGTCGATCGGGTTGTAGCTGATGCCGTGGTGGTCGACCAGCGTGCGCAGCCGCTGCCGGTACATCGCGAGCGGTTCCGGCCCGCGGGGACGCCACCCGTCCGCGAAGTCGGCCCAGTGGGCCCGCAACCGGCCGTCCGGACCGAGCAGTTCGTCGAATTCGGGCCCGCGGTGCACGTATCCGGTCAGCGCCACATCGGCGACGTCGGTCATCGGTTGCCGTCCTCCCGGAGCTCGTTGCCTGCGCCACCGGGCCTCTGCTTCGGTGCCGTCAACGCCAGGCGGTGTCCGTCCGTCGCAGGTCGAGGAGTCCGGGGGCCGTCACGTCCACCGCCAGCCGCGCCTGCGTCTCCTGCAACCTTGCCAGGTCGATACGTCCGGGTGTGAATCCGTGGTCCTCGAACCGGCTGTTGCGGCGCGACTGCGCCTCGACCGCGTTGACCGGCGGGGTGTCGTAGGCACGGCCACCGGGATGCACGACGTGGTAGGTGCAGCCGCCGCGCGAGCGACCCGACTCGAGGTCGACGACGTCGACCACCAGGGGGCTGTGCACTTCGATCGTCGGATGCAGGGCGCTCGGCGGCTGCCATGCGCGATACCGCACCCCGGCGACCTGCACGTCGTCCTTGCCGGTCTCGAGCAGTGGCATCGGCACCCCGTTGCAGGTGACGACGTACCGGCCGCGGTCGGTGCCGGTCACGGACACCTGCAGCCGTTCGACGGACGAATCGACGTAGCGGGCGGTGCCACCGGCGGTGGCTTCCTCCCCGAGCACGTGCCACGGTTCGACGGCGGCGCGCAGTTCCAGCGTGACCGGGCCGGCCTGCACGCTGCCCAGACGGGGGAAGCGGAATTCGAGGAACGGGTCGAGCCAGGCGGTGTCGAAGTCGACGCCGTGCTCGCGCAGATCCGCGACGACGTCGGCGATGTCGGCCGCGACAAAGTGCAGACGAGGCCGCGCACCAGCAGCGACTGCACCATCGCCATCTGCGCGTGCGGCGGCATCTCGAAGCCGCGCAGTTCGAGGACGCCGAGGCGGCCGCGCGCCGAGTCCGGGCTGTACAGCTTGTCGATGCAGAATTCGGCGCGGTGCGTGTTGCCGGTCAGGTCGGTGAGCAGGTGCCGCAGCGCACGGTCGACGACCCACGGTGACGGCGGCCAGTCGTCGTCCGCGTCGCCGGTGAGCCGCTCGATCTCGGTGAAGGCGATCTCGAGTTCGTACAGCGCGTCCGGCCTGCCCTCGTCGACGCGCGGCGCCTGCGAGGTGGGGCCGATGAACCGGCCCGAGAACAGGTACGACAGCGCGGGATGCCGCTGCCAGTGGGTGAGCAGGGAGACGAGCAGGTCGGGGCGGCGCAGCAGCGGGGAATCGCTCGGTTTCGCGCCTCCGAGCGTGATGTGGTTGCCGCCGCCGGTGCCGGTGTGGGTGCCGTCGACGTCGAAGGACTCGGTGGTCAGCCGCGCGGCGCGGGCCTGCTCGACGGTGGCGATCAGGTCGTAGAAGTGTTCGAGCGCACCCAGGGGCGGCAGGAACACGTGCAGTGCGTCGTCGCGCACCTCGGTGACCAGCGCGGTGGGGATACCGACGGTCGGCGACGCGACGGCAGTCGGTGCGGGTGGCGGCGCCGGCTGGAACAGCAGCGGTGGCCGGTCGTGAAGTGGATCGGCTTCGAACAGTGGGTCCGGTTCCTCCCAGCTCACCGAGCGGATGGGCAGGCGCAGCCCGGCCGGAGAATCGCCCTCGACGAGGACGATGCGGCCGCGGCGCATCGTCCACCGTCCGCTCTGCCACCCGGTGTCGTCGTCTCGGCGCTGCAGCGGGATCACCCACGCGGCCGGGTCGGTGACGGATCGTTCGAGCCTGTCGAGCAGAGCGCGGCGTGCGTCGGGGGAATCGTCGTCGGGTGGCAAGTCCTCGGCGGGGTCCAGGGGCGGGCCGGCCGGCAGCCGCACCCAGCGGTGCAGCCGCGCGAGCGCGTCCTCGTACGCGGGCTGCACCACATCCGGCTGCAATCCGAGCCGGGTGGCGAGCTCGACGGCGAGATGCTCGGCGTCGGCGGGCTGCGCGGACGGCGGGTTCTCCGGATCCCACGGGTCGACGAGCAGCGCGGGGTCGTTCCACAGCGCGCCGCCGTCCTCGCGCCAGAACAGCGCGATCTGCCAGCGCGGCAACGCCTCTCCCGGATACCACTTGCCCTGGCTGCGCATCACCAGGCCGGTCGGCGCGTAGATGCGGCGCAGCCGCTCGGCGAGGTCCGAGGCACGTTCACGTTTGTCGGTTCCGTCGGCTTCGGTGGTCCACTCCGGGTCGCCGTAGCGGTCGATCGACACGAATGTCGGCTCCCCGCCGACCGTCAGCCGCACGTCCGCGGCGGCGGTGCGGGCGTCCAGTGCGGCGCCCGAAGCACAGATGCGTTCCCACTGTTCGTCGGTGTAGGGCAACGTGACCCGCGGATCCTCCCGGATGCGCGTGACGGTGTTCGAGAACGTCAGGGTCGCGGTGCATTTCCCGGTGGCACCGGTGATCGCCGCCGCCGACACCGGGTGCGGGGCAGCGGAGAGCGGAATGTGCCCCTCCCCCGCGAACAGCCCGGAGGTGGGGTCGAGCCCGATCCAGCCGGCGCCCGGCACGTACACCTCCGCCCAGGCGTGCAGGTCGGTGAAGTCGGCGGCGGGGCCGCTGGGACCGTCGAGGGCCGGCTGGTCGGCGGTGAGCTGGACCAGGTATCCGGACACGAACCGGGCGGCGAGACCGAGTTGCCGCAGCACCGACACCATCAGCCACGCCGAGTCGCGGCACGAGCCGACCGCGGTCGCGAGGGTGTGGTCGGGGCTCTGCACTCCCGGCTCCATCCGGACGCTGTATTCGATGTCGCGTTCGAGTGCCCGATTGAGCGACACGAGCACATCGACGGTGCGGATCTCGTCGGGAATATGAAAGTCCTTCAACCACTTCGGACGAGCTCACCGGGTCCCGAGCCGGGTTCGCCCTCGTCCACCGGGCGCAGGTACGGCTCGAGGTCGGCCGCGAGTTCCGGTGGGTACTCCCACCCGAAGTATTCGGCGTAGTCCTCGATGAAGAAGTCGAAGGGGTGATCACTTCCATGTCGGCCACGAGTCCGACGGTGATCGACAGCTTCCCGGCGCGCTCCGGGAAGACCACGCCGGCAAGGAAATTGCCGAAAGCGTCCTGGAATTCCGTCCGATGTTCCAGTGCGACCCTGATGCCCATGAAATCCTCCCGCCGAACGACGACGGCCCGATTCCACCACAGCTGTTCTCGGTGCACGCGACGAGCACGGCGACGCCGTCCGCACGAAATACGAACGGAACATTCCCCACACGAAACCTCGCTTCGGCCGGTGATCACCCCGGGCGACGATCGGATCCTCTCGAAGGAACAGTGTGCCCGGTTTTCTACCCTGCGTCCCCGATCGCCCTGTCCCCGGTCTCCGCGTCCCTGCTCTCCCTGTCCCCGGTCTCCGCGTCCTCGGCCGCATACCGCTCCAGCAGTGCGGTCTCCGCATCACGCTTGGGGAACACGAAGAACACCAGTGCCGCTCCGATCAGCACGATCCCGATCGCGGCGGCATACGCGCGGGTGTCGCCGTCGAGGAACGCCGACCGGGCCGCCGCGAGGATCTGCTGCGCGTACTGCGGATACGTCTCGGCGATGTTCACGGCGCCCGCGAACGACTTCTCCAGGGCGACCTGCGTCTGCTCGCTGACCGACGACGCCTGCGGGCTCGCGGCGATGGTGGACGTGAACGACGCCGTGTACCCGGCGGTGAGCAGCGCACCGAGAATCGACTGCACGATCGCCCCGCCGAGGTCGCGTTGCAGGTCCGCGGTACCCGAGGCCATACCGGCCCGCGCCACCGGCACCGAACCGGTCAGCGAATGCGACGCCGGTGTCCCCGCGAGACCCACCCCGGCACCGAGACACATGTACCCGAGCGCCACTATCCAGTAGTGCGCATCCTCGTCCCACAACACCAGCGCGACGACCAGTCCCACCACGATCGCCACGTATCCGGACAGCAGGGTGAACCGCGAACCCCGCGATTCGACGAGTTTCGCCGAGTGCGGTGCGACCAGCACCATCACCAGCGCCGCGGGCAGCGCCGCCGAACCGGCCGCCAGCGTCGAATACCCCAGCACGTTCTGCAGATACTGCTGACTGATGTACATCGTGCCCATCAACGTGCCGAAGACGATGATGCCCGCGACCGCGGCGACCCAGAAGATGCGCCGCCGCGCGACCTGCAGATCGAACAGCGGATTGCGCGCCCGAAGTTGTCGGAACACGAAGGCGATTGCGGAGGCGAATGCGATCACCAGCGCGGACACGGCGACGGTCTGCAGCCCGTCGACGGGTACGAAGTTGATGCCGAGCACCAGGGAACCGACCAGAACGACCGAGACGATGCCGCCGAGATGGTCGACGGGATCGGTGGACTCGTTGACGTGACTCGGCACGAGTACCCACGTCAGCGCCAGCGCCAGCAACGCCAGCGGGATCGTCACCAGGAACACCGACCCCCAGAAGAACCCCTCGAGCAGGGCCCCGGCGACGAGTGGGCCGAGGGCGGTGAGACCGCCACCGATCGACGACCACAGCGCGATCGCGCGGGTCCGCGCCGGACCCGACCACAACGCGGTGATCAAGGCCAGCGTCGTCGGGAAGGCGAGACCGGCGGACACACCGCCGAGCAGTCGCGCCGCGAACAGTACCTCCACGTTCGGGGCGAACCCGGCCACGAGCGACGCCGGCACCGACAACGACATGCCGAGTACCAGCATGGTCTTGCGGCCGTAGCGGTCGCCGACCGCACCCAGGTAGAGCACCGACGCCGCCAACCCCACCGAATAGCCGACCGCGATCAGGTTCAGGTCGGTCTGGCTGGCGTCGAACGCCTTCCCGATGTCGGGGAGCGCGACGTTGGCGACGGCGAGATTGAGGTTCGCAACTGCCGCTACGAGGATCAGCGATGTGAGCACCAGCGGTGCTCGGGCGGGACGGCCCTCGTCGGGTGTGGTCACGGAACCATGGTGCGCGATTGCCGCTGTCCTCCGCTCGGATTCGGGAGGACGGCTCGGATGATGTGGTTGTGGTGCCGGCGGCTGCGACGGCCGCCGGCCCTCGGCGGGGCCGTCCTTCGCGGCCGCCTAATCGTTCACGCCATCTCCGGGACGTGCAGGTGCGCAATGGCGAGTTCGAACTCGCAGGTGTCGAGGACCTCGGCACCCGCTTCCCGTGCCGTTTCGACCCGGATGGCATCGAGACGTTCCCTGTTGCCTTCCATCGCCTCTCTGCTGTCGAACGTCAGCGACGACACTCCGCGGCCGGCTGCGCGGTCGAACATCAGGCTGGCGCTGCAGAAACCGGGAAGTTCTTCCATCTTGGGCAGTGCGGCCATCTTCCACAGGTCCACGCCGCGGTCCATGTCGGACGGCTCGGTCTTGACCCACGTGACCCGGCAATACGCCCCTCGCTCAGCGTGGTGGTCACGATGCATGACCGCGATCTCCCACCGCGACACCTCCGTGGTGCCGTGGAAGATCTCGGCGGCGGCATCCCGCAGATCGCGCACCGGTCCCTCGCTCGCGCGCAACGATTCCTCGTCCCGCCACGAACTGGTCGCGATGCACCGTCCGGAGTCGCGATCGATCAACAGGGACATTCCCATGCATCCCTCGATATCCGTCAGCGCCGGCATCACGGTGTCGCGTACGTGCTTGATTCCGGCGTCGATGTAGGACGGATGCGCATGAACTGTGGTCGAGCGTGCATACACGATCGGCACCCTTCCGGTCAGGGCGGCGCCGACGCGGCGCCGCCGGTCGATTCCCTGTATTCCACAGTGCTCCTCCGCTCCCCCGCAGGCAATGGCCGCGACCTCCTTCACGGAGCAACAATCTCGTTTCGGATGGCCTCGACGGCGTCCCGGTGTGCCCTTTCGATTTCGGGGGTGGGGCCCGACACCGTGGCCTGAAGGAGAAGCCCTCGGTGGACAGCCAGGATGCGGTGGGCAAGCGATCGCGAGTCCGCAACACCGGCTGCTTCGAGTGCCTGCGCCATCGGGGTGACCCATTCGGACACGACGGGAACGACGAATCTTGCGTGAAGATCGTCGTCTCGCGCCGAGGCGGCATAGATCTCGAAGAACATCGCCATCCGAGTCCGGCCCTCGGGAGTCGTTCCCTGGGTCCATGCGAGTTCGAGACCCTCCGCGATGACGTCTGCGACCCCGGTGGGGGTCGCGGCGGCGCTTGCCGGCGCGAGTGTTCGTATCCGGGACAGCAGTGTGCGTGAAGCCTCGAGTTGACCGGTGAGGACTTCGTCGACGATCCGGGATATCAGTTCCTCCCGACTGCCGAAGTGATGCAGCAGGTTCCGCGTCGATGTGCCCAGTTCGTCGGCGAGCGGCCGGAGCGTCAGACCGAAGAGGCCTCGCTCTTGTGCATATCGGACCGAGGCAGCGAGCAGTTCACGTCGACGTGCGTCGTTCTTGGGGCGTCCCACGACGCCGAGTTTATACTACGATCGTTTCATAAACTGGAGGAGGACACGTGAGGCAGCCGACGAGAAGCGAGATCACGGCCAGCTTCGTCAACAGCTCACGCAGCAGAGTCAAATCGGTGTCGTTCCCGGACGACTTCGATCGGACGCCGTGGGAAGACCTGGACTTCTACGGGTGGATCGACCCGCGGGCACCGCAGCGTGCGTATCTGGTCTGCGAGAGCGAGGACGGATTCGTCGGTGTCGAGTTCCGCGTCGCAGGCTCCGATCCGACCCGCGCACGGGGGGTGATGTGCAATCTGTGCCGGTCCGCCCGGCGGAACGCGGAAACGAACCTGTTCACTGCCGCCAAGGCCGGACCCGCCGGGAAAGCGGGCAACAGTGTCGGCACGTACATCTGCACGGACTTCCACTGTTCGCTCTACGTGCGCAACCTGATGTCGCTACCGGACCCGCAGCCGGAGCGCTCACTGCCCACCGAGACCCGGATCGAGAACCTCCGCCATCGACTGGACGGGTTCGTTGCCCGTGTCCTCGGGACGGACGAGGTCACGAATCCGAAGTCGTGACCTCGTCCTCGTGCGGCGCCCGAGGCCTCACCGACTACTCGCGGCACCAACCCGTCGGTACCGACACCGCTGAGGAAATTCGCGTTCTTTCATTGCCCCGGGCGGTGTTGATCTGCGGCTGGGTGAGATACAGAGCGAGGGACAGATCGGCGTCCTCCAACCGGGCATCGCGCAGGTCGGCACCGAGCAGATCGACCCCGGCGAGATCGCACCCTCTCAGGTCGGCACCGATCAGAACCGCTCCCCGAAGGTCGGCGCCACACAGCCGGTAGGCACGAAGGTCCGTTCCGGCCAGATCCGCACCCGGGGCGATGCGCGGATGCACACGGCCGCCGTCCGCGAAGTACGAAACCCGCACGTGCGCACTGACGGTCATCAGGACGGCTCGCACCGAGGCATGCACATCGCCCATGTCGGCCGAAAGCAGTTCGTCCACGTCACCGCGAGTTAGGGATACGAGGAAATCGGCGAGTTCCCGAATTTCGTCCTCGGTGTCGGGATCATAGGTACGTTCCTGCGCCTCGAGCAGGTACCACAGCATCTCGTGCAGCTGTTTCAGGATCTTGAACGCGGAGAACATGCGGTCCCGGAGCTCCGGGCGTTCTCGCCAGCTCGTCCCGGAGAACAGTCGTTGCGAGACGACCTGTCCCGCGCCGAAACAGTCGAACACGGTGCATCCGCGAAAACCCCTGGACGGCAATGCTCGATGAATGCTGCATCCGAACGCGGAATCGAGGTGCCGGCACGGGGAGCCGGCGGGTTTGTCCTCGGCGAAGTCCGCCGATCTCGAGAATCCGAAAGCCGTGCAGCACAACGCGAAGCAGCGACCGCAGTCGGCCCGGAAGTCGGTGCGGTCAAGCGCGGTTTCCGTCGTGTGCGCCTCCGACGTGCCGGGTCGGAGTGCGGACGACGTCAGGGATGTACAGGGCGATGAGGTGATCACAGTGAGCTCCGAGAGACGATTCCGATGCATGCGGGAGCCGGGAACCCGGTGTCGGGTTCCCTCCGGGGGCACACGGAATCACCACCGCACGAAGGCGCGGCTCACCAGCGCGGAAGGTCTGCGTCAAAGCTGCAATGTGTTGTTCACTGCGCACGAACATACCAGCGGCGGCTGCCGATTCGCGAATTCCCGGCCAGGCCGCACAACGCGGAAGGCCCGAAACTGTCGGAGTTCGAAACTCACCGGTCATGCGCGGACGGAATGGGAGCGTCGTTTGCCGAAAACATCCGATTCCGAAACACAGTGTTCAAAGCGACGCCACATCCCGGCGATCGAAGTCCGGAACACTGAAGACCAATGTGAGACGGCACACGGGGAGGACCCGGACATGACTGAGATCGCCTTCGCCCTCGACTTCATCGACACCCGCACCGATCGGCGACCGCGGCCCGTGGCGCCGACCAGACTCCCGGGGGCACACCTTCCGATGCCGGTGCTCGAGTACGCCCCGCCCTCGCCTCGCACCTCGGGTTTCCGAGCCGTCGTCGAGTCGGCGGTCGGCACCGCCTTCTCCGCGACCGTCGCGGTGGCGATGTTGACCGGACTGGCCGGTGCCGGCGCCGCGTCCGCCGTCGCCGGCGCAGCGACCGCGCTGCGCGCCCGCTGAACCTTCGGGAACCGAACGTTCGAGACGTTCACCGCGGCCGCCACCACGCCGAGATCATCCCGGGATGCGGCCGGTCGGAACCTTCGCCTCGGAGACGGGCACACCGGCGACCCCGACGTCGAGACGCAGCAGGGCGCCCGCCGTCGTGACGTAGATGCTCGTGCCGGCGAAGGCCAGCGACGACACGAAACGACCGTCCAGGTCGACGATTTCGTCCAGCTGACCGGCCGGAGTGAATCGGGCGATGCCCCCACCGCTGCCGAGCGCCACCCACACACCGCCCTCGACATCGACGGCGAGTCCGTCGCATTCACCGCGCGGAGCCTCGGCGAACACCGCCGTCGATTCCCCGTCGAACCTGCGCACCCGCGACGCCGCGTACTCGCTGACGTAGGTGGTCGCCCCGTCGGGTGAGAACCCGATCCCGTTGGGCCACAACAGGTCGTCGGCGACGACGCGCACGGATCCATCCGGTGCGATCTTCACCAGTTCACTCGGCGGTGCGGACTCGCCGAGCGCGGGACGATGGCGCAGCACGCCGGCGAGCAGTGACCCGTCCGCGGTGACCGCGATGTCGTTGATTCCGGTGGCGCCGTCCGGCGCGAGGATCGTGACGGT
The DNA here is from genome assembly GCF_023218075.1 of Rhodococcus sp. HM1. GTDB lineage: Bacteria > Actinomycetota > Actinomycetes > Mycobacteriales > Mycobacteriaceae > Rhodococcus. The sequence goes on along the minus strand of NZ_JALPTB010000047.1, from coordinate 37,231 downwards.
CTCGCCGTCACGGGCGTACGCGAGGTCGCGTCCGCTGACGAGAAGGCCCCCGTCGGCGTGTGCGGCGAGCCCGCCGATCCCGCGGCGGCGCTCGACGACCGTCCGCGTCCCGGAGGAGTTCCAGCGGTACACGCCACCGGTGGTGGTGTCGGCGAACAGCACGGATCCGTCTGCTTGCACGAGCGGGGCTTCGAGCAGTCCCCCTGCTTCGCACACGATGCTCGAATTTTCCATTCCACACATATAGACGATGCGCCGCGGTCCGCGCCCCGGGCACCCTCGGAACCGCACGCAGGTTAGGGTTGCCTCATCGAACTGCCGTGCACACGAGTCGAGGAAATCCATGAAGCGTCGATCCGCCGCGCTGCTCACCGCCAGCGTCACCGCCACCGTCCTCGCTCTGACGGCGTGCGGCTCGAACGACACCGGAACCGAATCCGACTCCGGTACCGGCTCCGGCGCATTTCCCGCGACCGTCACCACCAAGTTCGGGGACGTCACCATCGATGCGCAGCCCGAACGGGTCGCCGCGCTCGGCTGGGGTGACGCCGAGACCGCACTCGCGCTCGGGGTTCAGCCGGTCGCTGCCAGTGACTGGCTCGCGTTCGGGGGCGACGGCGTCGGCCCGTGGGCGGAGGGGCTGTACACGTCGTCGCCCAAGCTCATCGGCACGCTCGAGCCGTCCTACGAGATGCTCGCGGCGGTGACCCCGGATCTGATCCTCGACACCAAGAGTTCCGGCGACCCGGCCCGGTACGAGTCGCTGTCGAAGATCGCGACGACCGTCGGCGTGCCCGAGGGCAGTGACGCCTATCTGACCTCCCTCGACGATCAGGTGACGTCGGTCGCGACGGCACTCGGCGTGCCGGAGAAGGGCGAGGAGCTGCTGTCGCAGATCGACGCGGACTTCGCGGCGGCCGCCGCCGAGAACCCCGAGTTCGCCGGCAAGACCGTCACGGTCGCGGCCTACACGTCCGACGGCTGGGGCGCCTACGTCGTCGGCGACTCCCGGGTCGATTTTCTGACCGAACTCGGGTTCGTGAACAACCCGCAGGTGCAGGCCACCGAGACGGACAGCTTCTTCATCCCGGCCTCCGAGGAGAACCTGAACCTTCTCGACGCGGACATGCTGATCGTCCTGCCGATCTACATGCCGTCGGAGGAAGTGACGAACAATGTGCTGTTCCAGCAGATCCCGGCGGTGAAGGACGGCCGGTTCCTGGTGCTCGACAGCGACTCGGACATCTCCGCCGCGTTCTCGACGAATTCGGCGCTGTCGGTGCCGTTCGCGCTCGATGAGCTCGTTCCGCTGCTCGCCGAACGGGTGCAGTGATCCGAGGAATCCGGTAGTCGGTTCTCGGTAGAGCTCGGTTTCTCAGTAGAGCTCGGCCCGGTAGCGCTCCTGCCGGGCCGGCTCGAGGTCCTCGTGCTTCAGGTTGTGCTGCTCGGCGAGGATGTCGCGCAGCGACGGCACCGACTCGGCCTCGACCCAGGTCTCGGGGTCCCACAGCTTGGCGCGCAGGATCGCCCGCGCGCAGTGCAGATAGGCCTCGTCGATCTGCACGATCACCGCGAGCTGCGCAGGTTTGCCGGACATCGCGAGCTCGGCCAGCAGGTCGGGATCGGTCGACAGCGACGCCCTGCCGTTGACGCGCACCACCTCGTCGACACCGGGGACGAGGAACAGGATTCCCACGTGCGGGTTCTCGAGGATGTTGCGGTAGGAGTCGGCCCGCCGGTTGCCGGGGCGGTCCGGGAGCACGAGGGTCTTGTCGTCGGGGAACAGCACCCTGCTGATCAGGTCCCCGCGCGGCGAGCAGTCACAGTTGCCGCCCGCGTCGGAGGTTGCGAGCACGAAGAATCGCGCCTGCTCGATGTACTCGCGCATCAGCGGCGTCGTGAACGTCGTGTGCTTCTCGAGGATCGCCGGCGTGGGCACCCCGACGACCGCTTCGAGTTCTTCGACCGTCTCGATCCTGGTCCGGACGAGTTCGTCGATCCTGCCGGTATCCACAGGCGTCACCTCCGCCCGAGACCGTACCAAGCCGGGAACCTACGGGAGGTCCATGTCCCGGAGCACGGCGACGACCCGGTGGGCCGCCGGGTTCGGATTGTCGGCGCGCCAGGCCATCGCGATCTCGAGTGGCGGCACCTCGTCCTCGATCGGCCGGTAGACCACGCCGTCCACCCGCACGTGTGTGGTGGAGTCGACGACGACGGCAACCCCGAGCCCGGCGCCGACGAGCGCGAGCAGGCTGTAGGGGTCGGGCGCCTCGTGCACCGTCCGCGGGGTGATCCCCGCCTGCGCGCACAGCGCGAACGTCGCCTCCCGGACGCGGGAGCCGTGCGCCGACGGATACATCACGAACGGGTCCGCGGCGAGGTCGCGCATCGCGATCAGTTCCTCGCCGGCGAGCCGGTGCTGCACGGGCAGCGCCGCGAGCAGCGTCTCCCTGCGCACGGTCAGCGTCTCCAGATCGCCGCCGACCGGTAGCGACACGATCCCGAGATCGATTGTGCCCGAGCGGATCAGCTCGACCGCCTGCCCCGAGTACGTCTGTGGTCGCAGCTCGAGCGCGATGCCCGGATATGCCTCCGCGACGGCGTTGGTCAGTCCCGAGAGCACGGCGTACCCGCCGGCGCCCCCGAATCCGATGCCGACGACGCCGGTCTCCCCCAGCGCCGCCGCCCGCGTCACCGTCCGGCACACCTTCAGTTGCGTCTCGATGATGCGTGCCGGGGCCATCAGCGCCGAACCGGCCGCCGTGAGCCGCACCGACCGCGTCGTGCGCGCGAAGAGTTCGACGCCGAGTTCGCGTTCGAGGGACCGGATGGTCTGGCTCAGCGGCGGCTGCGCGATGTGCAGCCGCTCGGCCGCGCGCCCGAAGTGCAATTCTTCGGCGACCGCCAGGAACGCCTGGATCTGACGAATGTCCACGTCACCCCGCATTGTGTGGTGCTGGATATGAATATCGATCGATTAAGTCTTGGACTCTACATGGTGTGGCGGGTGACAGTGGAGACGATCCTCGAGCCGAAGGGAATTCCATGAACTACGCGCACCGCGACCCCGCGCTCCGGGCCGTCGTTGACCGGTGGATCGACGACGCGGACCGCACGAACACCGATGCACTACTGGACCGGTTGGGTGCCGACACCGCCGATCGTCTCGTCCGGCTCGCGGCGGTCGCCGACAAGAATCCGCCCGTACTTCGCCAATTCGACGCCGACGGGAACCGCATCGACCGGATCGACTACCACCCCGCCTACCTGGAACTGTGTGAGGCGGCGTTCGGCGAGTACGGACTGTCCGCCCTCTCGCACCGGCCCGTCCACGGCTGGGACCGCACTCCCCCGCACGTCGTGAAGTACCTCGCGTCGTATCTGTTCGTCCAGGCGGAGTTCGGCCTCGCGTGCCCGGTGTCGATGACCGACGCCGCCGCCCGCACGCTGCGGATGTTCGGGGATCCGGACGTGTTCGACATCTGGATCGACGGGCTCACCTCGACCGGACCGGACCGGTTGACCGGCGCGATGTTCATGACCGAAACCCAGGCCGGCACCGACATCGCACAGACCGATACCCGTGCCGAGCGTACCGAGACAGGATGGCGCCTGACCGGCCGGAAGTGGTTCGCGTCCAACCCGGACGCCGACGTGATCATCACCCTCGCACGATTCCCCGGTGGAGATCCGGCCTCGACCCGCGGCGTCGGAATGTTCATGGTGCCCAAGCATCTTCCGAACGGCGACCGCAACTCGTACACGATCGATCGGCTGAAGGACAAGCTGGGCACGAGGTCGATGCCGAGCGGGGAGGTCACCCTGCACGGCGCCTACGCGCTGCAGGTCGGCGAGCTCGACCACGGGTTCCGGCAGATGACGGAAATGCTCAACACCTCGCGGTTGTCGAACGCGATGCGGTCGGCCGGGCTGATGCGCCGCGCCGTCCGCGACGCCGCCGACCACACCCGCGAACGCGTCGTCTTCGGCAAGCCCCTCTTCGACCAGCCGCTCATGCGCGCAACCCTGCTGCCGCTGCTGCTCGAGGCCGAGGGCGCACTCGCCGTCATCGGCTACAGCGCCGACTGCCTGCAACGCGCCGACGCCGGCGACGCGGACGCCACGACCCTTATCCGGATCCTCACCCCCATCGCCAAGCACTACGTCTGCAAGAGGGCCCGGAGCGTGACCGGCGAGGCGATGGAAATCCGCGGCGGCAACGGCTACATCGAGGAGCGGGACTTCGCCCGGCTGGTCCGCGACTCGCATCTCGGTTCGATCTGGGAGGGTTCGTCGAACGTCATCGCGCTCGACGTCCTGCGCTGCATGCGCAAGCAGAACGCACACCGCGCACTCGCCGCGACCATGCAGGCCACGCTCGCCGCCCTCGCACCGGACTGCCGGCCCGGGGCGCAGATCCTCACCGACCTGTGGGGCTCGCTCGCGGCAACCGGCGACGATCTGCTCGCCGGCGACGATACCCGCGCGCAGGTCGAGATGGCGCGCTACACGGATGCGCTCGCCCGGGCGGTCACAGCCGTGCAGCTCTACGATCTCGCGTCGCACCGCATCGACCGCTGCGGCGACCACCGGTCGCTGCTCGTCGCCAATGCGTATCTCTCCGACCTGCGATCGGAGACGAATACCACTGCGCTGCAACACCTCGAGGCGATCGTCGACGGCACCGCCGTCGACGCGGAGACCGCGCGGGCCTCGGCACCGCGGACCGACCTGACAGGAGCAGCCCGATGACGTATCCCACCGGCCCCGCCCCGCTCGCCGGGATCAAGGTCGTCGACCTGTCCAAGATCCTCGCGGGACCGTACGCGACGATGTCGTTCGCCGATCTCGGCGCGGACGTCGTCAAGATCGAACATCCCGACGCCGGTGACCCGACGCGTCAGTGGGGTCCGCCGTTCGTCGGCGACGACGCCACCTACTACCTGGCGGTGAACCGCGGGAAGAAGTCGGTGGCGCTCGATCTGAAGTCGGAGTCCGGGCAGGAGATCGTGCACCGCATGCTCGAGGACGCCGACGTCGTGGTCGAGAACTTCCGGCCCGGCAGCGGCCTGCAACGGATCTTCGACTACCGCGCGTTGTCCGAACGTCACCCGCACCTGGTTGTGCTGCACATCTCCGCGTTCGGCGAGGTGGGTCCGCGGCGCGACGAGCCGGGCTACGACATGGTCGCGCAGGCCGCCGGTGGGCTCATGTCCCTGACCGGTGAACCCGGCGGCCCGCCGATGAAGGCCGGGTACGCGATGGGCGATCTGGGCGCTGCCCTGTTCGGCACGATCGGGGTGCTCGCCGCCCTCGTCGAGCGGGCCCGGACCGGACGCGGCCAGTACGTGACGACGTCCCTGTTCGAATGCCAGCTCGCGATGCACGTGAACTGGGCGACGAACTGGTTCGCCGACGGCAAGCGGCCGCACGCGCTCGGTTCCGCACACCCGAATCTCGCTCCGTATCAGGCATTTCCAGCACAGGACGGCTATTTCGTCGTCGCGGTCGGCAACGACGGACTGTGGGACCGGTTGTGCACCGCGATCGGCCGTCCCGACCTGGCCGAGCGCACCGAGTTCTACCGCAATCGCGATCGGGTCGAGAACCGGGAACTGCTCGAAAAGGAACTGACGGACGCGTTCGCGGACGGGACGGTCGAGCACTGGATTGCGGTCCTCGAGCAGCACGGTGTGCCGGTATCAGCGATCCGCCACCTGGACGAGATCTACGACGACCCGCACACCGAGGCGATCGGGATGATCGGCACGGTCGATCACCCGTCAGGGCCGTTGCGCCAGATCGGCTTTCCGGTCAGTTTCGCCGGCGAACGTCCGCGACTCGGGTCGGCGCCGCCCGCGCACGGCGAGCACACCGACGAGGTGCTCGGTGCGCTGACCAGGGACGGCGCCGCGACGTCGGCGTAGCCGCCGGGGAGCAGCGCACAGCCACTCACGCACTGTGTGCTGTTTCCTTGTGCGCCTTGTGTTTTGCGAGCGCGTTCCGGATCATTCCGGCCGGGGTCGGAGGGATCCAACCGGCTTGCCGGGCCATGCCCAGGTCGTCGCGATCCGCCCAGTGCTCGACGAGTTTGCCATCGGCGATGCGCAGCCAGTGGGTTTGATGCACCGCGAAACTCTTGCCGGTCGGCGCGAAGGCTTGATCGACCCGGCCACGCTCGTCGTAGGTCACGAACGGCCCGACGTGCCGGGCCGTCATGACGGTGTCGAGGACGACGACGTCGTCCTCCTCCACGGCGTGGACGACTTCGTGGCGGAAGTCGCCGAAGGCTTCACGCAGCCACAGGGCGGTGGCGTAGAACCCGTCCGGACCTGGGACTCTCGCTGCGGGCGGCTCGGTCCGGGACTCACGGTTGATCGCCTCGGGGGCCACGAGCCGGTCGAAAGTATCGCGATCACCGTCGGCCATCATGTGCATGAAGCGCGCAGCGACGGACTTGTTCTCCGTGGAGGAGGTCGTGTCGGCGACGTCCGGGACGGATGGGGCCGAAATGGAATGATTGATGTTCACGGCGGCTCTCCCTGCCGTTGAGTGAAGAATTGGATACAGTGAGTCAGTATCCAAATACAAGTATGGACCCGCGATGCCGAAAGTCAATGGGAAACGTCGCTACGATGCGTCGGGGCGCCGGGAACGCGCGCAACAGACGCGTCTCTCGATCCTGCGGGCGGCCCAGAACTTGTTCGAGGATCGCGGGTACCGCCCCACGACGGTGACAGCGGTGGCCCAGTGCGGCGGCGTGGCACCCGAAAGCGTCTACAAGATCTTCGGAACCAAAGCAGGCTTGGCGAAGGCCGTGTTCGACTACACGATCGCCGGGGACGACGATCCGGTGCCCGTCATCGAGCGGTCCGAAACGAAGGCGATCTTCGCCGAACCGGATGTGCGGAAGAAGATCACGATGTATGCGGACCAGATGGCCGCCCGGCAAGTCCGCTCGGCCAGGATCCAATTGATGCTGCGGGACGGCCGGCACGGGCAGGAGGACCTCGAGGAGATCTGGCGGCGCCTCGTCGACGAGCGCCTCAACGGGATGACCATGCTCGGACGCCATCTGCTCGACACCGGCCAGCTGCGCCCGGGCATCGAGCTGGACGAAGTACGCGATGTGCTGTGGACCTATATCGCGGTCGATCTGTACGAGTTGCTGGTGTTGAGTCGGGGCTGGACCGTCGAACGGTATGCGCAGTGGATCGCCCGCGCCATCATCGCCGCACTCACGTGAACACCGGACACGGTGTCCCGGTCCGGCGCTTCCGGGCACTCAGCGCCGGAACAGCTTGTTGCCCAGCCAGACGATCGGGTCGTAGCGTCGGCCCGCGACGCGTTCCTTCATCGGGATCAGTGCGTTGTCGGTGATGTGGATGTTCTCCGGGCACACCTCGGTGCAGCACTTGGTGATGTTGCACAGGCCCAGACCGTGCTGATCCTGCGCGGCGTCGCGCCGGTCCGCGACGTCGAGCGGGTGCATCTCGAGTTCGGCGATGCGCATGAGGTAGCGCGGCCCGGCGAATGCGGACTTGTTGTCCTCGTGGTCGCGCACGACGTGGCACACGTTCTGGCACAGGAAGCATTCGATGCACTTACGGAATTCCTGCGAGCGCTCGACGTCGACCTGCTGCATGCGGTACTCCCCCGGCGCCAGGTCGGGCGGCGGCGTGAACGACGGGATCTCGCGGGCCTTCTCGTAGTTGAACGACACATCGGTGACGAGGTCGCGAATGATCGGGAAGGTGCGTACGGGGGTGACGGTGATCGTCTCGTCCGGGTCGAAGGTCGACATCCGTGTCATGCACATCAGCCGGGGCTTGCCGTTGATCTCGGCCGAACACGAACCGCACTTGCCCGCCTTGCAGTTCCAGCGCACCGCCAGGTCCGGGGCCTGGGTGGCCTGCAATCGGTGGACGACGTCGAGCACGACCTCGCCCTCGTTCGCTTCGACGGTGTAGTCGTGCAGGTCGCCGCCGTCGGCGTCCCCACGCCACACCCGGAAGGCCGCCTGGTAGCCCATGTCAGGACCTCCGTCCCGGATGATCGGCGAGTTCCTCGTCGGTGTAGTACTTGCCCAGTTCGTCGATGTCGAACAACGCGAGCAGATCCGGCCGCATCGGCTGTTGCCGCTCCGGGGTCACCGTCACGTCCGGGATGGATCTGTCGCCGCCGTCGGTGCGGCACACCAGCAGCGTCCGCCGCCATTCCGCGTCCATCGAGGGATGGTCGTCACGAGTGTGCCCGCCGCGACTTTCGGTGCGCAGCAACGCCGCTCGCGCCACGCACTCGCAGACCAGCAGCATGTTGCGCAGGTCCACCGCGAGATGCCATCCGGGGTTGAACTGCCGGTTGCCCTCGACCGCGACGTTGCGGATCCGTTCGCGCAGCGTGGCCAGTTCGGCCAGGGCCCGTTCGATCTCGTCGGCGCGGCGGATGATGCCGACCAGATCGTGCATCGACTGCTGCAGCTCCGCGTGCAGAGTATACGGATTCTCGGTGCGGTCCGGGGAGGCCGGATCGAACGGCGACAACGCGGTCCGCGCGGCCGCATCGATGCTTGCGTCGGAGGCCCGCGGCCGTTCGGTGAGCCCCTCCACGTAGTCCGCGGCCCCGATCCCGGCGCGACGCCCGAACACCAGCAGGTCCGACAGGGAGTTGCCGCCGAGCCGGTTGGATCCGTGCATGCCGCCCGAGCATTCCCCGGCGGCGAACAGCCCGGGCACCGACGCGGCCGCGGTGTCCGGATCGACCTCGATACCGCCCATCACGTAGTGGCAGGTGGGGCCGACCTCCATCGGTTCCTTCGTGATGTCGACGTCGGCGAGCTCGAGGAACTGGTGGTGCATCGACGGCAGCCGCCGCACGATCTCGGCGGCCGGCATCCGGGAGGCGATGTCGAGGTACACCCCGCCGTGCGGGCTGTCGCGACCGGCCTTGACCTCGGAGTTGATGGCGCGGGCGACCTCGTCGCGGGGCAGCAGATCCGGGGTGCGGCGGTTGTTCTCCTGGTCCTCGTACCAGCGGTCGGCTTCCTCCTCCGTCTCGGCGTACTGCCCTTTGAACACCGGCGGGATGTAGGAGAACATGAACCGCTCGCCCTCGGAGTTCTTGAGGACCCCGCCGTCGCCACGTACCCCCTCGGTTACCAGGATGCCCTTCACACTCGGCGGCCAGATCATGCCGGTCGGATGGAACTGGATGAACTCCATGTTGATCAGCGCCGCGCCCGCCCGCAGCGCGAGTGCGTGACCGTCCCCGGTGTACTCCCACGAATTCGAGGTCACCTTGTACGACTTGCCGATGCCACCGGTGGCGATGACGACGGCGGGCGCGTCGAACAGCACGAACCGGCCGGATTCACGCCAGTAACCGAACGCCCCGGCGATGCGGCCCGACTCGTCGACGAGCAGTTCGGTGATCGTGCACTCGGCGAACACCTTGACCCGGGCTTCGTAGTCGCCGTGGGCGGCGTAGTCCTCCTGCTGCAGCGACACGATCTTCTGCTGCATGGTCCGGATCAGTTCGAGTCCGGTGCGGTCGCCGACGTGCGCAAGCCGCGGATAGGTGTGCCCGCCGAAGTTGCGCTGGCTGATCCGCCCGTCGGGGGTGCGATCGAACAGCGCCCCGTACGTTTCCAGTTCCCACACCCGGTCCGGGGCCTCACGGGCGTGCAGTTCGGCCATCCGCCAGTTGTTGAGGAACTTCCCGCCGCGCATCGTGTCCTGGAAATGCACCTGCCACGAATCGTGGGGGTTGGCGTTGCCCATCGCGGCGGCGCAGCCGCCCTCGGCCATGACGGTGTGGGCCTTTCCGAACAGCGACTTGCACACGACTGCGACACGCAGTCCGCGTTGCCGCGCCTCGATGACCGCGCGCAGGCCCGCGCCGCCCGCCCCGATCACCACGACGTCGTATTCGTGCCGTTCGACCTCCGGCATCGCTGCCCTCCCTGTCCCCTGGTGCCCCCGACGGTGCCGTCAGCCGACGAACCGCAGATCCGAAATGGTGCCGCTCGCGACGAGCATGATGTAGCAGTCCGTGATGATCAACGTGCCCAGCGTGATCCACGCGAACTGCATGTGCCGCGTGTTCAGTTTCGACACGAACGTCCAGATGCGGTACCGCACCGGATGTTTCGAGAAGTGCTTGAGCCTGCCGCCGGTGACGTGCCGGCAGGAGTGGCACGAGAGCGTGTATATCCACAGCAGGATCACGTTGACCACGAGGATCACGTTGCCGAGGCCGAAACCGAATCCGCCGGGACTGTGGAACGCGACGATCGCGTCGTAGGTGTTGACCACCGAGATCACGACCGCCACATAGAAGAAGTAGCGGTGCACGTTCTGCAGGATCAGCGGCAGCCGCGTCTCCCCCGTGTAGCGAGCGCGTGGTTCGGCGACCGCGCAGGCCGGGGGCGACAGCCAGAACGACCGGTAGTAGGCCTTGCGGTAGTAGTAGCAGGTGAGCCGGAATCCGAGCAGGAACGGCAGCGACAGGAATGCGAGCGGGATCCACATGGGCAGCTCGCCCACCCACACCCCGAAGTGACTCGAGCCGGGGACGCACGAGGCGCTGACACACGGCGAGTAGAACGGCGTCAGGTAGTGGTAGTCGTCGACCCAGTAGGCGGTGCGCACGAACGACCGGATCGTGGCGTAGACGACGAAGATCGTCAGGCCCAGAACCGTGAACAGCGGGGTCAGCCACCAGCGGTCGGTGCGCAGCGTTCGTTCCGCGATCCTCGCTCGGGTCGCGGAACGAACACCGGTGGCCGGCGGGGCGGTCACCGCTCCCCGTGGAGTCCGCCGAGTCCTTCGTCGTCGACGTCGACGCCCCGGAACAGGTTGTCGTCGTACGGCGCGTCGGGAACCGGGATGCGCTCACCGGTGTGCCCGCGCACCTCGGCCGGCGGTGCGCTGTCGAGCTCCTTCGCGTCGATGTCGAGTCGATCGAGATCGTTGGCCAGACGCTTGACCGCAGGGGCATCACCGTAGCGCGAGCGCAGTGATCCGACGCATTGCCGCAGGTGACCGATGGTGCGTTGCAGGTCCTGCATTTCGGTGGTGGACATCCGAACCTCCGAGCGGGCGGGTCGGCACGTCGGGCCGGCCGACACGATGTGACGCCATTCACAGTACGACAAACCTGGCGTCCGATCGGCGGGTTCCCCGCATTCGTCACCGCGCGCCCGTTCCGTCTCTACCATCGCGGCATCGGGTGGAACGGGAAACGGGGGTACCGGCGTGAAGGAAGCGAACGCAATCGTCGTCGGCGGCGCCTCGGGGATCGGCTGGGCGACGTGCCGGCGGCTGCACGCGCGCGGAACACAGGTGATCGTGGCGGACGTGAACGCCGACGCCGCGCTGCTGCGCGCCGGAGAACTGGGCGCCGGAGAACTGGGCGCCGGTGAACTGGGCAACAGGGCCGTGGCGCGGCACGTCGACGTGCGGGACGAGGACAGCGTCGAGCGACTGTTCGACGAGATCGCATCCGAGTTCGGGGACATCGGCACGGTGGTGGACTGCGCCGGGCTCAGCGTGCCGGGCGCGATCACCGACCTGAGTCTCGACGGCTGGCGCACCACCCTCGACGTGTGTCTCACCGGCGCGTTCCTCGTGGTCAAACACGCGGGCCGGCGGGTGGTCGACGGCGGCAGCATCACGCTCATCGCCTCGCTCAACGGCCGGCAACCGGGCACCGGGATGGCCGCGTACTGCTCGGCCAAGGCCGGCGTGCTGATGTTGACGGAGGTCGCCGCGCTCGAACTCGCGCCCCGGCGGATCCGGGTCAACGCGATCTCCCCCGGCCTCGTCGACACGCCGCTGGTCGCGGGGGTGTCGCTGGTGTCCGGCCTGACGGAGGACTACCTCGAGAACACGCCGCTCGGCCGCAGCGGACGTCCCGAGGAGATCGCCGAGGTCGTGGCGTTCCTGGCGTCGGACGCGGCGGCGTGGATGACCGGGGCGAACATCGACATCAACGGTGGCGCACACACCCGCCGGTATCCCGACCTGCTGGCCCACCTGGCGGCTATGGCTCCGTGACGGTCAGGCCCGGCATCACATAGCGGCGCAGAAACCTCAGCACCGCGGCCGGATCGTCGGGATCGAGGGTTCTGCCCGGCACAGTGGCGATGCTGATCAGCACCCGCGCAACCCATTCGGCCGCCTCGGCGGTGTCGATTCCGGGGTCGATCTCGCCGCGCTCGGCCGCCGCGACGAGATAGCGGTTCCAGAATTCGGCCAGGTGCGGGACGAGTTCGTGGACGCCGGCGCCCGCGCACGCCGCGAACTCCTCCGGTTCGTCGGTTCGCAACCGGATCGCGAGCGCACCCGGGTCGCCGTACGCGGACCGGCCGATCCGCACGCCCGCCGCCAACTGCTCGACGAGTGAACCGCATTCGGCGAGCGTCGCGTGCGCTCCGGCCCAGTAGGCCGTGTCGAGGCGGACGATGACGCTGCCGACCAGGGTCGCCTTGTCCGGGAAGTGCCGGTACAGCCAGGCCCGGGACACCCCCGCGGCTTCGGCGACCTCGAGCACGGTGGTTGCTCGGATCCCCTTGTCCCGCAGGCATTTCTCGGCGGCGTCCAGCAACCGTTCCCGCACCGTCGTCGCTTCGGCTTCCGTGCCCATCGTGCCTCCGCACCGGTCCCGGCCCGGTGCCGGGACACGACCGCGACGATACCCGCTGTAGACAGTTTTCGAGATCTGTTCACACCGGAGGGAAACATGTTCTAGATTGGCGGGCACCGCGCCGGAACCGCTCCGGCAGCAGGATCGAGGAGCTGACGCATGCCGGCACCGACCACGGCCGTCATCGGGGCAGGAATCAGCGGGCTGACGACCGCAAAGATGCTGGGCGACTACGGCATTCCCTACACCTGTTTCGAGACCTCCGATCGCATCGGCGGCAACTGGGCATTCGGGAACCCGAACGGTCACAGCAGCGCCTACCGATCGCTGCACATCGACACCTCGAAGCATCAGTTGTCCTTCAAGGACTATCCGATGCCCGACGAGTATCCGGATTTCCCGCACCACACCCAGATCAAGGCATACCTGGACGGGTACGCCCGCGCGTTCGACCTCGAGAAGAACATCGAGTTCCGCAACGGTGTGGTGCACGCCGAACCGGTCGAGAACGGCGGCTGGGACCTCGACCTCGAGGACGGCAGCACCCGGCACGCCGATTTCCTCGTCGTCGCCAACGGCCATCACTGGGATCCGCGGATGGCGGAGTTCCCCGGCGAGTTCACAGGCACCGAGATCCATTCGCACCACTACATCGACCCGCAGACCCCGCTGGACTTCACCGGCCGGCGGATTCTCGTCGTCGGCCTCGGCAACAGCGCCGCGGACATCGCCGTCGAGCTGTCGTCGAAGACCCTCGGCAACGAGGTCACCCTCTCCACCCGGTCGGGTGCGTGGATCGTGCCGAAGTACATCGCCGGCAGACCCGCCGACAAGTACTACCGCACCAGCCCGTACCTTCCGCTCGCGTGGCAGCGCAAGGTCGCGCAACTCGGCCAGCCGCTCCTGTCCGGTCGCCCCGAGCGGTACGGCCTGCCCACCCCGAATCACCGCTTCTTCGAAGCACATCCGACCCAGTCGGTGGAACTGCCGCTGCGCCTCGGTTCCGGTGACGTGATCCCGAAACCCGATGTCCGCCTGCTCGACGGCCGGACGGTGCATTTCGAGGACGGGACGTCCGGCGAGTTCGACATCATCGTCCACGCCACCGGGTACAACATCACGTTCCCGTTCTTCGACGAGGACTTCATCAGCGCGCCGGGCAACCGCATCGACCTGTACAAGCGGATCTTCGCACCCGGCATCGACGATCTCGCGTTCGCCGGGTTCGCGCAGGCGACCCCGACCCTGTTCCCGTTCGTCGAATCCCAGGCGCGGCTCATCGCCGCGTACGCGGCGGGCCGCTACCGGCTGCCGCCGATCGCCGACATGCGGCGGGTGATCGCCGAGGACCAGCAGAAGTACACCGGTCACATGCTCGACCGGCCGCGGCACACCCAGCAGGTCGACTACTTCCTCTACGAGCACGACCTGCGCACCCGCGAACTGCCGGAGGGTGCGGCCCGTGCGGCTCTCGTGGCAGCCGCACCGCCCGACGACCGGTGCGCGATCCGTGCGGAAACGTCCTCCTGCCGCAGCGTCACGTTCGATTCGTCCGGAACCCCTTGCGACGCCTGGTATTTCCGCGCCTCCGACGACCGCCTCGCGAACGACCGGGGCCGGCCGATCGTGGTGATGGCACACGGGCTCGGCGGCACGAAGGACTCCGGATTGCAGCCGTTCGCGCAGCGGCTCGCCGACGCCGGACTCGACGTGTTCGCATTCGACTATCGCGGGTTCGGCTCCTCGGGCGGCGCGGTGCGTCAGCGTGTCGACGTGGCCGATCAGCTCGACGACTACCGGGCCGCGCTGTCGGCCGCGGCCGCACTCGACGGAGTCGATCCCGGCCGGGTCGCGTTGTGGGGGGTGTCCCTGTCGGGCGGACACGTGCTCGCGGTGGCCGCCGGCCGCACCGACGTCGCCGCGGTGGTGTCGATGACCCCGCTCGTCGACGGCCGCGCCGCCGCGGTGACCGCGCTGCGTCACCACAGCGTCCGCACGCTCGCGCGCTCGGCCGCGATCGGTCTGCGCAGCCGCGTCGGCGCCCTCACCGGGCGGACCGGCACCACGATCGCCGTTGTCGGCCGCCCCGGCGAGCCGGCGGCACTCAGCCTGGACGGCTATTTCGAGGACTACACCGGCATCGCCGGGCCGACCTGGCGCAACGAGATCGACGCGGACATCACGATGCAGCTCGGGTCGTACCGGCCGGCGAAGCAGGTGAAGAACGTACTGTGCCCGGTGCTGATGCAGATCGCCGATTTCGATCGCAGCGCACCCCCGCACTCCGCGGCCGTCGCCGGGTTCGCCGCCCGCGCCGAGGTCCGGCACTATCCGTGCGACCACTTCGGTCTCTACGCCGGTCACCGCAGATTCGACGCTGCGGTCGAGCATCAGATCCTGTTCCTCTCCCGCCACCTCGGCACCGTCCAGGACGAGGCTGCCGAGGTCACGGCAGCCGCCCCGGAACCGGCCCGCGGCCGGCACGCCGCCCCCACGACACGAAGGTAGGACGATGGCCGAGACCGTCCAGCAGGTACTGCGCGAGCGCCTCGACGACACCACCGTCGCGCTCGTCCACGGCGACCGCACCTGGACCTGGCGGGAACACCTCGGCGAGGCGTCGGCGCAGGCCGCCGCACTCCTCGCCATCGCCGACCCGGCTCGGCCCGTGCACGTGGGCACCCTGCTCGGCAACACCCCGGACATGCTCACCGCGATCGCCGCGGCCGGCCTGGGCGGGTACGTGCTGTGCGGCATCAACACCACCCGCCGCGGGGACGGTCTCGCCCGGGACATCCGGCGCGCCGATTGCCAGATCGTCGTCACCGATGCCGAACACCGGCCGCTGCTCGACGGTCTCGACCTGACCGGAGTGCGGGTGTTCGACACCTCGACACCGGAATGGGCCGAGTTGATCGCCTCGGCCGGGGACCTGACCCCGCACCGCGAAGCGGCAGTCATGGACACGTTCATGATGATCTTCACGTCCGGCACCAGCGGCGATCCGAAACCCGTGCAGGTCGCGCACCTCACGGTGCTCTTCTCCGGCCGCAACCTCGTCGACCGGTTCGACATCACCGGCGACGACGTCTGCTACTTGTCCATGCCGCTGTTCCACTCCAACGCGATCGTGGCGGGGTGGAGCGTCGCGATCAACAGCGGGGCGGCGATGGTGCCGGTGTCGTTCTCGGCGTCACGCTTCCTCGACGACGTCCGCCGCTACGGCGTCACCTACATGAACTACGTCGGCAAACCTCTCTCCTACGTTCTCGCCACACCCGAACAACCCGACGATCGCGACAATCCGCTGCGGGTGGCGTTCGGCAACGAGGCCACCGACCGCGACATCGACGAGTTCTCGCGCCGCTTCGGCTGCACGGTGTTCGACGGATTCGGGTCGACGGAACTGGCCATCATCATCACGCGCGAACCGGGCACCCCACCCGGGTCGATCGGCCGCGGTCTCGACGGTGTCGCCGTCTACGATTCCGACACCCTCACCGAGTGCGAGCCGGCGGAGTTCGACGAGAACGGCGCATTGATCAACGCGGACAAGGCAATCGGTGAACTCGTCAACACGCACGGCGGCGGGTTCTTCTCCGGCTACTACAACGATCCGGACGCCACGAACGAGCGGATGCGCGGCGGCATGTTCTGGTCGGGCGACCTCGGCTACAAGGATGCGGACGGGTGGATCTATCTGGCCGGACGCACCGCCGACTGGATGCGCGTCGACGGTGAGAACCTCGCCGCCGCCCCGATCGAACGGATCCTGCAGCGCCTTCCGGCCCTGAACCGGGTCGCCGTCTACGCGGTACCCGACGACAGCGTCGGCGATCAGGCGATGGCGGCGATGGTGCTGCAGGACGATGCCGACCTCTCCCCCGACGAGTTCGAGCAGTTCCTCGCCGCGCAGTCCGACCTGTCCCCGAAGGCATGGCCGCGCTGGGTGCGGATCGACCGCGACCTGCCGGTCACCGCGACGAACAAGATCCTCAAGCGCGAACTGAAGGCACAGGGCGTCACCGCGGGCGGTGGTGTGCTGTGGCAGCGGAAGGGTCGCACGCACTTCGAGGAGGTCGCGCGCTGAGCGCCTCGCCCGGAACGTGTGACAGGCACGTAGGACGCGATTTCCCTGTCTGCACCTGCGCGGTCACCGCAAACCGACCGAAACTGGCACGAGCACCCTCCTCGGCGTACACTGCCGTGACGCGGGTCACACCACACCCGCGATGGCTGCCCCACGTCTATCGCAACACGCATTCGCGCGGGGGGACCAGAGAAGTAGAGGTGCTGCTTACATGGCGATGGAACCCCTTGCCGGTTGCACTCAGTTCCGCACCGGAGACCTCGATGTGATCCGCGATGTCGGCGCCCGTCTCCTGGTGCCCCACAAGGTGCAGGCCTTGGGCGCGGTGTCCTCGAATGCGCGGATGAACGCCGCCAGGCTCGGCCACATCACTCTGGCGTACCTGAAGTACGAGTCCCGCATCACGCTGGAGGCGCCGACGACCGAGGCGCAGTACTTCTTCACTCTGCCCCTGACGGGAAGCGCGGAAGCGCGGCGGGGCCGGCACGAAACCGCTGTGTCGATACCGAACCACGGCGTGGCCTATCGGGCGGACGACCCCTCGATGATCGCCCTGACCCCCGACTACAGCATGTTCTTCGTACGCATCGAACGCCACGCTCTGGAACGGCAGCTTGCAGGCCTGCTGGGCTGCGAGATCAAGGCGCCGCTGTGCTTCGACTTCGGCATGGACCTGACCACCCCGTCGCTGCACACCTGGGTCGACAGCGTCAGGCTGCTGCAGGCCGAGATGGAACGCGACGCGGAGATCGGTCACCAGCCGCTCCTGGTCGCACGCGTCGAAGAACTGGTGATGACGGGCTTGCTGGTCGGTCAGCCGCACAACTATTCCGAACAGCTGCTCAGCACGCACGGACCGGCACGGCCGCGTGTCGTGAAGCAGGCGATCGACCTGCTCGAACAGCAGCCGGAAGAACCATGGACGATATCGGAACTCTCCCGCGCGATCGGGGTCAGCGCCCGAACGCTGCAGTCCGGGTTCCAGCGCTACGTCGGCGTATCCCCGACCACCTATCTGCGTGAAGTCCGCCTTCAGCGTGTGCACGCGGAACTCTGCAACCCGGAGGTGCAGACGTCCGTCTCGGACAGTGCGTTCCGATGGGGCTTCACGCATCTCGGGCGGTTCGCCGCGGCCTATCGCAACAAGTTCGGCGAGACACCGTCCGAGACTCTGCGCAACAGGGAACCACAGAGCTCCCTGTCGCCGACGTGGTGAGGCGAGCGTCGACGCGGCTTTCGAACTCGTTGCGCAATCCGGCCAGACCCTGCGCCGGGCGGATATTCCTCCCTCTGTGATCCACCTAACATTTCTTCCACGCGAGCGGGAATCCACCGGAACGAAGGCGCGACAGCGAGCAAAGCGCGTGGCCGGAACTCCCGCTCCGAAGGGGACGCGGTCCAACCGACGTCCCGTCCGGAGAAGAAGAAGAGGGATTCACATGTCCGTCATCAGCGTCGAGCCTCCCGCAGCCCGTTCGACACACCTCGCATCCCCCGCAGCACTCACGGTGAACGAATTCGACAGCGAGGCAATCGAACTCCTTCTCGCAGGCGAGATCGTCGGCGACGACGGCGCCGCCGTGACCGACGCCGTCGTCGGAGTATGGGGCGTACTCCTCGACGCCGAACCCGAGGGATCCTTCGAAATTCTGGAGCACGGTTCGCGCGCCGCTACCGATGCGATCGAAATCCACGTCAGCGCCCCCGGATACGACCGGTGCACGGTCTCGCTGGTCGTGGACGGCACGGTCCCGATCCACAAGGCAGAGGTCGCAATTCGGCCGTCTCGCCTCAGGGACGGCACGCTCGTCGTCCTGTACACCTTCGAATTGCATCGGACTCCCGGATAGCAGGAATCGAACCATCACGATTCCGCTGCAACACCTTTCGCCGCAACGCGGCGTGCACACACCAAGCACGACAGTAAGGGAAACGACATGCCCAAGTTGGCGCGATCGGAATGGTACGACCTCACGCGGGACATGAACTGGACACTTCGATACGTCGAGGAGGACCAGGTGTGGCCGCAGGTCCAGTCCAACAGTTACGGAATCCCGACGGAGCAGTGGTGGATCTGGGACGAACCGTACAAGATCACGTACCCGGAGTACGTCCACAACCAGGTCGACAAGGACACGTCCGTCTACGCGGTCAACTCCATCCTGGCCCGCTCGGCGATGTACGAAAACCTCGACCCCGGATGGAAGTCGGCGATCCTGGCGCACTACGGCGCCATCGCGGTTCCCGAATACATGGCAGGTATCGGTGAGGCCCGCATGGGCCGGTTCGGCCGGTCGGCCGCGTGGCGGAACATGGCCACCTACGGAACGCTCGACGAGACTCGACACGGCCAGATCCAGACCTTCTTCCCCCACGGACTCCTGCCGGAGGAACCCCGAGCCGACTGGGCGCACAAGGCATTTCACACCAACGAATGGGGCGTGATCGCAGCACGCAGCCTCTTCGACGACATGTTCACCGCCAACGACGCCGTCTCGACCGCGATCCAGCTGACCTTCACCTTCGAGACCGGCTTCACCAACCTGCAGTTCCTCGGCATGGCCGCCGACGCGATGAAGGTCGGCGACGTCGACTTCGCATCGTTGATCTCGTCGATCCAGACGGACGAGGCCCGGCACGCCCAGCAGGGCGAACCGACGATCAAGGTCCTCATCGCCAACGGTCAAGCGGACGTCGCGCAGAAGCTCGTCGACCACATGTTCTGGCGCACCTGGCACATCTTCGCCCTGCTGACCGGGCTGTCGATGGACTACTACACCCCGCTCGAACACCGCAAGCACTCGTTCAAGGAATTCATGAACGAGATGGTGATCAAGCAGTTCGTGGACCAGTTCCGCGACTTCGGTCTCGAGGTGCCGTGGTACTGGGAGAGCCATTTCCTGCAGGAGCTGGACTGGTACCACCACGGTCTGCATCTCGGGGTGTGGGGCTGGCGGCCGACCGTCTGGTGGAATCCCGACGCCGGGGTCTCCCCCGAGGAACGGGATTGGCTCGAGGAGAAGTATCCCGGCTGGAACGACACGTTCGGCAAGGTGTGGGACGCCATCACCGCGAACATCCGCGCCGGCAAACCCGAACTGACCCTGCCGGAAACGTTCCCGATGGTCTGCAACATGTGCCAGATCCCGCTCGTGAACCCGGCCGGCCACCTGGTCGGCAAGCTCGACAGCCCCGAGCCTCTGATCCTGGACACCGACGGCCGGCGCCGGCTCTTCTGCTCGGAACCGTGCAAGTGGGTCTACGAGCAGAACCCGGAACGCTTCGCCGGGCATCTCAATATCATCGACCGCTTCCTGAGCGGAGTCATCCAGCCACCGACCATCGAGGGCGCTCTGAACTACATGGGTCTGTCGCCGGCAGAACAGGGACAGGACGCCACGAACTACGCCTGGGCATTCGCCGGACAACCCGGCAGCCGGCAGGCCAGCTGAGAGAAAGGATCTCGACATGGCACTGTTTCCCGTGCAAGGGATCTTCGACGGCGACTTCGTCGTTCTGCTCGTCCCGATCGACGACACGGACCCGATGTCGGTCGTCGCCGAGAAGGTGGCGTACCACGCCGCCGGTCGCCGCGTCGCAGCCCAGCCCCGGCCCCTGCAGGTCCGGTTCCAGGGCCGGGTACTCGCCGACACCGCCACCGTGACCGACGCGGGAGTGGGCCCGCTCGACGTGCTGCAGGTGGGATACCGATGAGCGCCCCCGAAGTCGGCTGGACCGACGCACTCGAAACCGACGAACTGTGGGAAGGCGACATCCTCGACGTGGAGGTCGAAGGAGAGCAGATCCTGCTGGTCCACCACAACGGCGGCGAGATCCTGGCTTTCCAGGGCATGTGCCCGCACCAGGAAGTGCTGCTCGCCGACGGTGAGTGGAACGACGAAGCAGGCACCCTCGAATGTCCCGGACACAAATGGGAATTCGACATGCGCACTGGAGAAGGACTCAACCCCACCGGCTGCAAGCTCTTCCGCTTCCCCGTCCGTGTCACCGACGAGCAGATCCAGGTCGGTATCCCGAACGACGGTAAACGCCACTACAACCGGGCCAACGAAAGCTAGAAGGCGGAGATGACAGACCTGACACCCAAGATGGTCGGACCGCTCATGCGCGGCCTCGACATGGACCTCGCCGATGCCGTCGCCGACGCGATCATCGCAGACAACCCGGACTCGGACGTTCAAGTGTCCGACGAGGGAGGGTACATCCGCATCCAGGTACCCGAATACTGCCGGCTCACCCGGCAGAGCCTCGAACTCGAACTCGGACGGGAATTCCCACTGGTCGAGCTCGAACCGGCACTGAGCGGATTCGCCGGTCGCATGAAGCAGGTCGAAGACGACGAGATCGTCTGGTTTCTGGAAAGGAAAGATTGAGATGGCATCGAACGCGCGAATCAAGGCCAAGCCCAAGACCTGGAGCCTGCTCGGCGACGTGCGCCGCAAGCCGTCACCCTACGAGGTCGTCACCTCGAACTTCCACACCCACTTCCGTCGTGATCCGCAGCCGTTCGAACACCCGGGCATGCCCCTCAACGGCTGGTACCTGCAGCACCGGGAAGGATCACCCTTCCAGGTCGACGACTGGGAGCAGTTCCGCGACCCCTTCAAGCTCACCTACAAGGACTACGTCGCCTCGCAGGACGAGCGGGAAGTGTTCGTCGACAAACTCATCGACCAACACGAATGCGCGGAGTCGGCTCCGAACCTGAACCCGGAATGGGTCGCAACGCTCGAACGCTTCTTCGTACCACTGCGCTTTCCGCTGCACATCCTGCAGATGACAGGTCTGTACGTCGGCCAGATGGCACCGTCGTCGTTCATCACCAACTGCGCCAACTTCCAGGCCGCGGACGAGATGCGCCGCATCCAGCGCCTCGCCTACTGGACGAAGGTTCTCGCGAACGCTCACGGGGACCGGCTCGCGTCCACGGAGGTCGCGCGGACCGCCTGGGAACAGGATCCCCTGTGGCAGCCGCTGCGCGAGGCCTTGGAACGGCTTCTGATCGCGTACGACTGGGGTGAGAGCTTCGCGGCCCTCAACCTCGTGGTCAAGCCGCTGCTCGACACGCTGCTCAACGTGCAGTTCGCCGCGCTGGCCGGGCAGAACGGCGACGAGTTCCTGCGGAGCCTGTTCACCGACTTCGGCGAGGACAGCAAGCGCAGCCAGACCTGGTCGGCCGCCCTCGTCCGCTACTCCATCGAGCGCGACCCGCAGCTGAAGGACGTGCTCCTCTCCTGGATCGCGCAGTGGCAACCGCTCATGCTCGAAGCAGTCGGAGGTCTCGGTCAGCTGCTGGAGAAGGCGCCGAAGCCGATCGCGGCCGTCGACCTGACCGAAGCCGTCACCGCCACACAACACGAATACCTGCAGGCGTGCGGGCTCCTGGATCCGCCCGGGGACGAACAGTGAACTCCGTATATCGAGTACGAGTGACGCCGGGCGACACGGAATTCAAGATCCGTGAAGGAGAGAGAATCCTCGCCGCCGCCCGGCGCTCCGGAGTGTGGCTTCCCTTCGAATGCGGCTGGGGCGCGTGCGGGACCTGCAAACTCACCCTCACCGAGGGTGAGATCGACCCGCTGTTCGACACCGCACCGGCGATTCATCCACGGGACGAAAGGCGGAAGCGGATCCTGGCGTGCCAGAGCGCGGCCTGCTCGGACCTCGTCGTCAAGGCGACCTGGACCGACGAGTCCCCGCGCGCTCATCTCGGCACCGGCGACTACACCGCGCAGCTGGAGCAGGTGGACGAACTCGGCCCCGACATCCACCGCTTCCGATTCCGGCTCGATCGGCCGGCCGAGTATCGGGAAGGCCAGTTCGCGCTCCTCGAACTCGGCCCGGATCTGCGGCGCTGCTATTCGATGGCGGCCACGTCCGGACAGCATCACGTCGAGTTCATCGCCAAGCGCTACGACGGCGGTCCCGGGAGCGAACGGCTCTTCTCCCTGCCTCTGGGTTCGGTTGTTCCGATGGAACTGCCGTACGGCGACATGTGGCTACGCGAGGACGCACGGCCGATCGTCCTGATTGCCGGTGGCACAGGGGTTTCGGCGATCCTCGCGCTTGCGCGGCAACTGGCGGCGGCCGACGACCCCCGGCCGGTGCGAGCCTTCTACGGTGCAGGAAGCGTCGACGAACTCGTCGGCCGGTCGGAACTGGCACATCTCCTGGCGGGACTGCCGAACGGCCGCCTGCACGTCACCACATCGACTCCATCCGGTGACGACTCCACGCCCAGCGGCTATGTCACCGACGCGCTCGCCGCACAGGCCCACAGCCTCACCGGTGCGCGCGTCTACCTCGCCGGACCACCACCCATGGTGGATGCGGTCCTGCAGTTGCTGAGCACGAACGGCCATCCGATCGACACCATCCACTACGACCGTTTCGGGTGACTCGACTCGAGACGCGGGAAAGGAGGCAGACCTTCAGGCCGACGTTCACAACGAATAAAGATCCCCTTTCCGGAGGCGGGCGATGTCGTTCGACGATCGCCCGTCTCCGCTGTCACGGGCATATCATTGGGGCATTCGACCAACCCCGGTTTGATATGGACGAGGCAGCCGATGGCGGAGATCGATCCGCAGGCGACGCAGCGGAAGGACCCGCCGCGAATCGTGGCCGAACTGATCGCGGCCGGGTTCGAGGACGTGCACGAAATCGGCCGGGGTGGTTTCGGCGTCGTCTACCGGTGCCGGCAGCCGGCACTCGACCGCACCGTGGCCATCAAGGTGCTGACCTCGGAACCGGACCCCGACAATCTCGAACGCTTCCTGCGGGAGCAGCGCGCGATGGGGCGACTGTCCGGCCACCCGAACATCGTCACCGTCCACGAGGTCGGTGCCACCGCATCCGGTCAGCCGTACATCGTGATGGAGTACCACCGTCGCAACTCGCTCGAAGCCCAGCTCCGAGCGCAGGGACCCATGCGCTGGGAGGACGCACTCGGGATCGGTGTCAAGATCGCCGGCGCGCTGGAGACCGCCCACCGCATGAACATGCTGCACCGGGACGTCAAGCCGGCGAACATCCTGCTGACCGACTACGGGGAGCCGCAGCTGACCGACTTCGGGATCGCGCGGATCGCAGGGGCCTTCGAAACCTCCGACGGCGCGATCACGGGATCTCCGGCGTTCACCGCCTCGGAGGTGCTCTCCGGACAACCCCCCACCCGCTCCGCCGACGTCTACGGGCTCGGCGCGACCCTGTTCTGCCTGATCACCGGGCACGCGGCGTACGAGCGGCGCCGCGGCGAATCGGTGGTCGCCCAGTTCCTCCGGATCACCGGCGGACCGGCGCCGGACCTGCAGGGCGGTATCGACATCCCCGAGGACCTCTGCACGGTGATCGAGCGCGCGATGGACCGGGATACGGCTACACGCATCGGCACGGCAGCCGAACTCGGCGAGCAGTTGCGAACGGTCCAGCAACGTCACGGACTGCCGGTGGACGAGCTCGCGGTGCCCGAGATCGGTGATTCCGTCGGCTCCGGCACCACTCGTTTCGGTTCCACCACCGGATCCGGTTACCGCCGGCGAACCGGTTCGGGGCCGCTGACCCCTCCGGTGCCCGCCACGCGACTGCGTCCTCCGTCCGCGACTCGTCCCCTGGTGGTCCGTGAGCGACTGCTGCAGCTCCTGCGTGCGGGCGGGCAGCGCACGCTGACGGCCATCACCGCTCCACCCGGGTTCGGCAAGACCACCCTGGCCGCACAGTGGTCGCGTGAACTTGCCGGCACCGGCGTCCAGGTGGCCTGGCTGTCCGTCGACAACGACGACAACAAGCCCCTGTGGCTCCTGGCGCATCTGGTCGAGTCCCTCCGCCGAGTGCGGCCGGACCTCGCCCAGGACCTCGGCGCGGTGCTCGAGGAGCACGGCGACGGCGCAGCTCAGTACGTGTTCACCACGTTGATCAACGAGCTTCAGCAGTCCGGGGAGCAGGTCGTCCTGATCATCGACGACTGGCACAGAATCTCCGACTCCGAGGCCATCGCTGCGATGGCGTTCCTGTTGGACAACACCGACCCCGGTCACCTCCGGGTGATCGTGACCAGCCAGGCGCGCACCGGTCTGCCCCTGAGCCGTATGCGGCTGCGCGACGAGCTGATCGAGGTCGACGCTGCCGCCCTGCGGTTCGATCCGGCGGAGGTGCGACAGCTGCTGGTCGAGCGGGCCGGACTGCGCCTGACCGACGAGGACGTCGACGCCCTCACCCGCGCGACCGGCGGCTGGGTGGCGGCGCTGCAATTGGTCTCTCTGTCCCTGCGCGACAGCGACGACCCAGCGGACCTCATCCACGGAATCACCGGCAGCCACCATGCGATCGGGGAATACCTCGCCGAAAACGTCCTCGACACACTCGAACCCCGAATTCTCGACTTCCTGCTCGCCACGTGCATTTGCGAATTCGTTTCCGCCGAGCTGGCCACCGCGCTCACCGGCGAGACACGATGCCAGTCGCTGCTCGAGGAAATCGAGGACCGGGGCCTGTTCCTACGCCGAATGGACAAGGAGCGCACCTGGTTTCGCTATCACCACCTGTTCCGGGAGTTCCTGCAGCGCCGGATCGAACGCGAGACCCCTGACCGCGTGAGGCAACTGCACCACACCGCGGCCCGGTGGTTCGCCGAACACGAGATCATCCGTGACGCGGTGACCCACGCCCAGGCCGCGGGAGATCAGGAGATGGCCGTCGACCTGGTCGAACGGCACGGCACGATCCTGCTCGAACTATCCCAGGTGGCATCCGCGGAGGCCCTCCTCGACAAGCTGCCCCCGTCCGTGCTGACCACCCGTCCGCGCCTGCAGCTGATGCGGGCCTGGACCGCCGTCCTGTCGAACCGAGTCCGACCCGCCGAGCAGGCCGTCGATGCCGTCGAATCACTTCTCGCCACCGCTTCCCTCACTGCCGACGAAGCCGAGGACCTGCGCGCCGAGTGCGGGATGGTACGAGCGGTCATCGAGGTCCGGTGCGACCGCTTCGACACCGTCGACGAGCTGATCCGCCCCGCAGTGGCCCGGGCCGGCTCGCTGTCCCCGTGGGTGGTGTCCGCGGCCGCGCACCTCGCCCTCATGGCCGCGGTCTACCGGTTCGATTTCGACGCGGCGGAACGGCTCCAGGAGTGGGCCGAGCCGTATCACGCCCGCAGTCACGGTCCGTACATCCGGACGCACAGCTATTGCTACCTCGCCATCGCCGCACACGAGCGACTCGACATCACCGCCGCCGAGCAGCGGTTCCGGCAGGCCCTGCGGGTTGCCCGAAGCCAGGGTGACGAGCACTCGGTCGCGGTACGGCTCGCGGAGTCGCTGCTCGGCGAACTGCTGTACGAGCAGGGCCGCCTCGACGACGCCGAACGTCTCCTCGACGAGGCCTACCTCCTCGACTACGGAGGCGGGAGCGTGGAGTTCAAGGCGGCCCGGTACGCGATCGGCGCCCGGGTCAAGGCTCTTCGGGGCGATCGCGCAGCGGCGGCGCAGCGCCTGGAGGCGGGCGCCCGAGCCGCCCAAGCGCTGACGTTGCCCCGGCTGCGGGCCCGGATCGAGGACGAACGTGTGCGGTTGGGCCTGCCCCCGGCCGCGGGCGTGCCCCCGTCCCCACCGATCACCCATGCGCAGCGACGACGGCCCGTCCACGGGGTCGACGCGCTCACCGCCCAGCTCGACGAGGCCGTCGCCATCCGGGCACTGCTCGACGAGGGCACGCCGACGGCAACGGAACTGGCGTGCATCTGGGCACAGGAGTGGGTGGACATGCTCGCCGATGCCGGCCGACCGCGGGCGCTCCTGCAGGCACGCCGACTGCTGGTCGACATCCTCGCCGCGGCCGGACGCACCGACGAGGCGAAGGGGTTGCTCGCGACGATCACCGCACAGTGCGCCGCCCTCGGCATCGTGCGCTACCTGCTCGACGGCGGCCCGCACCTGAGGGCGTTGCTCGAGGATCTGCGCGCGGACCGCGAGGCCGGACGGTGGCAAGACGACTGGCCTCCGGTGCCCGACCGATTCTGGGACGCGCTCACAACCGAACCCTGATGCCTTGCGCCACAGGGACTTTGCATCGTTCACAACCGCGTCGTCCACCACCGCGTGAACGCATCCGCCTCATCGCGCTGTGCGCCTGTAACGCGCGTCGGATCCGCTGCGATGACACTTCATCAGCCACGCACAGAGGACAAGGCAATGAGAAGGATCCATGTGTGGCTCGCGATGCTCGCACTCATCGCGGGGATCGGACTGATCAGCCCGACCGCGTCCGCCGCTACGCCCTATTGCGGCATCTACTGGGGTTCGCAGGACAAGTCGAATCCGACGATGGTCACCTCACCGGTCACCGCGGTTCGCTCGGGCCGGCACGAGTGTTTCGACCGGATCGTCGTCGACCTCGCCGGCCCCGCAGCCGGATACCGAGTCGGCTACGTTCCCGCGGTGTACGAGGACGGGTCGGGGTTCTTCGTGCCACTGCGCGGCGGAGCGTACCTGCAGGTGGTCGTCCTCGCGCCCGCCTACTGGGCACCGGCGAACCGCGGCGAAGTCGTCGACGTCACCGGCTACCGCACCCTGCGGCAGGTCGCGTGGGCCAACAGTTTCGAGGGGCAGACCACCCTCGGGGTCGGGGTCCGCGCCCGGCTGCCGTTCCGCGTGTTCACGCTCGACGGACCCAACGGCTCCCGAGTGGTGCTGGACGTCGCACACCAGTGGTAGCCAAGACGAAAACTGGGGCTGCAGATCAACTGCGCTCGCGGACGACGAAACTGCGAGGCCGGGTCGTGGGCGCGCACCCGACGGTTCCAGGTGACGCTGCCGGGGTTCACCGGTCGCTCGCGCTCCGCGGCGCCGCCGAGCTGCTCGGCTCGGAGTCGGTTCGGCTGTGCAGCTCCAGGAGCGGCACCGCGATCACACGCACGATGGAGTCGATGCGGTCATCGGTCAGTGTGGCCCGGATCAGCAGGTCGTGCCGGGCCAGATCGAGTGGCAGCGACAGCACAGGATCGGGAATGTCGTTGTCGCCGAGCTCACCCCGGGCGCGGGCACGCTCGACAGCCGAACGCATCTCGGCGCTGCCGATCGCCGGTAGCAGCGACCGCAACCGGTCGGCGGTGTCTCCGTCGAGCTCTGCCAGCAGGCCCAGAATCGTGTCGTGCGGGAACATTCCGAGCTGCGTCCGCGCCTCCGACAGCACCGCGACGAGATCACCGACGAGATCACCGGTGTCGGGAAGCTCGCGGCGGATCGCATCGGCTCGGGCGACGAACGCCGCGAACACCATCTCCGCTCTCGTCGGCCACCGCCGATACAGCACCGGTTTGCTCGTGCCCGCCCGCGCGGCGATCCCCTCGTAGGTGACATCGGTGTAGCCGCGCTCGGCGACCTCGGCCACCACCGCGGCATGGATTGCCCGCTCGAGTTCGGCGCCTCGTCGCCTGGTCGCGGTCACCGCCCCTCCTAGATGCGTTGCAGATCGTATCGCCGAGGGCTAATCTCCGTATTGGAAACGAATCGTATCTTAAATCCGGAAGTTGGTCATGACCGAAGACACCACCGAATTCGCGGCCAACCCCGGCCCATTGCTCCCGGCAGAGCGTGATCTCGAATTCGGACAGGCCCGCTGACCCATGAACAAATTCGGTCTCCCCGTTCTGGCCCTCGCCGGCCTGACCACCTACGACCTGCTGCAGAAGCGACGCAGCATCCTGCGCACCTTCCCCGTCGTCGGACATCTGCGGTACGCAGTCGAGGCGATCGGACCCGAACTGCGCCAGTACATCGTCACCGACAACAACACCGAACGCCCCTTCAACCGAGACCAACGCCGCTGGATCTACGCCTCGGCAAAACTCGAGAACAACTACTTCGGATTCGGCACCGACAACAACATCGACGGCATCGACGGCTACCCCATCATCAAGGCCCGCACCTTCAGCGACCTGCCCGCCCGTCCACACTCGCCGCAGGCATACCTGCCGTCGGCGAAGGTTCTCGGCGGTCCCCGCGACCGCCGCGCCGCCTTCCGGCCGCAGTCGGTGGTCAACATCTCCGCCATGAGCTACGGTTCGCTGTCCGCGCCGGCGATCGAGGCCCTCAACGCGGGCGCCGCACTCGCCGGTGCCCTGCACAACACCGGCGAAGGTGGACTGTCCGACCACCACCGCCACGGCGGCGACCTCGTCTACCAGATCGGCACCGGATACTTCGGCTGCCGCACACCCGACGGAACGTTCTCCCTGCCGGCACTCCTGGAGACGATCGCCGACGCACCCGTACGCGCCATCGAGATCAAACTCAGCCAGGGCGCCAAACCCGGTCTCGGCGGCATCCTGCCCGGCGCGAAGGTCACCGACGAAATCGCCCGTATCCGCGGCATCGAACCCGGAAGGGACTGCGCAAGTCCCGCACGGCACACCGCCTTCGGCGACGTGGACTCCCTCCTCGACTTCGTCGAAACCATCGCCGACGCAACCGGACTCCCGGTGGGCATCAAATCCGCCGTCGGCCACCTGCAGTTCTGGGAAGACCTCGCCGACGCCATGGCCACCGGCACCCGCGGCGTCGACTTCATCACCGTCGACGGCGGTGAAGGCGGCACCGGCGCCGCACCGCTGGCCTTCACCGACCACGTCAGCTACCCCCTGCACACCGCACTGCCCTTGGTGCAGAAGATCTTCCAGAAGGCCGGCATCGCCGAGAACATCACCTGGATCGCCTCCGGCCGCACCGGACTGCCCGACACCGCACTGATGGCATTCGCGGCCGGAGCCGACATGGTCAACGTCGCTCGTGAGGCGATGCTCTCCATCGGCTGCATCCAAGCGCAACGTTGCCACACCGGACACTGCCCCACCGGCGTCGCCACGCAGAACGCCTGGCTCATGCGCGGCGTCGACCCGACGAGCAAGAGCGCCCGCGCCGCCAACTACCTCACCGCACTGCGCCGCGACCTGCTCAAACTCTCCGACGCCCTCGCCGTCGCCCACCCCGCGCTGGCCACCTCCGACGACATCGACATCCTCCACACCGACGGCACCATCACACCCCTGACCGAGACCATCGGCTACCAGTCCGGCTGGGGTACCCCCTCCCCGGCGGACCGCACCGAGATCACCCGCATCATGTACGCGCAGGCACAGCCCTGAGCACCTTCGTAGTTCCGGCCAGGGTCTAGCGGTGCCGCGCGCACAGGACGGTGTCGTGGACGGTGACGGCGCGGCCCTCCGGGTCGGTCGCCTCGTGCGGCACCGCCGCGGCGGTGATCACCTGCCAGGAGTCCGGTTCGAGCAGCGCGGCGATATCGTCGCCGGTGAAGAACAGTTCGGGTCGCGGCGGTCGTGGCATCGTCGTCTGCAGATCGGACGGGTGATGCCCGACGACGAGCAGCGTTCCGCCGGGCGCGACGGCGGAGGCGAGCCGCCGGTACAGCTCGTCGCGCGGGCCGGCGGGCAGGTGCAGGTACTGCGCCGTGACCAGGTCGAACCGGTCGTCGCCGGGATCCCAGTCGGTCATGTCCTGGTGCCGCCAGGTGATCCGGTCGCGGATCTCGTCGGGTTCGGCGGCCGCGTGTGCGGCCGCGCGCTCGAGAGCGACCGAGGAGATGTCGACCGCGGTGACGGTCCAGCCGCGCCGGGCGAGCCAGATCGCGTCGGCGCCTTCACCGCTGCCGACGTCGAGCGCGGTGCCGGGAGCAAGGTCGGCGATCTCCGCGACGAGGTGCCGGTTGGCGGCGCCGCTCCAGAGGGCGGTGCGCGAGCGGTAGCGTTCGTCCCACAGCTCTTCGTCGGTGCGATCCTGCACGATCGGGTCCCTTCTCTCGACAACCCTGGCGAATATACCCGCAGGGGTATATCGCTCATTCCGGTTCCGATCTCGGTACATTCGACGGGATCGGATTCGCACCACGGCTGAGGCGGGGCGCCATGCGACAACCGGACAACGAGACGGTGGGCCGGATCTTCGACACGCTGTCGAGACGGTACGACACACAGATCGACTGGTGGGAACGCCGCGTCATGGGTCTGCCCCGGCAGTGGGCGGTCCCGCGCGCCGAGGGTCGCGTGCTCGAACTCGCCGTAGGCACCGGATTGAACCTGCCGCTGTACGGCCCCCAGGTGACGAGCGTCCTCGGCATCGACCTGTCCGAGAAGATGCTCGACATCGCCCGCACACGCATCACCGATCTGCAGTTGAACCACGCGACCGTGCGCCGCGGTGACGTTCAGGCGCTCGACCTGCCGGACGACAGCATCGACACGGTGGTCTCGACGCTGACGTTCTGCACCATCCCGGATCCGTTGCAGGCGAGCCGCGAAGCGTTCCGGGTACTGGTGCCCGGTGGCCGCATCGTCCTCGCCGAGCACGGGCCGGCCACCAACCGGGTGGCTGCGGCGCTCATGCGGATGGTCGAACCGCTCACGGTCCGGTTCGGCGCCGATCACCTCACCCGTGATCCGGTCCCCTATCTCGAGGACGCGGGGTTCGTCGTCGACGAGGTCCACCGGGTCGGTGCCATGGGTATGGGGTTCCGGGTGGTCGCGCACAAACCGGCGGACCGCGATGCGAACCCGTGAGGGGAAGCGCCGGTCGGGGCGCGCGAGGTCCTCTACGGTGGATTGATGGCGGAGCGTGGTGCACGTCCGAAGGTTCCGAAGGCGCGGAGACGGCTGCTGAAGGCTGTGCGGCATCTGTTCACCCCGTTGCGCCCGGACGACTACCTGGAGTTGATCAACCCGCTGTGGACCACGCGGGAATTGCGTGGACGTGTCGAGCGGATCGAACCGGCCGGCGAGTCCGCGGCCACGATCGTGATCCGGCCCGCCCACGAATGGCCCGGGCACCGAGCCGGACAGTACGTTCGCCTCGGCGTGGTCATCGACGGCGTCTACCACTGGCGCGCATATTCGTTGACGTCCGATCCCCACGCCGACGACGGTCTGATCAGCGTGACCCCGAAACTGGTTCCCACCGGCACGGTCTCGCCGTTCCTCGTCCGTCGGATCGCCCGCGGCGACATCGTCCGGCTCGGCGAGGTCGAGGGCGTGTTCACGTTGCCCGACCCGATCCCGGACCGGATGCTGTTCGTCAGTGCAGGCAGCGGCATCACGCCGATCGTGAGCATGTTGCGTCATCTCGACCACCTGGATGCCCTCGACGACGTGGTGGCCGTGCATTCGGACCGGACCGCCGGGCAGATCATGTTCGACTCCACCTTGCGCGAGTTGGATCGTCGTCGGGAAGGCTTCCATCTGCACGTGCGGCTGACCGAGACGGAGGGCCGCATGCAGCCTGCCGAACTGGACGCACTGTGCCCGGATTGGCGGGAGCGTGAGGCGTTCGTCTCCGGTCCCGGAGAGATGCTCGACGCGCTGGTGGAGCACTGGAACGCCCACGGCGACCCCGCGAAGCTGCACCTCGAACGCTTCCAGCCCATCATCGGCGGCTCCGCAACCGCCGGTGCGGGCGGAACCGTCCGTTTCCTGGAAAGCGGGATTGAAACCCACTGCGACGGGGGTACCCCGATCCTGGTGGCCGGCGAGCAGGCCGGAGCCGAGTTGCCTTACGGGTGCCGGATCGGGATCTGCCATACCTGCACCGGGACATTGAAATCGGGACGGTTGCGGGATCTGCGCACCGGGGAGGTTGCCGATTTCACCGGTCAGGTGGTGCGGACCTGCATCAACACCGCGGAAGGCGACATCGAGATCGAGCTGTGAACGAAGGGACCACCGAGGTGAGTATCGACGTGGAAAGCCCCCTCGCGCATCTGAGCGAAGAAACCGTCGAGGCGTTGGCCAGGGAGTTCGACGCCATCCACGACGAGGTCTACGCGGACCTCGGCGAGCGGGACCGGCGCTACATCAAAGCGGTGATTGCCGCCCAGCGGCAGTTGGCCGTGGCGGGGCGGGTGCTGTTGCTGGGTTCGGCCGCGAAACCCGCGTGGTGGGCAGGCACCGCCTGTCTGGGGATGGCGAAGATCCTCGAGAACATGGAGATCGGTCACAACGTCATGCACGGCCAATGGGACTGGATGAACGACCCCGACATCCACTCCTCGTCGTGGGACTGGGACACCGCGTCGACCGCGAAGGCGTGGAAGCACTCGCACAACTACATCCACCACACCTTCACCAACATCCGTGGCAAGGACAAGGACCTGGGCTACGAGATCATGCGGATCGACCCGCATCAGAAATGGCATCCGGTCTACCTGGCCCAGCCCTTCTACAACGTGTTGCTCATGGCCTTCTTCGAATGGGGGGTCGCGCTGCACGACATGGACCTCGAGGCCGTGCGGGCCGGCGAGAAATCCTGGCCCGAGGTCTGGGAGGACCTCAAAGGGATCGCGGGCAAGGCCCGGGCACAGCTCGTCAAGGACTACGCCGGCTGGCCGTTGATCAGCGCGGGCGCATTCGGCCTGGCCCAGCTCGCCTTCCGCGGCCGGCTCGGCCAACCGGAAACCTCTCGTCTCGGACGGCTGCTGCGGTCCCTCCGGCCGACCGGACGAGGGTCCGGCGTCGCCGACATCCTCGATCGCACGATCCCGGGCGTCGAGCGCACGTTCCTGGCCACCCTGGTGGCGAACGCTACCGCGAACATCATCCGCAACGTGTGGGCACACGGCATCATCTTCTGCGGCCACTTCCCGGACCAGACCTACACGTTCAGTCCTCGCGAGGTCGAGAACGAGACCCGCGGCGGCTGGTACGTGCGCCAGCTAGTCGGTGCGGCGAACATCGAGGGCAGCCCGCTCTTCCACATCATCAGCGGAAACCTCGGATACCAGGTCGAGCACCACCTGTACCCCGACATGCCGAGCAGCCGCTACGCGGAGATCGCACCCAAGGTGCGGGAGATCTGCCAACGGTACGAACTGCCGTACAACTCCGGAGGGCTGGTGAAGCAGTGGTCCATGGTGCACCGAACCATCCTGCGGCTCGCGTTTCCGGGCGGAGCACCGCGCCCGAAGCCGGGTCCGTACCGCGGTGAGCTCGACCCGGGCGGCGCGACCGGCCCGAGTGAGGCGGCGCGATTCCGGCAGCGGGTACCGGCGGGCAGCGCGGCTGCGGGTCCCGAACACGACAGCGGGGGCGTGAACGTCTCCCTACCCCCACGCGGACAGGACTAGCCACCAGGCCGATCGATGGGCCGACGTCACCCGCGCGGCCGAAGAAGTGGGTCGACCGGCTCCGGCAGCAGCCGGCAGGCGGCCAGCCACTCCTGCGCACCGGCTCCGAACTCCTCCGGAGCGACTGAGCCACTACCTTCGGGGATACGCCCGAGCAGCGGTACACCGGCGACGTCGGGCAGATCCTCGAGATTGCACTGCTGCGCGAGATCCGGTGCTGCAGGCCATGATCCGATCACCGTGCCGACGCACCGCACACCGGCCGAGCGCAGGGCCGCGACCGTCAGGGCGCTGTGGTTGAGGGTGCCCAGGCCGGCCGCCGCCACGACCAGCGCCGGCGCATCCAGTGCCGCCGCGACATCGGCGATGGTGAAGCCGTCGGCGCCGATCCGGACCAGCACTCCCCCGGCGCCTTCGACGAGTGTCAGGTCGTGGGTCGCGTCGAGCTCCCGTACCGCGGCGACGACGTCGAGCAGGCTCAGCAGCGGCCGTCCGCTGCGTCGGGCCGCGGTGTCCGGCGCGAGCGGTTCGGGATAGCGGGCCAGTTCGAGGGTGTCGATGCCGGGACCGGCGAGGCGCGTGATCTCGGCGAGGTCGCCGGGTTCGCCGTCGGCGACGCCGGTCTGCGCGGGTTTGCACACCGCGACCCGCAGGCCGGCCGCCGCCGCGACCGTGGCAACCGCCGCCGTCGTCACGGTCTTGCCGACGTCGGTGGAGGTGCCGGTGATGCAGAGAACGCTCACACGCGTGCCTCCGCGAGGACGTCACCGAGCACCGACTCGATCATCGCGAGATCGTCGGCGTCCAGGTTCGCGCGGGCGGTCAGGCGTAGCCGGGACGTGCCTGCGGGAACGGACGGGGGACGGAAGCACCCGACGTGCAGGCCGCGTTCGCGGCACGCCGCGGCGGCACCGACGGCGACCATCGGGTCCCCGAGGATCACCGAGACGACCGCCGATTCGGGCGCGTCGACGCCCGAGATGCGGGCGAGGTCGGCAGCCCGGTCGAGCACCGCGGTGGCACGCTCCGGTTGCTCCCGAAGGATGCGCAGGGCGCTGCGGGCGGCGCCGACGGCCGCGGGCGCCAGGCCGGTGTCGAAGATGAAGGTCCGGGCGGTGTCGATGAGATGTTCCCGGATCCTGCTGTCGCCGAGGACGATTCCGCCCTGTGCGGCGAGCGACTTGGAGAGCGTCGCCGTGATGACGACATCGGGCTCGCCGGCGAGGCCCATTTCGTGTACGAGTCCGCGTCCCCCTACACCGCGGACGCCCACACCGTGGGCCTCGTCGACGAGCAGCAACGCGCCGTGCGCCCGGCACACCCGGTGGAGTGCCTGCAGCGGCGCGAGGTCACCGTCGGCGCTGAACACCGAATCGGTGAGAACGAGGGCGCGCGGTTGTGCGCGCGCAGCAAGGACTGCCTCGACGAACTCGACGTCGCCGTGGGGCGCGACCTGGATCCGCGACCGCGACAGGCGGCATGCGTCAACGAGCGAGGCATGACAGCCGGCGTCGGAGACGATCAGGGTGTCCGGGCCGCCGAGCGCGGTGACCGCGCCGAGGTTGGCGGCGTATCCGCTGGCGAACACGAGACCTGTTTCGGCGCCGACGAATTCGGCGAGTTCACGTTCGAGCAGTTCGTGTTCGGCGGTCGTGCCGGTGACGAGCCGAGAACCGGTCGCGCCCGCACCCCAACGGCGCAGTGCGGCCGCGGCGCCGGCGACGACCTCGGGATGCCGGACCAGGCCGAGGTAGTCGTTGGACGCCAGATCGACGAGACGGGAGCCGGACGTGCGAGGCAGCAGTGTGCGGTGCAGTCCCGCGACGCGGCGCTTCTCGGCGGCGTCGTCGAGCCAGGCCAGACTGACGGGTGCGGTCATGGAAGGACACCATACTTGAACGGCGTTCAAGTGGCCAGACGAGACGAGAGCTACCCGACTGTCACCGGTCGGCTCAACCACCGACCCCTCAGGCAGGCGCGTCCGACCGGGCGTTCTCCTGCAGTTGCCGGATGGTGTCGACCAGCGGCGCGAGTTCCGGCTGGGCAGCGGCCTCGTCGAGCGCCTCACACAGCGCTGCGTTGTGGGTGGGCCGGGCTTCCTCCAGCAGGCTTCGCCCGGCCTCGGTGACGTCGGTGTAGATGCCGCGCCGGTCGGTGGGACACAAGTAGCGCGCAAGCAACCCGCGGTCCTCCAATCGGGTTACGAGCCGGGTGGTGGCACTCTGACTGAGGACGACGGAGTCGGCGACCTGTCGCATCTGGAGATGCCCACCCTCACCGTCGTGCTGGCGATCCAGCACGTCCAACAGCGAGTACTCGCGTGCGCTCAACCCGTGCGCCGACTGCAGCGCGCTTTCGATCCTGTTCTCGATTCGCCCGTGCAACAGCGAGAGCGCCGACCAGCTGTGTGCCAGCGCGGTCATCGTCGGGTCCGTGGCGGTCATCGTCGGCTCCCTCGATCCGTCGTGTGAACAGGTGACGCCGGCAGTCGACCGGCGTGATCATCACTCCCGACTATACCCGCGCTTGCAAATAGTCGGCGTCTGCAATTATTGTTGACGCCTGCAAAGTGCGTACGCGCATTTCTTCATCCGATCAAAGGATCGTCTCTCATGCCGCTCGCACTGCTGGCCCTTGCTGTCGGGGCC
The DNA here is from genome assembly GCF_023218075.1 of Rhodococcus sp. HM1. Taxonomy (GTDB): domain Bacteria; phylum Actinomycetota; class Actinomycetes; order Mycobacteriales; family Mycobacteriaceae; genus Rhodococcus. The sequence goes on along the minus strand of NZ_JALPTB010000047.1, from coordinate 706 downwards.
TTCGGAATCGGCACCACGGAATTCGTGATCATGGGGCTGCTGCCCCAAGTGGGAACGGATCTCGGGGTGTCCGTGCCGACGGCCGGATACCTGGTCACCGGCTACGCCCTCGGCGTCGTGATCGGTGCCCCGATCATGACCGTCCTCGGCACCAAGATCTCTCGCAAGAACATGCTGATGCTGCTCATGGGCCTGTTCATCCTCGGCAACATCATCTCCGCCGTGGCCCCGGTCTTCTTCGTCATGCTGATCGGCCGCGTGGTGGCGTCCCTGGCCCACGGCGCCTTCTTCGGGATCGGCTCCGTCGTCGCCGCCGAACTGGTGGCGCCACAGAGGAAGGCGGCCGCCATCTCGCTGATGTTCACCGGACTGACCGTGGCGAACGTCGTCGGGGTGCCGATGGGCACGTTCGTGGGCCACACCGCAGGCTGGCGCATGACCTTCCTGGTCGTCGCCGCTCTCGGCGCCGTCGGCCTTGCCGGCGTCGCCAAGCTCGTACCCGACCTCCCCAAGCCGCCGGGAGTGCAGCTGCGGCACGAGATCGCAGCGTCTACGTAAATCTGATACTTCCTGCCACTCACGTGGCAGGCGGTGAAGATCCACGTTTCTCACGGCTACCCACCACACCATCGTGCGATGTTGCGGGCTCGACCGTGTCCCACACCGACGCTTCGGGTGCAGGACGAGTCCTCGACTGTGTCACCCC
>NZ_JALPTB010000046.1 GCF_023218075.1 Rhodococcus sp. HM1 | reverse complement strand
GCTCTATTGCGAACCACCGCCGCTGGCGGCGTGGCCGTGCCCTTCGCCGAGACCGATCTGTTGGCGGGGCCCTTGCGGCGCGCGGCTGGCATCGACGACTCGTCGCAGGACACAGCGACCGTCGCCGTCCTGAGGGCGGACGGCCTCGCGCGGCGTGTGCCCTGGGCCGGTGCCACCGGGTCCGTTGTCTGCGTACGCTGGGCCGATGCGGGCTACGAGGTCGCGGACGTGCCCACCGATCGGCTGACCGTCAAGGCGGTCGAGGGTATCTCCGAGGTGCCCCTCGGGTCGGTCCGGGTCGACGGTAACGTCACCTGGTCACCTGTGGCCACCCATGTCGTCGAGGACTACGTCCTGCGCGGCGCCCTCATCCGTGCGATCCAGTCCGTCGGCGCCATGGAGGGCATGCTGGCTTCGGCGATTGCACACACCACCGACCGCACTCAGTTCGGCCGACCCCTGGCGCGGTTCCAGTCCGTGCAGAATCTCGTGGTCGACACTGCAGCCGAGTCCGTCCTCGCACGTGCCGCCGTCGACACGGCTCTCGCAGACGCTCTTACCGACGACCTCGCCGGCGACTTCTCATCCTTTCGTGTCGCGGTGGCCCGTAGCGTGGTCTCACAGGCGCTGGCCGTGGTGGTGCGCAACACCCACCAAGTGCACGGCGCGATGGGCACGACCCACGAGCACACCCTCCACCGGCTTACCCTGCCGGCGTTGCAGTGGCGTTCGGAGTTCGGGTCCGCTGCGTTCTGGGAGCGTCACCTCAGCCGCGCTGCCGTCGCCAGCAGTATGGACGGGCCCTGGCCGATGATCGTTGAGGGTACGCGGATCGAGGGTGCAGCTTCCGCGTATCTCCATGCTGTATCCGGACTTTCACGTCATGACTGAGTGCATGGGTTCATGACGAGGGTGACATCGTTGCGGAGCGTGTTCGCCGGCGGTCGGGGTGCGGCTGAGCGGCAGGACCGAAAGGTCCTGCCGCTCGAGCTCTCACCCCCGACTCATCGCAGCGTGCGGGGCGCGGATCGAATCAACGCTATCCGTAGACCTCTGCGTACAGTTCGGCGATTTCGTCGACAGAGGGCACAACCGGGTTGTTGCCCGGCGAACCCGAATCGAGCGCCTGTTGCGCCATCAGTGGGATCAGATCGTTCCAGCGAACGCGGTCGATGCCGTGGTCGCGTGGAGTGGGAACAGCCAGGTCGCGACACAGTTCGACGAGGGAGTCGACGAGGGACTGCGCAGCGATACCGTCACCGGTGGATTCGGTGGCCACACCGAGGGCCCTGGCGCAGTCTGCGTACCGTGATGCGGCGCCTTTGACGGAGAACGCGGTGATCGCCGGAAGCAGCATGGCGTTGGACAGCCCGTGCGCGACATGGAAGTGCGCGCCGATGGGTCGGCTCATTCCGTGAACGAGGGCCACGCTCGCGTTCGAGAACGCCATACCGGCCTGGGTGGCGGCGAGCATCATGGCTTCTCGTGCCTGCTTGTTCTCGCCGTCTTCGTACGCGGCGCGCAGGTTCTGGCCGATCGTGCGCACGGCTGCGAGTGCGAGGCCGTCGGAGAAGGGGTTGGCTTTTCGGCTCACATACGCCTCGATTGCGTGGGTAAGTGCATCGACTCCCGTGTCGGCAGTCAGGCGAGGGGGCATGGACACTGTCAGTTCGAAGTCCACGATTGCTGCGATGGGAAGGAAGGACAGGCCTGGACAGAGCATCTTCTCGTCCGTGGCGCTGTCGCTGATGACGGTGAACTGTGTAGCCTCCGAGCCGCTGCCGGCGGTGGTCGGGATTGCGACGACGGGAAGCGCTGGTCCGGTGTAGACGTGCGGGGCCTTGTAGTCCCGCATCCGGCCTCCGCGGACCCCGAGGACGGCCAGTGCCTTGGCGGTATCCATCGGGCTGCCGCCACCGAATCCGATGACCGAGTCGGCGTTGTGCTCGGCAAGTAGGGCGAGTCCCGTTTCGAGGGAGTCGGTGGTGGGGTCGGGAACGGTGTCGTCGAACAGGGCTGGTGTGGTGCGCGCTTCGCGCAGGAGGCTCAGGATCCGTTCGGACGCACCTGTCGAGGTCAGGAACTTGTCGGTCACCAGTACCGGGCGCTGCAATCCGAGTTGGCGGATCACGTCGCCGATTTCGTCGAGGGTGCCCCCGCCGATTCGCATGAACCGTGGGAAGGCGATCTGAATACTCATGGTGCCGTCCTTAGTCGTTCTGAGGGAAGCCGAGGTTGATGCCGCCGTGGTTGGGGTCGAGCCAGCGGGTGGTGACGACCTTGCCGCGGGTGAAGAAGTGCACGCCTTCGGTGCCGTGGGCGTGTGTGTCGCCGAAGAGGGAGTTCTTCCAGCCGCCGAAGCTGTAGTACGCGGTGGGGACGGGGATGGGGACGTTGACGCCGACCATGCCGACCTCGACTTCGTTCTGGAAGCGGCGGGCTGCGCCGCCGTCGTTGGTGAAGATGGCGGTGCCGTTGCCATAGGGGTTGGAGTTGATCAGTTCGAGGGCTTCGTCGTAGGTCTCGACCCGTACGACGGACAGGACGGGGCCGAAGATCTCATCGGTGTAGACGCTCATGTCGGTGGTGACGTGATCCAGAAGGGTCGGTCCGAGCCAGAATCCGTCACTTCCGCCGTCGGCCTTCACGGCCCGGCCGTCGACTACGACGGAGGCGCCGGCAGCTTCGCCGGCGTCGATATAGGAGGACACTTTGTCGCGATGCGCCTTGCTCACCAATGGGCCCATGTCCGAGTCCTTTGTGCCGTCGCCCGTTTTCAGGCTCACTGTGCGATCCTTGATCTTTGCAACCAGCTCATCGGCGATGTCCCCGACCGCCACCAATGCGGAGATCGCCATGCAGCGCTCACCGGCGGAGCCGAAGCCCGCGTTCACCATCGCGTCAGCGGCCAGATCGAGGTCGGCGTCCGGCAGGACGACGGCGTGGTTCTTCGCGCCGCCGAGCGCCTGGACGCGCTTGCTGTGGGCGGTTGCGGTCTCGTAGACGTACCTCGCGATGGGGGTTGAACCGACGAAAGAAATGGCCTTGATCGCCGGATTGGTGAGTAGTTCGTCGACCGCTGTCTTGTCACCCTGCAGGACGTTGAACACGCCGGCGGGTAGGCTCGCCTCGGCCCACAGTTCGGCGATCCACAGCGCTGCAGTGGGAACCTTTTCCGACGGCTTGAGGACCACGGTGTTTCCGGCGGCAATCGCGATGGGGAAGAACCACATCGGAACCATGGCGGGAAAGTTGAACGGTGAGATGATTCCGACCGGCCCGATGGGCTGGCGGATCGACGCCATGTCGACCTTGGTCGACGCGTTCTCGGTCATCCCGCCCTTGAGAAGGTGGGCGATGCCGCAGGCATACTCGACGACCTCCTGGCCGCGGGACACCTCGCCGAGCGCGTCGGAGAGCACCTTGCCGTGCTCGGAGGTAATGATCGCAGCCAGTTCCTGCTTGCGGGCGTTGAGTAGTTCACGGAACGCGAACAGAATCTGTGTGCGCTTGGCAATCGAGGTATCACGCCACGCGGGAAACGCCGCCGCGGCCGCCTCGATCACCGCGCGGGCGTCGTCGGCGCTCGCAAGCGCAACTTCTGCAGTCACTGCGCCGGTGGCGGGGTTGGTGACCGGGGCAGATGTGCCGTTCGTGCCGGTGAATGGCTTGTTGTCCAACCAGTGTGGGATGACGGTCATGACTATTCGCTTCCTGCGACTGTGGGGGTTTTCTCGAGTCTGTCGGTGCAGAGATGCCGCGGTCAACGAGTATCTTCGCAGTGAGAACTGCAATTTTGCAGCAGCGAGGGAGTGAGATGTTCACAGCCGATAACATGCGTTTTCTGCTGGAGTTGTCACGGACCGGGCGGATCGTGGAAGCGGCCAAACGGCTGGACGTCGATCAGACCACGGTGTCGCGCAGGATCACCAGACTCGAAAAAGATATGGGAGCACGACTTTTCGACCGGGGATCGACGGGTTGGCAACTGACCGAGGCCGGCCGGCGCCTCGTTCCGTACGCAGAATCGGTCGAATCGACCCTCTTGGCCGCACTCGACGCGACATCGTCCGCTGGATCCGGCAGTCTTCACGGCACTGTCCGGATCCTCACCCCGGACGGCTTCGGCGCCTATGTGTTGGTTCCGGGACTGGGTATGGTGCGCGACAGACACCCTCACCTGTTCACCGAGCTGCGTACGTCGACCACGCACGACCTGGTGACGGGTCGAGATTTCGACCTCGCGGTCACTCTCGAACGGCCGTCCCCGCGATCGGTGTCCGTCAGTAAGCTGGCCAACTACGACCTGCGTCTTTATGCATCGCGTAGCTACCTCGACTCGCACAGTGCGATCGAGTCCCTCGACGACCTCGAGGACCACACGTTGGTGTGGTACGTGAACGCCATCTTGGACGTCGAGCCTCTACGTCGACTCGAACGTCTACTGCCCGAAAATCGCGCGCATGTCCAGACGAACAACATCACTGGCCACTATCAGGCCGTCAGGCATGGAGTGGGTATCGCTCCGCTCCCGACCTACATCGGTAATGCCGACCCCGATCTCGTGGCCGTTCTCCCGGACAAGTTCGTGGCCGAGAGAACCTATTGGTTGGTTGTTCCGCGAGAACTGGCCCGCCTGGCGCGGGTGCGGGCCATCATCGACGTTCTTCTCGACATCGTCACTGAGAATCCAGATCTGAGGGCGCCAGGTCAGGGCAGTGATTCAGGCTGATTCGCGTGCCGACCTGGACACCTGTGGCGGTGGAGAGGACGTGCCACGAGCAGCAGTGCATCGGCGAAATCTCTGGCTGCGAAGCCTCCGCTGATCGACCGGCGACCGCCGGCCGAGCCGCTTCTGGATACGGCAGGCGTTGTACCGATCGTCGATGTCGGCGATGAGGCCGGTATCGGCCTGGTCGCAGATGCGTCATTTTGGAGATACACCGGCTCGGTCTCGAGTGTGGAGACGAATTCTCCGCCAGGGCGTCGTTCTGTGAGTCTCCGCCCGGCGACCTCCGCGCCTTGTCCGTCTCGTGGCGCCGAAGGAACTGGAAAGCGTGGGAATGCCGAGCAGCACATTGCCTTTCAGCGTTCCGCCTGCGGGTCTTTATTCGGTCGATCTCGTCGGCGACAGGATGGCACGTCGACGTGATCGGTTCGCGGCGTCCGACGAGTGGATCGTATAGCTGCTGCTGCGTTGTCCTGCGTCCGGGCGCCTACCAGGTGGTGCCCGAAGAGCACCTCCCTCCTGCTCTCGTCGACGCGAACCCGTGGGGTATCCCCCGCCGGGTGAACGGCCGGCTGTCGTAGGGCCACCGACGCTCGGGATGTCACCTCGGCCCGGACAGGGCACGCCCAGGCCCGTGCCTGTTGCTCGACTGCGCTCGGGTTCGCGTGTGCCTTTGTGTCACAAGGACATCCAGTGATCCGCGCAGGCGGTCACGTCCGTGTGTACTGCACAATCAACGACACGACGGTCTCCCTCAGGAGGCCGTCGTGTCGTCGGTTGTGGGGATCAGGAGGTGGTGGTGTCGGGAGTTTCCGGTTCCGCGTCGGCGGCGGTGATCTTTCCGCCGTTCTCGTCGACGAAGTACAGGATGACTGCGCCGATCATCGGTCCGACGGCGAGGGCCGCGAACGCGGCGAGGAACGACCCGGTGGCCGAGAAGACCGCGCCGATCGCGAGGGGGACGAGGGTGCTGGCGATCTGCCAGAAGGCGTTCGATGCGCCGGCGGCGGTACCGGTGACCTCGCTCGAGACCAGGCGGGGAATCATCGCAACGATCAGCCTATCGTGCGGTGGGCGACATCGGTGATCGAGTTGTGAGGCCGGGTGGACCATGCTCCGGGCACGGTGTGGAGTGAGGCCACAGCACGGGCTGTGTCGATGAAATCGCGTACGGCCTTCGACACGACATCCGTGCGCCAGGCGATGGACAGCGCGGTGGGCGGGATGTCGGTCACCGGAACGAAGGCCAGGCTCGGTCTGCTGTAGAAGCGTTGCGTCGATGCTTGCGAGAATGCGACGCCGCGCTCGGCGAGAATCGCTTCGAAGCATTCGTCGACGGTGGCGACGTCTGCGCCGACCCGGACGGGTTCGCCTTGTCGTGATTCGGTGGCCAGCCAGTAGTTTCGCCAGTTCTCCGGTGCTTTCCGTGCGACGAAGAACTCGTTGGTGACCTGTTGGACGCTCACCTCGGGTAGCTGGGCGAGCGGGTGATTGGCGGACACGACCATCACGCGGGGTTCGACGAACAGGGTTTCCATGCTCAACCAGTCCTGCATCAGCAGCGGGGGCCGGACGAAGGCTACATCGGAGGATCCGTCGGCCAACCCGACATACGGGTCGGAGAAGTCGTAGGAATGCATCTGGACCTGGATGTCCGGATGCAGTGACTGGAATGTGCTCAGGATGTGGGGTGTGAGCTCGGCAGCTGCGTTGCCTTGGAAGCCGATGACCAGTTTGCGGGTACTGACCCCGTGGGCGGCCTCGCGGGTGAGGTTGACGGCTCGTTCGGCGTTCGCCAGTAGTCGGCGGCTTTCGTCGAGCAGGATCTGGCCGGCGGGGGTCAGTTCGACATGTCTGCTGCTGCGCAGCAGTAGCACTGCGCCGAGGTTCTGCTCGAGCTTGCGGATCTGCACGCTCAGGGAGGGTTGAGCGATGTGCAGGCGGGCGGCTGCGCGCCCGAAGTGCAGCTCTTCGGCAACTGCCACGAAATAGGACAGAAGTCGCAGGTCGAGCTGGGGTTGCATGGTTCCGAGGCTAGACAATGCCGCCGGAGGAGACCAGTAGTCGTTGCCTATCGATCCGGGCCGGATAGGTATTGGACGCACCCGGCGGACACGAGGTGTGATGGCTGTCATGGCCGGCGCGGCATCCGGGAGTGCAGCACTTTCTCGGATTCGGGTCGGCATACCGGAGCGAGTGCTCGCACTCGGCCTCGCTGTCTCCCTCATCGAAGGAATCCCACATGACCGTCACTACGCGTGCCCTCGACACGGCCGACTGGGCTGCCTCGTTCACCGAGGCGAACAACGCCGACCCCGAGATCCAGGCGCACGGCAAGTACTTCACCTGCTCGTACCTGCTCGACATGACCGACCACACGTTCGTCGTCCAGATGAGCCGCGGCAACGTGGTGGACATCGCGATCGACCCCGGTCCGCTGGATGTGCCGTATCAGTTCGCGCTGCGTGCCAGCGCGGACACCTGGCGCAACTTCGGCGTCCCGGTGCCCGCCCCGATGTACCACGGCATCTGGGCGGCGAGCTTCCAGCGCGACATGAAGCTCGAAGGCGACATTCTGGTGCTGATGCAGAACCTGCGGTGTCTCACCCGCCAGATCGAGCTTCTGCGCACCGTCGGCGTCCCGGTCTGATCCTCCCACCCCCTTTGAGCCGTAAGGAACACTGATGAGCAAGATTTCCCCGGTCACCGGCCACTACGTCGACGTCGACGTCGACGGACTGCTGTACAAGGTCTTCTACCTCGAAAACGGCACCGGGCAACCCCTCGTGTGCCAGCACACCGCCGGATGCCACAACCACCAGTGGCGCGGTCTCCTCGAAGACGAGGAGATCACCGAGAACTACCGTGTCATCGCCTACGACCTGCCGCGGCACGGCAAGTCGGATCCGCCGGAGAACACCGAATGGTGGACCGAGGAGTACCAGCTCTCCGCGGACCACTTCGCCAACTTCATCGTGGCGCTGTGCGACGCGCTCGAACTCGAGAACCCCATCTTCATGGGCTCCTCCTTCGGTGGGAACATCGCACTGCAGCTTGCGCTTCGTCACCCCGACCGCTTCGCCGGCGTCATTCCCGTCGAGGGCGCCGACTACTCGCCCGGCTTCTACCTCGACTGGTGGCAGCATCCACACGCCAACGCAGCACAGGTCTGCGCCAGCGGCGTATGGGACCTCATGGCCCCGCAGTCGCCGGAGACGGACCGCTGGAAGACCTGGTTCTACTACAGCCAGGGCTCCGAGTCCTTCCGCGGTGACCTGCACTTCTACTCGGTCGATCACGACCTGCGCGGAAAGCTCGCAGACATCGACGGTGACCGGTGCCCGGTCGTGATGCTGACCGGCGACTACGACTACCTCACCACCCCCGAGGACAGTGCACGCACCGCGGCGCAGATCCCGAACGCCGAGTTCATCGAAATGAAGGAGATCGGCCACTTCCCGATGAGCGAAAACCACGCTGTCTTCCGCGGTTACCTCATCCGGGCTCTCGAAGTCCTTCAGGACAAGGCCGGCAAGACCGTCACCACCAGGTAGCATCCGCCGCTCGCTCGGGTGTGATCGCTGAATGAAGGTGGCCACACCCGAGCGACGGAATCGCCTCCGATGCCCTGTGTCGCCGACTAGGCGGCGCGGCGTCGAACCTCCACACACTCGGCAGGAGCCATGACCCATACTCTCCCCGCGGGCGTCCCGACCCAACTCTGGATCGGTGGAAAGCTCGTCGATTCGTCTACCGGCACCACCTTTTCCGTGGAGGACCCCGCGACCGGTATCGCGATTGCACACGTCGCCGACGCCGCACCTGAAGACGGACTCCGAGCTCTCGAACACGCCACCACCGCGCAAAGGGACTGGGCGCGGACCCCATCGCGTCGACGCGGCGAAATCTTGCGCACCGCATTCGAACTCATCCACCAACGGGCAGACGACTTCGCGCGCACCATCACTCTCGAGATGGGCAAACCGCTCCACGAAGCGTATGGGGAGGTCGAATACGGCGCATCATTCCTGCACTGGTTTGCTGAGGAAGCGACCCGTATCAACGGGCGAATCTCGCCGTCCCCGTCGGGAACCGGCACCATTGTCGTCACCAGAGAACCGGTAGGGCCGGTACTGGCCATCACCCCCTGGAACTTTCCGCTGGCCATGGCCACGCGCAAAATCGGTCCCGCACTGGCCGCCGGCTGTCCGATCATCGTCAAGCCCGCGGCCGAAACGCCACTGACGATGCTGCTGGTCGGCCAGATCTTCGCAGATGCGGGTCTGCCCGATGGTGTGTTGTCGATTCTGCCCACCTCCGATGCCGCGGCACTGACCGGACCACTGATCGACAGCGCCGATCTGCGCAAGATCACGTTCACCGGGTCCACTGGTGTCGGCAAGCTGCTGGTTCGTCGATCAGCGGACCGTCTTCTGCGGACGTCGATGGAGCTCGGAGGCAATGCCCCGTTCCTCGTGTTCGACGACGCCGACGTCGATGCAGCGGTCGACGGCGCGATGGCAGCAAAATTCCGCAACGGCGGCCAAGCATGTACAGCGGCCAACCGATTCCACGTCGCACGGAGCGTCGCAGAAGAATTCGGCGAGAAGTTCACGGCACGCATCGGTGCATTGCGCACGGGGCACGGCCTCGAAGCGGGAACCGACATCGGACCGCTGATCACCGCGAAACAGTGCGCCACCGTCGATGCTCTGGTCGAAGACGCCGTCGCGAAGGGTGCACGTATCCGCCTCGGCGGTGGCCGTCCCGACGAGCCGGGAACGTTCTACGCCCCGACAGTTCTCGACGGCGTGAGTCCCGACGCGCGTCTGTTGCGTGAGGAGATCTTCGGTCCGGTTGCCGCGATCACCACCTTCGACACGGAGGACGAAGCGATCGCGGCGGCGAACAACACCGAATACGGACTCGCAGCGTACTTCTACACCCAGAATCTCGACCGAGCGTCCCGAGTCGCCAACGCACTCGAGACCGGCATGGTCGGGATCAACCGAGGCATCATCGCCGACGCGGCCGCACCCTTCGGAGGGGTGAAGGAATCCGGCTTCGGCCGCGAAGGATCCGTCGAAGGCATCGGCGAGTACCTCGACACGAAGTACATCGCACACTGATCACCAGTGACAGCAGTCAACTCGGCGAATGTCACTGCCCGCGAAGAATACTCGAAGCGGAACTGGCCTTTGTGTATCGTGCGTGATCTGTAGGGCCGCCGGTGTGGGCGGTAGGTGCCGGCACCCACATGTAAGGCCATACGGTTCGCTCGACTGCCACCCGTGTGCCGGGAGTCTGGTGAAGGAACCGCCGAACGGCGGGTCCTTCACCAGAGAGGCGGTTACCGCACTCGCTCGGGTGGCACTACGTGCTCAGTTCCCTTGCGAAGGGGGTCGGCAGGTAGACGCGGAACATCACGACGAGTATCAAGTCCGACTGTGGCCTCCTCTCGGTCGCCTGGGTAGGGGACAGCATCGTTGATTTCTGAGCTCCACGTGGCGATCGCTTCGTTGACCTCGGTTTCGGCAGTTCGGCGAGCGAGCACCAATGCGAAGAGCGGCGCGGCCAGCACGACCGTGCCGAGAATGTATGCCGGAAGCATCAACTCGAGGATCGTCGCGCCTTCCGACATCGTGGCCGTCGGGTCCAGGAAATCACCTGCTCATCGAGCAGCAACGTTGGTTCCGGGATGCACTCGCCGAGGTCGGCGGTGTCACCGCCCTGCGTGAGATAGCGCTGTGTGAGCGGCGCGGTGAGCGCCTCGGTGGTAACGCGCGGGGTGAGTTGCGGTGTAGTGGTCGTGAAGACTGTGGGGGGTGCGGCTGTGTTCGCAATGGCAATCGTGGTGTCCGCGTGTGGTAGCTCGGAGACAACGACGTCGCCCACGATCACACCCCCGGTGTCGCCCGCGACAACCGCGACCTCGACCTCACCTTCTGCTCACCGCCCACCAGCGAACCGCGCACAGGGTTGAGGAAGTGAGAGGGTAGGTGGCTGAGGAAGTGGCAGCCCCGCGGGATGCAAGGACTCAAAACCACAAACCTGGACCGGCCAGCCCTCACCGGTCGCTGCGATCATCCCGCCTCGTTCGACGGTTGTTGCGTGTTCTCGATGCGTTGCCGCTGCCGGACTCCGTATGCCGCCTCTCTGACGGCGGCGTCGTCCTCGAGACCCGACCCGAGTGCCCCACCGATGGTCGCGATGGACGCCAGGAGCCAGGCGAGCGTGAGATAGTCGGAAAAACCCACCCCGTGCCCGAGAATGCGGGACAACAGTTCCGGGGGAAGAGTCAGGCACGCGGTGAACAGCAGCAGGCCGAACAGGGCCAAGTGGAGGACGATCACGCCGATGACCAGGGTGACTACGGTCGCGGTGTTGTACAGCACCGAACGATCACGCTCCTCCGGCGACTTCGGTCGCTCCCAGAGTTCGTGATCGAGGATCAGCCAGAGAATCATCGCCACGATCGACAGGACCGTGGCCGCACTCATACGCCATGGGCCCATGGTGTCGGCGAACAACCAGATCGTGTTGGTGGCCAGCGCGATCGCACCCGTGGCGAAGGCACCGACAAGCACCTTCGACAGGCCGGTGACCAGCCGCCACGGCCGGTTGGCCCGCACCATCCCCGACAACAACCGCAGTCGCCGCAGTCCCGTGGGCGCAAAGTACCGGATCCCGCCCTTGATCTGCGCAGACGGGAACCGCCGGTCCGCGCCGGTGGGCATGAGTTCTGGCTCGCCGAGGACGCGGGCGATCGCGAGTTCGGTGACGGTACGGACGCGGCGCTCGATGTGGACGCCGCCCACTCCGGCGACGGAGATGAGCGCGAATTTGTGGTCGGCGCTGACGTCGGCCACCACCGGCAAGGTGTCCTCGCGGCGCGGCAGATCGGTGAGGTACACGACGATGTCTTCCTCTTCGGAGGACGGATCGACCGTGTCGATGACCTCGGCGAAATCCGCTTGCTCGTCGGGGATGTAGGGTTTCCGGCGCACGCAGGTCGTCCACCGACGCTCGACCCGGTCAGGGCTGCGCAGGCGTTCCGGCAGGTACTCTGCGATGCGTTCGGCAAGAGCCGCGGGTTCACCCGGATCCGCGATCAGCAGCACCGAGACCTGCTCACCCGCCGTGCCGGAGTGCCCTGCCTGCAGATGCTCGTTCGCCGTCACCGCCTTCACATACCCACTCGGTTTGCTCCCAAACTTCGAGCGGTGGGTGCGAGTCGATCACAGCCGCCACGGATATCCGCTGCCAGTCCGTGTCCGGTAACACCCCCAGCGATCGAGGACGCACCGCGGACACGACCACGGCCCGGGGATTCTGATGTGGTCGGTTCGCCGCCGCCGCCGCCGATCGATCCATCAATAGCACCTCGGCGCCGCCGGATCCTGGCCGGGCTGGCACACCGTGGGCGTGCCGGTCGTACGGATCACCGGCCCCGGCACCGCACCGGCCCCCGACGCCCTCGTCGACATCGACGGCTCCCTGATGCAGTGGATGCGCAACAAAGGCGCCACCGCCCTCGCGCTGCGCCCCGACAAGGTCATCTACGCCGCTGCCGGCGCCGACAGTCCTCTGCCTCCACCCCCGGCCGGCATGAAGACCACCGCCCCGACCTGTTCCGACGACATGGAGACCCTCGTATGACCCGCGCTGCATTGACCGAACGCACCGTCTCCGTCGACGGGAAGGACATCCTCGTCGCCGAAACCGGACACGGACCGGCGGTGTTGCTGCTGCACGGCGGCGGCCCGGCGCCTCCGGTGTGGCGAACTACTCGCGCAACATCGACGCGCTCTCCGAACATTTCCGGGTGATCGTGCCGGACCTGCCCGGCTACGGACGCTCCAGCAAGGGAGTGGACGGGTCGGACCCCTTCGGCTATCTCGCCGACCACATCCGCGGTCTGCTCGACCACCTCGACCTCGACCGCGCCCACCTGGTCGGCAACTCCTACGGCGGAGCGTGCGCGCTGCGTCTGGCGCTCGACAGCCCGGAGCGGGTCGAGAAGATGGTCCTCATGGGCCCCGGCGGTATCGGCACCACCCGGGCCCTGCCCACCCCCGGACTGCGCGCGTTGTTGTCCTACTACACCGGTGAGGGGCCCTCGCGCGAGAAACTCGCCACCTTCATCCGCACCTATCTGGTCTTCGATGGCACCGCGATCCCGGATGAGGTGATCGACGAACGCTACCGGTCGAGCATCGACCCCGGCGTGATCGCGCCTCCGCCGCTGCAGCGCCCCTCCGGACCAGGGGCCCTGCACACGTTGTGGCGCATGGACTTCACCCGCGACCGCCGACTGCGCACCCTGCAGACCCCGACGCTGGTGATCTGGGGCGCCGACGACAAGGTCAACCGTCCCAGCGGCGGCCCGACCCTGGCCAAGACCTTGCCGAACTGCGACCTGCTGCTCACCGCCAACATCGGGCACTGGGTGCAGTGGGAACGCGCCGGCTTCTTCAACGCCGTCACCGCGGCCTTCCTCACCGGGAGCGCCCGATGACCAGCATCGACACCCTGTTCGGATCCGTCCACCTCGGCTACATCGTCATCGAAACCGACAAGTTCACCGACTGGCACCGCTTCGGCCGCGACGCCATCGGCATGCACGTCGACCGATTGTCGAACCAGGCCATGCGGTTTCGGCTCGACGACCACCAATGCCGCTTCCTGCTCCAGCGCGGGCCGGCCGAGGACGTCACCGCCCTCGGTTGGCAGATCGACGATCACGAATCGTTCGACCGGGTCGTGGCACGGGTACGCAATCGCGGAGTCCCGGTCACCGACGGCACCGACGAGGAGACCGCGCTGCGCGGGGTCGAACGCTTGCTGCGGTTCCCCGGCCCGAAAGGCATCGCCCAGGAAATCTTCACCCGGCCCCGCCACACCACCGAACCGCTGGTGATGAGCACCGCCGGATTCGTCACCGGCGCTGCAGGACTGGGACACGTGGCGATCACCTCCACCCGACCCCATCAACTCCGGGGCTACTACGACACGGTCTTCGACGCCCGCCTGTCGGACTACATCGACGAGACCATCAACGGTGCACGTCTGAAGATCCGGTTCCTGCGAGTGAACGAGCGCCACCACTCCATCGCCGTGCTCGCCGTGGCCACCAGCCGCGAAACCAAAGGTGCCGATCTCGACAAGCTCGACAACCTCTACTGACACCACCTCACCCAAGCCCCGCCGGCGCCGACCCCGGCGCCGGTAGGGCTTAGGCCGTGTTTCAAAAGTGATCTTGAACCGCGTTCCCGCCGGAAAGGGGTGTCGCAGTCGTGGAATGAGTGAGGTCTCCGGTATCTGGGTTTAGCGCCCTGGCAAACCGTGTACGGCCTGTTCCGGCGCTGGCAACGCGGCGGAGTGTGCGCCCGGGTCCTGACCGCACTGCAGACCGTGGCCGACGCATCCGGCGGGATCGTCTGGGACGTCAGCGTCGATTCGACCGTCATGCGGGCGCATCAGCACGCGGCCGGGCGCGGACACGTCCGGAGCGGGTGCTGGCGGACAAGGCCTACAGTTCTCGCGCGAACCGCCTCTATCTGCGGCGACGACGGATCAAGGCCACGATCGCGATCCCGTCCGACCAGCTCGCCCACCGCCGCAACCGAGGTTCCGGTGGTGGGCGACCTCCGGCGTTCGATCGAGACGTGTACCGGCAACGGCATGCGGTCGAGTGCGGAATCAACCAACTCGAGCAGTTCCGGGCGGTGGCCACGCGCTACGACAAGCTCGCGGTGCGGTACCTGGCCACCGTCCAGGTCGCTGCGATCGGTCAGTGGTTGTGAGGCAGCGGGCTTTTGAAACACGGCCTAGCGGCGATGCGTTCCGGACGAACCGTGCCCGCCGTCCGATCCGCCGAGCGCGTCACCCGGACGCAACTCCACGGCCATGAGCCCCGCGCGCTCGGCATGGTGGACGAACTCGGCGCCGGGTCCGAAGAACGACCGGGGGCGCACGGCGTCGAAGCCGATCGGCCACAGCGTGCCGTAGTGGATCGGCACCGCCAGGGCTGCCTCCACCAGCCGCGCGGCGACCACGGCTCGAGGCGGGTCGAGGTGACCGTCGCCGAGTGTGGGACCCCAGCCCCCGACGGGTAGCAGCGCGAGGTCCACCCCCGGGCCGACGTGGTCTTCCAGCCCCGGGTACAGATCGGTGTCGCCGGCGAAGTAGGTCCGCCGGTCGCCTTCGACCACGTATCCGACCGCAGGCGCGAGCTGCGGTCCACGTCGCCAGCGTCGACCGTCGTGATGTGCGGGCACGGCGCGCACGGTGACCGCGCCGATGCGTGTTTCGTCGCCGGGCCGCAGGGGCACCAGGCGGTCGCCGAAGCGGCGCAACGCGGGTAGGCCGTCCATCGCCCGCCACGGGACCACGATCGGAACGTCCGGGTCGAGCAGCCGCAGCGACGGTAGATGGGTGTGGTCGGCGTGCAGATGCGAGAGCAGGACGACGTCCGGGTGGCGCGTGCGGAAGCCGAGGGGGGTGGGCCCCCGCCGGCGGCGCAGGTGGGCGACGCGGTCGGTGAGCACCGGATCGGTCAGGACGACCGTACCGCGGTCCACGATCAGCGTGCTGGCGTGCCCGAGCCAGCGCATCCCGGACGCGGCGGTATTCCCACCCGGCGGCGCGCTCACGCCCCTTACGATTCCAGACAACGAGAGGGAGTGCGATGCGCACGGTGGGCGGGGTGTTGCGGATACTCGTCGAATTCCTCGTGCTCTGGGGATCGTCGGCGTTCGCGGTTCTCGTGCTGGACCGCATCCTCCGCGGCGTCACCCTGGATCCGTCGAGCTTTGCTCCGCTGCCGACGCTTCCTGCCGCGCTGGTGGTCGCGCTGGTGTTCGGCATCCTCAACGCGGCACTGTGGCCGTTGACGATGCGCTTCATGTCGTGGATCGGCCCCGTGCTGCTGTTCGTCGGGGTGTTCCTCGCAGGCGGCGCGATCATGCTGTTGACGCTGAACCTGGTGCCGGTCGCCACGGTGGACGAGCCGCGCGATGCGGTCGTTCTGGCAGCGGTGGTCTCGCTGGTCACCTCTGTGGTCTCGGGTGCGATCGCGTCCCGCTCCGATACCGCGTACCGGTTGATGCAGGTGCGCCGGAACCGGTTCCGCTTGCGACGCAACGCTGCTCTCGTGGACGCGGATCCGGGGCTGTTGTGCATCCAGATCGACGGGCTGGGTTACGACGTGTTGCGGCGCGCGATCGCCGACGGCGTGACGCCCGGGCTGGCGAAGCTGGTGCGCGAGACCCACCGGCTGGTCCCGTGGCACACCGACTGGAGCAGCCAGACCGGGGCGACCCAGCTGGCGGTGCTGCACGGTTCCAACCACAACGTGCCGGCTTTCCGCTGGTACGACAAGACGACCGGGCGCATCTCGGTGTTCAGTAACCCCGCCGACAACGAGCAGCGCGAACTCGAACGGGCCGAGATTCCGGGTCTGCTCGCGCACGACGGTGCGAGCCGCGGCAACCTGTTCACCGGCGGTGCGCACGACAACGTGCTCGTCGTCAGCCGCATGCGCGGTGCCCGTCTCGGCGCCGGCGCCGGCTACAGCGACTACTTCGCCGACCCGGCGAGCGCGCTGCGCACGTTCATCCGAATGTTCGCGGAACTCCAGCGGGAGCTGCGTCAGGCATTGCGGCAGAAGCGGAAGGACATCCAGCCGCGGGTCTCGCGGGGAGGGGTGTATCCGTTCGTGCGGGCCTTCGCGACCGTCCTCGCCACCGACGTCACCGCCGCCGCGGTGGTCGGGGATCTGATCAAGGGGCGCAGCATCGTCTACGTCGACCTGATCGGATACGACGAAGTCTCGCACCACTCCGGAATCTCCCGGCCCGAGACCCTCGCGGTGCTGACCAAGCTCGACGAGATCGTCGAGATGCTGCTCGCTGTGACGGAGCAGGCGGACCGGCGCTACCGCGTCGTCGTGCTGTCGGACCACGGGCAGAGTCAGGGCGCCACCTTCCGGCAACGCTACGGGGAGACCCTGGGGGAGTTGGTTGCCCGGCTGACCACGCAGGGCGAGCCGTCCGCGGAAGGTCGGCACCGGCACGAGCGCGCTGCCACCGCCTCCCCCAAGCCCGGGGCGGAGGGCCGTGCCTACGCGGCGGCCAGCATGCACGCGTCGGCAGCCGACGAGGAGGCGCGTCCTCCCACGGGCGAGCCGATCGTGCTCGGCTCGGGCAACCTCGGTCTGATCTACTTTCCGCACCTGCCGGGACGCGCCGATGTCGACGCCATCGAGGCCGCCCATCCCGGGCTGCTCACCGCGCTTCGCGAGCATCCCGGAATCGGGTTCCTGCTCGTCGCCGCACCCGGCGGATCCGTGGTGCTGGGGTCCGGCGGCAAGGTCGACGTGACGACCGGCGAAGTCACCGGCCGGGACCCTCTCGCGGTGATGGGCCCCGATGCGCTGGCGAAGATCCGACGCACCGACGCCTTCGACAACGTGGCCGACATCATGGTCGGCGGCATGTACTGGCCGGAAACCGACGAGGTCGCGGCGTTCGAGGAGCAGGTCGGCTCGCACGGCGGCATGGGCGGACCGCAGAGCACGCCGTTTCTCATCTACCCCGCCGACCTGCCTGCAGCTCCGGAACCGTTGCACGGCGCCGAGACTCTGCACAAGGTGCTCGTCGGATGGCGAGATCATTCGACGGGTGTGCGAGCAACCAGTGCACCGGCGCGCCCGAACCGTGGACCTGCAGGGTCGTATTCGACCGGGCCGGGTCGGTGAACTTCACTCGTCGTTCGGTGAGTATCGCCGGGCTGTTTCACGAGAAGTCGGCCTGTGTCACGAGGATTGCGGCGTGCACTTGCTGCCGAGGTCCGCGGCGGGCCCGGTGAATTTCGAGTCGAACATGGTGTAGCTCAGCAGCTCGTCGTGGCCAGGTCGAACGTCGCTCATCAAACTCATCAGGGTTGTCTCCATCGGGTGGCGGACACGGCCCCACAGGCCGAGCATCGAGTCGAACGCGTCCTTTGCGAGACGGTCGATCTTGCTGGTCTCCTGCAGGGTCGGCCCGGCGAAGACGACATCGACGGCGCGGTAGCCTTTCGTGCCATTGCGGTTACGCAGCGTCCACAGGTCGTCGATCATGCGGTCCGTGAGGATTGCGCGCAGCGACAGCGCGGCGGTGCCGAGGATGTCGGGCGGATTTGCCTGGGCGGGGGACCCGGAGGGCAGTGGCAGCCGCTCCTGCGGATGGGACGCGACCACTCCGATCCGCTCTGCTCCCAATTCGAGAGCCGGTTTGATGGGTGTGTTGAGCAGGAGACCGCCGTCGATGTACAAACCCCGGTTTTCGCCGGTGATCTCGACAGGTTGGAAGAGGATCGGGATCGCAGCGGACGCGAGCAGGTGATCGACGCCGAGGGTGGTCGAGACATATCGAATGTTGCGGTGCGCGTCGTAGCCGGGAAGACATACGTCGTCGGCGTGCTCGACGAACACCACGGTTCCTCCGGTGGCCAGCGAGGTCGTGGCCACGGCCACCGCTCGGACCTTGCCCGCGCGGATGTTCTCGTGAAGCCGATCCAAGGGAACCAGTGCCTCGAGCGACGCTCGCATCGGCGACGTGTCGAGAAGCCCGGCGGGAGGAGGAACCGGAAGCCCGATCAGCCTGCCGAGCGTCGAACCGCCGGTCCGCAGCAGAGTGCCGATCGGGGAGAACACGTCCGTCAGCTCGGCCCCGCTCCACGCCGCGACCACCTCCTTGGCTGCCTGCTCGCCGCCGAGATCGGCATAGGCCGCCAAGCCGGCCACGTTCAACGCCCCGGCGCTGGTCCCGACCAGGATCGGCGGAACCACCTCGTCGGGTGCGAGTACGGGAAGCAGGGCCTGGACGGCACCCGCCTCGTACGCACCTCGCGCGCCGGCACCGGATACAACCAGGGCAGTGCGTTGCTCCGACTTCTTCGACATGCGAACCCCCGCGTCGTCGACGGTGTGATCCCATTAGGCACGCCGGGCGCCGGGTTCGCGGGGGAGTTCGGTGAAACGTTGCAGGAGCGTGGTTCCGGCCTCGGGTCCCGGCGTCCTATCCGAGCGAATGTACCGTTCGTCTCCTCAGACGGGCTGTTGCAGAATCGCGGGTCGGTCTCGCCGTGACGTGGCGGGGCCGACCTGCGGCTTTGTGTAGAATCTGTTGGTGGCCAAAGGATGTCGACCCGTCGACCGCGATCAACAGTTCCTGATCCCACCGGACATGCGCGACTGGCTCGGCGCCGATCATCCCGTGTGGACGGTCATCGACATCATCGACCGGATCGACACCACCGCATTCCACCGCAACGCCAAGACCGGCGGCGCCGGCCGGGCCGGCTACCACCCCGACATGCTGCTGACCCTGCTGGTGTGGGCATGGTCCCGCGGCGAACGGTCCTCCCGCCGCATCGAACGACTGTGCGCCGAGGACGTCGCCTACCGGGTGATCTGCGCCCAGGACATCCCCGATCACGTGACGATCTCCCGGTTCCGCAAGACCCACGCCACCGCGTGCGAGGAGTTGTTCACGCAGGTTCTGCTGCTGGCCGCAGCCCTGGGGCTGGGCCGGCTGGAAACGATCGCGTTGGACTCGGTCAAGATCGCTTCGAACGCCTCGGCCGGCGCCAATCGCACCGAATCGGCGGTACGCGCCGAAGCCGCCGACCACGCCCGGGCGTTGGCGGCGGCCGCGGTGGCCGCGCACGCGGCCACCGATGCCGCCGAGGACGAACCACTCGACGACGAGCGCCACGGCCCGGGTTCGGTCCCGCCGTCGTTGACCGATCCGCGGTCGCGGGCAGCGCGGATCAGCGAGGCGATCGCCGCACTCGACCGGGCCCGCGCCGCCGAAGCGCAGGCCCGAGCGGACAAGGACAGCTCCGCACGCCTGTATCTCGAGCAGGCACGCGACGGGCAGATGCCGATGGGGTCCCCACCGGCCGGCGCGGCGGTGGCCGCCGCGGAACTGGCCCTGGAGAAAACACTGGCTGCCCATGCTGCGAAAACAGACCGGTATCGGCAGCGCCTCGCCGAGGCCGCAGCGAACGGGCAGCGGTGTGGTGGCTGGGTGATCCGGCCGGCCGAGCAGGACCCGAAAGTGATCAAGGCTCGGGCACGTCTGGCTCGCGTCACGGCCGCGGCCGAGGCTGCGGCCGCACGGCCGGATGCTGCCGACGGATCGAACCGAGCGGATGGTCAACACCACCGACCCGGAGTCCGGGCTGCAACCGCTGCGCGGTGGTGGCTGGCTGCAGGGGTTCAACTGTCAGGCCGTTACCAGCGGTGACGGGTTGATCATGGCGGTGTCGGTGGCCGCCAATCCCACCGATGCGCCGACGTTCGTGCCGATGATGCAGGCCGCGGTGACCGCCGCCGAGAAGATCACCGCCGCCCGCAGCGACACCAACGACGGTGATGGTGGCGGTGGGGATCGGATCGGGGTGCTGCTCGCCGATGCCGGGTACTTCTCCGAGGCCAACATCACCGCGCCGGGACCGGACCGGTTGATCGCCCGCGGCAAGGCCCGTCACCTCGAACACGCGACCCGGCACACACCCGCGTCCGGGCCGCCGCCCGCCGATGCCGGACCGGTCGAGGCGATGGCCCACCGGTTGCGCACCGAGGAGGGAATTGCCACCTACCGCAAGCGTTCTCACATTGCGGAGACCCCGTTCGGGCATGCCAAACACAATCTGAGGTTCCGGCGGTTCACCGGGCGGGGACTGACCCGGGCCCGCGGTGAGTGGAGTTTCCATGCTGCGGTGCACAACATCGGCAAGATCCTCACCATGGTCGGTGGGGGCGGGTTGCCGGCCGTCGTGTGAAGCGGTGGTCCCGGGGCGGGAGACCCCGCCCCGGGACCGGCGCTGTGGTTCGCGGTCGCGGACTTTCGGCTATTTCGCAACAGCCCGCAGATCGACCGAATGTACCGTTCGCTCGGAAAAGCCGGGGGTCGCGCTCGGAAAAGCCGGGGTCGGCGCTCGGAAACGCGGGGTCGGCGCGGAGCACTCTGTTTCAATGGAGATGTGTGCAGATGGATGGCATATTCCGGTGAGCCGATCCTCGCCGAGGACCTGCTGTTCCGGCCGGTGCACTCGCTCATCGATCAGAGTCTGCACTCGCAGCTCGGCGCGACGACCACGAACGGGGACGGGTTCGGCATCGGCTGGTACGGAGAAGGGCCCCGGCCGGCGCTGTTCAAGAGCATCGAACCTGCTTGGAACGACCGCAATCTGAGGGAACTCGCCAGCCAGATCCGCAGCGGCATGTTCTTCGCGCACGTGCGTGCGTCGACGGGATCGCCGGTCCAGCGCAGCAATTGCCATCCGTTCCGGTACGGCAACTGGTTGTGGATGCACAACGGCGAGATCGTGGACTACCGGAAGATCAAGCGGGAACTGCTGCTCGCGGTGGAGGCGGAGCTGTACACGGAGATCATGGGATCGACCGATTCGGAGGCGCTGTTCTACCTCGCGTTGACGTTCGGACTGACCGACGACCCGCTCGGCGCCGTCGGCCGGGCGGTCGGCTTCGTCGAGAAGACCGCCCGCGCGCACGGCATCGAGAACCCGGTGCAGATGACGGTCGCGACATCGGATGGAACCTCGATGTGGTTCTTCCGCTATTCGAGCCAGGTGCAGTCGCGGTCGCTGTACTACTCCACCGACATGACGACGCTGCGTGCCCTGCACCCGGAGGTGGAGGTGCTCGCGAAACTCGGACCGAGGGCGCGCCTCGTGGTGTCGGAACCGCTGCGTGACCTGCCCGGGGCGTGGAACGAGGTGCCCGAGGCCAGTGCGGGAACGGTCGGACCCTACGGGGACGAAATTCTGCCGTTCGTGCCGCTGGCCCCCTAGATCGCCGGGGCGCAACGCCATCGGGGCGCACCCACGTGGGATGCACCCCGAATTTCGGCGTTCGCGGACTTGTCAGAGGGCGCGGACCTGCTGGGCCTGCGGCCCCTTCTGTCCCTGCCCGACCTCGAATTCCACCCGCTGGTTCTCTTCCAGCGAGCGGTAGCCGCTGCCCTGGATCTCGGAGAAGTGGACGAAAAGATCGGCGCCCCCGTCATCGGGAGCGATGAATCCGAAACCCTTCTCGCTGTTGAACCACTTCACGGTGCCCTGCGCCATCTTGCCCAACTTCCTGTTCGGGAGCCGAACGTCACGTCGACGTCACGATCTCCACAATCGATCGTGCCACCCCTACGCCGTATGCACACCTCGTAGAGCACCGCCGATCCGAACCCACGAGGGCGGGCGCGCCGGGGCCTACGACGCGGTGCCGGCGCCCTTCGGGGAGGTCTCGAGCTCGAGGTCTGCGTCGTCGGCGAAGACGAGCCGACCGTCGTCGAGCGCGACCGCCCACCGGCGCACCGGGGCCCAGTCGCGGCCGAGGTCGTCGGCGACCAGCGCCGCGGCCTCGCCGTAGTCGGCGACGATCGCACCGTGTTCCGGTGCTGCGTGGCCGGAGCCGGATCGAATCGTCACCCGCGCGCCCAACGCGAGCGCGGCAGAGTTCTTGGTCTTAGCGCTCATGGCCATCAATTGTGACAGCTCACAGCGGGTGATGCAGGTCGGCCCGGGTCAGCCGTTGCGCGGTGGCGTCCAGGACGGGTCACGGCCGGTGAGCCCGAGCAGCCGATCGAGCGCGGACGCATCCTCCGCAACCTCCACCACCGGACCGAACAGGCCACCTTCGGCCCGCTGCTCCGGGGTGACGGTCGACGCGAACGCCGTGCAGGCCGCCACCGCCGCATCGTCGCAGGTGTAGGGCAGGCCCGCCGCGGCCGCGAGGTCCCAACCGTGGATCACGAGCTCGTCGAGCGCGACGAGTCCCGCGATCCGGCCGGGCAGGTCCAGCCCGGCGGCCTGCGTCGTTCCGGTCCACGCGGCGGGATCGTGCCACGCCTGCGCGAGCGCCGCGACCTGCGCGGGGATGCGCGTGCGCCAGTCGTCGCCCAGGTTGGCGGCGCTCGGCGCCGGCGGACGCGCTGTGATCTCCCCGAACTCCTTGGTCGCCGCGGCGGTGAACGCCACGGACAGGCCGCCGACGTGGTCGAGGAGGTCGCCGAGCGTGGCGTCCCGGCACGGTGTGCGGGCGGTGAGCTGGTCGTCGCGGATCCCGGCGATCACCCGGGTCATCGTGCGGGCGGCGGGATCGAGATCGAGCATTTCGGTCATCGGGCACCTCGGTTCTCGGAGCGGTGGGGTCGCATGAGGACAGACCCGTCCCGAGCCGGAAACTCAGCGGTGCGACCGGTGCGACCGGTGCGGACGGCCGCGGGCCGCCGCGACCATCGTGGTCGCGGCGGCCCGCGGAAAGTGGGAGAGCCGATGTATGCCGGTCAGGCCGTGCCGTCCCGTTTCGGGTCGACGGCCGGGAACACCTCGGTGGGGGAGTCGTCGCTGCTCCACGCCCTGTCGGCCCCGACCGCAGCCCCCACCGGCGCCGGTTCCGCGGCGGGCTGCTCGACCGGCCTCGCCTGCTCGTCTCGCACCAGGAAGCGGCCGACGGTCACGGCCGCCATCGCGGGCAGGAACACCAGCAGCACGGTGAACGCCGCGCCGGAGGTGAGCTCGAAGAACAGCGACTTGACACCGACCGGGATCGCGGTGACCGCATCGACGAGCCACGTGAGGAACCCGCCGAGCAGACCCGTGACCGCGCCCGCCTTCAGCCACAGCATCGTCAGATCCGCGCCGCGATCCGGATCGGGATTCGCGCGCCGATCCCGGATCCCGTCGATGCCGCCCCAGATCAGGGCCGCGAACAGCACGACGAGCAGACCACCCCACCTCAGGACCGATCCCTGCAGGGGCCACTGGACGAGCGCCGCGCCCAGCAGGACGCGGACGAGCACATGCACGAGGGTCAGGCCGAGCCCGCGAGTCAACCAGGGTTTCATGTATCCGAGAGTAACGTCTGTCACGGCAAAAGTGTGTCTCGGCCCACACCCGAAACCGGCCCGTCGTCCTGTGACCGGCCACGAATCGTCGGGGTAGGTTGGTTCGATGGCCGCCGATCATGCCTCCCGCCGCGCCGCGCTGCGCGCCGTCCTCGCCGACCGCGGACTCGACGCGCTGCTGGTGACGAACCTGCTCAACATCCGCTACCTCACCGGATTCACCGGGTCCAACGCCGCGCTCCTGGTCAGCACCGACGACGCCGACGAATCGCGGACCGTCGTCTGCACCGACGGCCGGTACGTCACGCAGATCGCCGAACAGGTCCCGGACCTGCGCGCGGTCATCGCACGCGCCAGTGCCGACCACCTCATCGCCTCCGCCGGGACACACGCGGCAGGCTGGGGTTTCGAAAGCCACACGGTCACCGTCGACGAACACGCTCGCTGGTCCGGGCTCGGCAGCAAGGTGACGTTGACCGCTGCGCCGGGACTCGTCGAGCAGTTGCGGGCGGTCAAGGACGAACACGAGATCGGGCTGCTGCGCGCGGCGTGCACCGCGGCGGACCGGGCGCTGGCGGACCTGATCGCCGCCGGGGGCCTGCGCCCCGGCCGCACCGAGAAGGAGGTGGGCCGCGACCTCGAGTCCCGCATGCTCGACCACGGCGCCGACGGCATCTCCTTCGAGACGATCGTCGCCGCGGGCGCCAACTCGGCGATCCCGCATCACCGGCCGACGAACGCGGTGCTGGCCTCCGGCGACTTCGTCAAGCTCGACTTCGGGGCGCAGGTCGGCGGCTACCACTCCGACATGACCCGCACCTACGTGCTCGACAAGGCCGCGGACTGGCAGCGCGAGCTGTACGACCTGGTGTTGCGTGCCCAGCAGGCCGGCCGGGAGGCGCTCGCGCCGGGCATCGAATGTGCCGCGGTGGACGCGGCGGCCCGATCGGTGATCGCCGACGCCGGGTACGGAGAACTCTTCCTGCACGGCCTCGGTCACGGGGTGGGGCTCGAGATCCACGAAGCGCCGGGAATCGGTGCCGCGGCGACCGGTA
Source organism: Rhodococcus sp. HM1 (assembly GCF_023218075.1). Lineage (GTDB taxonomy): Bacteria > Actinomycetota > Actinomycetes > Mycobacteriales > Mycobacteriaceae > Rhodococcus. Next base: position 28,587 of record NZ_JALPTB010000046.1, on the reverse strand, counting down.
CACTTGTCGCCGGTGCGACGGTAACCGTCGAGCCGGGCGTGTACTTCTCCGGGCGCGGAGGCGTGCGGATCGAGGACACGCTCGTGGTGCGCGAGCAGGCACCGGAACTGCTCACGCTGACCGACAAGACATTGACCGTCGTATAAGGGCGGTTCCTCGACTCTAGGAGACGCGAAGTAAGTGGCCGATACCAGTGATTTCAAGAACGGGCTCGTGCTGAAGATCGAGGGTCAGCTCTGGCAGATCATCGAGTTCCAGCACGTCAAGCCCGGCAAGGGTCCGGCGTTCGTGCGCTCGAAGCTGAAGAACGTGCTCTCCGGTAAGACCGTCGACAAGACCTGGAACGCCGGTGTCAAGGTCGAGACCGCCACCGTCGACCGCCGCGACATGACCTACCTGTACAACGACGGCACCGACTACGTCTTCATGGACGGCGAGACCTACGACCAGATCTCGATCTCGCCCGAGACGCTCGGTGACGGGGCGAAGTTCCTGCTCGAGAACATGGCCGTGCAGGTCGCGACCCACGAGGGCACCCCGCTGTTCGTCGAGCTTCCCGTCACGATCGAGCTGGTCGTCCAGCACACCGATCCGGGCCTGCAGGGCGACCGCTCCACCGGCGGCACCAAGCCCGCGACCCTCGAGACCGGCGCCGAGATCCAGGTCCCGCTGTTCATCAACACCGGCGACAAGCTGAAGGTCGATTCCCGTGACGGCAGCTACCTCGGGCGAGTGAACTCCTGAGTGTCCGGAACGCAGAAGAAACTCGGAGCCCGGCACAAGGCGCGTAAGCGCGCCGTCGACCTGCTGTTCGAGGCCGAAGCCCGCGACACCGACCCGATCGACCTCGCCGCGGACCGCGTGGCGCTGGCGCTCACCGACGACCAGGTGGCCCCGGTCGCGCCGTACACCCGGACCCTGGTGCGCGGTGTCGCCGAGCACCTCGACGAGCTCGATCAGCTCATCGCCGACCACCTGCACGAGTGGACGCTCGAGCGGCTGCCCGCGGTGGACCGCGCGATCCTGCGGATCGCCGCCTGGGAGCTGTTCCACGCCACCGACGTGCCGCCGGTCGTGGCCGTCGACGAGGCCGTCGAACTCGCGAAGTCGTTGTCGACCGACGATTCGCCGGCGTTCGTCAACGGCGTGCTCGGTCAGCTCGTCGCCGTCGCCGACCAGGTGCGTGCCGCGGCCGCAGCGACGTCGGTGCACGCGAAGCAGGCCGGCGCTGCCGAACAACCCGGCACTCCCGAACAACCCGGTTCGGAACAGTAGGACACCGATGCAGCGCAGGCGGGTCCGGACGAGATCGACGATTTCGTCCGGACCCGCCTTCGTCGTCGGTGCCCGTGTGTCGCGCTTCACCGTCAACCTTGCCGTGACGCCTCTCGGCCGCTGATAGGCTGTTTGAACGTCAGGCATCCTTTAACGATCCGTCCAGCGAGGCGGAGAAGGAGGTCGCTGTATGGCCATGTCCGAGGACGGCTCGTCAGCATCCACCGATCCATCGGCATCCGGAACCGGAGCGCCCGCCCGCGAGTTGTTGTCCGCCGCGGACGTCGGACGCACCGTGGCCCGCATCTCCCACCAGATCATCGAGAAGACCGCACTCGACGCCCCGGAAGGCGAAGCGCCTCGCGTCGTGCTGGTCGGAATCCCCACCCGCGGCACCACCCTCGCGAACCGCATCGCCGAGCGCATCGAGGAGTTCTCCGGGGTCCGCGTGCCGGTCGGATCTCTCGACATCACGCTCTACCGCGACGACCTGCGGACCAAGCCGCACCGTCCCCTCGAGCGCACCTCGGTGCCGGAAGGCGGTGTGGACAACGCCCTGGTCGTCCTCGTCGACGACGTGCTCTTCTCCGGCCGCTCCGTCCGCGCCGCCCTCGACGCCCTGCGCGACCTGGGCCGGCCGCGGGCCGTCCAGCTCGCGGTGCTGGTCGATCGCGGGCACCGCGAGCTGCCGCTACGCGCCGACTACGTCGGCAAGAACGTTCCCACCGCCCGCACGGAGGACGTGCGCGTGCTGCTCACCGAACAGGACGGACGTGACGCGGTGGAGATCTCCGGAGGCAAGAACCTGTGAAACACCTGCTCACCATCGCGGATCTGACCAGGGATTCCGCGACCGAGCTTCTGGACGAGGCGGAACGGTTCGAGCAGGCGTTGCTCGGCCGTGAGGTGCGCAAGTTGCCGACACTGCGCGGCCGCACCGTGATGACCGTGTTCTACGAGAACTCGACCCGGACCCGGGTGTCCTTCGAGGTCGCCGGCAAGTGGATGAGCGCGGACGTCATCAACGTCAGCGCGTCGAGTTCGTCGGTGTCCAAAGGCGAATCGCTGCGCGACACCGCGCTGACCCTGCACGCGGCGGGCGCCGATGCGCTGATCGTGCGGCACCCGGCCTCCGGTGCGGCACACCGGATCGCGGACTGGACGACCGACGCCGACGGCAACGGCCCGTCGGTGATCAACGCCGGTGACGGCACCCACGAACACCCCACGCAGGCGCTGCTCGACGCGCTGACCCTGCGGCAGCGGCTCGGATCGCTGGAAGGGCGGCGCATCGGCATCGTCGGCGACATCCTGCACAGCCGGGTGGCGCGCTCGAACGCGCTGCTGCTGTCGATGCTCGGCGCCGAGGTGGTGCTCGTCGCGCCCCGCACGCTGCTGCCGGTCGGGGTGGAGACCTGGCCGGTGACCGTGGCGCACTCGCTCGACGCGGAACTGCCCGGCCTGGACGCGGTGCTCATGTTGCGGGTGCAGGCCGAACGCATGAACGGCGGGTTCTTCCCGTCGGCGCGCGAGTACTCGATCGGTTACGGACTGTCCGAGCGCCGGCTGCGGCTGCTCTCCGACGACGCGGTGGTGCTGCACCCCGGCCCGATGCTGCGCGGCATGGAGATCGCCTCCGCGGTCGCCGACGCCCCGCAGACCGCGGTGCTGCAGCAGGTGACCAACGGTGTGCACGTGCGCATGGCGGTGCTGTTCCGTCTGCTGGTCGGCACCGAAGGGGCGTCGGCATGACGGAAACTATTGGAACAGGAGACAATTCGGTGACCCCGCAGGTCCTCATCCGCAACGTGCTGGTCTACGGCGAGGGCGATCCGGTCGACGTCCTGCTCGGCGACGAGCAGATCCTCGCGATCGGTTCCGGCCTCGAGGCCGACGCCGATGCCGAGGTGATCGACGGTACCGGCCAGGTCCTGCTGCCCGGCTTCGTCGACCTGCACACGCACCTGCGCGAACCGGGCCGCGAGGACACCGAGACGATCGACAGCGGCTCGGCCGCCGCCGCGCTCGGCGGCTACACCGCGGTGTTCGCGATGGCCAACACCAACCCGGTCGCGGACTCGGTCGTCGTCACCGATCACGTGTGGCGCCGCGGCCAGGAGGTCGGGCTGGTCGACGTGCACCCGGTCGGCGCGGTCACCGTCGGTCTCGCCGGCAAGCAGCTCGCCGAGATGGGCACCATGGCGGCCGGCGCCGGCCGGGTCCGGATGTTCTCCGACGACGGGCACTGCGTGTACGACCCGCTGATCATGCGGCGCGCCCTCGAATACGCGGGCACCCTCGGAGTTCTCATCGCCCAGCATGCCGAGGAGCCGCGGCTGACCGTCGGCGCCGTCGCCCACGAGGGTCCGACCGCCGCGCGGCTGGGTCTGACCGGATGGCCGCGCGCGGCCGAGGAGTCGATCGTGGCGCGCGACGCGCTGCTCGCGCGGGACGCCGGAGCGCGTGTCCACATCTGCCACGCGTCCACCGCGGGCACCGTCGAACTCGTCAAATGGGCTCGGGGACAGGGGATTTCGATCACGGCCGAGGTGACTCCCCATCACCTGCTTCTCGACGATTCGCGGCTCGAGACCTACGACGGCGTCAACCGGGTCAACCCGCCGCTGCGGGAACGTTCCGACGTCGAGGCATTGCGCCGCGGCCTCGCCGAGGGTGTGCTGGATTGTGTGGCCACCGACCACGCCCCGCATGCCGAACAGGACAAGTGCTGCGAGTTCTCGCAGGCCCGGCCCGGCATGCTCGGCCTCGAGACGGCCCTGTCCATCCTCGTCGAGACGATGGTCCGGCCCGGCCTGCTCGACTGGCGTGGGGTCGCGAAGGTGATGAGCGAGCGACCCGCCGAGATCGTCGGACTCGACGACCAGGGCCGCCCGCTCGCGGTCGGGGAACCGGCCAACGTCGTGCTCGTCGACCCGGACACCGAATGGACGGTGCGCGGACCGGAACTGGCGAGCATCTCGAACAACACCCCGTACGAGGAGATGACGCTGCCCGCCAAGGTCACCGCGACCGTGCTGCGCGGCAGGATCACCGCCCGCGACGGTGCGGTCCGCCCGCGGACCGGCGGGAGGTAGCGCGATGGACCGGGTTCTGATCACCCTCGGCTTCCTGCTCCTGTGGGTCGTGCTGGTCCTGCTCATGTGGAAGGGTTGGCGCGGACGCGCCCGCCGCCAGGCCGACGCCGTCGGGGAACTTCCCGCCGTGCCCGCGGACCTGGGGGAGCAGGTGCTGGCCCCCAGCACCGGCCTGTACGTGGGCAGCACCCTGGCGCCGAGCTGGCAGGACCGGATCGCGGTCGGCGACCTGGGATACCGGGCCGCGGCCGAGATCAGCCGCTACCGCAGTGGAGTACTCCTCGACCGCGACGGTGCCTCGCCGATCTGGATTCCGCAGGACTCGATCCGCGCGATCCGCACCGAACGCGGCCTGGCCGGGAAGGTCATGACCAAGGACGGCGTCCTGGTCATCCGATGGCAACTGCCCTCCGGAACCGAGATCGACACCGGATTCCGCGGCGACGACAAGACTGTTTACCCCTCGTGGGTGGACGCGACGAACGAAGATTCAGGACAGTGACGATCACAGCACGTGAGATTTCAGCTGATGCGGACAGCTCTGGTGAGGTCGAGCAGAACGGAGAGAACGCATGAGCGGCGGTAATTTCGGCGGCGGCACCGCGGTACTGGTGCTCGAGGACGGGCGGATCTTCCGCGGCACCACCTTCGGAGCGGTCGGCCAGACCCTCGGCGAGGCCGTGTTCAGCACCGGCATGACCGGCTACCAGGAGACGCTCACCGACCCCAGCTACCACCGGCAGATCGTGGTGTCGACGGCACCGCAGATCGGCAACACCGGCTGGAACCAGGAAGACAACGAGTCCGTCGGCCCGACCGGCGACTCCGCGGAAGCGAAGATATGGGTCGCCGGCTACGTCGTGCGCGACCCCTCCCGCCGCACCTCCAGCTGGCGGGCCACCGGCTCTCTGCAGGACGAACTGGTCCGCCAGGGTGTGGTCGGCATCGCCGGCATCGACACCCGCGCACTCGTGCGGCACCTGCGCACCCGCGGCTCCATGCGCGCCGGCGTCTTCTCCGGTGACGCCCTCGCCTCGGACGCGGAACTGCTCGAGCGGGTCAAGTCCCAGCCGTCGATGCTCGGCGCCGACCTCGCCGGCGAGGTCACCACCACCAGCGGATACGTCGTCGAGCCCGTCGGGGGCGAGGCCCGGTTCACGGTCGCGGCCATCGACCTGGGCATCAAGACCAACACCCCGCGCATGTTCGCCGAACGCGGGATGCGGGTGCACGTGCTGCCGTCCACCGCGACGCTGCACGACATCCTCGACCTGAAGGCCGACGGTGTGTTCCTGTCCAACGGCCCCGGCGACCCGGCGACCGCGGACGGGGCGGTGCACCTGACCAAGGAGGTGCTCGGACAGGGCCTGCCGCTGTTCGGCATCTGCTTCGGCAACCAGATCCTCGGACGCGCCCTGGGCCTGAACACCTACAAGATGAAGTTCGGGCACCGCGGCATCAACATCCCGGTCGTCGAACACGAGACCGGCCGCATCGCCATCACCGCGCAGAACCACGGTTTCGCGCTCGAGGGTGAGGCGGGCCAGGAGTTCGACACCCCGTTCGGCCGCGCCGTGATCAGCCACACCTGCGCCAACGACGGTGCCGTCGAAGGGGTCCGCCTGCTCGACGGCAGCGCCTTCTCGGTGCAGTACCACCCGGAGGCGGCGGCCGGCCCGCACGACGCCGCCTACCTGTTCGACCGATTCGCCAGCATGCTCGAGGGAGACAAGTCCTAATGCCACGCCGTACAGATCTCTCCCACATCCTGGTCATCGGCTCCGGGCCGATCGTCATCGGCCAGGCCTGCGAGTTCGACTACTCCGGCACCCAGGCGTGCCGGGTGCTGCGCGAGGAGGGCCTGCGGGTCAGCCTCGTCAACTCCAACCCGGCCACGATCATGACCGACCCGGAGTTCGCCGACTCCACCTACATCGAGCCGATCACCGCCGAGTTCGTCGAGAAGGTCATCGCCACCGAGGCCGCCAACGGCACCCCGATCGACGCCGTGCTGGCGACCCTCGGCGGCCAGACCGCGCTGAACACCGCGGTCGCGCTGTCCGAGCAGGGCATCCTCGACAAGTACAACGTCGAGCTGATCGGCGCCGACTTCGACGCCATCCAGCGCGGCGAGGACCGGCAGATGTTCAAGGACATCGTCACCAAGTGCGGCGGCGAGTCCGCCCGCTCGCGGGTCTGCTTCACCATGGACGAGGTCCGCGCGACCGTCGCCGAACTCGGCTTCCCCGTCGTGGTGCGCCCGTCGTTCACGATGGGTGGCCTCGGCTCCGGCATGGCCTACAACGACGAGGACCTCGAGCGCATCGCCGGGGGCGGTCTCGCCGCGTCGCCGACCGCGAACGTCCTGATCGAGGAGTCCATCCTCGGCTGGAAGGAATACGAGCTCGAGCTCATGCGTGACGGCCGCGACAACGTCGTGATCGTCTGCTCCATCGAGAACGTCGACCCGGTCGGCGTGCACACCGGCGACTCGATCACGGTCGCGCCGGCGATGACCCTGACCGACCGCGAGTACCAGAAGATGCGCGACCTCTCGATCGCCATCCTGCGCGAGGTCGGCGTGGACACCGGCGGCTGCAACATCCAGTTCGCGATGGACCCGCGCGACGGCCGCCTCGTCGTCATCGAGATGAACCCGCGCGTGTCGCGCTCCTCGGCGCTCGCGTCGAAGGCCACCGGCTACCCGATCGCGAAGATGGCCGCCAAGCTCGCGATCGGCTACACCCTCGACGAGATCGTCAACGACATCACCAAGGAAACGCCGGCCTGCTTCGAGCCGACCCTCGACTACGTCGTGGTCAAGGCCCCCCGCTTCGCGTTCGAGAAGTTCCCCGGCGCCGACGGCACCCTCACCACCACCATGAAGTCGGTCGGTGAGGCCATGTCGATCGGCCGCAACTTCACCGAGGCGTTCGGCAAGGTGCTGCGTTCGCTCGAGACCAAGCGCGCCGGCTTCTGGACCGGCCCCGAGGTCGAGGGCACCCTCGACTCGATCCTCGCCGAGATCGCGACCCCCACGGACGGACGCATCTATGGGGTGGCGAAGGCGTTCGAGCTGGGCGCCACCGTCGAGCAGGTCTTCGACGCCACCAAGATCGACCCGTGGTTCCTCGATCAGATCCAGCAGATCGTCGAGCTGGGCGACGAGGTCCGCGGCGTCGAGACCTTCGGCGAGCAGGAACTGCGCTACGCCAAGCACCACGGCTTCTCCGACCGCCAGATCGCCGAGCTGCGCCCGGAGCAGTTCGCCGACGAGGACGCCGTCCGCGCCCTGCGCATCGAACTGGGCGTGCACCCGGTGTACAAGACCGTCGACACCTGCGCCGCCGAGTTCGAGGCCAAGACCCCGTACCACTACTCGACCTACGAGCTCGATCCGGAGGCCGAGACCGAGGTCGCGCCGCAGACCGAACGCCCGAAGGTGCTGATCCTGGGCTCCGGCCCGAACCGCATCGGCCAGGGCATCGAGTTCGACTACTCGTGCGTGCACGCCGCGCTGACGCTGTCGGAGGCCGGGTACGAGACCGTCATGGTCAACTGCAACCCGGAGACCGTCTCGACCGACTACGACACCGCCGACCGCCTGTACTTCGAGCCGCTCACCTTCGAGGACGTGCTCGAGGTGTACCGCGCCGAGTGCGAGTCCGGCACCGTCGCCGGTGTCATCGTGCAGCTCGGTGGCCAGACCCCGCTGGGCCTGGCGCGGCGCCTGAAGGCCGCGGGCGTGCCGATCGTCGGCACCAGCCCCGAGGCGATCGACCTGGCCGAGGACCGCGGCGAGTTCGGCCGGGTGCTCGAGCAGGCCGACCTGCCCGCCGCGAAGTACGGCACCGCCACCACCTTCGAAGGGGCGCGGGAGATCGCGTCCGGCATCGGCTACCCGGTGCTGGTGCGCCCGTCCTACGTGCTCGGTGGCCGCGGCATGGAGATCGTCTACGACGAGAAGGCACTCGAGACCTACATCTCGAACGCCACCGAGATCTCCGACGACCGCCCGGTGCTGGTCGACCGCTTCCTCGACGACGCCGTGGAGATCGACGTCGACGCCCTGTGCGACGGCACCGACGTCTACATCGGCGGCATCATGGAGCACATCGAGGAAGCCGGTATCCACTCCGGCGACTCGGCGTGCGCGCTGCCCCCGATCACGCTCGGCCGCTCCGACATCGAGAACGTGCGCCGGTCCACCGCCGCGCTCGCGAAAGGCATCGGCGTCAAGGGCCTGCTCAACGTCCAGTACGCGCTCAAGGACGACATCCTCTACGTCCTCGAAGCCAACCCGCGGGCCAGCCGCACCGTGCCGTTCGTGTCCAAGGCGACCGGTGTGCAGCTCGCGAAGGCGTGCGCGCGGATCATGCTCGGCGAGACCATCGCCGAGCTGCGCAGCCAGGGTCTGCTGCCCGCCGAGGGCGACGGCAGCCACGCCCCGCTCGACGCGCCCATCGCGGTCAAGGAGGCGGTGCTGCCGTTCAACCGGTTCCGCCGCGCCGACGGCACCGGGGTCGACACCCTGCTCAGCCCCGAGATGAAGTCCACCGGTGAGGTCATGGGCCTCGACAGCGACTTCGGCCGGGCCTTCGCCAAGTCGCAGACCGCCGCCTACGGTTCGCTCCCCACCTCGGGTGCGGTGTTCGTCTCGATCGCGAACAAGGACAAGCGGTCGATGATCTTCCCGGTCAAGCACCTCGCCGACCTCGGGTTCCGGATCATGGCGACCATCGGTACCGCGGAAACCTTGCAGCGCAACGGAGTTCCGTGCGAGCACGTGTACAAGGTCTCCGAGGAGGATCGCCCCGAGGGCGCACCGACCGTCGTCGACCGCATCCGCGCCGGGGACGTCGCGATGGTCATCAACACGCCGTGGGGCAACGCCGGGCCGCGCATCGACGGCTACGAGATCCGCAGTGCCGCGGTCGCCGCGAACATCCCGTGCGTGACGACCGTGCAGGGTGCCGCGGCCGCGATCCAGGGCATCGAGGCCGCGATCCGCGGGGAGATCGGTGTCCGGTCCATCCAGCGGATGCAGGCGGGCCTGCGCGACGGCGAGCAGCTGTCGTGACCGGGTTCGGGGAGCGGCTGCACGCGGCGCTCGCCGAACGCGGACCGCTGTGCGTCGGCATCGACCCGCACCCCGAACTGCTCGGGGCATGGGGGCTGACCGTCGACGCGGCCGGCCTGGCGACCTTCACCGAGCGCTGTGTCGAGGCGTTCGCCGGTGAGGTCGCGCTGGTCAAGCCGCAGGTGGCGTTCTTCGAGGCGTTCGGGTCGGCGGGTATCGCCGTGCTCGAACGGGCCGTCGCGGCGCTGCGCGAGAGCGGAACGCTCGTTCTGGCCGATGCCAAGCGCGGCGACATCGGTTCCACGATGGCCGCGTACGCGCGCACCTGGCTGTCCGACGACTCGCCGCTGTGCTCGGACTCGGTGACCGTCTCGCCGTATCTGGGCTTCGGGGCGCTGGAACCGGCCCTGCAGCTCGCGCAGGACACCGGGCGCGGGGTGTTCGTGCTCGCGGCCACCTCCAACCCGGAGGGCGCGCAGGTGCAGCAGGCGACGGTCGCGGACGGGCGCACGCTCGCCCAGGTGATGGTCGACGAGGCCGCCGCCCGCAACGCCGGGGCCGCGGTGCTGGGCTCTGTCGGTGTGGTGGTGGGTGCGACGCTGACGAGCGCACCCGATCTGAGCGCGCTGCGCGGGCCGATCCTGATGCCCGGCGTCGGTGCGCAGGGCGGCACCGCCGACGACGTGCGCCGGCTGGCGGGTGACCATCTCGACGCGGTGGTGCCCAACGTCTCCCGGGAGGTGCTCCGGGCCGGGCCGACCGTCGCGATGCTGCGCGACGCCGTCGCCCGCGCGGTCGAGGGATTCGCCTTCCTGAGGGCCTGACGGAACTCGCGCCGCGGGGCCGGACCCAGCTGGGGTCCGGCCCCGTTGTCGGGTCCGAGGACCCGTTGGGGGGCGGTTTCGCCTCTCCCGGTGCTGGTGGGAGCGGCGACACGCGCGGTCGGTGAGAGGCGCGACACGCGCATTCCCCAGAAATTTTTCCGAACCGGCCGACCGGCTTCGAAGCCGGCGTGCGGCCCTTCGCCGACGAGTCGGGACGCGCTTCGTCGCCGAATCGGACATTGGCCTCCTCACCTGCGGTTTTTCGGCGTCACCGCAGGTGGGAAGCGGTGCGTCGACCGGCGGGAGCGGCGGTTTCGCGCTGCGGGATCCGTCTCCACTACCGCACGGATTTTCGAGTGGAACGCCGGGGGGTGGGTTCGCAATCGTCGGCGCGCGTGAGTACGGTCGCTATCGCCGCTGGTTATCAGCGGTCGAAGACTGTTTGCCAACGATGAGACGGAGGAACCGTGGCCCTTCCCCAGCTGACCGACGAGCAGCGCGCCGCTGCTCTGGAGAAGGCGGCTGCTGCCCGTCGTGCCCGGGCAGAGCTCAAGGAGCGCCTGAAGCGCGGCGGCACCGACCTCAAGCAGGTGCTCAAGGACGCCGAGAACGACGAGATCCTCGGCAAGATGAAGGTTTCCGCCCTGCTCGAGGCCCTGCCGAAGGTCGGCAAGGTCAAGGCTCAGGAGATCATGACCGAGCTGGAGATCGCCCCGACGCGCCGTCTGCGCGGCCTGGGCGACCGTCAGCGCAAGGCGCTTCTCGCCAGGTTCGATTTCGACGCTGAGTAAGACCGTGGTTGCTGACGCACAAACCGTGTCGGACAGCGCGCCCGTGACGCGGAGGGGCCGGCTGGTTGTTCTGGCCGGCCCCTCCGCGGTCGGTAAGTCGACCGTCGTCCGCCTCCTGCGCTCCCGCGTCCCGGACCTGTACTTCAGCGTCTCGGCGACGACCCGGGATCCGCGACCGGGGGAGGTCGACGGCGAGGACTACCACTTCGTGGGACGCGACGAGTTCGACCGGATGATCGACGCCGGGGAACTGCTCGAATGGGCGGAGATCCACGGCGGATTGCAACGCTCGGGTACCCCGGCCGCACCCGTCCGCGAGGCGCTCGCCGCTGGACGTCCGGTGCTGGTCGAGGTGGACCTGGCCGGGGCCCGTGCCGTCCGGGCAGCGATGCCCGAGGCGGTCCTGACCTTCCTGGCCCCACCGAGCTGGGAGGTTCTGGTCGAGCGGCTCACCGGCCGCGGAACCGAGTCCGACGAGGTGGTCGCCCGCAGGCTCGAGACGGCCCGCACCGAATTGGCCGCGCAGGACGAGTTCGACACCGTCGTCGTCAACGACGACGTCGACCGTGCTTGCGACGAATTGGTATCCTTGTTGGTTGGACCCGACGCCGGGCCCGGGCCGCGCTCCTAGAAGCCGTGCCCCCGGCGGTCGGCCACCGCTATTTCTTTCCCGCGAATACTCAGGAGATCACCGAGTGAGCAGCATCCAGGCAGCCGCGACCGACATTGCGGGTAACGAGCTTCCGGTCTACGACCCCCCGCTGGGTATCACCAACCCGCCCATCGACGAGCTGCTCGAGCGCGCCTCCTCGAAGTACGCGCTGGTGATCTACGCGGCCAAGCGGGCCCGCCAGATCAACGACTACTACAACCAGCTCGGCGACGGCATCCTCGAGTACGTCGGACCGCTGGTCGAGCCGGGTCTCCAGGAGAAGCCGCTGTCGATCGCCATGCGCGAGATCCACGCGGACCTGCTCGAGCACACCGAAGGCGAGTGAGTCCGCTCACCGTGGAGAGCCTCGACACCTCAGAGTTCGGGCAGCGCCGCCGCCGCGTCGTCATCGGCGTCGGCGGCGGCATCGCCGCCTACAAGGCATGCGCGCTGATCCGCGCCTTCACCGAGAGCGGCCACCAGGTCCGGGTCATCCCGACCGAATCCGCCCTCGAGTTCGTCGGCCGTGCCACCTTCGAGGCGCTGTCCGGCAATCCCGTCCAGACCGGGGTCTTCGCCGACGTCCCGCAGGTCCCGCACGTGCGGCTCGGCCAGGAAGCCGACCTCGTCGTCGTCGCCCCGGCCACCGCCGACCTCATGGCCCGCGCGGCGCACGGCCGCGCCGACGACCTGCTCACCGCCACGCTGCTCACCGCACGGTGCCCGGTGATCTTCGCCCCGGCGATGCACACCGAGATGTGGGAGCACCCCGCCACCGTCGAGAACGTCGAGACGTTGCGTCGCCGCGGTGTCGTCGTCGTCGAACCCGCCTCCGGCCGGCTCACCGGCCAGGACACCGGCGCGGGCAGGCTCCCGGAGCCCGAGGAGATCTTCACCCTCGCGACGCTGCTGCTCGAACGCGCCGACGCGATTCCGCGCGACCTGGTCGGCCGCAAGCTGGTCATCTCCGCCGGCGGCACACGCGAACCCCTCGACCCGGTCCGTTTCCTGGGCAACCGCAGCTCCGGCAAGCAGGGTTACGCCCTGGCGCGGCTCGCCGCGCAGCGCGGCGCCGACGTCACCCTGGTGGCCGGTGCGGTCGCCGGGCTCGCCGATCCGGCCGCGGTCGACGTGGTGCACGTGCAGACCGCCGCGCAGATGCAGGAGGCGGTCGTCAAGTACGCCGCCGGCGCCGACGCGGTTGTCATGTCCGCGGCCGTCGCCGATTTCCGGCCCAGCACGCTCGCGACCACGAAGATCAAGAAGGGCGCGGGCGAACCCGATTCGATCGCGCTGACCAAGAACGACGACATCCTCGCCGGGCTGGTCGAATCCCGCACCGAGGGCGGCCTCGCCCCGAGCACCGTCATCGTCGGGTTCGCCGCCGAGACGGGCGACGAAAACGGCGACGTGCTCAGCTACGCCCGTGCGAAACTGGCACGCAAGGGATGCGATCTGCTCGTCGTCAACGCGGTCGGCGACGGCAAGGCGTTCGAGGTCGACAACAACGACGGGTGGCTGCTCGCGGCCGACGGATCCGAGACGGCGCTCGCGCACGGGTCCAAGTCGCTGATGGCCAGCCGGGTCCTCGATGCGCTGCGGCCGCTGCTGGCCCCGGCGGACCGGCCCAAGAGCGGATGAATTTAACTGTCGCGTCCGCGTGCGCGGAACAGTAGCGTCGAGGTTGCGGCGGGGCACCGGCCCGGCCGCCGCGTTCAGTGATTAGATGCTGTCCATTCGAGCTAGACACTTTCAGTCGAGAGGGAGTTCTGTGAGCAAGACCGGCGGTCGGCTTTTCACCAGTGAGTCCGTGACGGAGGGGCACCCGGACAAGATCTGTGACGCGATCAGCGACTCCGTCCTCGATGCCCTGCTCGCGGAGGACCCGCGTGCCCGTGTCGCGGTGGAGACGCTCGTCACCACCGGGCAGGTGCACGTCGTCGGCGAGGTCACCACCTCCGCCTACGCCGACATCCCGAAGATCGTGCGCGACCGCGTCCTCGAGATCGGCTACGACTCGTCGTCGAAGGGCTTCGACGGCAACTCGTGCGGCGTGAACATCGCGATCGGTGCGCAGTCCCCGGAGATCGCCGGCGGCGTCGACGTCTCCCACGAGCACCGCTCCGGAACGCTCACCGACGACGAGGTCGCCAAGCAGGGCGCCGGCGACCAGGGCCTGATGTTCGGCTACGCGTGCTCGGACACCCCGGAACTGATGCCGCTGCCGATCTCGCTGGCCCACCGGCTGGCGCGGCGTCTCACCGAGGTCCGCAAGACCGGTGTGCTGCCCTACCTGCGCCCGGACGGCAAGACCCAGGTCACCATCGAGTACGACGGTGACACCCCGGTGCGCCTCGACACGATCGTCATCTCCACGCAGCACGCCGCGGACATCGACCTGAACAACCTGCTGACCCCGGACCTGCGCACGCACGTCGTCGACGCGGTGCTGGCAGATCCGAACCTCGCCGGCCTCGACACCTCGGACATCCGGCTGCTCGTCAACCCGTCCGGGTCGTTCGTGCTCGGCGGGCCGATGGGCGACGCGGGCCTGACCGGCCGCAAGATCATCGTCGACACCTACGGTGGCATGGCCCGCCACGGCGGCGGCGCGTTCTCCGGCAAGGACCCGTCGAAGGTCGACCGTTCCGCCGCGTACGCGATGCGCTGGGTCGCGAAGACCGCGGTCGCCGCGGGCCTGGCGGACCGCCTCGAGGTGCAGGTCGCCTACGCCATCGGCAAGGCCGCACCGGTCGGCCTGTTCGTCGAGACTTTCGGCACCGAGAAGACCGACCCGGCCCGCATCCAGGCGGCCATCAACGAGGTCTTCGACCTGCGGCCGGGCGCGATCATCCGCGACCTGGACCTGCTGCGCCCGATCTACGCGCAGACCGCCGCGTACGGGCACTTCGGCCGCACCGACATCGACCTGCCGTGGGAGAACACGGACCGGGCCGAGAAGCTGCGCGCCGCCGCCGGTCTCTGACCGACAGGTCACCGACGGGTGGGTGCCGACAGGCTCGCCGCCGAGACGGATCCGATCGCACGGGTGCTCCCGCTGCTGCCGCTTCCGCACCTCGACCGCGAGTTCGACTACCTGATTCCCCGTGAACTCGACGCGGACGCCCGACCGGGCGTCCGCGTTCGTGTCCGGTTCTCCGGCCGGCTCGTCGACGGCTTCCTGCTCTCCCGCACCGCCGTCAGCGACCATCCGGGACGCCTCGGCTGGCTGGACCGGGTCGTGTCATCCGAACAGGTGCTGACCGGTGAGATCGCCGCCCTCGCGGAGGAGGTCGCCACCCGCTACGCCGGCACCCGCGCCGACGTGCTGCGCCTGGCGGTGCCGCCGCGGCACGCCCGCGTCGAAGCCGAAGCACCCGTCGAAACGTCCCCGCCGGCTGCGCCGGACGTCGACCGGCAGGCATGGGCGCGCTACCGGTTCGGGGAGCACTTCCTGGACGCGCTGGCTGCCGGCCGCTCGCCGCGCGCGGCCTGGCAGGCGCTCCCGGGGGAGGACTGGCCGTGTCGGCTCGCCGAACTCGCGGCGCTCACCGCGGCCGGGGGCCGTGCCGCGGTGATCGTCGTCCCCGATCAGCGCGACCTGGACCGGGTCCTCACCGCTTGCGAAGCGGTCGCCGGCGCCGAGCACGTCGTCGGGCTCAGCGCGGGACTCGGACCCGCCGTCCGCTACCGGCGCTGGCTGTCCACGCTGCGCGGCACCGCACGAATCGTCGTCGGAACCCGGGCCTCCGTGTTCGCGCCCACCCCGGATCTCGGGCTGCTCGTCGTCTGGGACGACGGGGACGACCTGCACGCCGAGCCCCGGTCGCCGTATCCGCACTCCCGGGAGGTCGCGGTCCTGCGTGCGCATGCCGCAGGTGCCGCGGTCGTGCTCGGCGGGCACGCTCGCACCGCCGAAACCCAGGCGCTCGTCGACTCCGGGTGGGCACACGACCTGACCGCCCCCCGCGAGATCGTCCGAGAGTGGGCGCCGAAGGTGACGGCCCTGGCCGACAGCGACCACGCGCTCGCCCGCGACCCGGCGGCGCGGGCCGCCCGGATCCCCGCCATCGCGTTCGCCGCGGCCCGCGCGGCGCTCGGCGCGGGCCGCGGTGTGCTCGTGCAGGTCCCGCGCCGCGGCTACGTCCCCGCGCTGGCCTGCGGCAAGTGCCGGGCCCCGGCGCGGTGCCGCCACTGCAACGGCCCGCTGGCGCTGCCCACGGCAGGCGGCCCGGACGGCGCCGCGATCCCGGCGTGCCGCTGGTGCGGCGTCGCCGACGCCACCCACCGCTGTCACGTGTGCGGCGCGCGGTCGCTGCGCGCGGTCGTCGTCGGTGCCGGACGGACCGCCGAGGAACTGGGCCGGGCCTTTCCCGGCGTGCCGGTGGTGACCTCCGGTGGCACCGACGTCAAGGTCTCTGCGCCCGAGGGGCCGGTGCTGGTGGTCTCGACGGTCGGCGCCGAGCCGATCGCACCCGGCGGATACGGGGCGGCGCTGCTGCTCGACGGCTGGGCGCTGCTCGGCCGCGCCGACCTGCGTGCCGCCGAGGAAACAATGCGACGCTGGCTGACCGCGTCGTCGCTGGTCCGTCCGTTCCGCGACGGCGGTCAGGTCGTGGTCGTCGCCGACTCGGGGATCCCGACCGTGCAGGCGTTGGTGCGCTGGGATCCGGTCGGGCACGCGCGGTCGCAGCTCGACGAACGCGCCGAGGTCGGATTCCCGCCGACCGTGCACATGGCCGCGATCGACGGCAGCGCCGCCGCGGTCACGGGGCTGCTCGAGGCGACGGTCCTGCCGGAGGGCGCCGAAGTGCTCGGCCCGGTGCCTCTGCCACCCGGCCAGCGGCTGCCGTTCGGGGCCGACGATCCGGAACCCGACGAGGTGCACCGCATGCTCGTCCGCGTGGGCCGCGGCCGCGGTCGGGAGCTCGGTCGGGCACTGCGGGACGCGCAGGCCGCGCGTACCGCCCGCCGCGCCGACGGGCCGCTGCGCGTCCAGATGGATCCGCTGCGGATTTGAGCGGTGTGCCGTTGTGGCGGTCGGGGCCGTCAGAAAGGCACACCACCCAGGGTGAACTCGTCGATCAGCTCCGCCACCCGTGCGGGGTGGCCGAGCTGTGGGACGTGTCCCGCGGGCAGCACCTCGAGGCGGGCGTTCGGAATCAGATCGGCGGCCGCCCGCGCGTCGGCCACCGGCACGACGGGATCGTGGTCACCCCAGATCATCAGGGTGGGAACGGACAGACGACGCAGCTCGTCGGGACGTATCCGGGTCCCGGATCGGACACCGAACGGCGACAGGAACGCCCGGAACTCGGCGATGTTGGCGGCGGTGGCGACCGGGTCGTGCGCTGCGTCCACGAGTGAGTCGAGTAGGTCCGGGTACCGCAGGATGGTGTCGCCCTCGCCCACCGAGGACATCAGGTGGAGCAGCATCCGACGGCCCGGTGTGACCGTGCGAGTGAGCAAGGAGCCCACTATCGGTGTCGCCATCAGCCGGATACCCGGCGGAATCCGGGCGCCGGGGAACAACGGGACGGATCCGAGCAGGACCACACCGCGCACGCGCTCGGGGCGGTCCAGGGCGTACCAGACCGACCAGCATCCGCCTCCCGAGGCTCCGGCCAGCACCGCCGACCCGAGACGGAGTTCGTCGAGGACGCCGTCGACGAACCGGACCGCGCACTGTCGAAAGTTGCTGAGCGGGAACGTATCCGGATCGCTGAGTCCGAATCCCGGCCGGTCGACGAGGTAGGAGTGCGTTGCCGTCGTGTGGTCGAGCAGCATCAGGTGGGACAGCGACGAGGTGTTGTTGCCGTGCAGGTGAACGACCGGCGGCCCGCAACCGGACTCGATCACGTGAACCCGACCGGTGCGCGTCCGGACGAAGCGACCCTCGGCGCCGGCCGCCCGGACCATCCGGTTGTACCTGGCTCGTAGCGTATCCGGGTGCCGCGGCACCTGCGGTTTGCTCAGCTGGGTGGCCATCGTGACTCCTGGGGCGAACTTCGTGCTGCTGTCAGAATCCGCGCCCTCGACGGGGGAGAGCCAGTTCGAAGTTCGAACCGTCCGACGGCGTCCGACGGTGGGACACTCGTGTCGTGGGCTCGAGCGAGTTCGTCGGATATTGCTCGTTCACCAAGGCCATCGAGCACCTCGGCGACCGCTGGAGTCTGCTCATCGTGCGGCAGCTGGGGACGTTCGGGCCGCAGGGATTCAACGCACTGGCCACCGGGCTGCCCGGTCGCATCTCGCGCTCGGTGCTCGCCGACCGGTTGCGCCGCCTGGAGACGCTTGGGCTGGTGTCGCGTTGTGCCGGCCCGGATCCGCACCCCGCGTACCGCCTCACGGAGGTCGGGGAAGGCTTGACGGCGACACTCGGCTCGCTGCGGGCGTGGGCGGAGACCTGGCTCCCGGACGATCCCGACATGCTGGACCGCGACCCGGACATCGTGCTCGGCTGGCTGGCGCAGCGGGCGGATCCAGATCGTGCGCCGGAGCGGCCCGTCGTCCTGGAACTGCGGTTGCACCACCGGCACGACCGCCGATACTGGCTCGTGCTGCAGCGAGGTGCCGCACCGTACGGGTGCCTCACGGACCCGCTCCTCGACGTGAGTCGCTATGTGTACCTGGAGTCCTCGATGCCGGCGCTGCTCGCGCTCGCCCGGGGCAGGCGCGACTGGGCGGACGCGTTCGGGGACCGCTCGGTCACGGCGGCAGGAGATCCCGAGCTGATCGGCCGGGTGAGCGCGTGGTTCCGGCCCGCGTCGGACCAGCCGTGCGCGCACCGAAACGCTTGATGCGCGGCGGGGGCCACACCCTCTACGGTTCCCGGGCTGTTCGGGGCGACGGGGTGTCGTAGCCGGGAGATACCGTCGGCCCGAGCGAACGGCATATGCCTGGGGCATCGACCGACCTGCAGGGGAACTCGATGGACAGTCGTGACGAACGCGTGCGGAACCGGAAGGCGGCGAGGCGCGCCGACCGTGCACTGTGCCCGGTCCCGGTGGCCGAGGCACTCGGGCTGCGGGTTGCAAAGGTTGCCGCTGCCATGCGGTGGCACGGGATCGAGGGACCGCTGGACGTGGCGACCGCGCGGCGATGGTTGCGAGGCCTCGAACCCATTCCGGACTGGTGCGCCGAACTCCTGGCCGAGGCAGCCGCCCGGTCGGCGCAGCGTGCCGCGCGAAAACGGAACGAGCAGATCGAGTTCGAACACACGCTGCTGCTCCGGACCGCGCGGGTATACCGGTTGCTCGAGAACGGTAAGCGTCGACGCTTCCGCGATGCCGACATGGACATCGTCACGGATGTCGCGCTCGCGGCGTGGAGGGAGCTGATGAGGGGCGTCGATCCGTCCGCACTGTCGAACGGCGAGCTCCGGGCCCTGCGACTGTGCGCCATCGACCCGGAGCATCCGGAAGGGTAACGGTGTGCCTTTGTGGCGGTTGGGGCCGCCACAAAGGCACACGGGCGCGTCAGCGCACGAGGAGACGCTGGAGCACGTCCGAGATCGTGATCAGTCCGACGACCTGCCCATCGTCGGTGACGGTGGCGAGATGGTTGCGGGTTTCCCGCATGGTCCGCAACGCCTCGTACACCCGGACCGCGGCCTCGACGGTCAGCGCGGGCCGCATCAGCTCACCCGCGCTCACCTCGGGTGCGTGGAGGCTGTCGCGCACGTGCACGACCCCGTCGACGTGACCGTTGCCGCGCACCAGCAACCGCAGGTGCCCGGTTCGGCGGGCGGTCTCCCGGATCTCGGCGCCCGACGCATCCGGCGGCACGCTGCTCGGCCGGTCGTTCGGGGCGACGATGTCGCCGACCGTCAGCACTTCCAGCTCCAGGGCGCTCGTCAGATGGCCGTGGTAGCGCTCGTCGAGAGTGCCCACCGTGGCCGAATGCTCGACGAGGTGCCGCAACGCATCCGGATCCTGACCGGTGGCCACCTGATCGACCGGTTCCACCCCGGCCCTGCGCAGGCACCGGTTCGCCATCCGGTTCAGCTGCACGATGACCGGTCGGGTGAACCACATGAACACCCGCATCGGGATCGCCAGCATCGTCGCCGACTTCTCCGGATGCGCGATCGCCCACGACTTCGGTGCCATCTCACCGACCACCAGGTGCAGGAACGTCACGGTGATCAGCGCGAGCACGAACCCGGCGACATCGGCCAGCCACGTGGGGGCACCCCAACCCGCTATGAGCGGGGTCAGCCAGTGATGCACGGCCGGTTTGGTCACCGCACCCAGTGCCAGGGTGCACACCGTGATGCCGAGCTGGGAGCCGGCGAGCAGCACCGACAGTTCCGTCGCGCTGCGCAACGCGGCCCGCGCGGCACGGCTGTGCGGGGCGGCGTCCTCGAGGCGGTGCCGTCGCGCGGCGATCAGCGCGAACTCGACGGCGACGAAGAACGCACTGGCCGCGATCAACGCGACCGTCGCGGCCGCCACGATCCAGGGGTTACTCATCGATGTTCACCTCGGGCTCGGTGCGGACGGTGACGTGCAGCGAGGACGGCACGTGCTTGTCGATGGCCCGCACCTCGGCGACCAGGGTGCGGCGGGGGAGGCGATCGTCACTCACCAGGTCGGCGGGATCCGCGTCCAGGGCGATCTCGACGCGATCGCCGACGGCGGGCAGGCCACCGAATTCGGCGATGACCAGCCCGGCGACGGTCTCGTAGTCGCCGTCGGGCAGCGTCCGGCCGAGCGTTCGGCCGACCTCGTCGAGATGCGCGGTGCCGCGTACCGTCCAGCCGTCGCCGGCACGCACGATCACCGCGGTGTCGGCCTCGGGATCGTGCTCGTCGGCGATCTCGCCGACCAGTTCCTCAGCGATGTCCTCGACGGTGACGACCCCCGCGAAACCGCCGTACTCGTCGATGACCAGCGCCATCTCCTCGTGGGCCTCGCCGAGGCGCGCGAGGACGTCCGGCAGCGGCAGTGTGGTCGGCACGATCACCGCGGGCCGGTGCACGGAGCCGGCGGGGCCGTCGGTCCGGTCGAGTTCGAGCAGGTCGTGCAGGTGCACCACACCGTGCAGGTCGTCGGTGGAGGCACCCACGACCGGGTAACGGGTGTGGCCGGTGCTCATCGTCGCGAGCACCCGGTCGACGGGTTCGTCGACGTGGACGACATCCACCCGGGCGCGCGGAATCATGGCGTGCTCGGCGGTGCGGGTGGGGAAGTCGAGGATGCGGTCGAGCAGTGTCGACAGCTCCGGCGGCAGCTCTCCGGTGTCGCGGGATTCGGCGACGATGTGCTCGAGATCGCGGACGGTTGCCGAATGTTCCACGTCGTGAACGGGTTCGATCCGCAACAGCCGCAGCAGCAGATTCGACGCCGCGTCGAACAGCGTGATGAGCCAGCCGAACAACTTCAGGTAGACGGTCGTCGACAGCGCGAGCTTCCGCGCGACCGGTTCGGGACGGGCGATGGCCAGGTTCTTCGGGAACAGTTCGCCGAACACCATCTGCACGACGGTGGAGAACAGCACCGCGAGCACGGTGCCGACGGCCACCCCGACGGCGGTGGGAACACCGACGCCGCCGAACAACTCGCCGAGGCCGCTGCCGATGAGCGGTTCGGCGACATAGCCGACGAGCAGGCCTGTGACGGTGATACCGAGCTGTGCGCCGGACAGCATGAACGAGGTGCGGCGGGTGACGCCCAGGGCGCGGGCAGCGGTCGCGTCACCCGATTCCGCGCGTGCCTTGAGGCGGGAACGATCCACCGCCATGAACGCGAATTCCTGGGCCACGAAGTAGCCGGTGAGGGCGGTGATCGCGAGGACTACGAGGATTCCGAGAAGGATTCCGAGGGCGGTCAGCACGTCGATGCCGATCCTGGGGTGGCGGGATATCCGTCACCGTGGGGCGGTCGGGGTCTTCGAGGTTTGCGCTTGGCGCGTCGCATGGCTCTCTCTGTGATCGGTGACAAAGGGTCGTCACAGAATAGGACGAACCGCGCCCGGCGAATGGTTCCCGCGGGGACGTAACGAAGGTCACGCAACGCGACCTCGGTTGCGCTGCGGGGTGGGGCGCTCACCTCACCCGGTCACCATGATCTGCGCGGAGCTCTCCTTGAGCTTCGCGTTCGCCCAGCGCATCTGACGCAGGGTCTGTGGATGGCAGCGTTCGGCGGTGGCGAGCAGTTCGCGGTCCTGCAGCGCCTGCGCGGTCTGGGCGAGGATCTCCCAGTCCAGCGAGACCCCGGCTGCCGTGCGGTGGATCTCCCGCAGGTCCCGCAGCAACAGCAGCGAGGGATCGTGATGCCGGCCGACCAGCTCGCTACCCTTCCGGCGGAGGGCAGCGAGGATGCTGTGGTCCTCCGCCGGCTCGGCATCGAGGTCGAGGTCGTAATCCTGCCCGAGGCGGGCGAGTTCCCGGACGTGCTGCTGCGACCATCGCGCGAGATCTTGTCCCAGATGGAATATCTCGTGATCGGCCTTGTTCCGGTCGGAGATCTGCAGCAGCCGGCCGGCCAGGTCGTTCTCCGACTCGTGCAACTCCCGGATCGCAAGTCCCACCTTGTTGTTCATTGCGCACCTCCGGTGTTCGTTGCGCCTGTGGGGGATTCGACGAACGTCTCGGTCGCGGTCGCGTCGGGGCCGCCGCCGGTCTGCGGGACGGCTGCGCCCACCGGCTCCGAGGCGGTGGTCGTGGGCGCGGCGGACGGTGTGCCGTCGCCGGCTTCGACACGTTCCACGCGGGCCGCGCCGCCCTTGAACAACGGCTGCTTGGACGCCGGGTCCCAGTCGGTGAGGGTCAGCTCGTTCGCGGCCCGGCCCTCGGCGTCGCCGGGTTCGTGACCGCCCGGGGTGTCCCAGTAGCCGTAGTGGAACGGCACGAACAACACCCCCGGACGGATCCCGCAGATCCGCAGCTTCGCGTCCACCCGGCCCCGAGGGGTGGTGATGCGCAACAGATCTCCCTCCGACCAGCCGTGTCGCCGGGCGTCGGAGGCCGACATCTCCACCCACACCTCGGGGGCGGCCTGCTGCAGTTGCGGCGCGCGGCCCGTCTTCGTCCGGGTGTGGAAGTGATACAGCGTGCGGCCGGTGGTGAGGTGGTAGGGAAACTCCTCGGACACGAGCTCGTGCGCCGGCAGGTATTCGCCCGCCTTGATGATCGCCTTTCCCAGCGGGTTCATGGCCTTGTACTCGGTCGGTTCGAGCGGCGCACCGGTGACCATGTCGCGGCCGTAGCTCTCGCAATAGTCCGGTGTACTCCAGAACTTCCCGTCCTCGTAGAGGCGTTCGGTGCCGTCGGGACTGTCCTCGGTGCACGGCCACTGGATGCCGCTGCCGCCGCGCAGCCGGTCGTAGGTGATACCGGTGTAGTCACACGGCCGCCCCGCCGAGCAGCGCTTCCACGCCTCGAACGCCTCCTCGGGAGTGGACCACTTCACCAGGGGTTGCCCGTCCTTGTCCTGCAACCCGATTCGACGGGCGTAGTCGACGAAGATGTCCAGGTCGGCGCGGGCCAGGCCGGGCGGATCGACGGCCTTCTCCGACAGGTGCACGGTGCGGTCCACGTTGGTGAACGTGCCGGTCTTCTCGCCCCACGTCGCGGCCGGGAGCACCACGTCGGCGAGCTGGGCGGTCTCGGACAGGAAGATGTCCTGCACCACCAGGAACAGCCGTTCCTGGGCGAGGATCTCCCGGATGCGGCCCAGTTCCGGCAGCGACACCGCCGGGTTGGTGCCGCTGACGTAGAGGAACCGGATCGAGCCGTCCTCGACGTAGCGCAGCATCTGCATCAGGTGCGTCGGCGCGGTGTAGTGCGGGATCCGCATCGGGTCGATGTTCCACAGCCGCCCCAGTTCCTGGACGTGCTCGTCGTTGGCCCAGTTCCGGAAGCCGGGCAGGTCCCCGTCGGCGCCGCATTCGCGGGTGTTCTGCGCCGTCGGCTGGCCGTTCATCTGCAGCACCCCGCACCCGGGTTTGCCGAGCATGCCCCGGATCAGGTGGACGTTGTTCACCTGCACTGCCGCCGCGGTGGCCTGGTGCGACTGGTAGAAGCCCTGCAGCACGGTGGACACCAGACGTTCGGCGCCGCCGAGGATGCGGGCCGCCTCCAGCAGGTCGTCGAGCGGCACGTCGCACACCTCGGCAGCCCGTTCGGGCGGATAGTCCTCGAGTTGTTTCTGCAGCTCCGGGAAGCCGACGGTGTGCGCCTCGATGTAGTCGCGGTCGATCCATCCGTTGCGCACGATCTCGTGCAGCAGCCCGTTCATCAGCATCACGTTCGTGCCCGGCCTGGGCGCGAGGTGCACGGCGGCGGCCCGCGCCACGGGTGTTGCGCGCGGGTCGACGCACACCACCGCCGGGGGAGTCGGGCCCGCCAGCCGGTCGAGCACCCGGCTCCACAGCACGCTCTGCGTCTCGGCCATGTTGTGCCCGTACAGGGCGATCACGTCGGCGTGGTCGATGTCGGTGTAGGAGCCGGGCTGCCCGTCGCACGCGAAGGACTCCTTCAACGCGGCGGCCGCGGTCGCGGTGCACAGCCGGGTGTTGCCGTCCATGTGGTTGGTGCCGATACCCCCGTGCCCGATCAGCGCCAGCGTGTAGTACTCCTCGAGGAACAGTTGCCCGGTCGTGTAGAAGCCGATCGAACTGGGGCCGCGCTCGGCCAGCAACTCGCGGGTGCGCTCGGCGACGGCATCCATCGCCGTGTCCCAATCGGTCTCCACGAGCGCGCCGTCGCGGCGGATCAACGGAGTCGTCAGCCGGTCGGGCGAGTGATTGGCCTGCCACCCGAACAGATCCTTCGGCCCGAGCCGGCCGTGGTTGACCCGATCCACCGCGCGCCCGCGGACCCCGACGATCCGGCCGTCCTTGACGGCGATGTCGAGACCGTCGCCGTTCGAGTGCAGAATCGTCGCCGACTGCACCCAGTTGTCGACGTCGTCCTCGCCCAGTCCGTCGGCCAGATAGCAGTCCACCCGGATCGGCCAGGGCTCGCCCGGTCCGTAGGGGGTGCGGGTGCCCCAGGGTTCGCGGATGCGGTCGATGTCGGTCATGCCTGCGGCGGTACCCGAACGCGGGAGTTCGAAACGTGGGCCGTGACCCGCGGGAACGCGGTCGGCAGCGGTGGTCCGCACAACCTCCGCGCCGAGCCGGATCCCTTTACACTCTTCACAGGATTGCGCCGTCGCCGCGATGGCGAATCCCGACACGTCGAGCGGTCGGAAGGCGCGAACATGGGCGGCGGGCGACGAACCAGCGCAGTACTCGCGGCCGCGTGCGCCGCCCTGATCATCGCCGGTGGTTCGGCCACTGCCCAGCCGGACGGATCTACCGCGAGCGTGCCCCGCGCCCCCGCACCCCCGGCCGGGAGTTCCGCCCAGGCAGCGGCCTATGCCGACGATCACCCCGACGCGGCCCCACCGGGCAGCAACGACTTCGACTGCGTCCCGTCGGCGCAGCACCCGCGACCCGTGGTGCTCGCGCACGGCACCGACTCCAACAGCTACACCGACTTCGCGGCGCTCGCGCCGCTGCTCGCCGACTCCGGGTGGTGCGTGTACGCGCTGAACTACGGGAAGGCAGCCGACGCCGACAACTACGGCACCGGCGACATCCGGGTCAGTGCACGGCAATTCGGGGACTTCGTGGACCTCGTGCGGGCCGAGACCGGCGCCGAGAAGGTCGACGTCGTCGGGTTCTCGCAGGGCGCGACCGTCTCCCGCTACTACATCAACCGGCTGGGGGGAGATTCCGCGGTCGAGCGGTGGGTCGGGGTGGCCTCCCCGAGCTACGGCGGCACCTTCTACGGTCTCGGACCCATCGCCGAGCAGATCCCCGGCGCGTCCGACATCGTCGCCGAACAGTTCTCGATCGCGCTCGTGCAGCAGGCACAGGGATCGGAACTGCTCACCGAGTTGAACAACCCCACCGACACCGTGCCCGGCGTCGACTACACCACTATCGGCACCAGCGTCGACGAAGTGATCCAGCCGTCGAGCAATGTCGCCCTGCACGGGCCCGGCGCGGTGAATCTGGTGGTCCAGGATCTGTGCCCGCAGAACCTGACCGGACATTTCAACATGCCCTACGACAACTTCACGCTCAGCCTGATCCGGCAGACCCTCGACCCGGACCACTACGGTCTCGCCCCCTGTGTGCCGGTCGCGCTGGGCACCGGCATCCCCGAGGTCATCCTGGAGAGCAACTTCTGACCGACGGGCCGCGTGTCGGCCGGGGTGTCCGTTCCGGACCGGGTCGGTCCTTAGACTGTGGTGCACCATCGTCGAATCCCGGGAGCAGCATTCGTGACAAGTTCGGTCGTCCCGTTCCTCACCTCACCGCGGCGCGGCCGCCCGATCCGGCGCATCCCGGCGGTGCGCTGACATGCGCGTCGTCTTCGCGGGCACTCCCGATCCCGCCGTCCCGTCGCTGCGCCGGCTGATCGAATCGCCCCGGCACGAGGTCGTCGCCGTCGTCACCCGCCCCGACACGGTTGCCGGGCGCGGCCGCAAGGTGGTGCGATCGGCGGTCGGGCAACTCGCCGACGAACACGGCATCGAGGTGCTCACCCCGGCCTCGCCGCGGGACCCGGAGTTCGTGGCCCGGCTGACCGAACTGGCCCCGGCCTGCTGCCCGGTCGTCGCCTACGGGGCGCTGCTGCCGCAGCCCGTGCTCGACATTCCCGAACACGGCTGGGTGAACCTGCACTTCTCGTTGCTGCCGGCGTGGCGCGGCGCGGCCCCGGTGCAGGCCGCGATCGCCGCCGGCGACGAGATCACCGGCGCCACCACCTTCCGCCTCGAGGCGGGCCTCGACACCGGCCCCGTGTACGGGGTGGTCACCGAGACGATCCGGCCCACCGACACCGCCGGGGACCTGCTCGGCCGCCTCGCCGACTCCGGAGCGGGGCTGCTGGAATCGACGCTGGACGGCCTCGAGGACGGACTGCTCACCGCCGTCCCGCAATCCGCCGACGGCGTGTCGTACGCATCGAAGGTGACCGTCGAATCCGCCCGGATCACGTGGACGCATCCCGCACATGTCGTCGACCGGCGCATCCGCGCGGTCACGCCCGCGCCGGGAGCCTGGACGATGATCGGTGAGCTGCGGGTGAAGGTCGGGCCGGTGACGGTCACCGACGAGACCCTCGAACCCGGCGAGATCGCGATCCGCAAGAACGGGGTGCTCGTCGGCACCGCCACGACCGCGGTGAAACTCGGGCAGGTGCAACCGCCCGGCAAGAAGGCGATGATCGCCGCCGACTGGGCCCGCGGTGCCCGACTCGACCCGAAGGTGCGTGCACAGTGACCGAATCCCGCAGACCGGCCCGCCGATCGCAGCGCGGTCCCGGCGACCGCAACAGCAAGCCGCGGCAGGCAAGGCGGCCGTCGCAGTCCGCGGTGGACCCGGCGCGCCTGGCGGCCCGCGACGTGCTGCGCGCGGTGCGCGAGCGCGACGCCTACGCCAACCTCGTGCTGCCGGGACTGCTGCGCGAGCGCCACCTGGACACCCGCGACGCGGCGCTGGCCACCGAACTGACCTACGGCGCGGCCCGCGCGCAGGGTCTGCTCGACGCCGTCATCGCCGCCGCCGCCGACCGTCCCGTCGACGAGATCGACGGCCCGCTGCTCGACGCGCTGCGCCTCGGTGCCTACCAGTTGCTGCGGACCCGCATCGCCCCGCACGCCGCCGTCACGACCAGCGTCGACCTCGTCCGCTCCGAATTCGGTTCCGGCAGAGCAGGTTTCGTCAACGCGGTGCTCCGGAGGGTTGGAGAGCGCACCGAGGACGAATGGGTCGCCGACCTCGCCCCGGACCAGGAACGCGATCCCGTCGGACACCTCGCGTTCCGGTACCCGCACCCGGTGTGGATCGCCCAGGCGTTCGCGAACTCGCTCGGCGCCGACGCCGGAGAACTGGCGGAGGTCCTCGCCGCCGACGACGCCCGGCCGATCGTGCACCTGGTGGCGCGGCCCGGCGTCATCACCGCCGAGGAACTCGCGCTCGCGACCGGCGGCGAGGTCGGTCCCTGGTCGCCCTACGCGGTGCACCTCGAGCACGGCGACCCCGGCCGGCTCGACGCCGTCCGCGAAGGCATGGCCGCGGTGCAGGACGAGGGCAGCCAGCTCGTGGCCCGTGCCCTCACGCTCGCGCCGCTCGAGGGGAACGACAACGGCCGCTGGCTCGACCTGTGCGCCGGACCCGGTGGCAAGGCCGCGCTGCTCGGTGCCCTCGCCGACCTCGACGGCTTCACCGTAGACGCGGTCGAACCGGTCGAACACCGCGCCGACCTGGTTCGCAAGACCACCCGGGGCCTGCCCGTCACGGTGCACGTCGCCGACGGCCGCGATCCCGGTCTCGACGCCGGCTACGACCGGATCCTCGTCGACGCCCCGTGCACCGGTCTCGGCGCGCTGCGTCGCCGTCCCGAGGCCCGCTGGCGGCGGCAGCCCGGCGATGTCGCCGAACTCGTGCGGCTGCAGAAGGAACTGCTGGCCTCGGCGATCGGGCTGCTGCGACCCGGCGGCGTCGTGTTGTACGCGACGTGTTCGCCGCACGTGTCCGAGACCGTCGCGATCGTCGCCGACGCGGTGCGCCGGCACGACGTCGAACAACTCGACACCCGCGAACTCGTCCCGGGGGTGCCGCGGCTCGGATCCGGCCCCGGCGTCCAGCTGTGGCCGCACCGGCACGGCACGGACGCCATGTTCATGGCCGCGCTCCGCAAACCACTGGGCTGACACCAACGGGCTGACACCCGAGCCCACCACCTCGGACGGAAGGACAGTTCGTGCCCGACATCGTCACCCTGACCCTCAATCCGGCGCTCGACGTCACCACGTTCGCCGACGAGGTCGTACCGACCCGGAAACTCCGGTGCGACGAACCGTTCTAC
>NZ_JALPTB010000045.1 GCF_023218075.1 Rhodococcus sp. HM1 | reverse complement strand
ACCCTCCCCGGAGCGATCATGAAACGTACTCTCGCCGTGGGCCTGACCGCCCTGTCCGCAGCCGCCGTGCTGACCGCCTGTTCCGGTCGCGGCACCACGATCGAAGCCGGCGAATGCGATCCCGGCATCACCGACACCGAGATCCGGTTCGGTTCGAGCCTGATGCAGTCCGTCGCCGGTCCGCAGGCGAAGGCCGCGACCGCCCTGTTCGAGGACATCAACCAGGACGGCGGCGTCACGATGGGTGACGGTAGGACCCGCCGGATCGTCTACACCGCCCTCGACGACGGCTACGACCCCGCACGCACCGTCGGCAACGTGCGCTCCCTGGTCGAACAGGAACAGGTCTTCGCCATCCACAACCTCGTCGGGACGCCGTCGACCCTCGCGGTCGTCGACTACCTGTCGTCGAAGAACGTCCCGCTGGTCTTCCCCATGACCGGCAGCGACGAACTGCTCGCCTCCGCCGCCGATCGTCCCGTCGTCGCCGGCGCCGTGAATCCTCAGACCGGATGGGAAGTTTCGGCCCACGCCGAGCAGATGCTGGCTCGACATCCGAACGCGAAGATCGCGGTGCTCTACCCGAACGACAGCCTCGGCAGCGGCAGCCTCGCCGCACTCGAAGCCGCTCTCGAGGGCAGCGGCGCGCAGATCGTCGCACGGCAGTCGTACGAACCGACCACGCCGTCGGTGGATTCGCAGGTCGTCAACCTCGCCAACTCGGGCGCCGACGTCTTCATGAACTTCGCGACCGCGAGCTTCGTGACCCAGTCACTGAAGAAGGCCCACGAACTGCGCTGGGATCCGGACACATACATCTACTCGGGCGCGACCGACACGAACTTCGTGCTCGCACCCGCGGGCCTGGAAGCCGCGGAGGGAATCCACTCGTTCTACTGGATCTACGACGTGAGCAGCCCCGAACACGACGACAGGCCCGGTGTGGCGAAGTGGCGTGAATTCGCCGCCCGGCACGCGCGCGATTTCGCAAGCACCGACACGATCGCGGCAACCGGCTACAACACCGCACAGCTTCTCGTCACCGCTCTCGAGCAGATGGACGGCTGCAGCCGAACGGATCTGCTCGACGCGGTCCGGAACCTCGACGGGGTGACGACGGACCTGTCCATCGAGGGCATCACCTTCGACACCACCCCCGACTACCCGTACGCGATCACGTCGATGGCCCCGATGACCTTCCGGGACGGCAGCTGGCACTACGACGCCGTGGTCACCCGCGGCGAGGACCGGTGACGGTGCACACCGGCGCGGCGGTCGGCAACACCGCAGCCGTGCCGGAACTGCGGGTCGAGGACGTGCGGCTGCGCTTCGGCGGCGTCGTCGCCCTGGACGGTCCGTCGTTCTCGATCGCCCCCGGAACCATCATGGGACTGATCGGACCGAACGGCGCGGGTAAGACGACGCTCTTCAACTGCATCTCGCGGCTCTACCAGCCCGATTCGGGCCGGATCACGTTCGGCGACACGAACCTGCTGGAGTTGCCCGCCGACGGCATCGCCGCGGCAGGCATCGCGCGCACCTTCCAGAACATCGGGCTCTTTCCCACCATGACGGTCGTCGAGAACGTCCTCAGCGGCGCATACTCGCGCACCCGCGCCGGATTCGTGCGTACCGCACTGGGTTCGCCGGCCGCACGGCGCGAGGAGCGGTACGAACGCGACGAGGCGTGGGCGCTGCTCGAGGCAATGAACCTCGCCCACGTCGGGCTCGAACCGGCCGGCAACCTGCCGTACGGGACGCTCAAACGCGTCGAACTGGCCCGGGCCCTCATGCAGCGGCCGAAGCTGCTCATGCTCGACGAACCGGCGAACGGCCTCATCCACGAGGAGGTCCTCGAACTCGCCGAGACCGTCCGCGACCTCCGCGACGAACGCGGCTTCTCCGTGCTGCTCGTCGAACATCACATGGCGATGGTCATGTCCATCTCCGACCGGATCGTCGTGCTCAACTTCGGACGGAAGATCACCGAGGGCGACCCCGCCGAGGTCGCGGCACACCCGGAGGTCGTCGAGGCCTATCTGGGAGGTGCGGCATGAGCCTGCTCGCCGTCCACGATCTCCACGCGCGATACGGGAACGCAGAAGTCCTGCACGGCATCGACTTCGACGTTCCGGCCGGTGAGGTCACGGTGGTCCTCGGCGCCAACGGTGCCGGCAAGACGACCATCCTCCGATCGATCTGCGCGATGGTGCACACCAGCGGGCGGATCGTGTTCGACGGCCGCGACATCAGCGGCATGCGGACCGACCGCATCGCACGTCTCGGTATCGCCCACGTTCCGCAGGGGCGGGGCACCTTCGGTGATCTCACCGTCGAGGAGAACCTTCTCATCGGCGGGTACACGACGTCGCAGGCCGCCACGACGCGGTCCATCGAGCGGTGGTACGAGTTCTTCCCGCGCCTGCGCGAACGCCGCACCCAGCTCGCCGCCGGCCTCAGCGGCGGCGAACAGCAGATGCTCGCGATCGCCCGCGCCCTCGTCCCCGAACCGCGGCTGCTCCTGCTCGACGAACCGTCGCTGGGACTCGCCCCCCGCATCACCCAGGAGGTGTTCCGCGCGCTGGGGCAGATCAACGAGGACACGGGCACAACCATTCTCGTCGTCGAACAGAACGCCCACCTGGCACTCGAGATCGGATCCTCGGCGGTCCTGGTCGACGCCGGGCGCGTCGTCGCCCAGCGCCCCGCCGCGGCTCTCGCCCACGACGACGCGGTGCGCCGCGCCTACCTCGGCTACTGAGGAGGAGTTTCAGTCATGCAGGTGTTTCTTCAGCAAGTCGTGGACGGCCTGACCTGGGGGGCGCTGTACGCGGCGTTCGCCCTGAGCATCGTCCTCGTCTACCGGGCATCCGGAATCGTGAACTTCGCGCAGGGCGAGATGGCGATGATCTCGGCGTTCTGCGCCTGGCAGTTCCACCAGTGGGGCGCCCCGCTCTATCTCGCGATCGCCGGTGCGATGGTGGTGGCCTTCCTGTTCGGCGCCCTCACCGAACGGGTGCTCATCCGGCCGCTCGCCTCGTCCCCGAACCACATGCCGCTCGTGATCATCACGCTCGGTCTCATGCTCGTGCTCAACAGTGCGGCGGGCTGGATCTGGGGCGTGCAGAGCAAGGAGTTCCCCTCGATCGTGTCCGGCCCGGCGATCACCCTGGGGCCGGTCGCGATGTCCCGTCAGTCGGTGGTGATCGTCGGCGCGGTCGTCGTGGTCGCGGCATTGCTGTTCGTCCTCTTCCAGCGCACCCGGATCGGGTTGGCGATGCGCGCTGCCGCCGGGAATCCGGAGTCCGCGAAGCTGATCGGTGTCCCGGTCGGGTCGATGCTCACCATCGGCTGGGGGCTCGCCGCCGCCATCGGTGCGCTCGCCGCCTCGCTCGCGGCTCCGCAGTTGTTCCTCCAGCCGAACATGCTGGTCGCCTCCCTGATCTACGCGTTCGCCGCCGCCGTGCTCGGAGGACTCGACAGCCCGGTCGGCGCGATCGTCGGCGGACTGTGCGTCGGGGTCGCCGAAAACCTTGCCGGCACCTACATCTCGTGGATCGGGCACGACTTCAAACAGGCGGTGGCACTCGCCCTGATCCTCGGGGTCCTGCTGCTACGGCCCGAGGGCCTGTTCGGGACCAGAAAGGTTGCACGGGTATGACATTCCTCGATTCACTCCGCCGACCGCGAGCCGAGCTCGATGCGCCGCTGTGGCTCTCACGCGTCACGGTCGTGGCCGTCGTCCTCGTCGCCGTCGTCGCCCCCCTCGTGTCCGCGCCGTACGTGAACTTCGACCGGTCGATGGTCCTGGTGTACATCGTCGTCGGGCTCGGCCTGAACCTGTTGACCGGCAACACCGGTCAGATCTCGCTGGGCCACGGCTTCTTCTTCGCCGTGGGGGCCTACCTCAGCGGGGTCCTCGTCGAGAACCACGGTGTGCCGTACCTGCTGCTGCTGCCGCTCGCCTTCGTCGTGTGCTACCTCGTGGGGTACGTCTTCGGGTTGCCGGCGCTGCGGCTACGCGGTCTCCAACTCGCCTTGGCCACATTGGGTCTGGCGCTGGTGACCCCCGCGGTCATCAAGCGGTTCGAGCACGTCACGGACGGTCACGCCGGCATCAACATCTCCGCTGCCGACGCGCCCGGGTTCACCGGCCTCGAGCGGGACCAGTGGGTGTACTACCTGTGCCTCGTGGTCGCGCTGGTCGCGTACCTGGTGGTCCGCAGGCTTTCGACCGGCCGGATCGGCCGCTCGCTCATCGCGATTCGCGACTACGAAGCGGTCGCCACCACACTCGGTGTTCCGGCCACCCGGACGAAGACGACGGTGTTCGCCCTCAGTGCCGCCCTCGCCGGCACCGGCGGCGTGCTCTATAGCTTCGTTGTCCAGTACGTCGGCCCGGAAGCGTTCGGGCTGCCGCTCGCGATCGCGTTCATCACGATGATCGTCGTCGGCGGACTGGGCACGGTCCCCGGTGTCGTGTTCGGTGCTCTGTTCGTCGTGTACGTGCCGCAATGGACCGCGGACATCAACCAGTCCGCCGCGGGCATCACCTACGGTGCGGCGCTGATCCTGTTCATCTTCGTGCTGCCGTACGGCGTCATCAGCGTGATCCGGGGTCTTCTCGGTCCCGTCGTCGCCCGGATTCCGGGCCGCCGCCGGGACACCCGGCCGGTGGCGGACGGCCGCGACACCGCACCCGATCTCGCCACCGTCGCCCGATCCACGACGGCCTGATCTCGCGGTTGTTCGATCCCACGAGAAGGCCCTCGGCTCGTAGCCGAGGGCCTTCGTCGTGGAACCGGTAGGAGTCCGATCACCGTTCGGCGAAACGCTGCCCGAGGTCGTCGATCTCGGGAAGACCCATGAACGAGGTGAACTCGTCGAACGGCGGCAGCTCGCCGAGCACCGCGCGCGGCGTTCCGTCCCGGAGGATCGCCCCATAGAACTCGCGCACCGACCGGGTCGCCGCGAGGAGCGCACCGATCGGGAACAGCACCAGGGCGAACCCGAGGTCGGTGAGCTCGTCCAGGGGGAGACCCGGGGTCCGGCCACCCTCCACCCAGTTGAACACCAGGCGGTGGCCCTTCAGCCGGGACGCGACCTTGCGCACGTCGTCGGCGCTCGCGGGAGCCTCGACGAACAGCAGATCCGCGCCCGCATCGGCGTAACGCTTCGCGCGCTCGATCGCCGCATCGATACCCTCGACCGCCGCCGCGTCGGTGCGGGCGATGACGAGCAGATCCGGGTCGGTGCGTGCCGCGGTCGCCGCCTCCAGTTTGGCGACCATCTCCCCGGCGGGAATCACCGCCTTTCCGGCCATGTGGCCGCACCGCTTGGGCGAGACCTGATCCTCGAGCTGAAGCGCTGCGACGCCGGCGTTTTCGTAGTCGCGAACGGTGCGGATCACGTTGATCGGATTCCCGTAGCCGGTATCGGCGTCGGCCACGACGGGTACGTCGACGGCCGCAACCATCCGGCGGGCGTGGTCCGCCATCTCCGTCGCGGTGAGCAGGCCGACGTCCGGCCGTCCCAACAGTGATGCGGCGGTGCCGAATCCGGTCATGTACACGGTGGAGAATCCGGCGGCTTCGGCCAGCCGCGCGGTGAGTGCGTCGTAGGCGCCGGGAGCGAGAACCGGGGATCCGGCGTCGAGCAGGCGGCGCAACTGTGGCCGCGTCGCGGTCCGGGCGCCGAGCAGGTCGGACATGGAATGCCTTTCGAATTTCAGGGAACCAGGTGCCGCGGGTTCGCGACCCGCAGCCTGGTGAGGACAGCGCTCGAGACGGCCCTGCGGACGGCGACGTCGTCGTAATCGAGAGCACCCGAGCGGATTTCGGTGGCGAGGTCGGCCTCGGTACCGCAGCCGAGTTCGCCGAGGCGAGCGCGCAGGGCGTTCGCGGCGTCGTCCCCGGCGGCAAGTTCCCGGCCGGCGATGCGCAGGAGGTTCACGCAGATCCGCAAGAGGTAGCGCTGCTGGTCGGAATCGTCGGCCAGAGCGGGCGCGATCTCGTCGGTGAGTGTGGTGGCGACGAGATCGACGATCTCGTTCGTCGTCGGCCGGTCGTGAACCGTGGCGGTCGCGGAACGCCGTTCGGGCGCCTCGCCCGGGTCGTCGAGGAGTCCGAGCACGAGCAGGAGGTCGTACTCGGATTCGCACACCCGGCGTCCGATGGACGCCAGTTCGAGGGAGAACTCCTCGCCGCTGAGGTGCCGCTGCGCCTGGAATCGGCTCAGGACGAGCCAGCGCAGGGTGCCGTAGGCCTCCCACCAGTGCAGTTCGGCGTCCGACGGGCGGATCCCGGTGGCGCGTTCGTATCCGTCGACGAGTTGCTCGCGGGTGCCGATGCCACCGACCGGCAACTCGGCACCGAACCGCCAGGCGCGGACGCACAACCAGCCCAGGTCCTCGATGGGGTCGCCGAGGTGGGCGAGTTCCCAGTCCAGGACGCCGCGGATCCCGGTTCGGTCGACGAGCAGATTGCCCATCCGGAAATCACCGTGTACCAGCGCTTTCGGCCGCACCGGTGGTCGATGGTCACGAAGCCAGCGCAATCCCATCTCGACGGCAGGGCGCGGCTCGTCGAATTCCCGGTACACCGCTTCGATCGCGTCGAGCGGATCCCCGGAATCGAGCATCGCCACCTCGGCGACGTCGCTGCGGTGGATCAGGCCCAGGACGTACCCCATCTGCTCGGCGAGCTCGGCCCGGACGGTGGCGAGTTCCGGGTCCCGCTGCAGTTTGCGCGGGAGCGATTCACCGTCGACCCTGTTCATCAGCAGATAGGGCGCGTCGATCCCCGGTGCGGTGTCGCCGGCCGCGAGGACCTGGGGGACCGGGACGCCGGCCGCGGCCGCGGCGCGCAGGCACGCGGCCTCCGCGCGCATGCGGTCGGCGTCGCCGTGGCCGGGCGGGTCGCGGCGCAGCACGACCGGCAGGGGACTGCCGTCCGAGATGTGGGCCTCGACAGACCACACCTGCCTGCTCGCCCCGCCGGTGAGCCGGTGCACGTCCGCGACCGTGACGGTTTCGCCCCGGGCATCGGTCAGGACGTCGGCGATGCCGTCGGCGAGTGTGGTGGTGGGGGATTCGGTCATCGCCACGGTGCCGCCTCGGGGTCGCGCAGGAGACGACGCGCCGTCGACATGCGGTGCACTTCGTCGGGGCCGTCGTAGATCCGCGCGTACCGGGCGCGGCGGTACATCTCCTCGAGCGGGGTGTCGCCGGTCAGGCCCAGCGCCCCGTGGACCTGGATCGCACGATCGACGACGTTGTGGAGCATCCGGGCTCCCCAGAACTTGATCAGGCCGATCTGGACCCGCGCGTCCTCGCCGGCGTCCATGGCACGGGCCGCATCGAGGGTCATCAGCCGCGCCGCGTGGATCTCGGCTGCCGATTCCGCCACGTAGCGGTGGATCTCGCCCTTCTCGGCGAGGAGCGTGCCGTGCACGTAGCGGCTGTTTGCGCGCTCGCACATCAGCTCGAATGCCCGCTGTGCCTGGCCGAGCCAGCGCATGCAGTGGAAGATCCGGCCGGGTCCGAGACGATCCTGGGCGACGACGAACCCCTTGCCGCGCTCCCCGAGGAGGTTGGCGGCCGGGACGCGGACGTCGGTGAGCCGGACCTCGTAGTGGTCGCTCGGGTCGTGGCCCATGGTCGGGATCGAGCGGACGATCTCGAATCCGGGGGTGTCGGTGGGCACGATGATCGCGCTGATCCGCGAGTGGCGCGGCGCGGACTCGGGCTCGGTGCGGGCGAAGACGGAGCAGTATCCGGCGTCGGCGACACCGGTGGTGAACCACTTGTGGCCGTTGATGACCCAGGTGTCGCCGTCGAGTTCCGCCCGGGTCTCGATCAGGGTGGGGTCCGAGCCGGCGACGTCGGGTTCGGTCAGGCCGACGGACGGCAGGAAGTCCCCGGCGACCAGCGGCGGGATCCACCGCTTCTTCTGCTCCTCGGTGCCGTGTTTGCGCAGCATCAGCGTGTCCTGCATGGACACCGAACCCACTGCGAGCTGGCCGAATTCGGAGCGTCCGATGATCTCGTTGAGGTAGACGAAGTCGAGGAACGGCACGCCCCCGCCACCGATGTCGGCCGGGTGTCCGAGAGCCCAGAGCCCGAGTTCCTTGGCGCGGGACCGCAATCCGTCGAGCGTCTTCCGGGCGTCGTCACCCTCACGGGTGAGGACCGGTTCGGTGGGGATGACCTCGCCGTCGATGAAGGCGCGCATCCGGGCGCGCAGGTCGGCGATCTCGCCGTCGGGCTGGTTCACCATCATTCCAGTGCTGCCTCTCGTGTTATGTGCGCGATGCTCGGTTGCGGGAACCGATTTCGCGAAGGGGGCGGATCGCGGCGGAGTCGACGTACTCGTCGATGCGGGAGATGTGTCCGTCCTCGACGCGGACGAACAGGCCGGCGGGAATCTCCAGGGGGCCGTGCCCCGGTAGGACGCCGCGGACCACGTGTTGCTGAGCGAATCCGTCGGGCAGGATGTGCCGGCGGATGTCTTCGTAACGGAAGTCCTCGAGCGTGCGCGCGAGCCACCGCAGTACTCGAAGGTTCGCGGAAACGGTCTGCTCGAGGCCGTCGTCGTTGTGCCAGATACGCGCGTCGGGCGCGTACAGCTCGGTGAGTGTCGCCTCGTCGCCGCGTTCGACGGCGGCGAAGAAGCGATCGGCGAGGTCGTTCATGGGGACATACCGTTCATGGGGCAGGGTTCTCCTCGCGGCTTTGTGCGGTGTCGGGGTCGAGTCCCAGTGCACCGAGGCACATCTGGTCCAGGGTGTCCAGCAGCCGTTCCTCGTCGGCCTCGTCGCCCTGGACGAGCCAGAGGTAGAGGGTGTGGTCGACCATCGCGGCCATGGCGCGGGCCGCGAACACCGGGTCGAGCGAGGAGCGGACGAGCCCGTCGGCCTGCCAGCGGGCGATCGCCCGCGACGTCCGTTCGACCAGTTGCTGGCGGTGCTGCTGACGCAGCGCGCGGAACTCGTCGTTGAACGTCGCGACCTGCTCGACGATCGCCATCAGTCGCGCGTTGCGCCGGTACGCCTGGTAGTAGGAGCGGTTGGACGCGACGAGACGGGCGGCGGGGGACAGGTCGGAATCCGCGGGTTCGCGACGGTGCACGTCCTCGAACAGGCGGGTGCTGAGTTCGCGGAAGATGTCTTCCTTGGATTCGAAGTAGCGGTAGAACGTTCCGTAGGAGACCTTGGCCTCCTGTGAGATCTGTTCGACCCGCGTGTCGGGGAAGCCGACGGTCTCGAACACGGTGCGGGCAGCGTCGAGCAGTGCATCGCGGGTCTTGCGGCCGCGTGCGGTCAGGGTGTCGACCGGTGCAGGGACGGACGGGGTGTTGACAGATGACTTGGCCACGGTCAAACTATCCAAGAAGATGACATGACTGTCAAGTCATTTTTCGGCCACAGCCACGACACATTCTTCCTCGTCATCGCGCCGAAAGGGATCGCAATGGACAACTCGGATCCGAAGTTCGAATTCCGCGGAATCAACCACCTCGCGCTCGTGTGCTCCGACATGCGACGCACCATCGACTTCTACTCGGGTGTGCTGGGCATGCCGCTCGTCAAGACACTCGACCTGCCCGACGGACTCGGCCAGCACTTCTTCTTCGACTGCGGAGGAGGGAACACCCTCGCGTTCTTCTGGCTCGCGGATGCCCCCGACGCGGCACCGGGTATCGCCGCACCCAAGGGCCTGCCGGACCAGGGTGAACTCGCCAGCGCCGTCGGCTCCATGAACCATGTCGCCTTCGCGGTGCCGCCGGAGAAGTTCGACGAGTACCGCACCCGGCTGAAGGCCGAGGGCATCGCGGTCAGCCGTGTCCTCAACCACGACGACAGCCCCGCGGGGGTGTCCCGGGAGGTGCATGCCGGCACCTTCGTCCGATCGTTCTACTTCCAGGATCCGGACGGTGCTCTTCTGGAATTCGCGTGCTGGACACGAGAGTTCACAGCGGAGGACGTCCGGCACGAGCCGAAGACCGCCGCCGACCGGCGCGCGACGAGCGTCCGCTGACAACCCCGAAAGGAACCGCCATGCCCCGACTTCGTGAGGTCCCGCGCGCCGAGGTGACCGACGAGAAGATCCTGTTCTTCTACGACAGGCTCTTCGGCCCGGACAAGGATCCCGCCGTCGATCACGGCACCATCCACGCCACCCCGGGTGACTGGTGGACGGTCTTCGCCCAGTCGCCCGCGGTGTTCCGGCACGCGGTGCGCGGGTTCGCGCTCTACCGGAACGCGAAACTGGATCCCCTCCTGCGGGAACTGGGCCAGGGACGCGCCGGGTACGCCCGCGGAAGCCAGTTCGTCTTCTCGCAGCACTGCAAGCAGATGCGGTCGCTCGGCATGCCGGAGGAGAAGATCGCCGCGATCCCGTCCTGGCAGATCAGCGACCTGTTCTCCCCGCTCGAACGTGCCGTGCTCGCCTACACCGACGGACTCGTCCACGACGGGGGCCGCGTACCGGACGAGGTGTTCGCCGCCCTGCAGGCCGAGCTCTCCGACTCCGAGATCCTCGAACTGACGTACATCACCTGCATGTACGACATGCACGCCACCATGTGCCGGGCGCTGAAGCTCGAGTTCGACGACCGGCCGGAACCGATCGAGGAGGTCCAGGTGCCTGAGGGCGTCGTGGTCGCGGACTTGTCGGCCGACCTCGCGGGAGAGTAGCGAGGAGTCGGAACGGATCGTGCGGCCGCGGTCGGGGCGGCCGCACGATCGCTACGTGGTGAGCAGGTAGAAGCGCCACAGATCGAAGTTCTCGATCGGCAGGACCGAGACGTCGGCGAACCCGGCTTCGAGCGCGTAGCGGCGCAACGTCGACATGCGCATCACCGTTCCGGTCCCGACCGAGCCGGGGTGGCTCATGCTGTCGGGCAGGCAGCACGTCAGGCTGAACCCGTACATGAGGCGGTCGATTTCGTTTGCGGGTGCGGTGAACTCGTCCGCGACCGCTTCGTCCATCACGACGACCACGCCGTCGTCGGTCAGTGCCCGTCGCATCGCACCGAGCACTTCCACGGGCCGGGGCATGTCGTGAATGCACTCGAACGCGAACGCGGCCGAGCATCGTCCTTCCGGAAGTTCCTGGGCATCCGCTTCGATGATCGTGACGCGATCCGAAACATCCGGGTGTTCGGCGACATTGGACGTGGCGAGGGCTACGGTCGCCGGATCGATGTCGTAGCCGGTCACCCGGGCCTGCGGGTACGCTCGCGCCAGGGCGATCGTCGACCATGCTCCACCACAACCGATGTCGGCGATCTCGATCCCCGGTTTCCGCAGCCTGTCGTGGAGTTCCGGCACCGACGCCAGCGCCGACGGCAGGGCCTTCTCGAACCACGGCCGGTTCATCGCGGCCTGGGATTCCCGCGCGTCCGCGCCGAGGTCCGCCCAGCTCACGCCGCCGCCGGTGCGGTAGGCGTCGAGCAGTTCGGGCAGATGGACGGCGAAACCGCACAGCATACGTGCGAGCGGGCCTAGGTAGTTGAGGCTGTGCTCGTCGGTGAGGACCTCGGCCGCGGTGTCCAGGAGGGTGTATGTCCGCGGATCGCCGTCGCTCGCGACGAGCAGCCCGGTCGCGGCCTGCTGTTCGAGCCATTCGCGTGCATAACGGGTATCGGTGCCGGTGCGGGCCGCCAGTTCCTCCGGGGTGGCCGGCCCGTCCGTGGCGAGACTGCGGTACCAGCCGAGTCGGTCGCCGATGTACATCGAGATCAGGTCGATCGTTCCCAGCGACGCGTCGAGGACGCGTTGTGCGAGGGACTCGACCGTGGGGGCGGTATCGATGTCGGTCATGGGTGCCTCCGAGGGGAGCGGGTGTTCGGGGCATTTTCATGGTGCCTGCCGGGCGTGCACGCGACAACCTGCCGGACCTCCGGGAACAATTGCCGTACGGTGTACGTTAACCGACGGCATCCCACAAGAAGGAGAGTTCTCGTGCAGATCACCGGCAGTGCCCTGTCCCTCAATGTCGCGGACGTCGAGGCGTCGGCGGAGTTCGCGATCCGGCACCTGGGTTTCGCTCCGGAGATGTCCGCCGACGGTTTCGTGTCCCTCGCCCGCGAGGACGCCGGATTCAACTTGATCTTCCTGCGTACCGGGCTCGGCACCTTCAAACCGGCCAGCCATGCCGGTGCCGCCGGGCAGGGGACGCTCGTGGCGTTCGTCGTCGACGACATCGACGCCGAATACGAGCGGCTCCGAGGCGAAGGCGCCCGCATCGTCACCCCGATCGAGACCGAGCCGTGGGGGGAGCGCTACTTCCAGATGCTCGATCCCAACGGCGTCGTGTTCCAGCTCGTGCAGTGGGTCGACGGCACCGACGGGTAGTCCGGGCCCCGTGCGTGATTTCGGTAGCGGCCGCTACCGAAATCACGCACGAGGGGCAGCGGCCAGGAAGGGCTCGACCACCGACAGCACCTCGCGACTCGCGGCGATCGTGGTGGCGTGGTCGAATCCGCGCAGGACCGCGAGCCGCGCGCCGGGAATCGTCCGCGCCAGCGCCCGCGTGTCCGGCACCCGAAGGAGATCCTCCGATCCGAC
The DNA here is from genome assembly GCF_023218075.1 of Rhodococcus sp. HM1. GTDB lineage: Bacteria > Actinomycetota > Actinomycetes > Mycobacteriales > Mycobacteriaceae > Rhodococcus. Next base: position 42,139 of record NZ_JALPTB010000045.1, on the reverse strand, counting down.
GAACGCCAGGGTCGGCACCCGCAGCGCCGTGAGTGCCTCGTCGGCGATGCCCGGTTCCTGCTCGGACCTGCGGAAATAGGCGGCCAAGGCGCGGTCGTCGTTCGCACGGAACGCCGCGCGGGTCGCGGCGTCGACCGGCCACTGCCGGTGCGCGGACCAGGCGTCGAGGAACGCCTCCATGCCGTCGCGTTCGAGAACGTCGACACAGCCGGGGAAGAACAACCGGTCGAACGCCCCGGCCTGCGGGCGGGCACTGCCACCGCCCACGATCAACGACCGCACCCGGTCCTCGGCTGCGACCGCGAGCGACAGCACCGACCGTGCCCCGAACGAATAGCCCATGACGTGAGCCCGCTCGACGCCGGCGTCGTCCAGCACCGCGAGCAGGTCGCCGACGACGAGATCCATTGCGTAGCAATCGGGATCGGTGGGCTTGTCGCTGCGGCCGTGCCCGCGCAGATCCGGCAGGAGCAGCCGGTATCGCTGACGCAGCGCCGCCATGTACCCGAAGCCCCGCCAGATCGCCGACGACAGGGCGCTCCCGTGCGCGAGCAGCAGCGCGGGAGCGTCCGCCGGACCCACCGCCGCGTACGCGACGGCGGTGCCGTCGACAGGATTGATCGCTCGACTCATCCTCCGAGTGTGACCGATCGGGTCACGCCGATCTCCGCGAGGAACCGTTCGTCGTGCGACACCACCACGAGCGCACCCTCGAACGCCAGCAGCGCCTGCGTGAGATGTCCGAGACTCGGCAGATCGAGATTGTTCGTCGGCTCGTCGAGCATCAGCAACCGCGGTGCCGGATCGGCCGCGAGGAGGATCGCCAGCGCCGCCCGCAAACGCTCGCCTCCCGACAACGCCCCGACGGGCCGGTCGGCGTCGGCGCCGCGGAACAGGAAGCGCGCCAGGCGCGCCCGGATGTCCTGCGGGGTGCGATGGGGTGCGCGCAGCGCCGCGTTCTGCGCGACGGACAGGTCGTCGTCGAACACGTCGAGCCGCTGCGGAAGCAACGCGAACGGCACTCGGGGCCCGGCGTCCGCAATGCGATGCAGCAGCGTCGTCTTCCCGGAACCGTTCGGCCCTCGCAGCGCGATGCGTTCGGGCCCGACGATCTCGAGCGGCTCGTCGAGAACCCGCTGGCCCGGGTGCACCACGGTGGCCGGGAGGTCCACCCGGATCTCCCGATCGTCCCGCACCGCCTCCTGGGCGCGGGTGAGCTGCTCCCGGGCCTGCTCGAGATTGCCCTCGTGCTCGCGACGCAGGCGACCCGCGGACTCCTGCGCCGCACGCTTGCGGGCCCCCATGATGATCTTGGGTTCCCGCTTGTTCTCGAACATCTTGCGCCCGTAGCGTTCTCGGCGATCCAGGATGATGTGCGCGGCGGACAGCTCACGGGCCTGCCGGCGCACGTCGTTGCGGGCGTCGCGGACCGCCGCCTGCGCGGCCTCCTGTTCCGCCGCGACGATCCGCTCGTACTCGCTGTAATTGCCGCCGAACAGCCGCAGAGCGCCGTCGCGCAGCTCGGCGATCGCATCCACCGATTCGAGCAGGTCGCGGTCGTGGGAGACCACGACGAGAGTTCCGGTGAACTGCCGCAACGCCTCGTACAACCTGCCCCGCGCGGCGGTGTCGAGGTTGTTGGTCGGCTCGTCGAGCAACAGCACCTGCGGATCGTCGAGCAGTCGCGCCGTGAGCGCGAGCAGAACGGTCTCACCGCCCGACAGGGTTCCGACGGTGCGATCGAAGTCGTTCCGGTCCTGCAGGATCCGGTCGAGACCGAGCCTGTGCACGGTCGCGATCGCGCGTTCCTCGATGTCCCAGCGATCGCCGACGGTGTCGAAGTCCGCGGCGGTTCCGTCGCCGGATTCGATGCGTCGCAGCGCGGCCCGGACCTCGCCGATCCCCAGGACCGTCTCGACTCGCAGATCCGGGTCCAGGGTGATGTCCTGCGGGAGGTAACCGACACGCCCGCGTGTCGTGACCGATCCGCGCGTTGCCTTGCGGTTCCCCGAAACGATCTGCAGCAGAGTCGATTTTCCGGATCCGTTCCGTCCGACGAGACCGGTGCGGCCGAGCGGGAACGTCGCGTCGAGCCCGTCGAACACGGGATCGCCGTCGGGATGCTCGTAGTGCAGGTCGGAAAGAGAAATGCCGATGGGAGAGGACATGAGAACTCCTGGAGGTAGCGACGGATCGCACGGGGAACGTGCGGGGTGCGAAACCTCTACAGGAGCAAGGGCCTTCTCCGATCGGCGACAACGTGACGTGACTACGGTATGCACACGGTTCGGAACGCGCAACCGGTTTTCGCGACACGCTACGAAGGAGTGCAGTGGGACCGACATCGCAGGTTCGGCCGATCGACGCCACCTATGTTCTCGAAGCCGATCGCGGTCATCACCTCGACACACTCCTCTTCTGGGTTTTCGACTCGGGGACCGGGACGCCCCCGACCGCCGCGGAGATCACCGAACACTTCCGGCGACGTGCGGGGTTCTGGGCGCCGATGAACCGTCGTTTCGTCGGCGTTCCCGGACACCTGGACCACGCGTACTGGGTGGCCGACGACCGGCCGGTGGAGGACCGGGTGGTCCACGATCGGCGGACAGGACTCGACTGGCAGGCGCTGATCCGGGTACTCGAACAGCTCGCCGCCACCCCGCTCGACGTCCGCGCCACGGCCTGGCGAATCGACGTGTTCCACGACGTCCGGAACGTCCCCGGCACGACCACGCCCGGGACCGTCGTGGTGTTGCGCGGGAACCATTCACTGATCACGGGACCGATCTTGAATCCCTTGTCGGAGGCGCTGTTCGGCGACAGGACCGAGCCGGTGCACTTCCCGGGACTGGATCCGGTCGTCCCGCGCGTGAACCGTGCGCTCGCCGCGGCGCGTGGGATCACCCGGGCTCCGCGCGCGACGGTGCACTATCTGCGGACGATGGGTGCCGCGCTGCGCGATGCCCGGACCGCTGCCCAGGGTTCTGCTCCACCGGCGAGCCTCACCCGGACCGTGCTGAACTCCGAACCCGGCGACCGGCGCACGCTGCTCGTGCTGCGTCTCGGTCGCGCCGGGTCGCTCCCGACGGGGTTCACGGTCACCGCGCTCGCGCTGACGGCGATGTCGGTTGCGCTCGAGCGGTATCTCACCGACGTCGCCGGACAGTGCCCGCCGGACCTGACAGCGTTCGTGACGATCGCGTTCGCCGATGAGGTGCAGGCAGTCGGTATCAACAGCATCGACTGGGCGGATGTCGCGCTGCGCCCCGACATCGACTCGATCCGGGAACGCGCCGCGGCGGTGCTGGCGTCGCTGGTAGAACGCAGAGAAGCCGCGTCCGTGCGGCGCCTGACCGACACGAACGCGATTCCGTCGTTCCTGCTCCCCGTGGAACTGGCCGCGCACCGGCGTCGCGTCGATGCCCGTCTTGGTCCGCGCATGCACACGATGCTGACCAGCATCCGGATCGGCGGCGACGGTCCGTGGGCGCTGGCCGGTCGGCCGATGCTGTTCGGAACCCTCTGCCCGCCGTTGACCTCGGAGGCCACCGTCACCCACGGGCTGATCGGTCTCGGCGACGACCTGACCCTGACGGTGCTGACGTCCCCGGAGATCATCCGGGTTCCACAGCGCTATGCCGCGCACCTCGAAACCGCCTTCGAGGAGGTGGCGACCGCACTCCGTCCCGGAGCGTGAGCGCGGCCGCTTCCGGCTGCGCGCCGGGATCCGCCTCATGATTCGGAATCCGCCCGTGCTGTTACCGGAGCGGATTCCGAACCGCCGCGTGGTTTCCGTTACGTGCATCCGGCACGCCGCGTGGTGACGGGCGCCGGTGAACGAACTCGGGCATGATCGAGTGAGTGCGCACTCTTCGACGACGAATGGTCCTGCCGGTGGTGCTGACGGTGGGTGCGCTCGTGGTGGCCGGTTGCTCCACCGGACCCGATCAGCCGGAGACCGTCGCCCAGCAGTTCGCGGAGGCACTCGAGGCGGGAGACGTGCAGGCCGCGGCAGCGCTGACCACCGATCCCACAGCCGCAGCCGAGACCATCGACGGGTTGTTCGAAGGACTCGGCTCCGACTCGCCCGACGTCACGCTCGCTGGTACCGGGGACGAGGACACCTTCGAACTCGACGTGGCGTGGCGGTTGGGACCCGACCCGGCCGAAGACGAGGCCGGGGAGACCGACGCCGGGGAGACTTCGGCGACGCCGGCCGCCCCGGAGCCCGCACCGAGCGTGGGCGAGTGGTCCTATCGCACGTCGGGGTCCGCGGTCGACGGCGACGCCGGCTGGCGCATCCGCTGGGATCCCGCCGTGCTCGCGCCCGGGCTGACCGCGGACACGTCCCTGCGGTACCTCCGGGCCGAGGGCACTCCCGCGTCGGTGCTGGACCGCAACGGGCAGCCGCTGATGGAACAGCGGGTCGTCACCTTGGTGAACCTCGACCCGACCGCCGACCCCGCTGCGGTCGCGCCGGTGCTGGCGACGGTCGTGCCGACGATCACGGCGGAATCACTGGCGGCGGATCTCGCGGAGGCCGGGGGCGGACCGGTGACGGCGGTGACCTTGCGCGACGAGGACCTGGCCCGGGTCGAAGCACAGCTCGCAGCGTTGCCCGGGGTGTCGCTGGCCCCGCAGACACGGCTGCTGACCGTCGACCGGGCGCTGGCGTCGCCGGTGTGGTCGGGTCTGGCCGAGATGTGGCAGGACGGGCAGGACGCGGCCGCGGGCTGGGTCGTGCAGTCGGTGGATCCGGACGGGTCGGCGCAGCGGGTGACCGGGGTCGACGGGACGGACGCGCCGGACATCCGCACGACGATCGATCTCGGCTTGCAGGTGCGCGCGGAGGCTGCGGTCGCCGCGGTGCCGCAGCCGGCCGTCGTCGTGGCTGTGGAACCGTCGACCGGAGCGGTGCGCGCGGTCGCGCAGAACGCCGCCGCGGACGCGGAAGGCCCGGTCGCGCTGACCGGTCTCTACCCGCCGGGGTCGACGTTCAAAACGGTGACGACGTCCGCGGCGTTGCAGGCGGGGGCGGCGGCGCCGGACACGGTGCTGCCGTGCCCGGGTGTCGCGACGATCGAGGATCGCACGATACCGAACGACGACAGTTTCGATCTCGGGTCGGTGCCCCTGCACACGGCGTTCGCGCGTTCCTGCAACACGACGATGGCCCAGTTGGCGGTGAATCTGCCGCCGGATGCGCTGACCGACGCCGCGGCCCGGTTCGGACTCGGCATCGACTATGTGACACCGGGGTTGGTGACCGTGACCGGAAGCGTCCCGGTCGCGGATTCGGCGGCGCAGCGCGTCGAGTCGGCGATCGGCCAGGGCGCGGTGACCGCGTCGCCGTTCGGGATGGCGATGGTTGCGGCGTCGATCGTGCGCGGGTCGACCCCGCTTCCGATGATCGTGCAGGACGAGCCGGCGACCGCGGATCGGACCGTGGACGCCGCGCCTGCACCGGTGACCGCGGCGTTACGAACTATGATGCGCGAGACCGTGACCGACGGGACCGCAACCGTTTTGAACGACATTCCGGAACTGATCGGCAAAACGGGGACCGCAGAGTACGGTGGCACGAACGAGGCGCACGGATGGTTCATCGGAGCGCAGAACGATCTCGCGTTCGCGGTTTTCGTTGCGGGAGCAGGGAGTTCGGCTCCTGCGCTGGACGTGGCCGGGCGCATGCTCAGGAGGTGATTCGGACCTCGTAGTCCAACTGTGACAGCATCGTAGGCAAGCTGTGCTTGAGGCTCAAGTGACTGAAGTGAAGGTTGATCTTTATGGGTTCTCGGGAACGGCGACGAGTGCGAGTGGTCGCCCTCATCTCCGCGATCGTGATCTGTGTGACGGCCGGCATCGTGGCGTTCACGATCGCCGACTCACGCAGCGATGTGGAGCGCCTCGTCGACGATTTCGTAGCCGAATTGAACGAACGTGACGCCGAGGGCGCCGCAGCTCTGACGTCCTACCCGAACGCGGCGTCCGCGACGCTGACCCAGATGTTCGACGGACTGTCCGACGGCACGGTCGAGTACGAGATCACCCAGCTGGTCGAGCTTTCCGGCGAGTCCGGTTACTTCACGCTCGAGGGGAACTGGAACTTCGGACCGGACAAGGACTGGTCCTATCAGGTCGACGGTTCCGTCAAGAAGCTCGCCGTCGGCTGGCGTGTGTCGTGGAGCCCCGACGTCGTCGTACCCGATCTCGGCGGCGGACGCACCGTGCACCACGTACGCACCGACGCGGCACCCCCGAAGATCTTCGATCGCAACGGGCAGTTGCTGATGGCCGAGCAGACGATCAACACGGTCGTGCTCGATCCCGCGAAGATGCCCGATCCGGTGCTGACGACCACGATGCTCGGTGACGTCCTCGAGCCGGTCGCACCGGTCATCACGGCCGAGTCGATGCAACAGCGCCTCGCGGAACAGCCCGGTGAGCGGATCGCCGCCGTCAAGCTGCGCGACCAGGACTACCAGTTCCTCGAGGACGACATCGTTTCCATTCCCGGCGTCGAAGTGGTGAAGACCCCGACGCTCATCAGCGCCGATCGCCGGATCTCGAGCCCGCTGCTCGACTCGTTGCGCAGCGCGTGGCAGCTCGAGCGCGACCGCACCGCCGGCTGGGCCGTGACCCTCGAGGATCCGCAGGCCGGCCCCATCCAGGTCGCCGGATTCCAGGGTCCGCCACCGCCGGATCTCGTCTCGACCCTCGACTCGCACGTGCAGCTCGCCGCGAAGGAGGCCGTCGTCAGCGTCGGAACACCCGCCGCGATCGTCGCGATCCAGCCGTCCACCGGCGGCATCCTCGCAGTCGACGTGAACAACCAGGCGATGGAACTCGGGGCCGTCGCGACCCGCGGGCTGTACCCGGCGGGGTCGGCGATGGACCCGGTCCGTGTCGCGGCGGGTATGGCGCTGGGGAAGGACCCGTCGCAGGTCAGCACCGCCGAACTCGGCGACGTCGCACGCAGCCTCGGTCTCGGTCTCGACTACTCCGTGCCCGGTTTCGAATTCGAGACCGCGCAGTTCGGGCAGAACCGCAGCGGCGTCGTGCAGTTCACGGGTTCCCCGTCCGACAGCGAAGCACTGCTCAGCCCGCTGGGGGCCGCGATGCTCGCGGCGTCGGTCGCGCGCGGCGATGCGGCGATGCCGATGATCGTGCAGGGGCAGCCGGCGACCGTCGCGGACCCGGCCGAGCCGCTGCCGGCCGAGACGATCGACGCCTTGCGCGCGATGATGGTCGACAACGTCCAGAACGGACCGGCGTCGTTCCTCAAGGGACATGCGGGCCTGACGGGCATCGCGGGGGACAACGGCGACGACCGCTGGTTCTACGGGGTGAGCGGCGACATGGCGTTCGCGGTGTTCGTCGCGAACGCCGACGGCGGCGACCGCGCGATCAAGATGGCCGACATGTTCCTGCGCGAACTCGGGAAGCCCACCGAGGCGTTCTGACCGGAAACGGCCCCAGCGTTCGCGGGTGAAAGCGGACCCCGGTACGTTTGTCCGTCGTGACCCTCTTCGACCTGCTGCTGCTCGTCGTTGCGGGCTTCTTCGCCGGGCTCATCGGCTTCGTCACCGGACTCGCCTCGATCGTGTCCTATCCCGCGCTCCTCGCGGTCGGCCTGTCGCCGGTCGCGGCGAACGTCACCAACACGGTCGCGATGGTCGGTGTCGGAGTCGGCGCGTTGTCGAACTCGGCGCGCGAGGTCGTCGACACCGGACCGCGGGTGTGGCGATGGACCGCCTACGCGGCGGTCGGCGGCGTGGTCGGTGCGATCGTGCTGCTCGCGGCGCCGGAAGGGTCGTTCGAGGCGATCGTCCCGTATCTGGTGGCGCTCGCCGCGCTCGCGTTGCTGTTCCAGCCCCGGATCCGCGCGTTCGCCGGGGGCCGCGACCTGCCGCGCACGTTCTCGACGGCGGTGTTCCTCGTCGCCGTGTACGGCGGATACTTCGGTGCCGGCGCCGGCGTGATCTTCCTGGCGCTCATCCTCGTGTGTTCGTCGGAGACGATCTGGCGGGCGAGCATCCTCAAGAGTTACCTGCTCGGCGTCGCGAACCTGGTCGCCGCGATCGGCTTCGCCGCGTTCGGTCCGGTGCACTGGCCCGCGGCCGTCGCGATGGCGATCGGGACCGTCGCGGGCGGCTGGTGCGGCCCGCCGGTCGTCAAGCGCATCCCGCCGGGCGTGCTGCGGGTCGGTGTGGCGATCGCCGGTTTCGGGCTGGCCGCGTGGCTCGCCCTGCGGTAGCCGCGGGGCAGGGCCGCAAGGCGGGGCTGGGTTCAGTGCACGCCCTGCATCATCTTGCGGATCCACGGCGAGATCGCCATCAGCACGATGCCCACACCGATCGACGCCCCGCCGATCCACAGGTAGTAGGGCACCTCGTTGTTCTCGTCGTAGTACTTGGCGAGGGTGCCGGCCATCGCCGTGCCCAGGGCCACCGACAGGAAGAACAACGCCACCATCTGGGTGTGGAAGTTCTGCGGAGCCAGCTTCGTCGACAGCGACAGGCCCACCGGGGACAGGAACAGTTCGGCGAACGTGAACAGCAGCAGGATGCCCGCCAGGCCGAGCAGCGGCGCGCTGTTCGGCCCGCCACCGGACATCGGGATGAAGCACAGGAACGCGATGCCCATGATGATCGTGCCGATCGAGAACTTCATCGGCGACGAGGGCTGCCGCGGTCCGAGCTTCGTCCACGCGGCGGCGAACACACCCGCGAAGATGATGATGAACACCGGGTTGATGGACTGCACCCAGGACGGTGGGAAGTCCCAGCCGAACAGGTTCCGGTCCAGCCGCGTGTCCGAGTACACCGCGACCATCGTGAACTGCTGCTGGAACAGCGACCAGAACGCGGCGCTCGCCAGGAACATCGGGATGAACGAGATGACGCGTTTGCGCTCGACCGGTGTGATCGCCCGGCTCGACAGGATGATCACGAAATAGACGACCGCCGCGACGATCGTCAGTGTCACGACGATGTCCGACATGTTGTCGCTGGTGATCAGGCCGGTCAGCGAGGCCACGGCGATGATCACCACCGCGAGGGCCGCGATGGCCGCGACGCGCATGCGCAGCGTGTCCGGGAGCGGATGCGGAGGCGTCGCGCCGATGCCGGCGAGCCGCTTGCGGCCGATCGAGTACTGGATCAGGCCGATGGCCATGCCGATCGCGGCGAGCCCGAAGCCGTAGTGGAAGCCCATGTTGGTCTGCACCCAGCCGGTGAGCAGCGGACCGACGAGGGCACCGAGGTTGATGCCCATGTAGAAGATCGAGAAGCCCGCGTCGCGGCGTTCGTCGTGTTCGTCGTAGAGGTCGCCGACCAGCGACGTCGCGTTCGCCTTGAGGCCGCCGCTGCCGACCGCGACGAGCACGAGACCCACCCCGACCCCGGCGAGCCCGGGGATGAGCGCCAGCGCGATGTGGCCGCACATGATCATCACGGCGCTGTAGAACAGGGTTCGTTCGGAGCCGAGCAGCCGGTCGGCGATCCAGGCGCCGAGGATCGTCGACAGGTAGACGGTGCCGCCGTAGGCGCCGACGATCGACGTCGCGGCCGCCTTGCTGATCCCCAGCCCGCCCTCTTCGGCCGAGTAGTACAGGTAGTAGATCAGGATTCCCTGCATGCCGTAGAAGGAGAAGCGTTCCCACATCTCGACACCGAACAGGTTGGCCAGCGCGAGCGGCTGGCCGAAGAACCGGTGGTCCGACTGCGAATCCGGACGTGCCGCGGTGTCACTCATGAAAGTCACTTTCCCACCGGGCACACACCCGCGGGGATATTTCGAGGGTCAGCGCGTCGGCGTCACCGGGTCGCGACGTCGCGGCGACGGTCCCACACGCGGGCGATCACACGCCAGCCGACCAGGAACAACCCGAGGAAGATGGTCGCGACCACGATGAACGCGGTCGCCGTGCCCTGCCCGGTCACCGCGCGCAGCAGCATGCCGACGACGAGGGTGCACAGCCACACGAGGATCCCGGTCGGGACGGCGGCGCGGGCGTCGAATTTGTCGCGGTAGAGCCCCGCGGTCGCGAACCAGCCGACGGTCAATCCGGCGAGGAACGGCCACGCGGTGGTCGCGATACCCGGAATGTCGAGGGTTTCGTCGTGGCTCGAGCGCCCGAGAGCGGCGAAGACGACTACGAGGACGATATCGATCACCAGCGCCGGCGCGTACTTTCTCACGGGTTCAAGGGTAGGTCGGCGGTGCGGATGCGCATCCGTCGGCCCCGGACGGGAACGAGCGCCCTCCGGGGACGGAGGGCGCTCGTTCGGGAGAGGTGGGTCAGGCCTGGAGAGCCGCCTCGATCTCGAGGTTGATGGTGATCTTGTCGCCGACGACGGCGCCGCCACCCTCGAGCGGCATGTCGATGCTGATGCCGAAGTCCTTGCGGTTGATGACGGTGGTGGCTTCGAAGCCGGCGACCGGGCCGTTGCCCATGCCCGGGTTGACGCCGTTGAACTCGAGTTCGAGCTCGACGGGCTTGGTGACGCCGCGGAGGGTGAACTCTCCGTCGACGACGTAGCCCTTGCCGGTGCTGCGGATGCCGGTGGAGGTGAATGTCGCGGTGGGGAACTTCTCGGCCTCGAAGAAGTCGGCGGACTTCAGGTGCGCGTCGCGGTCGCTGTTCCGGGTGTCGATCGAGTCGACGGCGATCTCGGCGGACACGGCGGCGGTGCCGTCCTCGGCGACGGCCACGGCGCCGGAGAAGTTCGTGAAGTTACCGCGAACCTTGCTGACCACGAGGTGGCGGACGGTGAAGCCGACGGTCGAGTGGACGGGGTCGATGGCCCAGGTGCCGGCGGTCAGGCCCGGGAACGTCGCGGTGGTGGCGGTGGTCATGGCAACTCCTCGTACTGATCAAAGATTCAACTTCCGATGTGTTCCACCATGGCACCAGATGGTTGATTGCGCAACTATTGTGTGATGCGGATCACTATCGAACGCGGTCGGGATCCGGGCCGGGATCGACCTCGGCCGGGGGAGGGGAAGCGTGCCGGCGCGTGAACAGCGACCGGGCCTGGTGCTCCCGTTCCAGATCCAGCTCGGCCTCGTCGATGCGATGCGACCGATACAGCACCGCGATCACGATCCAGCCCACGACCGCGACGATCACGAAGCTGACCACGCGATACACGAACACCGCCGCCAGCGACTGCGACGCACTCATCCCCGCCGCCGTCAGCGTCGCGATCAACGTGCCGTCGACGAAACCGAGCCCGCCCGGCGCCAGCGGCACACTCGCCACCGCCTTGGCCGCGGTGAACGCGATCAGCAACCCCGGCAGCGACGGATCCCCACCGACCGTCCAGCACGCGAGACCCAGGCACGCGACGTCGAACACCCGGTGCACGCCGGACCAGCCCAGCGCCGTCAGGGCATCCCGCCGGCCCAGGTCCACCGACTCGAGCTGGCCCAGGATCCGCTCGAACGACTCGACACCGGTCTCGGCGGGCTTCTTCGTCAGCCGGTTGACGCGGTGGATCACCCACAGACCCAGCGCCTCGATCGACGACGGATTCCTCGCGACGTGACGCAACCCGAAGAAGAGGGCGAACACCCCGGCGACGGCCAGCACCAGCGTGACCGGGCTGACCCGCGACCCGACCGCCAGCGCCCCGGCCACCCCCACCGCGGCGAGGGTCGCCGTCGCGATCACCCCGGACACCGCCAGCTGCCAGGACGCGACGACCGGCGTCGCACCCCAGCGGCGCGTCTCCTTGTACGTGAAGGCCGTGGAGAACACCGGCCCGGCGGGCAAGGTCACCGACATCGCCGTGCTCGCGTAGACCACCGACGCCGACCGGAAGTGCCCGACGGTGACCCCGCCGGCACGAAGCAGGCGTTGCTGGACACCGGCGAAGCCGCTCAGCGCCGCGGCCTGGGCCGCGATACACGCCGCGAACCAGCCCCAGTGCAACTCCGTCAGGGCCCGCCAGGAATCGCTCAGCGACGGCCACAGGTAGACACCTTCGACGGTCAGCAGCACCACGAGTGCGACGCCGAGCAGCCATTTCACCCATGCGAAGGCGCCCCGACGCGGCGCTGCGCCGGGACGGGGTGGTTCATCGCGAGGCGGCGCCACGCGGATCAGCGTAGCCAACGCCCCGATGCGACCGGCCTCACTTCACTCGGGATATTTGATCGGCGAGGCCAGGTGGGTCAGCCGTCGGCGACCCCGCAGCTGCACCTCGTCGCCCAGCTCCCACTGCGCGCGCTCCTCGTCGTCGGCGAAGTACAACGCGCTCGACGACGCCAGCACCCGGCTCGGACGCATCTTCGCGAGCTCGGTCAGGCGCGACGCCTCGTTCACCGGATCACCGATCACCGTGTACTCGAACCGCTCGGCCGCGCCGATGTTGCCGGCCACCGCGAGCCCCGCCGACACCCCGATACCGATGTCGAGGCCGGTGATCTCGTCGAGCGCGAACCGCAGTTCCCGTGCCGCGGCCAGCGCCGCGGTGGGTGCATCCGGGCGGTCCAGCGGTGCCCCGAAGATCGCCAGCGCCGCATCACCCATGAACTTGTTGACGAACCCGTGATGCCGGTCGACGACGTCGACCACGACCCGGAAGAACTCGTTGAGCAGGTCCACGACCTCGTTCGGCGGCCGTTCCGCGGCGGTCGCCGTGGAGCCGACCATGTCGACGAACAGCACCGCCACGTACCGGGTCTCGCCGCCCAGTTCGGTGCCGTACTGCAGCGCGCGGCGCGCGACGTCCTCGCCGACGTGCTGACCGAACAGTTCACGCAGCCGCCGCCGCTCGTCGGACTCGGCCATCATCCGGTTGAAGCCGACCTGCAGGCGACCCATCTCGCTGCCGTCGAACACCTCGACCTGCACACCGGTCGCGCCGCGCTGCACCCGCTCGATCGCCCAGCGCAGCTGTTTGACCGGATCGGAGATCTGCGCCGAGGTGAGCATCGACAGGACCAGCGCCAGCCCGATCGCCATGATCGACAGCGCGAGGATCGCCCACGACAGCGAATCGGACGAGAATTCCATGTCCGACGTGAGCTGCGTGACGCACAACAGCACGATGCCGGCCACCGGCATCAGGGTGCCCAGCCCCCACGTCATCGCCAGCCGGGTGCCGACCCCCGGCGCCATGGTCCGGTCGAACCGGCCCTCGCTGAGTGCCTGGGCCGCCACCGGCCGCAGGATCCGCTCGCCGAGCATGTAGGTGAAGCCGAAGGTGCTCGTCGCCGCCATCGCCACGGTGATCGCCACCGCCGCGGCCAGCGACGGCATCTCCTCCGCGGTGAGGAACACGAACAACACGCCGCCGAGAATCCACAGCCCGAGATGCACGATGGCCTGCCGCAGCGGTGCGTGCAGCGCCGCCATCTGTTCCGATCGCGTCGGCGGGCCCCCGCGCAACTGCCACCGGACCACCGACCGCAGCATCACCGCCGCGGCCGTGAGACTGACGACACCGGCGAACGCGAGGTACACGGCGAACACCGCGAAGTTGCGGACCCGGTCCGCGATGATGTTCTCCGATTCCGAGATCGGGATGCCGTAGCGGACGAACGCGAAGACCAGCAGGGCGCCGAACAGGTTGGACGCACCCATCGAGACCATATAGAGGGGCCAGCGACTACGTAGAGTCGTCGCGACAGCCCGATATGACCTCAACACGACTTCAAATCAAACCACTGTAACGACCGTCACAGCACGGCGTGGTCCATAAAACGCGTCACCGAACCCTACGATCTCCCCGATCGACACGAATCGGGGGAACGTCGGCAATGGGAGGAACCGCACGAGGACGGCACGATGCCGATCCGGATGCGCCGCTGTGGCGAGCTTCGCAGGTGTTCCGCCTCGTCACCCTCGCCTACGCGGTCAGCTCCCACATCTCGACCGTCCCGCACTACACCCGGCCCGGCCTGGGCTGGTTCTTCATCGCCCTCCTCGCGGCGTGGTCGGTGCTCTCGGCGGTCCTGCTGTCGCGCGGAACGCAACGGTGGAAGGTCGTCGCACTCGACCAGATCGTCGCGATCGCCCTCATGGGTGCGACCCGGCTGGTCGCCGACCACGACTGGTACAGCAACCACCAGACGATGCCGACCACACTGTGGGTCGCCAACGCGGTGCTGTCCGCCGCGGTGCTCGGCGGCCCGGTCGCCGGGACGTGCTCGGCCCTCGTGATGGCCACCGTCAGCGCCGTCGTGCGCGACCAGATCAACCTCGACCTGTGGCGGGACGCGACCGCCCCCGTGCTCGTCGCCGTCGGCGTCGCGATGGGCTTCGCGACCGTGACCGCGCGCCACGCCCACCGGCAGCTCGCACAGGCGGTGCGGATGGCCGCCGCCACCGAGGAACGCGACCGGCTCGCCCGGCAGGTGCACGACGGGGTGCTGCAGGTGCTGGCCCTCGTCCAGCGGCGCGGGAACGAACTCGGGGGACCGGCAGCCGAGCTGGCCCGTCTGGCCGGCGAGCAGGAAGCCGCGTTGCGGATGCTCATCTCCGAACAGGGCACCCGGGTCGACCGCGGCGAGGAACAGGTGGATCTGCGCGCGCTGCTGCGCGCCCGGGCCGGAACGAACGTGACGGTCGCCGCCCCGGCCGATCCCGTCCTGCTCGAGCGGGGTCGCGCCACCGAACTCGCCGCCGCCGCGGCCACGGCCCTGGACAACACCGCGCTGCACGCCGGTCCCGGTGCCAAGGCCTACGTCCTGCTCGAGGACCTCGGCGACGAGGTGATCCTCAGCATCCGAGACGACGGCAGCGGCATCCCCGACGGGCGGCTCGCCGAGGCGGAGGCGCAGGGCCGGATGGGCGTGTCCAAGTCGATCGTCGGGCGCGCCGAATGGCTGGGCGGTGTCGCGGTCCTCGACAGCGCTCCCGGCGAGGGCACCGAATGGGAGATCCGAGTACCGCGGGAGGCGCCCCGTGCGTGACCACACTTCGGAACCCGTCACGGTGATGGTCGTCGACGACCACCCCATCTGGCGCGACGCCGTCTCCCGCGACCTCGACGCCGCCGGCTTCCGCGTCGTCGCCGCTGCCGACAGCGTCGGGTCGGCGGGACGGCGCGCGGCGGCGGTGCGCCCGGACGTCGTGCTCATGGACATGTCACTGCCCGACGGCAGCGGCACCGACGCGACCGTCGCAGTTCTGCGTGCCTCCCCGGGGACCCGGGTGCTGGTGCTGTCCGCGTCGTCCGAACGCGACGACGTGCTCGGCGCGGTGAAGGCCGGTGCGTCGGGGTATCTCGTCAAGAGCGCGTCGGCGGCCGAACTGGTGGAGGCGGTCGCGGCCACCGCGGCCGGTCAGGCGGTGTTCACGCCCGGCCTGGCCGGCCTCGTGCTCGGCGAATACCGGCGGATGTCGGCGACCGTGGACCGGCGCTCGCCCGCACCGCCGACGCTCACCGATCGGGAGACCGAGGTGCTCCGGTTCGTCGCGAAAGGACTGTCCGCCAAGCAGATCGCCGCGAAGCTCACCCTCAGCCATCGGACGGTGGAGAACCACGTCCAGGCGACCTTACGGAAGCTGCAGCTCGCCAATCGGGTCGAACTGACCCGCTACGCCATCGAGCAGGGTCTGGAATAGGTCACGGCGACCGGTTCCGCAGCCAGGCGCGGACCGCGTCGTCGGTCGCGAGTTCCGCCGCGCGGTCGAACGCCGCGCGGGCGTCGGCGGTCCGGCCCGCGCGCGCGAGCAGGTCGGCGCGCACCGCGTGGAACGGCTGATACGAGGTTGCGGCGGGGTGATCGCGGGCGACCGCGTCGAGTACGTCGAGGCCCGCCTCCGGGCCGTCGACGCGGCCGGCGATCGCGGCGCGTGCGACCCGCGACCCCAGGGTCGGCGCCGTGTGCACCAGCGCCCGCGAAAGTGTATCGAGCGCAGGCCAATCCGTGACCCCCGTGTGTCGGCGGGCGGCATGGACCGCCTGCATCGCGGCTTCGAGCTGGAAACGCCCGATGCGCCCGCCGGCCGAGGCCCGGCGGAGCATGCGCTCGCCCCGTTCCGCGAGTTCCGCGTCCCACGACGCCGGGTCCTGCTCGTCGAGCGGGACGAAGTCGGCGCCGGTCGCGCCGGCCCGGCTCAGCGACAGCGCGATCAGGGACGCCAGCCCCCAGGCTTCCGGTTCGTCGACGGACTCCGCGAGAACAGTTGCCAGATAAAGCGATTCGGACGCCATCGGGGTCACCCCGGGGCCGCGGGCGATCGTGAAACATCCGTAGACCGCTTCGAGGACCGCGGGAAGCCGCTCGGGCATCACGGTGCGGTCCGGGACGACGAACGGGATCCGGGCGTCGCGGATGCGCCGCTTCGCGCGGACGAGCCGCCCCGCCATCGCGGACGACGAGACCGCGAACACCGAAGCAACCTGTGCCGCATCGAAACCCAGCACCGCCTGCAGCATCAGCGGGGTACGCGCGGACTCGGCGATCGCAGGATGCGCGCACACGAACAACAGCGCGAGCCGCCGGTCCGGGATCGCATCCGGGTCGACCTCGTCGAGCGTCGCCACCGAGCCGACATTGTCGGGCACCTGCTCGAGCGGAGCCGCGGTGCGGTGCGCGGCGGACTTCCACACGTCACGCTGCCGGTTCCGGGCGACGGTGAGCAGCCAGCCGTCCGGATTCGCGGGAACACCCCGCTCCGGCCAGACCACCAGCGCCTGCTCGAATGCCGCCGCCACGGCGTCCTCGGCGAGCGCGAGGTCGCCGGAGTTCGACGCGAGCAGCGCAACCAACCGGGCGCGTGAGGCGCGTGCCGCATGCTCGGCCGCGGCCCACGCCCCGGACCGCGTCATCGGTTCGGCGTCCAGACACCCTCGACCGTGTGGGTCGCGCCCGGCCGGACCTCGACCGCACCCCAGTGGATCGGCGGCGCCTGCCGCGCCCACTCGATCGCCGCATCGAGGTCCGGCACGTCGATGACGACGGTTCCGCCCAGCTGCTCCTTCGTATCGGCGAACGGCCCGTCCTGCACGCGAAGTTCGCCGTCGACCATCCTGAGGGTGGTCGTCAGCTCGGACGGGGCGAGAACCTCCGCGCCGATCAGGACGCCGGCCTGCTCCAACGCGGCTGTGTAGGCGGCGAACGCCTGCCGGCCGGCAGCGATCGTCTCCTCACCGATCGACTCGCCGGTCTCCTCCGAGTAGTGCATCAGAATCGTGTATCGCACGGGAATCGCCTCTTCTCCGATCGCTCCGACTCGATCCTGCCGAGTCGTCCGTCCGCGCACTGCGGCTCGGTGAATTTCGACGGGCGCGGATGTGGCCCGCCACAGTGATGACGATCGAAGCTGCTGCGGATCGACAGGTATCGGCTCCGGCCACGCGACGAGGCGCGATCTTCCACCTACTGTGGTGGCCATGGACTCGCGGGATCTGCGCGTTTCGGACGCGGAACGGGAACACGTCGGTCAATTGCTGCAGCGGGCGGTCGGTCAGGGCATGCTCTCGCTCGGTGAGTTCACCGAACGGATGGACACCGTGCTGGCGGCCAAGACCCGTGCCGACGTCAACCAGGTTCTCATCGACCTGCCGGGCATCCAGCTGCGTCCCGAATACCTTCGGCAGATGCAGGCGCAGTACGCGCCGGCGCAACCCCCGATGACGGCGCCGCCGCCGGTCGCGGGTGCGCCGGTTGCGGGTGCGCCGGTGATCCGCGGCCGCATGTCGAACATCGCACGCAAGGGTCGCTGGGAGGTGCCGCCGACGCTGCAGATCGACACGCGGATGTCGACCGTGGTCCTCGACTTCACCGAAGCGGTGATGCAGACCCAGGTCGTGAACATCCAGGTGAACGACTACCTGGGTTCCATCACGCTCGTCGTCCCGCCGGAAGCGACCGCGGACGTCAACGGCATCGACCCGGTCGCGTCGAGCACGAACTCGAAGGTACGGTCCGGTCCGCCGTTCGGCCCGCTGCACCTCGTGGTCACCGGCCGGCTGCGTTTCAGCGCACTGACGGTCCGGCATCCTCTCGGCACCGCACTGCGCCAGTTTCTGCGCTGATCGCGCTGCGCCAGTTTCTGCGCTGATCGCGCGGTGCCAGTTCCTGCGCTGATCGCGCAGTTCTCCGGCCGAGCTACGTCCGGCGCTGGCGGGCGATCAGCTCGCTGACGCTGATTCCGCCCGCGTTGTCCTCGTCACCGTGCCGGCCCGTCGTCGGACCGGACCGCTCCGGATCCGGGTCGCGATACCGGCCGAGACGCGGATCCTGCTCCCGCGGCGCCGGAGCCTGATCCGGCGCCGGGCGCGCGGGACGCGGTTGATCGACGCCCGGCGCGGTACGCCGCAACTGGGACAGCCAGTTCTCGATGGCCTGAGGGTCGCGAGCCCGGCCCGCTTCCGGGCGCGGTGCCGGGGCCGGACGGGCGGGCGGCTGCGGCGGGACCTGCGGACGGACGAAGGGATGCGGCAACGGCGGCGGCACGGTCCCGCGCTGACGTCGCGGCAACGGCGGGATCGCGGTCGGGGACTGCGGGTCCTGTGCGGGGCCGGAACCCTGAGCGTCACGACGCGGCAGCGGCGGGGCGAACGTGGCCGTCACCGGCGGCAGCGCCGTGGCGGGCTGCGGCGACGCGGTCGTCGGCGGCAACGGGGGCACCGCGGTCCGCGCCTGCGGATCCCCGCCGGGACGCGCATCCGGCGCGGCACGAGGCGGCAGCGGCGGCTGCCGGTCGGCCCCGGTCCGCTGGGGGAGCGGCTCTGCGACAGGCCGCTGTGGAAGCGGTTCGGCGGCAGCCCGCTGCGGCAGCGGTGCTGCCGGACGGGGCTGCGGAGGCATCGGGGGAGTGGGACGCATCGGTCGTTCCACCGGTGCCTGCGCGTTGCGCTGCACCGGCGCGCTGTCGCGGCGTACCGGCTGCGACACCTGCGGCGGTGCCGCTGGTGCCTGCTGCGGCGGTGCGGCCTGCGGGTTGCGCACGAGGCCGGTGCTGTCGTTCCGAACCGGCGGGGCCTGCCGGGGTGCCGCCTGTCCGCGCTGCAGCGGTGCGGACTGCTGGTCGGGCTGCGGCTGGTTGGACTGCTGCGGCCTGGCGAGTCCGTGCGCGGCCGGAGGTTGGCCGACGTTGCGCGGGTCCGGGCGACGCTCCGGAGCGGGCACGGGCACGCGTCCGGCACGAGACGGCGAGGGGCGGCGCGGCGCGGGCGGGAACTCCCGTGCGCGGCGCTGTTCGGCGGACGAGCGGGGCGCTGCGATCTTGGGCAGCGGCTGAGTCATGTCCGACGGGCCGATGCCGGGAACCATCGGCGGGAGGCGATGTGCCCCGGTCGCGGCGACGGTGGCCGGTCCGAACATGCCGACGGTGATGAGTTCGGGCACGTCCTCGGGCATCAGTTCGTCCGCGAGGATGGGTTCGGCGAGGCCGATCTTCTCCTGGATGCGCTTCATCCATGCCGGCGCCCACCAGCAGTCGTCACCGAGCAGTTTCATGGTGGCGGGGACGAGGAACATGCGGATGACGGTCGCGTCGAGGATCAGCGCGGCGATCATGCCGAACGCGATGTATTTCATCATCACCAGTTCGGAGAATCCGAACGCACCGGTGACGACGATGAGGATCAGCGCGGCGGCGGTGATGATGCGACCGGTGTGTGCGGTGCCGATGCGGATCGACTCGGTGGTGCTCGCGCCCTGGGAGCGGGCTTCGACCATCCGGGAGAGCAGGAACACCTCGTAGTCGGTGGACAGGCCGTAGATGATCGCGATGATCAGCACGAGCACGGGCGACATGATCGGGCCGGGCGTGAAGTTGAGCGGCCCGGAGCCGTGTCCGTCGATGAAGATCCAGGTGAGGATGCCGAGGGTGGCGCCGAGGCCGAGCGCGCTCATGAGTGCGGCCTTGACCGGCAGCACCAGTGAACCGAACGCCAGGAACATCAGGATGGTGGTCAGCAGTACGACCACCGTCACCATCAGCGGCAGGGTGTCGAGCAGCGCCGCGATCGAGTCCTGCTCGATCGCCGGGGTTCCGCCGACGAGTACCTCGACACCGTCGGGCCACGACGCCGAATGCAGGTAGTCGATCGTGTCGGCGGACGCGTTGCGGTCGACCAGGCCGGCCTTGATGACGCGGACCCCGTCCTTGGCGGGGCCTTCGATGGCGAACTTCTCAACGAGGCCGGGGGCGGCACTCGCGGTCTTGATGATCTCGTTGAGGTCGCCGCCCTCGGCGCCGCGGATGACGATGCGCACGGGCTCGGCGCGCTGGCCGGGGAACAGTTCGTCGAACTGCTCCTGTGCGACGCGCGTGGGGTGGTCCGGCGGGAGATAGGTCTCGTTGATGCCGCCGAACTTGATGCCGGTCAGCGGCATGATGAGCAGCAGCAGCCCGACGACGGTGGGGATCGTGACCTTGAGCGGATTGCGCATCACCCAGCGGGTGAGGCGGCCGATGAGACTGTTCTCGATCTGCTCGTTCGACTGGATCTGGCCGAAACGCTTGAGACCGAACTTGTCGATGCGCTTGCCGAGGATGCTCAGGATCGCCGGGAGCAGGGTGATCGACGTGAACGCTGCCAGGGACACCGCGGCGATCGCGCCGTAGGCGACGGACTTGAGGAATGCCTGCGGGAACAGCAGCAGACCGCCGAGACTGCTGACGACCATGGTCGCGGAGAACACGACGGTGCGGCCTGCTGTGACGACCGTGCGCCGGACCGCCGCGGCGGTCTCGTATCCCTCGGCGAGTTCCTCCCGGAACCGGGAAACCATGAACAGCCCGTAGTCGATCGCCAGCCCCAGGCCGATGAGGGACACGACGGGTGCGACGAACGAGTTGACCTCGGCGAAGTTGGTGATGAACCGGACGATGCCGTTCGCGGCGACGATCGTGAGGCCACCGGTGATCAGTGGCAGCGACGCGGCGACGACGCCACCGAAGACGAAGAACAACAGGATGCCGACGGCGGGGATCGCGAGGATCTCCATGCGGTGGATGTCGTTGGCCATCGTGTCGTTGAGGGCACCGGCGATCGGCTGCAGCCCGGCGAGTTGCACGTCGACGCCGTCGATCGCGAACTCGTCCTTGATGACACGGAAGTTGTTGGTCAGCGCGGTGTCGTCGTCACCGGCGATCGCGATCGACGCGACCGCGTGCTGTCGTGACTCGTCGGCGAGTGCGGGAAGCGCGGGTGCCCCGTTCGTGGGCCAGTAGGCGCCGTTGATCTTGAGGATCTCGTCGGGATGGTTCGCGACCAGGGTGTTGAGGCTGTCCTTGACCTTCGCTGCTATGGCGGGATCGTCGACCGTCTTGCCCTCGGGTGCCGTGTACAGCACCAGGACGTCGCCGGCGGTGTCGCGACCGAAGGTGCCGTCCGCGAGCCGTGCGGCCTGCGACGACTGCGAGCCGGGATCATCCCAGCCGCTCTGGCTGAGATGGTCGTTCAGGCTCAGCCCGTATCCGGCCAGCCCCAGCAAGGCGGCGACCATCACCGCGATCACCGTGAAACGGGCGCGGAAGACGAGCTCTCCCCAGCGGTCGAACACGTGAAGTCTCCTATTCGGCGACGCTCTTGCGTCCGACGAGCAAGGCGGAAAGCGGTCGGAACGGCTGCAGCCAGGCACCCTCGTCGGGGAGCATGTCCAGGCTGACCCGCGGCAGCGGCTCACGGAACACGCCGGGGATGTCCTCGAGATCGACGAAGTCGAGGATCTCGGACGTCACCGCCCAGCTGGCATGTTCGCGGAATCCGAGTACCTGTACCGCGATGCCGGCGTTCGCGAGTTCCTCGAGGGGTTCCCGGAAGGCCTGACCGTCCGCGGAAGCCACCATCACACCGGCGAGGCCCTCGCTGCGCCGCAGCTCGATGTGGTGCAGCATATCGGAGTCGACGTCGCTGTCCTCGTCGATCTTGGGCTTGGCGAACACGGCGAAGCCGACGTTGCGCAGCGCCTCGACCCACGGCCGGACGACGTCGGCGCTGCCCGGCGCGATGTTCGTGAACACCGTCGCCTCGGGTTCGAGGGTCGTGGAGGAGGACCGGGAGAGTTCGGCGGTGCGGGCGAGCAGCCAGCGGCCGAGGGCGTCGAACCGGGGGCGGTAGGCCGCGGTGGGCCGGCCGCCGAGAATCGCCCCGAGCCCCATGTCGAGGTTCGGCGCATCCCACACGAGCAGCACACGCCGGTGTGGGTTGCCGGCCGCACCCGTCACCGAATCGGACGTCGCGGACATATCTTCGTCGAGGCTCATGCTCCGATCTTCCCCCAGATCAGCTCGGTGATGGCGCTGCCCACCTGGTGAGCCTTGTCCTCGAACTTGGTGACGGGCCGTTCGTGGCTGATCGGCGAGTCCCAGTCGAGGGGGGTGAGAAGGGGCTCGGCGTTTCCGGCCTCTTCGATGGCAACGGCGTATTCGGCGTGGTCGGTGGCCACGTGCAGCACCCCGCCGGGCTTCAGGCGGCTCGCGATCAGCGCGAACGTCGGCGCCTGCAGCAGACGGCGCTTGTGGTGGCGGGCCTTGGGCCACGGGTCCGGGAAGAACACCCGCACGCCGGTGAGCGACTCCGGCGCCACCATGTGCTCGAGCACCTCGACGGCATCGCCGCGCAGGATGCGGAGGTTGTGCACCGGCCGGTCGGTGTCGTAGGTGCGTTCGATGCGCTGCAGCGTCTGGGCGATGCCCGGCTTGTAGACCTCGATCGCGATCAGGTTGACGTGGGGCTCGTCCTGGGCCATCGCGACCGCGGCGGTCCCGGTACCGGAGCCGATCTCCAGGACGGTGGGTGCGCTGCGGCCGAACCAGCCGTCTATGTCGAGCAGTTCGTCGCCGACGTCACGGCCGAGCTCGGGCCACCGACGGTCCCAGCATTCCTGCTGCGGGTCGGTCAGCGAGCCCCGGCGGGACCGGAAACTCGTCACCCGCGGGTAGAGGCGGTTTCCTCGCGTCGGGCGCTGTTCCGGCGTCTCGGTCGTGTGCTGATCGGCTTCGTTCACGGCACCCATTGTCGCGTATCTCGGGAGTGCGTGACAGGAGGGACTCGTGTGACCACAGGGTTTTCTCAGGACCGCTGCCGCGCGCCGCCTCCTCTGCGACAATCCGTCCACTGTTGCCGGGGGCATTCGGGGGGATGTTTCTGATGGGGAATTCGGACGACGCGTGGCGCGAGCTCGCCCACCGCGTCGAACGGCTCGACGCGGAGGCGGGACGTGCCCTGCATGCGGCTCTGCGCACGCGTGATCGTCCGCCGACCGTGCAGATCGTCGAGCGCGCCGGCAGCGGCGCCGAGACACTCGCCGTCCCCGAGGCGCCGGAGGAATACACGGTCGAACACCTCGAGACGGACGTGCCCGGCCGAGCCGATCCGATCGTCGACGGCGACGTCGTGATTCTCGTGACAGCCGTCCGCCGCCCGCCGCACGCGATCCACCCGGCGGACCGAGCGCTGATCGACCGGGTCGAGGCCGGGCGCGTGATCGTGATCCTCACCGGCACCGACCCTGCCGACGACGCGGCGATCGGAGCGGTTGCCGAACGACTGCGCACGCCGGTGCTCCCGTTCTCCGACACCGACGCCCTCGCAGGTGCGATCGCGGCGCGGCTGCACCGGGCGCGTCGTCGCCGCGACGACGTCCTGGCCGCGACGGTCGCGGGGCTCGCCGCGACTCCGCCGGCCCGGGACGCGATCGAGGACGCACTCGATGTGCTCGCCCCGGGGCGAGCGCCGTGACGGAGCCGGCCGTCGACGACGTGCTGCGCCGCTGGAATCCCGAGGGCTGGGCGCGCCTGCACGGCGATCCGCCCGCGCCGCGGGTCCGGGTCGCGGCGGTTCCCGGCTCGGGGGAGGACGAGCTCGTCGCGGAACTCGGCGAGCTCCGTGGGGCCTCCGGGGGAGAGGACGTCCAGTTCGTGCGCGAGGGATCCGCCCCGGTCGTGCTCATGGTGCTCGAGGCGTCCGCGTTCGTCGGCCGCACCGAACTGGACGTGCTCGAGGCCGCCGCCCAGGGGGCCACACGCGTGGTGTGCGCACTGACCGGTATCGACCGCTGCCCGGGGTGGCGGCGTGTTCTCGACACCGATGTCGCGCTGCTCCGGCGGCACGCCGGCCGGTTCGACGGGACGATCGTGCCGGTCGCCACGACTGCCGCGGCTCGCGCCCGGGAGCTGGGAGGCGACGCCGGGCACGTGCTGCGGCTCGAATCGGGCATCGTCGACCTGCTCGAGATGCTGCGGGCCGCCGCGGCCGCGCCCACCACGACCGTCGCTCGGTCCGCGGAGATCGCCCGGACCCGCACGATGATCACCGAGACCATCGACGACCTGCGCGCGGACGACGGCGCAGCGCTACGCGCCGAGCGCACCCGGCTCGTGCAGCAGGCGGCGGCTCCCGCGGATCCGGGCGGTCGCGGCCGCAGTGCCCTGCAGCGGGCCCGGCTCGAACTGCTGCAGGAGGTCGCCGCGAGCGTGCGGTCCACCGCCGCCGCGGTGCGCGAGGCCGTGGACGCCGACCCGATGCGCGCCCCGGAACTGCTCGACGCGGCGGTGGGAACACTGAATGCCCGGGTGTCGGCCGTCGTCGTCGCCCGGCTGGGGGAGAGCGACGCCGTGCCGGGCGCATCGGACACCGTGCCGCGGAGGACCGCCGCGCCGATGTCGCCGACCACCGGGACGATCGAGGACCGGCTCACCGTGGTGCTCGGCGCCTCCGCAGGGGCCGGGCTGGGCCGGTTGGCGGCCCTGCCGTTCGACGCCCTGCCTGCCGGGCACCTGGCGGCGGTGCCCGTCACCGTCGCCGGGGGCGTGGGCGCGGCGTGGTGGCTCGTCCGGGCCCGCCGACGACTCGCCGCCCGGGACCGCGCGCGCCGGTGGGTGACCGACGAGCTCACCGAGATCCGCGCCGATCTGGACGCCTGGGTGCTCACCAGGATCGTCGACGCCGAGGCCCGGGCCGCCGCGACCGCCGCGGCGGAACACGCCGCCCGGGTGTCGTCCCTGCACGACCGGGTCACCGCGATCGACGAGGAACTGCGCCGGCATCTCGGGGAACGCAATGCCCGCATCGAGGCGTGCCGGCGGGATCTGGCGGTGCTGGACCGTCCGACGCCGGCCCGTCCGGGGGAACCGCGGGTGACGTCGGCGCGTCCAATCCTGTGAGAACCCGGAAACACACGGGTGCGGAGAACCCCGAAACCACGGGTGCGGAGAACCCCGAAACATGTAGATGCGACCGTTCGAGGAGGCACACAGGTGGAGACCTACCCGATTCCCGATTCGCTGCCCGAGCCCGAGGGTTTCGCCTCGGGCGCGTCGTTCGACCCGGTTTCCGCCGCCGCGCTGGCCGACGCCGCCGATCCGTCCGTGGACCTCGACGGCGACGGCGCGTTCGACACGGTCACGTGGTCGTCGCCGTCTGCGCTGGTCGTCGCCACGGACCTCGACGCCGACGGCAGCACCGACCGGCTCACCGCGATCGCCGACGACGGCGAGTTCGGGGTGTGGGAGTTCCATCGCGAGCCCGACGGCACACCGCGTTGGCTGCGTGTGGACGCCGGAAGGCTGGGCGTCGAGTGAGATGAATCGCTCGGCCGGACTACGACGGTTTCGGTAGGATGCGCCCTCTGAATCGTTTCTGTGACATTTCCGACCGGACCCGATTCCCCCCGATCGGAAGTCCGGCGTTAACCTCTATGAATAGGACTTCCGGCGCTCGTTTCCTCCGTTCGGCCACGGTGGTAAGCGGGTGGTACCCCTGCCGAGAGGGGAATCTCGGGTCCGCCACTGGTTTCTGCGTACATTTGTGCAGGTCGGAGGCTGGATCCGGTTCCGGGCACACCCCAGGAGAGTTTGATGACCTCAGCGACCATTCCCGGTCTCAACGGAACCGACGACAAGCCCCCGACCCAGCACGCCGAGTTGCTTGCCTGGGTCCAGGAGATTGCCGAGCTCACCGAGCCGGATCGCGTTGTCTGGGCCGACGGTTCCGACGAGGAATGGGATCGGCTGACCACCCAGCTGGTGGAGGCCGGGACGTTCACGCGCCTGAACGACGAGAAGAAGCCGAACTCGTTCCTCGCCAGCTCCGATCCGTCGGACGTCGCGCGCGTCGAGTCCCGCACCTTCATCTGCTCGAAGAACGAGATCGACGCCGGTCCGACGAACAACTGGGTCGACCCGGACGAGATGCGCGCCACCATGACCGAGCTGTACCGCGGCAGCATGCGCGGCCGCACGCTCTACGTCGTGCCGTTCTGCATGGGTCCCCTCGGCGCCGAGGACCCGAAGCTCGGTGTGGAGCTCACCGACTCCGAGTACGTGGTCGTGTCGATGCGCATCATGACCCGCATGGGTACCGCCGCCCTCGAGAAGCTGGGCACGGACCGCCCGTTCGTGAAGGCTCTGCACTCGGTCGGCGCGCCGCTCGAACCCGGCCAGAAGGATGTGCCGTGGCCGTGCAGCGACACCAAGTACATCACCCACTTCCCCGAGGACCGCGAGATCTGGAGCTTCGGTTCCGGCTACGGCGGCAACGCTCTGCTCGGCAAGAAGTGCTACTCGCTGCGTATCGCGTCGGCGATGGCCCACGACGAGGGCTGGCTCGCCGAGCACATGCTGATCCTCAAGCTGATCTCGCCCGAGGACAAGGCCTACTACATCGCGGCGGCGTTCCCGTCCGCGTGTGGCAAGACCAACCTCGCGATGATCCAGCCGACCATCCCGGGCTGGCGTGCCGAGACCCTCGGCGACGACATCGCGTGGATGCGTTTCGGTGAGGACGGCCGCCTGTACGCCGTGAACCCCGAGTTCGGCTTCTTCGGCGTCGCACCGGGCACCAGCGCGGATTCGAACCCGAACGCGATGGCGACCATCGAGGCCGGCAACACCATCTACACCAACGTCGCGAAGACCGACGACGGCGACATCTGGTGGGAGGGCATCGGCGGCGAGAAGCCGGCGCACCTGACCGACTGGCTGGGCAACGACTGGACCCCCGAGTCCGGCACCAACGCCGCGCACCCGAACTCGCGGTACTGCACCCCGATGTCGCAGTGCCCGATCCTCGCGCCCGAGTGGGACGACCCGCAGGGTGTGCCGATCTCCGCGATCCTGTTCGGTGGCCGCCGCAAGACGACGGTTCCGCTGGTCAGCGAGTCCTTCGACTGGCAGCACGGCACCTTCCTCGGTGCGACGCTGTCGTCCGAGCAGACCGCCGCGGCCGAGGGCAAGGTCGGCAACGTCCGTCGCGACCCGATGGCGATGCTGCCGTTCCTCGGCTACAACGCCGGCGACTACCTCGCCCACTGGATCACGCTCGGCAAGAACGCCGACTCGGCGAAGCTGCCGAAGATCTTCTACGTGAACTGGTTCCGTCGCGGCGAGGACGGCCGCTTCCTGTGGCCGGGCTTCGGCGAGAACTCGCGCGTGCTGAAGTGGATCGTCGACCGCATCGAGCACAAGGCCGACGCGCAGACCACCCCGATCGGGTACGTCCCGACCGCCGCCGACCTCACGCTCGACGGCCTGGACGTCGATCCCGCCGACGTCGACGAGGCCCTGAAGGTCGACGTCGACGAGTGGAAGGCCGAGATCGAGGGCATCGCAGAGTGGTTCGAGTTCCTCGGCGAGAAGGTGCCCTCGGGCATCCGCGACGAGTTCGAGGCACTCAAGCAGCGCCTCGGCTGACATCGCACGTCTACGGAAGGCCGCCCCGATTCGCCGGGGCGGCCTTCCCCGTTTCCGGCACCTACCTGCGGCAGCGGGAATCACGGCGCTCTGACCTGCGTAGACTTTTGCTCACGGTGATTCGAACTCCCCAGGTGAAGCGGACCCGGGACCGGATGGTGCAATAGGTGCATCGCACACGACAGCCGGTCGCTCGACGGCCGGGAGGAGGACCAGCTATGAGCGGGATCTACAACAATGTCACCGAGTTGGTGGGGCGCACCCCCATCGTCAAGCTCAACCGGCTGACCGACGGTCTCGGCGCGACCGTCGCGGCCAAACTCGAGTTCTACAACCCGGCCAACAGCGTCAAGGACCGGATCGGTGTCGCGATCATCGACGCCGCCGAGAAGTCCGGTGAGCTGAAGCCCGGCGGCACGATCGTCGAGGGCACCAGCGGCAACACCGGCATCGCCCTCGCGATGGTCGGCGCCGCTCGCGGCTACAAGGTCATCCTGACGATGCCGGAGACGATGTCGACCGAGCGTCGCGTCATGCTCCGCGCCTACGGCGCCGAGATCGTCCTCACCCCGGGCGCCGAGGGCATGAAGGGCGCGGTCACGAAGGCCGAGGAGATCGTGGCGAACACCGAGAACGCGATCCTCGCGCGCCAGTTCGGCAACCCGGCCAACCCCGAGATCCACGAGCGCACCACCGGTGAAGAGGTCTGGGAGGACACCGCCGGCGAGATCGACATCTTCGTCGCGGGTATCGGCACCGGCGGCACCCTCACCGGTGTCGGCCGCAACCTCAAGTCCCGCAAGCCCGGCGTGAAGATCATCGGTGTCGAGCCCGCGGACTCCCCGATCCTCACCGGCGGCGAGCCCGGCCCCCACAAGATCCAGGGCATCGGCGCGAACTTCGTGCCCGAGGTCCTCGACCGCGAGATCTACGACGAGATCATCGACGTCAAGTTCGACGACGCGATCGACGTCGCGCGTCGTCTCGGCACCGACGAGGGCATCCTCGGCGGCATCTCCGCCGGTGCGAACGTGTGGGCGGCACTCGAGGTCGCGAAGCGTCCCGAGAACGCCGGCAAGCTGATCGTCGTGGTCGTTCCCGACTTCGGCGAGCGCTACATCTCGACCCCGCTGTTCGAGCACATCCGGGACTGAGTGCACGGTGAACCTGCTGCGAACCCTCCGGGAGGATCTCGGCGCTGCGCGTGGGCACGACCCGGCCGCGCGCAGTGACGTCGAGAACGCGATCGTCTACTCGGGACTGCACGCGATCTGGTCGCATCGGCTCGCGCACCGGATGTGGGGCAAACCCGCGCTGCGCGGTCCGGCCCGGATCCTCGCGCAGTTCACCCGATTCCTCACCGGCATCGAGATCCACCCCGGTGCCACCATCGGCCGCCGGTTCTTCATCGACCACGGCATGGGTGTCGTGATCGGCGAGACCGCCGAGATCGGTGACGACGTGATGCTCTATCACGGCGTCACCCTCGGCGGTCGGTCGATGGCGAAGGAGAAGCGCCACCCCACGATCGGCCATCGCGTCACGATCGGTGCCGGCGCGAAGGTGCTCGGCCCGATCACCATCGGCGACGACAGCGCGGTCGGGGCGAACGCCGTTGTCACCCGGGACGTTCCACCGGACTCGATCGCGACGGGCATCCCCGCGACGATCCGGTCCCGGACGCAGAAGCAACACGAACCGCTGGTCGATCCGACGAGCTACATCGATCCCGCGATGTACATCTGAGCCGCCTTCGGCCGCTCCCTTCCTCGGGTGACGGGAATCGGTATCCGGTCCGACCGGATGTCGATTCCCATCACCCGATTTTGCGACTCATTCCAGAAAAGTGCGTCATAGTGGTGACGTGCCCTCTACGCCGGAGTACGTAGAGCAACTACGTACCGCAGCGCTACGCGTGACCCGACCCCGGGTCGCGGTGCTCGACGCGGTGCACGAGAACCCCCACGCCGATACCGACACGATCTTCGTGAAGGTGCGCACCGTGCTGCCCGACGTGTCCCGTCAGGCCGTCTACGACGTGCTGCACGCGCTGACCGAGGCGGGTCTGATCCGCCGGATCCAGCCTGCCGGTTCGGTCGCCCGTTACGAATCGCGGGTCGGCGACAACCATCACCATCTCGTGTGCCGCTCGTGTGGCGCCATCACCGACGTCGACTGCGCCGTCGGCGCCGCCCCGTGCCTGACCGCTTCGGACTCGAACGGCTATCTCGTCGACGAGGCCGAGGTCGTTTACTGGGGTCTGTGCCCCGACTGTTCTCCTCCGCCGACTTCACGGCCACGACCGTGAGCAAGGTTCGCGTCACCCACATCTGGAAGGAAGGGCCAAGTGTCCGAAAGCGAAAATCCGGTCATCGAATCGCCGACGCCCAAGGCGCACCGTCCGCTCACCAACCGGGACTGGTGGCCGGATCAGATAGATCTCAGTGTCCTGCAACATAATTCGGAGCGCACCTCGCCTCTGGGTGCAGACTTCGACTACCCGACCGAATTCGCGAAACTCGACCTCGACGCGCTGAAACGCGACCTCGTCGAGGTGATGACCACCTCCCAGCCCTGGTGGCCCGCGGACTTCGGTCACTACGGCCCGCTGTTCATCCGCATGAGCTGGCATGCGGCGGGCACCTACCGCATCGCCGACGGCCGCGGGGGTGGTGGCCAGGGCGCGCAGCGGTTCGCGCCGCTCAACAGCTGGCCGGACAACGCGAGCCTCGACAAGGCCCGCCGGCTCCTGTGGCCGATCAAGAAGAAGTACGGGAACAGCATCTCGTGGGCCGACCTGATCATCTACGCGGGCAACGTCGCCTACGAGTCGATGGGCTTTCCCACGTTCGGTTTCGCGTTCGGCCGCGAGGACATCTTCGAACCCGAGGAGGTCTTCTGGGGGCCGGAGGACACCTGGCTCGGGGACGCACGCTACGCCGGCGAGCGCGAACTGCAAGGCCCGCTGGGTGCCGTGCAGATGGGCCTGATCTACGTGAATCCGGAAGGCCCCAACGGCAATCCGGATCCGATCGAGGCGGCCCGCGACATCCGTGAGACGTTCGGCCGGATGGCGATGAACGACGTCGAGACCGCGGCGCTCATCGTCGGCGGTCACACCGTCGGGAAGACCCACGGTGCCGCTCCGGCCGATCACGTCGGACCGGAACCCGAGGCCGCACCGCTCGAGCAGCAGGGTCTGGGTTGGAAGAACACCCACGGAACCGGGGTCGGCGGCGACGCGATCACCAGTGGTCTCGAAGGCATCTGGACCCCCACGCCGACGAAGTGGGACAACAGCTTCCTCGAGACGCTGTACGGCTTCGAGTGGGAGAAGACCAAGAGCCCGGCCGGGGCCTGGCAGTGGGTGCCGAAGGACGGTGCCGGCGCCGACCTCGTCCCGGACGCCCACGATCCGTCGAAGCGGCACGCCCCGACGATGCTCACCACCGACCTGTCGCTGCGCTTCGACCCGATCTACGGGCCGATCACC
Organism: Rhodococcus sp. HM1; assembly: GCF_023218075.1. GTDB lineage: Bacteria > Actinomycetota > Actinomycetes > Mycobacteriales > Mycobacteriaceae > Rhodococcus. The sequence goes on along the minus strand of NZ_JALPTB010000045.1, from coordinate 11,036 downwards.
CGCCGGTGGCTCGACCATCCGGAGGAACTCAACGAGGAGTTCGCCAAGGCCTGGTACAAGCTGCTGCACCGTGACATGGGACCGGTCTCGCGGTATCTCGGTCCGTGGGTTCCGGAACCGCAGCTCTGGCAGGACCCGGTTCCGCCCGTCGACCACGAACTGGTCGGTGCGGACGACGTCGCCGCGCTCGAGCAGAAGGTCCTCGAGTCGGGACTGACGATTCCGCAGCTGGTCGCGACCGCGTGGGCGTCGGCGTCGAGCTTCCGCGGCACCGACAAGCGTGGCGGTGCGAACGGGGCACGCATCCGGCTCGCCCCGCAGAAGGACTGGGAGGTCAACGAACCCGCGCAGCTCGCCGAGGTGCTCGCGAAGCTCGAATCGATCCGTCAGGACTTCGAGAGCGGCGGCAAGAAGATCTCGCTCGCCGACCTCATCGTGCTCGCGGGTGGTGCGGCGATCAAGAAGGCCGCGAAGAACGCGGGTCTCGACCTCGAGGTGCCGTTCACTCCGGGCCGGACGGACGCGACGCAGGAGACGACGGACGTCGACTCGTTCGCGGTCCTCGAGCCGCCCGCCGACGGGTTCCGCAACTACCTGCCCGCCGGGGAGAAGCGCCAGCCGGAGAAGCTGTTCGTCGAGCGTGCCAATCTGCTGTCGCTGACCGCATCGGAGCTGACGGTGCTCGTCGGCGGGCTGCGGGCGCTGAACGCCAATCACGGCGGCACCGCCCACGGCGTGCTCACCGACCGGCCGGAGGCGTTGACCAACGACTTCTTCGTCAACCTGCTCGACATGGGCACGGAATGGAAGACGTCCGAGTCGACGGAGAACGTCTACGAGGGCCGCGACCGCGCGTCGGGTGAGCTGAAGTGGACGGCCACCGCCGTCGATCTGGTCTTCGGCGCCAACTCGGTGCTGCGGGGCCTGGCGGAGGTCTACGGCGCCGACGACGCGCAGACCAAGTTCGCCGAGGACTTCGTCGCCGCGTGGACGAAGGTGATGAACCTCGACCGGTTCGAGATCAAGAAGAAGTAGACCGGCACGAGTGGGGCACCCCGGCCAGGGCCGGGGTGCCCCACTCGTTGTGCGTGTCAGCCCTGGTAGCCGGGCGGGTAGAGCACGGACTTGAGCTCGCAGAACGCCTCGATACCCTCGGGGCCGTTCTCGCGGCCGATGCCGGAGTTCTTGTAGCCGCCGAACGGCGAGCCCGGGTCGAAGGCGTACCAGTTGATGCCGTAGGTGCCGGTGCGGACCTGCGCGGCGACCTCGAGTCCCTTCTCGATGTCGGTGGTGTACACCGAACCGGCCAGGCCGTAGTCCGAGTCGTTGGCGATCTTGATCGCCTCGTCGACCGAGTCGTACGGGAGGATGGACAGCACCGGACCGAAGATCTCCTCGCGGGCGATCGTCATCGAGTTGTCGACGTCCGCGAACACGGTCGGCTCGACGTAGTAGCCGGTCTCGATGCCGGCCGGGCGGCCGCCGCCGAGCACCAGGCGGGCGCCTTCCTTCTTGCCCTGCTCGATGTACCCCTCGACGCGGTCGCGCTGCTTCGCCGAGATCAGCGGGCCCAGCTGCGCGGCCGGATCGTCGGGCAGGCCGACGGGGAAGAATGCGGCGGTCGCGACGACCTTCTCGACGACCTCGTCGTAGCGCGAGCGCGGCGCCAGGATGCGGGTCTGGCCGACGCACGCCTGCCCGGTGTTCATCAGGCCGGACATCACGAGCATCGCGATCGTCGAATCGAGATCGGCGTCCTCGAGCACGATCGCGGCGGACTTGCCGCCGAGTTCGAGCGAACAGCGCTTGAGGTTCTGCGCGGCGATCGCACCGATGTGCTTGCCGACCGCGGTGGACCCGGTGAACGTGACCTTGTCGATGTCGGGGTGCGAGACCAGGTACTCACCGGTCTCGGCGCCGCCCTGCACGATCGACAGCACACCCTCGGGCAGGCCGGCCTCGGCGAAGATCTCGGCGACCATGTTGATCGTCAACGGCGCCTCGGGCGCCGGCTTGAGCACGACCGAGCAGCCCGCGAGCAGCGCCGGACCCAGCTTGTTCGCCGCCAGGAACAGCGGCACGTTCCACGCGACGACCGCGGCGACCACACCGACGGGCTCGCGGGTGACGCGGGTGCGGCCGAACGAACCGGACCGCTCGTCGACCCACGGGAACGTCTCGGCGGCGCTCGCGTAGTAGTTCAGCGTGCCCAGCGCCGAGGTCATCTGCATCATCTGCACCGACGCCGGGGGCTGGCCCATCTCGGCGGTGAGCTTCGCGGTGATCTCCGCGGAGCGCTCCTCGATCAGTTTGGCGGCCTTGGCGATCACCTGCGCGCGTTCGGCGGGCGAGGTGCGGGGCCACGGCCCGTCGTCGAACGCGGTGCGCGCCGCCGCGATCGCGGCGTCGATGTCCTTCGGCCCGGCGACGGGGACCGAGCCGACGCGTTCCTCCGTCGCGGGGGAGAACACCTCGAGCTTCTCGTCCGTCGACGGTGCGACCCACCGGCCGCCGATGAAGAGCTTGTCGTAGTCGGTCATGTTCCTCTTCCTCGTAACTTGTTCTGCGAACTCACGTCAGGGCTTGCCAGTAGGTGCCGTCGAGCATTGCCTCGAGGGTCGCGCGGTGCAGGATCATCGAGTCCGGGTCGTCGGGTTGCTCGGCCTGCCCGAAGTGGACGGCGCGAGTCTGGATGCGCAGCATGATGATCGCGTGCTGCAGTGCGGCGTAGCAGGTGTGGAAGTCCAGGTGCTGCGGGGTGTGCCCGGTGCGGGCGGCGTACGCGGCGGCGAGGTCGTCGCGGCGCAGGAAGCCGGGCAGCCCGGGCAGGTTCGCCGCCGCGGCGATGTCCTCGAAGAACCTGTGCAGGAACGTCATCCACGCCAGGTCCATCTCGCGGGCACCGATGGTGGCGAGTTCCCAGTCGAGGACGGCGACGGGCTCGAAGTCGTCGAACAGGATGTTGCCGATGCGGGCGTCGCCCCAGCACACCACGGCCGGGGACGGATCGTCCGGTACGTGTTCGTCGAGCCACGCGAAGGCACGTTCGATGAGCGGCGAGCGCGGCCCGGTCCGTGTGGTCCACTCGTAGTAGGCGCGCTGCCGGTCGATGTGGGCGCGCACCGCCGCGGTCGCGTCGGGTGGGGTGTCGAGATCGGCGATGCCGGGATCGACTGCGTCGAGCGGTAATTCGTGGATACGGGCGAGAATGCCGACCGCGGAGTCCTGCATCGCGGCTCGCTGCGCGTCGTCGGCCTCGGTGACCCACGAACCGAAGTTGTAGGGCATGACGTCCGGTGGGACGACACCGTCGATGCGGGACATGACGAAGAACGGGGCGCCGAGCGGACCGGCGTCGGGTTCGGACCACAGGACCGCCGGAACCGGCACGTCGGTGTGCTCGGCGACGGCGCGCATGATCCGGAACTGGGAGTCGAGGTCGTAGGTGGGGAACACGGGCACGGCGGTCGCCGCGGGCGCGATGCGCGCCACGAGCCGGTGGGTGCGGCCGTCCCAGGTTGCGTCGAACAGCAGGGTTTCGCTGGACATCCCGGTCGCGTCGGGGGAGTGCACGTTGTCCACCCGGGGATCCGGAACCCGTTCGGCGAGCCACCGCTGCAGGTCGGCGCGGATCTGTTCGGGGTCGCGACGGGAATCGTGGGGGCGGGCGACTTCGGCGTGGTGTGCGGTGTCCTCCGGATCGATGATCACCCGCGACTCCTCCCGTGTTCTCGTGCTGTGACCTCGAACACTAGAACACGTTTCATCTTTACGGAAGGGAGCTCCCGGTATCGGGGATCAGCCCGGATGCTGCTCGAACCACTCGAGCATCATCTGCCAGGCCTCGGCCGCGGCGGCCGGGTCGTACCGCGGCCCGGTGTCGTTGAAGAACGCGTGGTCGGCGCCGGCGAACGTCACCACCTCGTGCGTGAGCCCGGCCCGCTCGAGCGCCGCGGTCGCGGCATCGCGGGTCGCGTCGACCCGCTGGTCCTTCTCCGCGTAGATCGCCAGCACCGCCGCCCGCGACCCGGAGAAGTCCGCTCCCTCGGGCAGCGGCCCGTAGAACGGGACCGCGTTGGCCAGGCGCGGTTCGCCGGAGGCGAGCAGCAGCCAGGTCATGCCCCCGCCGAAACAGAAGCCGACCGCCTCGATCGGCAGGCCGGGGAGCCGTCGGGACAGTTCGTCGACCCCCTCCTTCATGTCCGCGGTGAACCGCTCCGTCGGCACGTTGCTCAGCGCCGCGGTCGCCGCGGCCGGATCGGCGAACGACGCCGTGCCACCCTCCTCGGACAGCAGGTCGATCGCCAGCGCCGAATAGCCGGCACCGGCGAAGCGCCCGGCGACCGAGCGGATGTGATCGTTGAGTCCCTTGTTCTCGTGAATCACCAGGACGCCGCCGCGCGGGTCGGTGGCGCCGGCCCAGGCACCCTGCAGGGTGCGGCCGTCCGGGCCCGGGAAGGTGACCTCCTCGGTCGGGACGGCCTCGGCGGCCCCCGGTGGCGGTGATGCCGGAGTCTCGGGCGCGGGGCTCGCCGGCGTCGGCTCGTCCTCCCGCGCGCACGCGGCGAGCAGCGACGACGCGGCGGCCAGACCGATGCCGAGCAGGCCCAGCCGGCGCAGTGCCTCTCGGCGCGTGAGCAGGCCGTCGGCGTGATCGACGGCGATCTCCTCGGCGATGTAACGCTGGAACGGTGTCATCTCTGCCCCCGCCCGGGTTGCGACCTTCCGAGAAGTATTTCGCATCCGGACGGCGGTCAGGGCTCGATTGCGAGCACTCCGGCACCGGTGAGTGTGCCGAGTGGGCCGAGTTCGGCCGGCACGATCCGCAGATCCCGGAGGAAGGACAATCGGCCGTAGCGCGCGGCCGCCGCCAGCATCGGACGCCACAGCGGCGGTCCGGCCTGCGCGAATCCGCCCCCGACGACCACCAGGCCGACGTCGGTCAGGGCCGCCGCCGACGCGAGGATCTGGCCGAGCGCGGTACCCGCCCGTTCGAGTGCCGTGGCCGCCGTCCGGTTCCCGGCGGCTGCGTCCGCGCACAACGCCATCGCGTCGTCGCCGGCCCAGCCGTGGCTGCGCGCCCAGCGCACGGTCGCCGGGCCGCTCGCGACGGTCTCGATGCAGCCGGTCGCGCCGCACGCGCACTGGTCGACGCCGTATGCCGAGGTCATGTGCCCGATGTGGCCCGCATTGCCGGAACGGCCCGGGGCGATCCGGCCGTTCAGCACGAGGCCGCCGCCGATGCCGGTCGACAGGACCACGCTCAGCAGATCCGCGGTGCCGCGGCCCGCGCCGTGCCGGTGCTCGGCGAGCGCGGCGGCCGCGCCGTCCCCGACGAGCCGGATCCGCGCGGCCGGGAACAGCGTCTGCACCGCGTCGACCAGCGCGAACCCGGTCGCCCATTCGGCGATGTTGACGGGTGCGACCGTGCCTGCGGTGGTGTCGATCGGGCCTGCGCTCGCGATCCCGACAGTCGTGATCGCCCGGTCGCCCGCGGCGTGCCGCAGCAACGTGGCCGCGGCGTCCCACACGCCCGTCGTAGGGGTGGGGACGCTCAGCGGAGCGAGCGGGATGCCGTTGTCGCCGACGGTGGATGCTGCGAGTTTGGTGCCGCCGACGTCGAAAGCGAGTGCGGTCATGGCGCATGACAGTAGCGCGTGGAGCTCGCGCGGGCGGACCGTAGATCTCCGCCTCAGGTGCGGCGCAACACCAGCACGAGGTTGCTGACCAGGAACTCCCGGACCACCGGGACCTTCACGAGCCACCACGCCCAGCGCGGGTGGTAGCGGGGGAACGCGGCGAGCAGCTCGCCGTCGCGGGTGTTGCGGGCCCAGCGCAGTCCGTCCGCGCAGCCCACGTCGAACAGCGAGACGCCGTAGCGGTTCTTCGGGTCGCGGCCGTGTTTGCGGGCGTACCGCCGGGCCGCGTATTCGCCGCCGAAGGCGTGCCACGGCCCGGTCTCGTGGCCGCCGAACGGTCCCCACCACAGCGTGTAGGACAGCACCATCAGGCCGCCGGGCTTGGTCACGCGGAGCATTTCGTCGGCCATCACCCAGGGCCGGGGGACGTGCTCGGCGACGTTCGACGAGAAGCACACGTCCACCGAACCGGTCCGCACCGGCAACGCCAGCCCGGATCCGCGGATCGAGCCGCCCACCTGCAGGCCGGCGGCGTGCATCTCCGCCGGATCCGGCTCGATCGGCACGTACCGGGCGCCGACGCCGTCGAACGCCTCGGCGAAGTAGCCGGGTCCGCCGCCGACGTCGACGACGGTGGTGCCGGTCAGGTCGCGGCCGGTCAGGCCGGTGTAGAGGTCGCCGATCAGGTCGACGGTGTCGCGGGCGACCCCGCCGTAGAACACCTCGGGAGCGGTCTGTTCGTACCGGAAGCTCCCGAGCAGGCCGACGGAGCGGCGCAGCGTCGCGCGGCGGGCGAAACGCCCGGCGACGCGGGGCGGGCGAGTGTCGGACACGAGAGGCCAGCTTAATGGGAGCGCGGACGGCCCCGATCACCCCCTGCGGGCGACGAACTCGTTCGCACCGCGTATAAATACATCTTGTGTCTAAGTTGCATTCAGCGGCGGAGCAGGCCTACCGCGAGGTGAAGGAGCGGATCCTGTCCGGCACCCTGCCCGGCGGCGAACTGATCAGCGAAGGCGAGATCGCCGCCGAGATGGGGACCAGCCGGACCCCGGTCCGCGAGGCGTTCCTGCGTCTCGAGACCGAGGGCTGGATGCGGCTGTATCCGAAACGCGGCGCGCTCGTCGTGCCCGTCGCCGACGGCGAAGCCGAACACGTGGTCGCCGCGCGGCTGCTCCTCGAAGCGGACGCCGTCCGCGTGGTGGTCGCCGGCCCCGAAAATGCGCGCGCCGAACTGGTCCGCGCTCTGCGCGCCAACCTCGGGGCCCAGCACGATGCCGCGGACTCCGGCGACGTCGCCGCGTTCAGCGGGCTGGACGCGGATTTCCACGGCCTGATCGTCCGGGCCGGGGGAAATCCGCTGCTCGTCGACTTCTACCTGGGACTGCGCGAACGGCAGCGGCGCATGACCGCGCGCTCGCTGATCCGCGATCCCCTGCAACTGAACTCGATCATCGACGAGCACACACGGCTCGCCGACTTCGTCGACGCGGGCGACGCCGAGGGCTTCGCCACCGCCGACGACATCCACATGCGCCGCGTCCACGGACTGCCGCGCGCCACCGGAGGAGATGCACGATGAGCGTCGAGACGGCCACCGTCACCGAAGTCCCGGCGCCCGTCCGGCGACGGATCGCGCCCTGGGCGCTGGTCGCGGCCGCCATGTTCGCGGTCGCGTGGGGCGGCAACGAATTCACGCCGCTGCTGGTGATGTACCGGCTCGACCACGGATACTCGCCCGTCGTCGTCGACGTCTTCCTGTTCGCGTACGTGCTCGGCATCGTGCCCGCGCTGCTGCTCGGTGGACCGCTCTCGGACCGGCTCGGCCGCCGCCCGCTCATGCTGCCCGCACCGTTCGTCGCGGCCGCGGGCTCGATCGTGCTCGCGTTCGGCGCGGACAGCGCGCCGCTGCTCGTCGTCGGCCGCATCCTCAGCGGCATCGCGCTCGGGCTGGGCATGGCCGTCGGCGGCAGCTGGGTCAAGGAACTGTCCCAGCAGCCGTGGGACGCGCGGGCCGGTGCCGGCGCGGGCGCCCGCCGCGCGGCGATGAGCCTGACCGCCGGGTTCGCGCTCGGCGCCGGTGTCGCCGGAGTGCTCGCCCAGTGGGCGCCGTGGCCGAGCGGCCTCGCCTACGCCACGCACCTCGTGATCACGCTCGGCGCCGGTCTCGCGGTCGCGACGGCTCCCGAAACCCGTGCCGCCACCCCGGTCGACGAACGGCGGCCGCTGGTCGAGGACCTGAAGATCCCGGCCGCCGCGCACCGGCGGTTCCGGACGGTGATCGCCCCGGTCGCGCCGTGGGTGTTCGGGGCCGCGAGCTGCGCCTACGCGGTGATGCCGGCGCTGATGACGGAGCATTCCGGCGGAAAACCGGTCGCCTTCTCGGCGTTGCTGTGCGTCGTCGCGCTCGGATGCGGTTTCGGGATCCAGGCGCTGGGCCGGCGCATCGACACCCCGCGCAGCGCCCGCGCGCTCGTCGTCGCGCTGATCGTCCTGGTCGCCGGGATGGTGGCCGGCGCGGTCGCTGCGGACCGGCTGACCGTGCCCTTCGCGCTCGCGGGAGCCGCGGTCCTGGGCTGCGGCTACGGACTGGCACTGGTGTCGGGCCTGCAGGAGATCCAGCGCATCGCCGGTCCCGACGACCTCGCCGGGCTGACCGCGGTGTTCTACTCGCTGACCTACCTCGGTTTCGCGGTGCCCGCGGTCCTCGCGGTCGTCGTGCAGACCGTGCCCGGCGTCGGCTATCCGGTGCTGTTCCTGGCGGGTGCGGCCGTCGCCGCGGCTACCCTGATCCTGGTGCTCGGCAACAGCCGCACGGACCTGCCCGGCAACGGCAGCGAACCCGAGCCGTCGGACTCGGCTGCGACCGCGGCCTGACGGTACCCGGCAGTAACCCCCGCCGGTTCCGGAGCGATCCCACCGTTAGTGTGTTCCCCGATACAGTCGCAGCACGCATGTTCGCCCGGGTCGCGGGCGAACCGGAATCCGAGGGGGGTCGCCACGTGCGGGAGGTTCTGCTGCTCTGCTGGCGTGACAGCGGGCACCCGCAGGGAGGTGGCAGTGAGCGCTACCTCGAACAGGTCGGCGCCCAGCTCGCGGCCCGCGGCGTCGCCGTCACGTTCCGCACCGCCGCCTACCCGGGCGCCCCGAAACGCGAAGTCGTCGACGGCATCACCATCAGCCGCGGCGGCGGCCGCCTCACCGTCTATCCGCGGGCGCTCGCGGCGATCGCCGCCGGTCGCCTCGGCTTCGGTCCGCTGCGGGGCCTGCGCCCCGACGCGGTGATCGACACCCAGAACGGCATCCCCTTCTTCGCCGGGCTCGTCGCCGGCGCACCATCCACGGTGCTGGTGCACCACTGTCACCGCGAACAGTGGCCGGTCGCGGGACGGGTGATGGCCCGCATCGGCTGGTGGATCGAATCGACCCTCTCGCCGCGCGTGCACCGCCGCGACCAGTACCTGACCGTGTCGCTGCCGTCCGCCGACGAACTGCGTGCCCTCGGGGTCGAGCACGACCGCATCGCCGTCGTGCGCAACGGCATCGACCCGATCCCCGACACCGTCGAACCCGGCGACGACCACACCCGCACCGCCCACCCGAGCGTGTGCGTGCTGTCCCGGCTGGTGCCGCACAAGCAGATCGAGGACGCCCTCGCCGCGGTCGCCGCGCTGCGCGGCGATGTGCCCGGCCTGCACCTGGATGTGATCGGCGGCGGCTGGTGGGAACAGAACCTGCGTGACGCCGCCGCCGACCTCGGCATCACCGACGCCGTCACCTTCCACGGGCACGTCTCCGAGGAGCGCAAGCACGAACTGCTCGCCCGTGCCTGGGTGCACGTGATGCCGTCCCGCAAGGAGGGGTGGGGGCTCGCCGTCGTCGAAGCCGCCCAGCACGGCGTGCCGACGATCGGCTACCGCAGTTCGAAGGGCCTGACCGACTCGGTGATCGACGGGGTCACCGGTCTGCTCGTCGATTCCGCGACCGAACTCACCGAGGCGGTCGCCGAACTGCTCGGCGACGCCGACCGTCGCCGCGACCTCGGTCGCAAGGCCCGCGTCCGCGCCGGCGAATTCTCTTGGGCGGCAACCGGCGAGGGGGTGCTCGACGTGCTCACCGCGACCGCGGAAGGTCGCCGGGTCTCAGGACTGTTCCCGCGCAGCGCCGGTCTGCCGACGCATCCGGATCGCGAGCGCGCCGGCAGCGCCGCCGACCGGTAGCAGCGCCCACAGCACGTGCGCGGCGACCGCCGCGCCCCGATCGCCGGGCTGCGCGCTCGCACCGGGCACCCGGTACAGGCTCAGGTCGGGGTCGTCGTGGACGAGTTCCAGCGCGTCCAGGGTGCGCTGCGATGCGCCGAGCTCTCCCGGCGTGCCGTGTTCGACGAGCACCCAGCCGACGCCGAGGGCGGCCAGCTCGTCCGGGTGCGCACCGGCCAGCAGCAATGCTTCGACGTCGGCGGCGCGGCGGCCCTCCCCGGCGACCGTGCCGCCCGCGACGACGAGCTGCCCGGTCTGCAGCACGTCCGCGCGCAGCATCCGCGGCGCCGGATCCAGCACGGCCGCACGGCCACTGAACCCGAACCGCCGGAACATTCCCGCCGGGAGCACCGCGACGTCCCCCTCGTCGGCGGTCACGATCCCGGCGACCTGCTGCCACCCTGCCGGGTACTGCACGGGCTGCACCCGGCCGCCGACACCCCACACCAGATCGGGGGTGGCAACCAGCACGACGAGAACCGCCACGGTCGCCCACACCGTGTCGCGGCCACCGAACCGGTCCCGCAGCCACCCGACACCCGCACCGGCGGCCAACACGTACAGCGGCAACGCCAGCGCCACCCACTTCTGGGTGTCGCGCAGCAGGCCGGCACCGGGCACGTGCAGCATCGACCACTCACCGGCCTGCAGCCCCACCGGAGTCGCCGCGAGCGCCGGGGCCAGCACCGCGACCGCGGCGAGCAGCCCCAGCGTCACCGTGACCGGCTCCCGGCGCCGCCACAGCGCCGGCAGCCCGCACGCGACCACCAGCAACAGTGCCGCGGTCCCGACGAACGCCCACGGGGTCGTCCGGGAACCGGGCACCGCGTCCGCGTTCCAGATCCCGCCCAGACCCGCGAGGGACCCGAGCGTGCCGAGCCACGGTTCGGCGCGCGCCGCGAACGCCGCGACCCCGGCGGGGTCGGCGCCGGACCCGCCACCCGAGACCGCCGTCGCGACCAGCCACGGCGCCGACGCGACGACGCTCAGCGCCGCCCCGCCCGCGATCCGCGGCCCGCGCGCGGGGGTGCCACCCGGCGCCGCGAGCACGGCCAGCGCCGTGATCGCCGCGAGAACCGCCCCGGTCGGGGTCAGACCCGCCGCCGCGAGCCACGCCCCGAGAACCCACCACCCCCAG
>NZ_JALPTB010000044.1 GCF_023218075.1 Rhodococcus sp. HM1 | reverse complement strand
GCGCCCCACCCCACCGATCTACATCGCCTCGATCAGCCCCGAAACCCTCGATCTTGCCGCTGACCAGGGCTACAACATGCTCGTCACCCCCACCCTGATGACGATGCCCGAACTGAACAGCTTCGTCGTCGACGCCAAACGCCGATTGCGGGATCTGGGCCGCGACATCCTCGACCTGGATTTCCCGATGAACTGGCAGATCCACCTCGCCGACACCGAACAGGCCGCGGTGGACAACGCCCGTGAGGCGTTGACCTGGTACTTCGACGCCGCACTGTCGGCGGTGCCGCAGGGCCCGGACGTGCCGCCGACCTACGAGCGCTACGCCGAACTGGTCTCGGCCACCGACGAGGCCGGCGGCGTCACCGTCGACGGTCTGCGCGACGGCGGCGTCGTCTACGTCGGCGACCCCGACGGCCTGATCCGGCAGCTCGACGCGCTGCACGACGAGACCGGGCTGCAGCACCTGATCTGCTGGATGCGCTTCGGCGGCCTCGAGCACGACAAGGTGCTGCGATCGATGGAACTGTTCGCCGAGCACGTCATGCCGCGCTTTCGCGACCGCGCCCCGGTGGTGCCGCGGGCGCTGCGGGAGCATCCGGCCCCCGAGACCACGTCCTTGCCCCCTTCCCTACTCGTTCAGGAGGACACCATGGGATATCTGCCCGTCGAGAACGACCGCAGCATCTACTTCGAACACCACCGCGGCAGCGGCCGGCCGATCGTGCTGGTGCACGGCTGGGGCGCCAACGCCCGCGCCTGGGACACCACGCTGCTGGCGCTGCTCGCCCACGGCAACGAGGTCGTCACCGTCGACCTGCGCTGCTGCGGCCGGTCCGACAAGGACTTCGACGACGTGTCGATCGCCGCACTCGGTGAGGACGTCGTGCGCCTGGTCGACCATCTCGGACTCGACCGGCCGGTGATCAACGGCTGGTCGCTCGGCGGAGCCGTCGCCACCGTCGCCGTCGCCCAGCTCGGCGACCGGGCGTCGGGGCTGGTGCTCACCGGCGGGGCCTCCCCGCGCTACACCGCGACCGACGACTGGCCGCACGGCGGCTCGGTCGACGACGTCGAGGGCACCCTCGCGGCCGTGGCCGCGAACCGCGCCGAGACCTTCCGCGGGGTTGCCGCGGCGGTATGCGCGCAGAATCCCGGTGAAGCCGTGCTGGATTCGATCTGGGACATGTTCATGGCCATGGGTCCGCGCGGGGACGACTCGCTGCGCGATCTCGCGACGGTGGATCTGCGCAAGGAGATGGCGGCGCTCGAGGTGCCGATCCTGCTGCTGCACGGCACCGCCGACGCGTTCGTGCCGTTCTCCGCGGCCGAGGCCGTGCGCAGTGTCAGCGCACGCGCCGAACTCGTCGAGTTCACCGGGGTCGGGCACGCGCCCTTCCTCGAGGACCGCGACCGCTATCTCGCCGCGCTGACGGGATTTCTGAAGCGATGACCGAGACGAAGAACTGGCTGGTCACCGGTGGGTCGCGGGGAATCGGCCGGGCGGTCGTCGAGCAGGCGACCGCCCGCGGCGACCGGGTCGCGGTGTTCGCCCGCAAGCCTGCCAGCGCGCAGTGGGCCCATCCGGACCGGGTGGTCGAGATCCACACCGATATCGCCGATCCGGACTCGCTCGCTCGCGGGGTCGACACCGTCTTCGAACAGTTCGGCTCACTCGACGTGGTGGTCAACGCCGCCGGGGTGCATCGTGGCGGCCGCGTCGGCGATCTGTCGCGCAAGCACTGGGACGAGGTGATCAGCACCAATCTTTCCGGCGCGTTCGAACTGGCCCGCACCGTCTCGCCCCGACTCGGGGCCGGCGCAGCGATCATCAATGTCGGTGCGGTAGTAGGTTTCCGGGGCTTCCCAGGTGATGTGGCCTACGGGGCGGCGAAAGCCGGCCTGCACGGGCTGACGCAGGTGCTCGCTGTCGAGCTGGCGCCACGGCAGATCCGGGTGAATCTGGTGATCCCCGGTTTCGTGGACACCGACATGACCTCCGCCCTGACGGGGCGGGCACGTGAGCGGATCCTCGCGGCGATCCCGATGGGCCGCACCGGTCTTCCCGAAGAGATCGCGCAGGTCATCGTGGGTGTCGCCGATTCGCCGTACATGACCGGGTCGGTGGTGGCCACCGACGGCGGGTTGATGAGCTCGTTCAGTTCCCGCAGTTGACCCCTGGGGTCGTTGTAGCGACCTACAACCGCCGGAAAAGTTGCGTGACCCACGCCACAGGCTTCCGGCTAGTCTTGAGCACAGCAGCATCGAAAACGTTCCCCCGCTGCATTTTTCGTCCAATCCTCTCCGAAAAGGAGTTCGCATGGACAACGTCGCGAGCGCCGGAAACCTCGAAGCGGCCAACAAGAAGCTCGTCGCAGAATTCATGGAGGTCTTCTCCACCGGCGACGTCGAGGCGATCATGGGCTATCTCGCCCCCACCGCCACCTGGTGGGTCGCCGGCACCATCGAGGGCATCTCCGGCACCAAGAACAAAGAAGAGTTCCGCGCGATGCTTTCCGGTCTGTCGACCGAGACGAAGACCGGCGCGATCCGTCTGACCCCGCTGGCGTGGACCGCCGAGGGCGACCGCGTCGCGGTGGAGACCGAGTCGTACTCCGAGATGAAGAACGGCCGCATCTACAACAACCTCTACCACTTCGTCTTCGAGGTCCGCGACGGGCAGATCCAGTCGGTCAAGGAGTTCCTCGACACCGAACACACCCGGGCCGTCTTCCTCGGCTGACTCCCCTCCCTATTCCTCCTGAAACCCCACTCACACAAGGAGCTACGTCCATGGACGTCGGAATGCTGCTGGTCTTCCAGAACTACCACGAGAACGTCAGCGACCAGGAGGTCTTCCTTCGCGAACTCGAGATGGGCGTCGACGCGGAGAAGTACGGATTCGACGCCGTCTGGTCCGCCGAACACCACTTCGACGACTACTCGATGTGCCCGGACAACCTGCAGATCATGTCCTACATCGCGGGTCGGACCTCGACGATCAAGCTCGGCACCGGCGCCGTGATCCTGCCGTGGAACAACCCGGTCCGAGTCGTCGAAAAGATGGCGATGCTCGACATGATGTCCGGCGGCCGCGCCCTCTACGGCATGGGCCGCGGCCTGGCGAAGATGGAGTACGACGCCTTCGGCATCCCGATGGACGAGGCCCGCGGACGGTTCATCGAGGCCGCCAACCTCACTATCGAGGGGCTGCGCACCGGCGTCGTGGACAACCCCGACGGCGAGTTCTACAAGCAGGCCCGCGTGGAGATCCGGCCCGCCCCGAACCCCGCCTACGAGTGGACCCGCGACCGGCTGTTCGGCGCCGCCATGTCCCCCGATTCCGTGCCGGTCATCGCCGATCTCGGTGTGCGCATGATGACCTTCGTGCAGTACGAGTTCGCCAAGCACGCCGAAGCGATCAACCGCTGGCGCGATCTGTACCGGGAGCGGTGGAACACCGAACCGCTGCCGCCGGTCGTGCAGGACTTCGTCATCTGCCACGAGGACGCCGAGGAGGCCCGCCGCCTCGCCTACGAGCACACCGCCCGCTACTTCCTGTCGGTGATCAAGCACTACGACTTCGCCGGCGAGCACTGGCGCAACACCCGAGGCTACGAGACCTACCAGGCCGGCGCCGACATGATCCGCGAGGCCGGCATGGAGGCCGCCGCCGACGCCTACGTCGAGGCCAACATCTACGGCACTCCCGAGCAGATCGTCGAGAAGTACGCAGCCCGCCACGAACTGGTCGGCGACGTCTTCGTCAATGCCGCCTTCGCGTTCGGCGGCCTGCCGATCGACCAGGCCGAGAAGTCGCTGAAACTGTTCGGCGAGAAGGTCGTTCCCGAACTGCACAAGTTGAAGGCGAAGGTCCCGGTCGGCGCCTGATCCCGACCCGGGCGGCGCCCGGCCCAGCCGGGCACCGCCCGTTCCATCCCCGTCGGAGGACGACCATGAACTCCCCACTCACTCAAGACCTCACCACCGTGTTCCGGGACGTGATGGCCGGCGTGTGCACTCCCGTCACGGTGGTGACCGCACTCGACGGCGACCGCCCGCACGGCACCACCGTCAGCGCCTTCGCGTCGCTGTCGATGGATCCTCCGATGGTGCTCGTCGCACTCGACCGCGGATCGGACCTGCTCACCGTCGTGCGCGGACAGGGCCGGTTCGGAGTCAACATCCTCGGCCACGGCCAGGACAGCCTGGCACTGACCTTCGCCCGCAAGGGTCCCGACAAGTTCGCTGCCGTCGCATGGTCACTGTCGGCGGGCACCCCGCGCATCACCGGCACCCCTGGATGGTTGGCGTGCACCGTCTCTGACCTCGTCGACGGCGGCGACCATGTGGTGGTCCTCGGCCACGTCACCGAGGCCGACCGCCACGACCACCCGCCGCTGACCTACCACCGGCGCACTTTCGGCACCCACAGCGCAGAACAGGAGTAGTGGTCATGCCCCGCACCCCGGCCCAGCAGGTCGAACTCGCCGTCGAGGCCCTCGCCGCGGGCGGACTCGTCGTCGTGGTGGACGACGACGACCGCGAGAACGAAGGCGACCTCGTCGCCGCCGCGTCGACCATCACCGCCGAGCAGATGGCGTTCCTCGTACGCCACACCACCGGCATCGTCTGCGCACCCATGCCGGCGCACCGCGCCGACGCGCTCGACCTGCCGCTGATGGTCGAGCACAACACCGACGCGCACGGCACCGCCTTCACCGTCAGCGTCGACCACGTCTCCACCGGCACCGGGGTCAGCGCCGCCGACCGCGCCGCGACGATGCGGGCCCTCGCCGACGAGGCCTCCGCCCCCGCCGATCTGCGGCGCCCCGGACACGTCTTTCCACTGCGCGCCCGCGAGGGCGGGGTCCTCGCCCGCGCCGGGCACACCGAGGCCGCCGTGGACCTGCTGCGCCTGGCCGGGGCCGGCGAGGTGGGGGTGATCGGCGAGATCGTCGCCGAGGACGGCTCCATGCGCCGCGGCGACGACCTGGCCGAGTTCGCCCGCACCCACGGGCTGCCGCTCCTGCGCATCGCCGACCTGGTGCGCTACCGGGCAGCGACCGAACCGTTCGTCGAGTACGTCGCCGAGGCGCAGATGCCTACCGAGTTCGGGACGTTCCGCGCGGTGGCGTTCCGGTCGGTGCTCGACGACAGCGAACACCTGGCACTGGTGATGGGTGACATCGCCGCAGCCGGCCGCAGCCGCGAGGGGGTGCTGGTGCGGGTACACAGCGAATGCCTCACCGGCGACATCCTCGGCTCGCTGCGATGTGACTGCGGCGCCCAACTCGAACGCGCCCTCGAAGAGATTGCTCGCGAGGGCTGCGGGGTGCTGGTCTACCTCCGCGGCCACGAGGGGCGCGGTATCGGGCTCGCCCACAAGATCCGCGCCTACTCGCTTCAGGAGCAAGGCCTGGACACCGTCGATGCCAACCGCGCCCTGGGGCTGCCGGACGATTCGCGTAGCTACGGGGTGGGCGCCCGCATCCTCGCCGACCTGGGGGTACGGCGTATGCGGCTGATCACCAACAACCCGAGCAAGCTCGGCGGGCTGGAGGGTTACTCGATCGAAATCGTCGGCCGGGTGTCGCTGCCGACCGCCGTCACTGCCCATAACCTGCGCTATCTGCGGGCCAAGCGGGACCGGATGGGGCACGTGCTCGACACTTCTCTCCCCGATGTGATCGCGACCTGACCGTCGACTATTTTGTGATGTTGCACAACATCGTGGATGCCGAGTGACTGCGACCACGACGAGGAGGCGAGAGGACGGCATGACCCTGCTGCCGAGCACCGGAACCGGAACCACACCGCTCCGTCCTCCGGGCACGGCCACCGTCCCCCGTCACCGCGAACGCGACGTCATCACCGCCTTCGCCGAGATCACCGGGGAGGCGATCAAGGACACCGACCTCGAGGAACTACTGCGCGCAGTGTGCCTCAAGCTGTGCGAGGTGATCGGGGTCTGCCGCTCCTCCCTCTACCTCAAGCGCCCCGACGGACGCTTCCGCGGCGCCGCCGGGCACTGCGCCGAGCAGGGCGACATCACCGAGGCCGTCAAACGCCAGGAATCCGGGATCGAGGGCGACCGGTTCAGCCGGGAGATCATCGACACCGCCCGCCCGGTGCTCATCGAGGACGTGCGCAACGACCCGCGGCCGCACCGGCGCACCATGGAGCACTGGCAGGTACGGGCCATGCTCGGCGTCCCCCTGGTATTCGACGGCGAGGTCATCGGGCTGCTGTTCGTCGACGACCGCGACGGCGACCACGTCTACACCCAGGAAGACATCGAGATCGCCGAGATGTTCGCGCAGCTCAGTGCGCTGTTCATCAGCCAGGCCATGCTCAACGTGCGGCTGCGCACCCAGGCCTCGGAGATCGCCCGCAGCCGCAACACCCTCGCCTATCTCGCCGACGTGCATCGCAAGCTCACCAACGCCGTGCTCGAAGGCGCCGACATCCACACCGTCGTCGCGCTGCTGTCGGACCTGTCCGGCAAACCCGTCGTGCTCTACGACGAGGACTTCCGGGTACTGGCCTGGTCCACGCCCGCCGCCCTCGGCCTCGACCGGCCACCGGTGATCTCCGAGAAGATCCGGGGCATGCCGTCGGTGAAGGCCGAACTCGCCGGTCTGAGCCCCGCGCGCCCGTCCGCAGTGGTGCCACCGACCCTGTCGGTCGGGCTCGGCCGCCGGCACCTGATGTGCCGGCTCGTCATCGAGGGCCGCCCCAACGGCTATCTCGGCATCGTCGAAGTCGGCCGGTCGCTCGAGGCAGTCGACGCGAACATCGCCGAGCACGGCGCGACCGTGCTGTCGCTGCAGATTCTGTCCGAACGCCGCCAGATCGAGACGCAGGGGCAGGCGCGCGACGACTACCTGTCCGACCTGCTGCGCAACACCCGCGACAAGGAACACCTGATCCGCCGCGGCCCGCAGTTCGGCATCGACCTGACCAACCCGCACGTGCTGGTGCGGTTCACCCTGTCCGCGAACCCGCGCCTGACCGCCTCGGTCGCGCAGCGCCTGGTCACCCGCCGTTTCCGGGAGATCTTCGGCATCGACGAGCCCGCCGCGGTGAAACTGCCCGGCCACATCATCGTGCTGGTCCCACTCCGCGAGGGCGGCTCCGCCGACGAGCTGGCGGCGGTGCGCGAGAAGGTGCAGCAGGTGCGCGCGTCGCTGCAACCTGATCTGGCCACCGGCGCCACCGTCATCTCCGGGGTGTGCCGGGAGGTCGCCGACTTCCCGCACGCCTCGCGCGAGATGCGGGAGGTCGCCGAGATCGCCCACTCCTTCGACCGGTCCGAGGACGTCCTCGACGTCACCGAACTCGGTCTGCTGCGTGTCGTCGTGAGCTCCGGCCGGGTCAAGGAGGCCGTGCGGTTCGCGCACGAGTACGTGCACACCGTGCGCGCTACCGACGACGGGATCCTGCTGGCGACCTGGCGCGCCTTCGTCGCCGCGGAGGGGCGGGTGCAGGGCGCCGCCGCGATGCTGGACGTGCACGAGAACACCGTTCGCTACCGGATGGGCAAGATCAAGGAGCTGACCGGGCTGGACCCGAGCAGCCTCGACGCCCTGCTCTCGGCGCGCCTGGCCTTCCAGATCCTCGAATTCTCGGCCCGCTGACCAGCGTCGATCCCGGGCCCTGGGGTGTTGTAGGAATCCACAATCGGTCCCGAAAACCGCAGTGCCCCCATAGGTGTCGGCCGATACGTTCGATACATGCCGACCGACACCACACCCAGCGACCTCCTCGGGGTCGATCTCACCGCCGTGCGGGACTGGATGGACACCCAGGGCCTCGGCTCCGGCGAGCCGACCGCGGTCTCCCCCATCGGCGGCGGGACCCAGAACATCATGATCGGCTTCGAACGCTCCGGCGTCCGGTACGTGCTCCGACGCGGGCCGAAACACCTTCGGCCTCAATCGAACCGAGTGATGCAGCGGGAGATGACGCTGCTGCGTGCGTTGTCCGGGACCGCGGTGCCGCACCCGACCTTCGTTGCCGGCTGCGAAGACACCCACGTGCTCGGTGCGGTGTTCTACCTGATGCATGCTGTGGACGGCTACAACGCCGCCGAGACCCTCACCCCCACCCACGGCGCCGACCGAACCTTGCGCCACCGCATGGGCCTGAGCATGGTCGACGCCCTCACCGAACTGGCGCGCCTGGACCCGGCGGCGATCGGATTGAGCGACTTCGGTCGCCCCGAGGGTTTCCTCGAACGACAGGTAGGCCGCTGGCTGGGCGAACTCGAGTCCTTCACCCACCTGCCCGGTTACCCCACGGTGCTATTGCCGCAGGTCGAGAGGATCGCGTCCTGGCTCGACGACAACCGGCCGCCGCAGGGTGCACCTGGCATCCTGCACGGCGACTACCACGTCGCCAACGTCATGTTCGACCGCGTGGCCCCCACGGTCGTCGCGATGGTCGACTGGGAGATGGCTACCGTCGGTGACCCGCTGCTCGATCTGGGCTGGATGTTGGCGATGTGGCCGCACGCCGACGGCGAACCCGACCTACTCGAAAGCCGCCTCACCGCCGCCGGTGGCCTGCCGAGCCGCGCCGAGTTGATCGCCCGGTACGCCGCGAACAGCGACCGCGACCTCTCCGCGATCGACTGGTACACCGCGCTCGCCGGGTTCAAGCTCGGCATCATCCTCGAGGGCACCTACGCCCGCTCCCTCTCCGGGCAGGCCCCCACCGACGTCGGTGACCGCCTGCACCGCTACGCCCTGCTCCTGTTCGAGCGCACCCTGCGCTCGATCGACTGACCCGCTCCCCACACACCCCGGAGGTACGACGACATGGCTTGGGAATTCTCCACCGAACCCGAGTTCCAGCAGAAACTGGACTGGATGACGAGCTTCGTCCGTGACGAGATCCGTCCGCTCGAGACCCTCGAGCTGACCTGGCCGCAGCTGCGCAAGGCGATCGCGCCGCTGCAGCAGGAGGTCAAGAAGCAGCAGCTGTGGGCCGCGCACCTCGACCCCGAACTCGGCGGCCAGGGCTACGGTCAGGTCAAACTCGGCCTCATGCACGAGATCCTCGGCTCCAGCCCCTACGGGCCGATCGTGTTCGGTTGCCAGGCACCGGATTCCGGAAACGCCGAGATCCTCGCCGCGGTCGGCACCGACGAGCAGAAGCGCCGCTGGCTCGACCCACTGCTCGCCGGCGAGATGTACTCGGCCTTCGCCCTGACCGAACCGGACAACGCCGGTGCCGATCCGACGAACCTGACCACCACCGCGGTCCGCAGCGGTGACGGCTGGGTCATCAACGGTGCCAAGTGGTTTATCTCCAACGCCTCCACCGCCGACTTCGTCATCGTCGTCGCCGTCACCGACCCCGACGCCGAACGGCACCGCCGCGCCTCGCAGTTCATCGTCCCCATCGACGCCCCCGGCCTCGAGGTGCTGCGCGACATCGCCTCGATGGAGAATCCGTCGCCGCGGGAGAACACCTACGGGTCGCACTGCGAGGTCGTCTTCCGCGACGTGCAGGTCGGAGGCGACGCCCTGCTCGGCAGTCCCGGTGACGGTTTCCTGATCTCGCAGAAGCGCCTCGGTCCGGGTCGTATCCACCACTGCATGCGCTGGATCGGCCAGGCCAACCGCGCCTTCGACATGATGTGCGAGCGCGCCACCTACCGTTTCGCCCACGGCAGCGTCCTCGGCGAGAAGCAGACCGTCCGCAACTGGATCGCCGATTCGGCCGCGGAGATGCAGGCGCTGCGACTGATGACGCTGCAGGCGGCCTGGGTGATCGACACCCAGGGCACCAAGGCGGCTCGCAAGGAGATCGCCATGATCAAGTACTACGGCGCGAAGATCCTGCACGACGTCATCGACCGGTCCGTGCAGACGCACGGCTCCCTCGGCTACAGCTCCGACCTGCCGCTGGAGTTCATGTATCGCGCGGCTCGCGCCGCACGCTTGTACGACGGACCGGATGAGGTCCACCGCGACACCGTCGCCAAACTGATCCTGCGCAACTACCACGCTCCCGCGGACCGGGTGCCGAGCGAACATGTCCCGACCCGCCGACGCTCAGCGCTCGAGCATTACCCCGCACTGTTCGACGAGGTCCTTGCTTCGGTTTGAGCTCAACGAATGACCATGTCCTCTTAGACCACGGCCCCGAAAGCCTGCTCCTCTGGCTCACACGGTGTGACAGCAACAAGAGCATCCCTCTTCGTGGATGCGACCCCACCGTCGAGAGGTGTCGGGACAACGGCGTCTCTCTGCGCCAAGGGGACGGGCCGAGAGTGCAATTGCAAGGTGGCGGGTCCGGGAAGTGACTGATCCGAAGTGTTGGTGCGGGATATCAGCCAGCTATGCAGGGCTCGAGCGCCCCCGATTGCCCTCCCGGGCCTGCCTCGCTTCTTCGAGCCGCGTCATTGATCAACTGCTGGTAGACGACGTCGGGCAACGCCCACCGGGGAAGTCATGCCGACTGCAACTCGCGGACAGTCTCGGCGGCATCGGCAGCAGGTAGGGGTGACACCGTGAATCCTTCGGTTGCGGCGGCTGCAACGAACGAGCGCCACCGGCGACTGACGGTGGACTTGTCGACGTGCAACCGCCGCGCAACCTGGGTTTGCCGCAGGTGCGGTTCGTCGATGAGCATCGCCGCCACGCGTTTGACCGAGTCGGTGAAACTGCTGTCGGCGAGGAACTGCTGCAACCCGGCCGCGGTGTGCGGGTAACCGTTGCGCGTTGTATCGGCGCCGCGGTCGTTCACGGCAACGTCGGCGTCCACGGCCGTCTCGGCGAGGGCAACACCCGCAACGCCGGACTCGCGTGAGGTGCCGGGTGCTGCACCATCCGCTCGGTGGTGCACCTCGTGGGCATGGCCCGCATCGGTTGCGCTCTCTCGCGTGGCCACGGCGACGAGCGTGAAATCATGCTCCGTTGTCTTCTCGGTCGCAGTGCGGGTCGGTGCAGCGGCGTTGCCCTCGCGTTGCACGACATGACCCACCGTTGCAGCATCACGGCGTTGGGTGCGTTCTTCGATGACAACCTGCAACATCATGGTGAACAGGTGAAACAGGGCCAGCCACAACAGCGGGAAGATCGCCGCAATGACCGCGGCAATGGCTGGGGGTTGCGGGATGAAGTCGAGTATCTCCCCCGCTGCAACGCGCGCGAGGTTGCGGGCAGCGAGTTGATACGAGTGGTACGAGTTGCCCACCACACTCAACGCGACGGTGACGACCGCCAAGGCCATGCAGTAGCGCCGCGCCCAGGCGTGCCGGTTGGCAACGCGGAAGATGACGTAGCCGGCGGTTGCGGCGGCTTGTGCAACGTCGATGGCAACCGGCGCCATCCACGCACGGCTCGGATGCACATTGATTTCGATGGCCAGTGCCCGCAACGCATCGAACGACAGTGTGAACGCCAGGCCGGCGAGGAACAGGGCCATGGTTGCCACTGCGGCGACACCGAGCATCTTCGAACGCTCCGGTTGCGCATCGTGGTGCAACGGCGGTGCGGACTGAGTGGAGTCATCGGACACGACGGGAGCCTCTTTCTACGAAAATTTCTAGAGGGGTGCTGATTCGGCTACTGACGCGGTCACCGCACCCGCTCCCCTCTCGCCGGGGTGTGGACACGACCTCCGCGAGATGCACACCGCACGAACCACGCCGGGGACGGTGGAGGGGCGGATCCGGTGATCAGCTGAAGACGTCGACGAACCACTTGCCGTCGATCTGCGCGGTGGTGACGGTCTGGGTGATGCGCTGTAGGCCGTCGGGGCGCAGTTCGGACAGATCGACGAGATAGACATCCTGCGAGAGGGCTTTGGTGCGTACGCAGTAGTTGGTGCCGACCGGGATGGCGTCGATGAACGGCTGCAGCTGTTCGGCCGGGACGACAGAACTGTTCGGCGTGGCCAGGGCGCGGGCGGCGATCGCGTCGCGGCGGATGTAGTAGGCGTAGTTCCACGCGGCGATCACCCCGGCACCGCTTCTCTGATCACCCCGATCGGCGCGGCACTCGTCGTCGAGATCGGACACCGGAGCCGCAGGTGCATCGGAGAGCTCGAGTATCGGTGCGCCGGTGCCATCCACCTGCGTTGCAGCAGCAACATTCTCGGAGTCATCACCCGCAACACCCCAGATCACACCTGCGATGACGGCCGCAGCAACACCCACAATTGCCGCTGCAACGATGCGCGTGCGTTGCGGTGTGTACCGCCCGGAGCGGTCACGCGGCGCAACAGCGGGTGCAACCAATGCACCGTCCACTGCGTCGCCGGGTGCAACCGCATCAGAAGTTGCACCCGGCGACACGGTGGGTGCACCGCCGAGAAGGTCGACGACGGCCGGATGCCGAGAGGTGTTCTTGCCGAGTTTCATGGGATGCACCCACATCCTTATCTGTCAGGTCAGGCCTGGGCGCCGGCGCCCTGGCCGATGGCGGTCGAGATCATTTCGGCGGCGGTCCCGGCCGAGCCACCGAAGAACGTCTCGAGGGTGGCGTCGACGGCCGTGATCACACTGTCGCCGCCGGGCTGGACTGTGACCCACTCGCGGGCCTGCGCATCGATCTGCGGGGCCGTCTGCACCGCGTCCTGTACTGCGTCCGCGGCAGCGGCACCGACCGGTCCGGAGGACTGCCACTGCTCGACCGTCGCCGCGGCCTGCTCGGTGAGCGCGTCCTGGTGCACATCGGGCAACTCGACCTCGATCGGCTGGCCTTCGTCGTCCCCGGCACCGAATGCGGTTCCTGCGGCCAAACCGACTGCGCCGCCGACGACGGCACCGGGGACTGCGCCGACGGCGCCGCCGATCGCCGCCCCCGCTGCGGTGCCTGCAACGCCGGTGGTGACCTCGGGCAGCACCGGGATCGGCAGCGGCACCACGCCTCCGAGGGCGGCGCCGCCGATACCGCCGATGGTGCCGCCGATCAACGCACCCGGCACCGCACCGGCCACCGCACCGGCGGTCGCACCCGCGGCGACACCGCCGATCTGGGCGGCGGCGACGCGATCGGCGCGGTCGGCATCGACACCGACGGATGTCCAGAAGGTGGCCACCTGGGAGCGGGTCAGGCCGGCGGTGTTGTTGGTGCGCTCGCGGTCGGCGTCGGTGACCCAGTTCGGCTGGGTGAAGTGGTAGTCGCCGACCATGATTTTCTCGGGCGGGGCGATGTAGATCGGGGCTTGCTCGACCTCGATCGGGGCGTGCAGTGTCGACAGGTCCAGCGGCGGGGTGTAGCTGGCCTGCCGGTCGTAGCGGCCGGTGTCGTAGTCGTAGTTCGGCAACGGCGCATACTGCGGCGTGACTGCCGGTGGGGCGGACCAGTAGATCGGCTCGGACGGCGCCTCCGGCACCGACACCGCGTCGGGTTTCGGCGCCGGGGCGGGGGTAGTGGTGGTGCCGCCCTGGGTTGCGCCGCCGGTGGTGCCGCCCTGCGAGGGAGCCGCCCCGGCCGTCGGGGCCAGCACCAGGCCTGCAGCTACGGCTGCAGACGCGACGAACGTGGCCGTGGTCTGACGCTGGGCTGCGCGGCGGCGGTGGACGCGGCGGGCCGCGCGGTTACCGGTGGGAGTGTCGTTGTTCATCGAAGGGTGCCTTTCGTGTGTCGGCCTCCCAGGAGGCCGGGTCTGGTGGGAAACAGGGAAAAGCTGGGGTGGAGCACCGCACGTCCGGTCCGAAGGTTGTTCCGGGCCAACGGATCAGTCCACGGCATCTGCGATCAGGTCGATGACGGTGGCGGCGAGGACGGTCAACGCATCGCAGGTGTCGCGCCGCAGCCCGCTGAGGGTGATGCGCTCACCGGAGGCGAACAGCGGCTCGAACGGCATCCGGCACACCGGCACACCGAGCGCGGAGAACGCGTCGACGGCGTCGGTTTCGACCATCGGCACATCGCCGGGACCGTCGGTGATGACCACGACAGTGCGGGCGAGTGCGTCGGGGCGGACCGTGGCCATCGCGGCGAGGGTGTGTCGCGCTGCCACCGCACTGTCGCGGCGCAACGGCACCGGAACGATCACCGCGTGCGCGGACGCGATCGCCCACCGCCAGCTACCGGCATGGCTGGAGTTGCCGGTATCAGCAACCAGAACGTCGTAGTGACGTCCGAGGATCGACGCCAGTGTGGCGGCATCGTCATAGTTCAACGGCGTCGCAGTGCCGGTCGGTCCGGCAACCATGTAGGAGCCGCACGGTTGGCGGGTCAGGTAGCGGGTGAGCGTGGACGGGCGCACCTGATGCGCGGTGTCGCTCAGATCGGTGAGCAGGGTTGCCGCGTCCTGCCCTGCGGCCGGTGGGACGGCCACACGGTCGGTGAAGCTGCCGCCGATCTCTCCGAGATCCAGGCACGCGATTGTGGCGGGACCGCGGTGTTCGGCGATGGTTTCGGCCAGGCCGATGGCCATCGGGGTTTTGCCGACGCCGCCTTTGACGTTGGCGACGGTGATGAGCGCGCCCTCCGGCAGTGGGCGGCCGATCGATGTCTGCGCGCTCCGCAACCGTATCTCGCGCGAGTCCGCTTTCGGTGCGAGCTTCAGGCCGAACATCGCGTTGACGCGTCCGCGAACACCACTCTGGGCAGGTGCACTGGTCGCGGGATCCACACGGGGTGCGGACAACGCAGACAGTGCATCGAACGGAGCGCTGAGCGGCTCTGTGACCGATCGCGTAGGCCGTGTGGACGTCGGTCCCGGAATGGGTGCCGGCGCGGGCTCTGCAGGCTCCTGGGAGGCCTTGGGAACATTCTGTGCGGGTGTCTCGTAGGTGATCGGGTCGGCCGCCACGGTCACCGGTCCGGTCGGCGCGGCGGTAACCGGTTCTGCGGCGGCCGGTTCGAGTTCGGTCTTGACGACCGGAATGGGCACGCTCGGAGCACTTTCGGTGAGTTTGCCGTCGGGGCCGACCGTGAGAAACCGCGTGTCTTTGCCCGTCCGGTAGATCACCTCGACGGCGGCCTGCTGCTTCACCGCGAGCGTGCATACGAACTCGTGCACGACAGCCGCGAGGGCCTTGTCCTCGGTCGCGGCCAGGTCCATCGGCGGTACATCGACACCGGTGAGCGTCGCGCGTGCTGTCGTCGCGGAGGTCGCTTCGATCTCGACGGTCGGCGCCATCGTTAGTTGGTCCCGCCGAAGGCACCGGCGCCGGCCAGTGCGGTGTCCATCTCGTCGACGACGGACTCGGTTTGCGCCAGCTCGTCGAGGGCTGTGTCGCGGGCCTTGCCGTCGGGCAGCGCTTCGATCACCACACGGCGCTTGGTGGCGGCGTCGCGGATCTCGGCGAGGCGCTCGCGCGTGAGTTCTTGCCGTTCGTCGAGCTTGGCCAGCCACACCGGCGACGTCGCCTTGAAGTAGTCGCGCAGGGCCTTGATCACCGGATCGTTGGCGCCCTTGGACACGAACGGTCCGCGCAGCGCGGCAACGTCCTCGGCAGTGGGGGTGATCGATTGGGAAATGCGACGGGTCATCGGGCGGTCCTTCCGGGTAGTGGTTGCTGGGCGATTCAAGGAGGTGACGGACGGTTGAGGCGAGGCGAGTCACCGCGGCTGTTCAGCAGTAATCCGGCGCTCGCACAGCGCGATGTCGGAGCATCACGCGGGCTGGTCGACGAGGTCGGGTTCGGGCAGGACGACGACACCGGTCGCGTCGAAGGTGATGCGGGTTTTCACGCGGCCGGTGCCGACGGTCAGGACGGTCTCGACAACCTCGCCCCGGGTGCCGCGGCGCACGTCGACCGCCGAGGCGGTGACCGGCACCAGCTCGCCGTCCTCGTTGTCGATGAGCACGGTCTGTCCGGCGGTCACGCTCGAGGCCGGGATGACATCGGCGAAATCGTCATCCTCGGCCTCCGGTTGCGGTACAAATCCAGCGCCGGTCTTGGTCATCGACACCGCACCGGTCTCCCCCGTCTCCGCGCCGCCGAGGACGATGGGTTCGGGGACGCTGCCGTGGCTGCGTGCACGCCGGGCCAGGGCGCGTTCGGATTCGATGAAGTCGGCCAGTTCCGGCGAGTAGCAGGTGAACTGCGGCGCCTCGACCGGTATCAGGCCGTCGATGATCGCTTTTTCGCTCGTCGACAGTTGGTTCCACTTGTTCGGGTGCCGGTCCACATTCGGGGTCCACCACATCTGCGCATCGACCGGGGACCCATCGTCACCGAGCGCGATACCGCGGCCCTTGACCGAGGTATCGACCTCCCGCCCGACGGTGGAGTCGCCCCACATCATCAGCGCGCCGTCCTGCGAGAGGTTCCCGAGCGAAATGCGGGTGCCGAAGTTGTCACGCGCATTACCCGAGGCGCCGCCGAACAGCGACGCATCCGGACGCTGCACACCGAGCAACAATCGGATGCCGGCAGAGCGCGCGAGCACCGCCAGATCCGCCCACGCGCCGAGCGGATCGAGTTCTTTGAGCTGCGCCTTGGTGTCGTCGTCGCCGGTCTTGGCCAGGCGCTGCCACTTGCCGGAGAGAATGAAGAATTCGTCGAGCACCGCGATCATCAGCGGCAACTGTGAGCCTTCGATCTTCATCTGATGGATGTAGGCGTTGCGCGCCATCATCTCCGTGTGCAGGGCGCGCACGAACATCGCCGCGCGCAGCGCGTCGTAGATGATCGCCCCGCACCCCGGATAGCCCTCGAGGCCGTCGAGTTCGATCATCTTCGGATCGACCCCGACGAACGGGATCCCGCGGCGCGCCGCCTCGGTGAGCAGGGTGCGGATCACCGAGGTCTTGCCGCCACCGGTGGGGCCGACGATCAGGCAGTGCGGTTTGTTGGAGCTGGTCGACACATCCCAGTACATGATGCGGTCGGCGGCACCGGTCGCGTAGGGCAGGTGTCGCAGGTTCTCATCGACCAGTTCGAGGGGATGGTCGACGCGGTCGGGCATGGCGGTGACCAACCGCATCACCAGATAGCCCTTGTTCGGGTACCAGTCGCAGGTCCAGTGGCGTCCGGACTCGTGGGGGCCGGCCAGAGAGGCGAGGGCTTCGTCGACCTTGGCCTGAAAAGCGGGGGCACCGGCGTTCATCGACTTGGCGAAGGCGATTCGGTAGCTGGTCTCGATGCCGCTGTCGTCGGTGGTGTCGACGCTGACCTTGGGGCTTTTGAAGATCGAGGCGGCATCGAGCGCGTCCTGCAGGACCTTCTGTCGTTCGCTGCGGGTATCCGGGGCGATTGCAGTGCGTGTGAGGACCAGGCGGTCGCGGTGTGCGTCGTGCCGGACCGTCATCGCCCACAACTCGGTGTCGAAGGCTGATTCGACCGCTCGGGAGAGCTGCTCGAACTGCTTGGGCCGGATCACCGCCCCGCGCGGCAGCGTGATGGTTGCGCGGCGCATCGTGCGTCCGCTCATGGGCAGCGGAACGGAGATTTTCGTGGGTGTGTGGCCGGTGCTCTGTTGGACCATCGCTTCGAGCATCTGTGACCAGCGGCGAGCGCGATGACGGACAAGGTCGAGGCCGATCAGCGGTGCGGTCACCACTGTCAGTGGCCATCGGTAGTCGTGCAGCCCGGTCAGCACGTCGATCGCGGCCTGGTTGCCGGCTGCGGCGGCAATGAGATGGGAGCTGGCGAAGGCCGCCGCGGCAGGTACCGCCGTGAACGGCGAGACCGGCACGAAGCGCGGCACCCGCGACGTGCGGCCGTCCTCGCCGACGCGACCGCCTTGAGCGGTAGTGGTGTCGCCGAACGTGTCGCGCCAGGCAGCGACAAGCCAGTCCTTGAGAGGGTCGGGAGTTCCGCTCACTGCCTGTGCCTTTCGCTCGCGGTGGCGCCGATCCGGATGTCGTCCGGTGCGGTGTGTGCGAGCACCGTGGCAGAGGGCTCAGGTTTTCACCAAGCAGGTGACCCTGTTCCGCATCGGGTGAACGGTTCACGTTCCGGTGCGTGACAGCGCTGACCGATCAGGTTGCGGTCCAACATGTTCGAGGCGCATCGAGAACGAGCCGGGTTCAGCACCGTGAACAGCGTTGAGCACGTGGCTCGTACAGCACTGCGGCGAGCGCTCATTCCTGCGTCCCATCCACCGGTTGCGTACCGGTGTGTCGAGCGCTCGACCGAGCGTGTGCACTCGTGCTCGCATGCGCTGTGTCGAGCGCTCCCCACGCCGTCGAACCGTGCAGTTATCTAGGATGTACATCGCCGGCGCATCCAGCGCTCCGAATAGCGTCCGACATGGACGTCTGCGAATAGCGTTGGCGCCCGGCGCAATTCTGGATTACACTCCCCCCAAGGAACGCCGGGGGGAGTGACCCCGTAAGGGGTACGCGTCGCAGGCGCTGTATCGGGCGCTCGGATCGATCGCTCGAATCCACCGCTGTGTTCACGCGCTCAGTCGAGCGCTGTTCGATGCGCGCTCGGGCAACGCTCGGGCAGCGGACTGTCTCCGACGATCCGATCGCCGCCTGACGAACGCGCTTCCCACACCGCGTGTATCGGCATCGACCTATGCGCAGCCGGCACCACTGTGAGCACTCCCCCGTGCCGCCACAGCACAAGCACGACGGCGCACCGACGAACCACCACAACGTCCGTGCTGACTTCGAGTGCGTGAACCTCGCTGCTGCACAACCTCAACCGCGCGTGCTGGGCAGTACCCTCCGGCCTCATTTGTCGAGGCGGGTTTCTTACGCGCGATCTGTCCACCGACCGCGGCGGATCCGCGCCGGATGCGCGGTCACCTGCTTGGCCGAGATTGCCTCTTCGTTTTACGTTCTCGGCCGTCGCCTCTCGGGCGTACGACCGAACCCGTCACTGGAGTGCTCATGTCTCTCGCGTCAAGCTTTGCCGAATTGGCGATCACGACCGTCCCGCGCGGTGACGTGCTGGCCCAGACCACCGAGGTCAACACGACCGGGGTGCGCGCCTGGATCGAAGACAACATCGTCTTCACCATCCTCGTGCTCATCGCGTGCGTGGTGTTGATGGGTGGCCTGCGCGGCAACTTGTCGAAGGTCGTCACCGTCGGCGGCCTGTCACTGGTGGGCATGGCGTATCTGGGCATCGCGACGAACACCACCGCAGCCACCGGTATCGGCAACTGGCTCCTCGGCCTGATCGGCATCCAGGTCTGACCACCGCGCAAGCACCGCCCGACAGCCAATGGATGGGAGAGATCGTCCGTGATCGACAACGACGACATGCTGCACCGCGTGGACCGTCACTATCTCGGCCCGACTGGCTTCACATTGCCGTTCCGGCTCCGCTACGGGGCGGTCGGACTCGGCACCGTCATCACCGCCGCGGTCTTCGTCGTCGCACGCGCGATCGTGCACGTCCCGCTCGGTTTCCAATCTCTCGTGCTCATCGTCGCGATCGGCGTGGTGATCACCGCGCGGGTGACGAAGTACGTCAACGCCGACCGTCCATTGCGCTCGGTGATCACAGCGGCGTGGAACGACCTGATCGCGCCGCGCCCACCGAAGGCGGGTCAGACCGTCGTGCTCCGCATCCCTGCTGCGTTCCACACCTCGCGGAGTACCGGTGCCGCGACGTCGTACGAAGGGAACTCCACCGATGCCTGTGCAGCCTGACAACGACATCGCCGCGCTGTTCGATCCGAACTTCGACGACCCCGAACCGACCGTGGTGCCGCCGGGTGCGTTGCCTCCGTCGTGGGCCGCCGCGATCGCCGCCCATCGCACCCACTCCCCCACCACAGCGTCCGCCCCGCCACCGTCGGAGTTGGCGTGGTCCCAAGTGCCCGACAGCAGCATCACCGCACCCGCTGCAGCGGTCGCCCCGACCGCTCCAGTCGAGGCAGACGCACCAGCCGGCAAGCGCACGCGCGGACGCACGAAGCGCGGCACGAGAACCGGCACCGACGCGGAGTTCACCCGCCAGTCCAAGGCGGCGGCCAAGCGCGCCGAGCGTGCACGCAAGGCAGTGCGTCTGCAGCTGGTCGGGGTGGAAGGCAACATCACCCGCACCCGCACCCAGTCCACGGCGTGGTTCGTGCAACCGCCGGGACCGTGGAATATGCGCCCGGTAGCCCGGCAGCGCCGCTACATCCAAAACGAAGCGCTGGTGCTGGCGAACCTCGCCGAAGCCGGCGTGACCGGTCTGCACCGCCGTCTGGTGCGTACCCCGTGGCCGGTGCGCCAGTGGGCGCAAGCGCACGACGGGTGGGCCGAACCGATCCCGGATGTTCCCGGTGCGTTGTCGTGGTCGGATTATCTGCGTGGTCAGCAGCACGCGATGCTGTGGGGCAACCCCACCCTGAAGGGCCGCTACTGGGGCATCGAACTGCCACCGCGCTCCACGCTCGCCGTCGGACTCGACACCGTCTCCGAATGGCTACTACCGGTCGTCGATGCACCGCTGCTCGGACGCGTCGCGAAGCTGGTCCGCTCGTGGGCGCGCACGGCGTTCCTGGGCGAGCAGAAGGCGCTCGCCGATCATCTCGCCGCGATCGAACGCATCCTTTCGGGACAGGGGGTGCGCGCCAAGCCCGCCACCGCCGCGCAGATGGACTATCTGCTGCTGCGCTCGGCCTCGCTCGGGTTACCTCTCGATGCCGAGGGCGTGATCTCCGGCGGCGGGAACTGGGAACACTCCGATGTCGCCGCGCTCGAAGACCTCACCGACCTGGAATTGACCCCCGGAGACGGGTACACCACCGTGCGTGGTCAGGTCGGTGGCCGCGACTACATCGGCTACGCCATCGTCCTCACGGTTGGGCGCATGGCACCGCTACCGGTCCCGGAGAAGATGTTGCCCTGGCAGGTCATTGGTGACTCGTCCGGTGAACCGCTCGAATGGTCCGAACGCCTCCGGCTGAAGACCAAGAGCCAGACCGTCCGGAGTCTGCGCCGGCTCACCGCGCGCATCGAGGCGCAGTTCGACCACTACACCGTCGAACACGACCAGGTCCCACCGCAGGAACTCGCCGAACAACACGCACTTGCGCAGCGGGTGATCTCCGACATCGAAGACGACCACTCCGGGTTGTCGGTGCGCACCGAGGGTTGGTACCGCGTCCTTGTCGTCGGCTCCACGCCGGAGGAAGCGAAGCAGAAGGTGTCGATGCTGCAGGAGATGTATGCCCCGCGCATCCGCCTTGAGCAAGAGCACGGGCAGTACCAGTTGCTGCGCGAGTTCATCCCGGGCGAGCCGCTGGCGAATATCGCGCACTGCCGGCGCATGAGTGTCGAAGCCGTCTCCGCCGGGATGGCTGCGGTCGGTGACCGGATCGGGGACCGCACCGGCGTGGTGATCGGCGAGACCGCCTCGATCGCACCGCGACCGGCGGTGTGGGATCTGTTCGCCGCGCACGAGAAGAAGCACAAGTCGGGTCTGACCCCGATCGTCGCGGTGCCCGGATCGGGCAAGACGTTCCTCGCCGGGATGCTCGTCTACCAGGCGGTGCGTGCCGGGGCCTACGGGGTGGTGCTCGACCCGTCCGGACCGCTCAAGAAACTCGCGCAGCTGTCCGAGTTCCGCAGTGTCGCCGATGTCCAAGCGTTGACCGGTCGCACCTCCCGACCCGGCTCCTTGAATCCGTACCGGGTGATCGTCGATCCGCGGCGCGACGACCCCGACTACGACCCGTCCAATCCGGATTACGCCGACGATGCCGATCCGGTCGCCGCCGTCCGCGCCCAGTACGAGGCCGACATACGGGCCGCGCAGGCCGAGCGGATCTCGGTGGCGGTGTCGGTGCTGAAGATGATGCTCTCCCCTGCCCGCCTCGAGCACGAGTGGACCGAAACCGTCCTACAGACCGCGGCGAACACCGTCGGCGGCGGGCGGCACCACAACCTGCGCGAAGTCCTCGACGCGATCGCCGCGCTCGGCCGTGACGACGAGAACGTCGAGCTGCGCACCTGCGCGCGCAGCGTGCATCAAGAGCTGTCGATGATGGCCGATCTCGCCGAAGCACGCGTGCTCTTCCCCGAACGCGCCGCCACCGGCGAGCCGGAGGACATCGTCGACAACACCATTCGCCTGACGGTGTTGACGATGCCCGGCTTGCAGCTCCCACCTACCGGCACCGATCCGGCGCAGTGGACCCCGCAGCAACGCATGGCCGGCCCGCTGATGCACATGGCTGCGTGGCTGGCGAACCGCCTCGTCTACGAGCTACCGCGCTTCGAGCGCAAGGTGCTGTTCCTCGACGAGAACAAGTATCTCGAACAGACCGGCGCCGGCCGCACTCTGAACCTGCGTATCGCCCGCGACAGCCGCAAATACAAAGTCCGCGCCCTCGTGTGCTCACAGCTACCCGATGACTATCTCGGAGTCGACGGCAGCGACGACAAGTCCGCACTGACCTATGAGGTCATCATCGGCGATCTCGGCGGCAACACCCACGCCATCGACGGCGCCCTCAAATTGTTGAACTTGCCCTCGGGGGAAGGCTACGAAGCGCTGTTGGCCGATCTCGGGGGCGGCGGGGAAGATACCCTCGACGAGGACACCGACACCGACCACCTCGATCAGGCCCGCCGGTTCATCGTGAAGATGGCCGACGACATCGAACTGATCCGCTCGGACTGGACCCACTTCGTCCACCTCGCCCACGTATTCGCCGCACTCGATTCCCGCGCGACCCGAGTTGCGATGGGCACCCCGGCATGAGCGCGCAACACGCACGCCGGATGTCCCTGGTCCCGTCGCTCTCCGTCCGCTACGTTGGGCGGGCCGGCGAGCTCGTTGCCCGTGTTCTCGTCGTGCTGATCCTCACCACGATCGCACTGATCGGGATCAGCACCGGGACGGCTGTGGCCAGCGGTTTCGGCTGCAAGGACGTACCGTCCCCCGAGTTTCCGAACGAGACCGTCGAGACGACCTTCGACTCGTCCAGCGCCAACCGGCCGCCGCTCGAGGGCGGGGGCGGTACGGGTTACGAAAGTTACGGCTGGGCCGGACTGAAATGGCACACCTACGACCTCGGCTGCGGCGAAGACCTGGTACGCGCTCCCGGCGCGGTCAACGACACCACGCTGGGCAACACCTTCCTGACGATCGGGAAGTCACTGGCGGCCGCGGCGTTCTGGCTCGACGACCAAACCAAGACCGGACGCGACGCACTCGACGGCGGAGTCACTTCAGCATTCGAACAGTTCGACCGGATCGTCTACTCGATCAGCGACGGCATGCGCGGGGTCTACGGACAGTGGCTGGGGATCGCGCTGACCGTCGTCGCTGTGATCGTGCTGTGGAAGTCGCTGAAGGCGGACACCACCGGCGTCACCCGAACCTCAGCGATCGCAGCGGCCGGGCTCATGCTCGGGGCACTGATGGTCGGTGCACCGCAGAAGGCGGTTCAGGTCGCCGACGACACGTTCGGTTCACTGATCACCGATACCCAGGATCAGATTTTCTCGGTCCAGTTCGGGGACGGCCCGGGCGGCGGCACACTCCTCGGTGGACCGACCGACCCGCGCAACGTACTGATCGACCAAGTTTTCCTTCCGGATTGGCGCACGGGGTGGTTCGGCACCAACTACGACGACGCGGACACAGCCGGGCTCGGTCCGAAGCTGCGTGATTCGCTGGCGTTTTCGTACGAAGAGCAGCAGCGCGTCAAGAACGACCCGGACGCGCAGGCCGAACTCGCCGAGCAGAAAGCCGACGCGTTCCGCGAGATCGTCGCGTCGCTGGAAGCCGACCATCAGTTGTCCTACTACCAGTTCCAGGGCAAAGACTCCGGCCGCACCTCGACCGGTTTCATCGGCATGGTCAAACTGGCCATGCCGTCGATGCTGTGGATCGGCGCCACCATCCTGAAGATCACCGCACTGCTCGCGATCCGGTTCGCCATCCTGTTCGCGCCGCTGTGGGTGCCGTTCGCGATGATCGCCGGTGGGTGGCTGGCCCGCATCCTGCGCATGCTTGCGACCGCCTACCTGTGGGGCGTGGCCGGTGCGGTCATCGTCGCGCTGTATTTGATGGCGCTCGTGCAGCTGTACGTCGATGCCGACGGACAGGTCGACGGGTCCTGGCGGTTGTGGTTCATGGTGCTGCTCACCGTCGTGTGCTGGGCAATCATGCGTCCATTCAAACGGGTAGGTCAGACGTTCACGCAGAACAGCTCGAGCATGGTCAACCGAAAAACCCGCGAGGCAAAGCGCTCCCTCAAAACCAAGGCATTCGCCGCGGCAGGTGCCGCCGTCGGTGGCCCGGGCGCAGCGATCGCAGCCAAGACCGGCGAACGCCTGACGCGAAGGAACCGCAGGGACGACGACGAGCTCGAGACACAGGCTGCCATTAGCACCCGGCCTGAAGGTCGCGGACTCAACAACCGCCGACAGCAGGCACTGGCCCAGGCACGAGCACAGGCACGCACGAGCAGAACCGAGCACCTGGGCCGTGGAGCGGACCGTGACGCACGCATCGCCGGTATCGCGGCCAATGCCGGCCGCGATCTGGACCGGGGCGCGAACCCGTTGGGTGCCAAGGACACCGATCGGGTCGTCGCCTCCGGTGCGGCCGCATGGAAACGGTTGGACAAGGACGAGTCCGAGGATCGACGCCGGGAGCGGCAGGCCCGTAAGGAACTGTTGACCGCCAGTGTCGGTCAGCGCTGGGATGGCGGGGATCGCTCGGCCATCGCACCGATGAAGGTCTACACCCCGAGCCGCCCCCGCGCCTCCGCACGCGCCGCCACCAGCACCGGCACTCGTGAGTCGCGGCATGCCGCCCTCCGCGGTGAGCATTCGACGGCGTCCACGCCGTCCCGACCACAGGTGTGGCATGCGCCCACCCCAGACGGTCCTACTCCGCGGGACAGGTACCTCTGATGTCTCGGTCCGGACCCAACCCCGTGTTCGCCCCGATTCGCCGCTGGATGCTCTATTCACGCACGAACCTGGCGGTATCGGTGGTCGCTGTCGTCGCGGTGTTGTCGCTCGTCGGCATGCTGTTCGGGGAGAATCCGCAGTCGCAGACCGCGAGTGCCACGGCCGCCGCAGCCCCCGAGACCGAGGCTGTGGCGACGGCGGACGCGATCAGCTACGAGCTCGACGAGGTGAGCGAGTCCCAGGTGGTCGCCACGACGGCGACCGGGGCTGCAGCCAGCGCACCGGCCACTGCGATGGCCTATGCCCACACCTTCGTCGACACCACACTCTCGGATACACAGTGGACCGCCGCGCTTGGCCGCTACACCGTCTTCGAGCCCGGACAAAGCACCGTGGCCGCCCGACCGCGCACTCCGGTGGTCATTACCGGACCCACGATGAGCACTCCCGTCGCCGGCCCCGCCGGAAGGCAGAGCGCACGGGTCCTCGTCCCGACCCAGGCCGGAGAGATGACGGTCTCGGTCGTGGTTGAGAAGCTGGCCGGTGGGACGCAGCGTTGGGTGGTCGACACTCCCCTGCCGACCCTCGACCTGTCCAACGTCGAGAACACCGTGCCGTCACCCACCGCACCCGCGGGCCCTCAGACTTCGGTGGGGTCGACGGCACCCCGACCGTCGCTGACCTCGCCCCCGGCATCTACACCTCCCTCGACGTCCGTTTCCAAGGAGCCAGAGCCGGAGCCGGAGCCGGAGCCCACGCCCAGTCGCAACGCCGACTCTGCACCGGTGCCGGTGCCGATGCCGGTGCCGGGTCCGATTCCGATTCCCGACCTCGACACCCCGATCCCGGGGCAGCTGTGACCATCAACAGCGTCGGCAAGGCGCTGCTGCTCAGCGGCGCAACCGTCATCACCATCGGCATATCCGCCTGTACGACCGGAACTCCGGTGATCCCCCACCATCCGTGCCGCACCGTCCCCACCCGCGCCAACAACGCTGAAAGGACATCGGATGTGCACATGCGTGTATCCGGCCCGATACAGCTACCGGTCCACCCCGGAACCACCACCCACACATCCGGATTCGGCCCACGCTGGGGGACGCACCACCAAGGCGACGACCTGGCCGGACCGGTCGGAACGCCGATCCTTGCCGCACTCGACGGAATCGTGGTCGCCGCAGGATCCACTGGTGAAGGACCGGGCGTCGGATTCGAGAACTGGGTGATCATCGACTCGAAGGTCGACGGCTCTCCCGTGAGCACCGTCTACGGACACATGTTCGCCGATGGCATCCACGTCGCCCCCGGACAACAGGTCACTGCCGGTGAGCACATCGCCGACATCGGCAACGCCGGAAGCAGCACCGGAGCGCACCTGCACTTCGAATATTGGCAGGGCGGAAGGTTGCAGGGCGGCACCCCGATCGACCCGGTGACCGTGCTACCCGAGATCGCCCGGCAGAACGGCGGAGCACCACCGTCCGTCAAGGACCATCATGACAACGACCGTCACAGCGATCAGGACAACAACGTCCGGCTCGTCGCCGCCTCCCGCTCAACCGCCGACTGCTCGGGATTCGGCATAGCCGGCGGCGGCGACCTGGCCTTCGGGACCGTACCGGACGAGTTCGAGCCGTGGCTGCGCCGCGCGGGCGGGGTGTGCCCCGACATCGACTCACCGCTACTGGCCGCACAGCTCCAGCAGGAGAACAACTTCCGCTACGGCCCGGACGCCCCCGTCTCACCATCCGGCGCAATCGGACCGGCGCAGTTCATGCCCGGAACCTGGGCCACCTGGGGCAAGGACCACGACGGCGACGGAACAGCGGACCCGAACTCGATCGCCGATGCGGTGATGTCGCAGGCGCACTTCATGTGCGCACTCCACCACGATGTTTCCGAGATTCCGGGTGATCCGATCGAACTGACGCTCGCGGCCTACAACGCCGGCCCAGGGGCGGTATTGCTGCATCGCGGTATCCCGCCCTACGCCGAAACACAGAACTACATCGCCAAGATCACCGCAGCCCGCACGGCCTTCACCAACCCGAACTCACGGGGCCGCTTCATGCCGAATGCCTCCGGTGACAACCGGCAGGTCGTCGCGGCCGCGCGCGAATACCTTGGCACCCCGTACGTCTGGGGCGGTGGTGGCATCGCAGGCCCGTCCAATGGAGGGTTCGACTGCTCCGGCCTGACGTCGTTCGCGGTCCACGCAGCCAGCGCCGGCACGCTCACGCTTCCTCGCACGTCCGAGCAACAGTGGACTGTCGGAGTCGAGATCCCGATCAAGGAGGCGCAGCCGGGGGATCTCGTCTTCGGCAGCTGGGGACCGAACGGGCCCGGCCACGTGGGGATC
The DNA here is from genome assembly GCF_023218075.1 of Rhodococcus sp. HM1. Classification (GTDB taxonomy): domain Bacteria; phylum Actinomycetota; class Actinomycetes; order Mycobacteriales; family Mycobacteriaceae; genus Rhodococcus. Next base: position 28,538 of record NZ_JALPTB010000044.1, on the reverse strand, counting down.
TACTCGGGCAACGGTCAGATGGTCCACGCACCCACGACCGGCGACGTCGTCACCGAAGCACCGCTCCAAGCAGGGATGAAAGCCCGCCGAGTGATGTAAGGAAACGTGTTATTCGTGCTGGTCATCAAGCATTCTCATGTGAATCGGAGGGGTCCTTATGAGAGCAGGAAAACTTGTCGTGGGGGTGCTGATCGTCCTGACCGTCAGTTGGGGCGCGCATTCATGTCTGTCGCCCCAGAGAGAAGTCGCGGAATCGGCACCCGCTGGCTCAGCGCCATCTATCTCCCCGACATCAGCTCCACCCACTACGACAGTGACCTCCTCTCCCGCCGCTGCGGAAGGCACGAGCCCGTCCCCGGCAGCTCAGGCCGCCGAAGACGCGGCCAGGCAGGGTCTGACCGTGGTGTTCACCTGGTACCCAGCCACCGACCGCACCCAGAACGACGCCTACGGCCGCGCACGCCCCTGGCTGACCGACTCCCTTACCCAACGCATGAGTGTCGACGCCCGCACCGAACGCGGACCAAGCGTGCAGTGGACTCACTGGGCCGAGCAGCAGACGAAGGTCATCGCCGACGTCAACATCGAATGCTCCGGCTGCCCCGCGGACACCGACACCGTCATTCACCGCGTGGCCACCATCAAACAAACAGCGGTGTCCGACAACGGCACCGATACCGTCCAGCCCGACACCACGGTGTGGGCCACGATCGTTCAAGAGGACGGCCGCTGGCTCATCGACGAAATCCGTTACTGACCCGGAGGACCTGTGAAGCCCAAGAACCTTGTCATCGCTCTGATCACCGCAGCTCTTGCAGTGGGCGTGGTTTCGTGCGGGAGCGACGAGCCGACCGCGCCTGCCCCCACAGTTGCGCCAAGTACGACAGCAGCACCTGCGGCCGTGTCGGCTTTCGGCGAGGACAGCACCGACATCCTCTTCAAGATCCATCAACGAAACGCTGTCGCGATCATTGAAACAGTCGAAGAACGTGGAGGTACGCCGGAACAGGCAGTTGCAGCACTTCTCGCCGGTCAGGCCGAGACGGGATGGAGGTCCGGGTTATCTCTGCCTTCGCCAGCCACCGCCATCGCGGACATCTACGGATGGCGTTTCGCGTACAACATCGGGGCCGATTCCACGGACGCAGTGCGCGCGGCGACATACACGTTCATGGACAACGCTGCTGACGTGGACGTCGAACCCGGGGATCTGGTGGCGTACGCGTTGGCGGTGCAGCGAGCCGATACGCGCGAGTACGTCGAGGACAAGCGCTTTTACACGAACGGTGAGACTGCCGCGTCGGAGTACGCAAAGGCCCAACCCATCGCCGAGGCTGCATACGCGGAGCTGCGCCTCGGACGGTAGCTCTGGACACGTGCAGTGCCAGACGTGCGCGGTGTTCCCTGCCAATTTATCCGAGTTCGACAGGCAGCCTTCTTTTCCGAGATCGTGCTCCTTCGCAGCAGGAAGGGCTACGCACCGACGAGGTCCCCAGTGCAGTTCTGTCGGTATCCTAGCGTCTCAAGCGCAGAAGTACGATGAGCAAGTACAAACCGCCCTACGCTGTCAGGCGTTGGCCGCGCCAATGCTCGAAGACGGTGCCGTTTAAAGGTCAGTAATGATCGTCTACCGGAGTGACCTGGATGAGCGTCAGCTCCGCGTGGGCAGGGCGATCCTTGAGTTGGAATGGGCGCATAGTTACCGAGGACTTCACCCATTCGTCCTCACCACCGTGCAATTGCACCAGATCCACGGTATATGGGGCTTCTCCAAGACTGATTCGCTGCGCGCTGGCCTGCAAGGCAGGTAGATCGTCCGGGTGCACGACAGGTCCGGTCAGGTGCGCGTACTGCCATTCGAGCCACTCCGGGGCACGGCCGATCCACAACACGATCGAGCCTCGGTAGGCTTCGAACAGTGCGACGTGCACCTTTGACCCGTCGAGTCCTTCGGTGAGTCCGAGCTCGGCGAGCGTGGGCATGGATGGCGGATAGGCGTCGGAGAAGTCATGGTAGAGAACACGCACGCCCTTCCCGTCCGCGGTAGGTCGCAGGATTACCTGCCACTGCATGGCGTGGCCGTGATCGTGACGGACTGAGAACCAGGCGCTGAGCACCATCCCCGGCTTGGGCGCCAGGGTGATCTCCAGGAACTCCTGTTCTTTTTCCATATGGATCGCCCGATTGATGTAATCCGAGGACAGCGCCGTAGGCACCCAGTCTTCGAGCAACGTTCCCGACATGGCCGCGGACTCCCAGGTCTGGTAGATCAGCCAATCGGTGGTCGACCAGAACACCCCTGACGTCAGTCGTCGCGGTGTCATCTTCTCCTTCGGATCGCCGACCCACATGTGGATGCCGTGCACGTCGCCGAAGGGACCGATGATGGGCCAGGCGTAGAACCGCCACGCTCGGTTCAAGCGCTTCGAGTGCAGGACACGTTCGAACGGTTCCCGTGTCTTCCGTACGTGCTCGATGATCGGCTCGACGAGGATGTCTGCCGCTGGCGAGATGCTTCTCCTGGTGGAGAGCATGTTTTTCGTCTCGTCTCCCGAAGCCACCAGTGTCGCGACGTCCTCGGTCAACGTCTCGATCAAGTGCCATCCGCCCATGCAGACCTCGCTCATTACGATTGCGTATCGATCAAGCGGTCAGTGTAACGGTCGTCCATCCTCATGCGATTGAGCGTCGCGTCTCATCGCTTGCGGGGTCGCATAACCAGGCGCAGGTTCTTGGGGCGGATCGTCAGAAGCTCTTCCACCTTCAACTCGTATCCCGGGATGGGTGCGATGTCGAAGTGCGTAAGGATGCGGGCCAGTGCGAGTACGGCCTCGTGCAGCGCGAATTGGCGACCGATGCACGCACGCGCTCCGACACCGAATGGCTTGTATGCGTGGGCCGGACGAGCCCGTACAGCTGCGGGCAAGAACCGATCCGGATCAAACCGCTCTACGTCGTCGCCCCACAGTTTCGGATCGCGGTGCAGGGCGAGCAGGACCACCAGGATGGTTTCGCTTTTGCGGATCGGATAGCCGGCCAGGGTGGTCTCTTGGCGAGCTTTGCGAAAGAAGGCCGGGCCGGATGGCCACAGTCGCAACGTCTCATCGACGATGCGCCGTACGTATCGCAACTTGGCGACCTGCTCGAAGCGCACCGGTGCGCCGTCCGTTCCGAGCACCTCGTCGATTTCTTCCCGGGCGCGTTCGACGATCTCAGGGTTGCGCGACAGGTAATGCAAAGCGAACGACAGCAACCCGGCGGTGGTCTCGTGACCGGCGATCAAGAAGGTCAGGACCTGGTTGCGGATGCTTTGATCCGACATCGTTTCCCCCGTCTGGGGATCCGGGTTCTCGAGCATCCGCTGCAACAAGTCATCTTGTCGTGGCGTCTCACCGCTGCGGCGGGCAGCGATCACTTGATCGACAGTGGTCTTCATCAGCGCGATATCTTTCGGATTTTGGCGCATAGCCTTCCATCCAAGAATTTCCCGAAGGACCGGAACATCATTCGCAGTTTGAGAGACGTACGCCATCGCGCGACTCATCGATTCGACGAACGGGTGACGGCCAGGGGCGAACGAGTCGAAGCTGTAGCCAAACCCCGTGCGGCCGATAACCTCCAGGGTCAGCCGGTTCATATCAGAAGATACGTCTACAGGCCCGCCACTAGCCGTATCGACCCAGTAGGCACATAGTTGGTCGATGCATTCGGCCATCGCGTCGTGGTAGCTGCGCATCGATGCCTGACTGAAGGCCGGCATCAACACATTGTGCGCCTGCGCCCAGGCCGGCTCGCTGTTGAATGCGGTGAAAAGTCCGTCACCTGCCAGTTCTCGCAGGTTGCTTACCGGGGGGACGACTGCCTTGGCGAAGCGGTTTTCGTCAAAAACCTCTGCGGCTGCGTCGCCACCGCCGACCACGATGACCTTGCGACCGAGGATGCTGATCTCGAAGACGTCGCCCAACTCCTGCACGAACTGCGCTTCCCGCTGCACCGGTCGCTGAGGGTCAAGGCGCAACACATCGCCCAGCAACGGCAGCCGCCACGACGGCCGAGGCATCCGCTGTTCCGCCACCTTGCCCTCCCCTGGAACGTTCGGCGTGATTTCTCCGGAACGGGCACTCCCCACAGAAGTCATGGCCCGAGTGTGCCGTACCGCCGTCTCCTCCGCCGAACCCCCACCTCTCGACCCGTGACGTGCCGGATCGGCCTTGACGACGCAAAAAGCACATGTCATTTCACTGCGCCAAGATCCATTCTTCGGAATCGCGCCGCGATCGAACGAGGGACCTGTCTGGAGCGAAAGGTGGATGACTTCATCCCGCCGCCCAAATAGCTACGAACCCCGCTGCGCACAGCCACTATTCATCTATGGCTGCCAGATCAACCATACGAGCCACCTACCGACACCTCAGGCACCTTCGGCCCGTTCAACCATTGCAGTGTCGCCACCGTGAGCACATCCGAACTCTGCATAGAGAGAACGCGACTGCACCGCCTTGCCCCAGCTGCTCGAACGGCCCCAGCCGAGCAGAACGACGAATGGATTGACGCGTCCGTCATCTGGAACTCGAACCTCAAATACGCTCTCGCACCGACGAGTCAGACACTGTCAACCAAAGCTGCCAAGCAAGAGACATCGGAAGCTCTCCCACTCCGATACGTCCCGAACATCGAACGTTACAGTGATTTGCGACACACACTTTGCCTCAGCTGCCCCACCTGGGTAAGTTCTCATGTGCCCGGGGGAGTGCCTCCTTCGCGCTCGCACCGGTCGGTGAGTGATTCCCGTCTGGAAGCAGTAGGCCCACGAAAATCGTGAGGTCTGCTTCCAGCTACCCGGAATCGGAGACGACATGCGGAGCGCGGGCACCGATAACGAACGACGCACAAGACGCCCACGAGCGAAAGACCTACGAAGGCTCGCCGAGCGGCCTGTTTCGAGCGCGTTCGTGCGCCGCTCGCAGTTCTTCCTCCGAAATCCCCAACGCAGCGGAGAGCCTTTCGCCGACGTTGTCGGAAAGCGAAATCACGCCGCGTTCCACACAACTCACAATCTGAGTGGTAACGCCGGCCTTGGCGCCGAGTTGCGGTTGCGTCAGGCCCAGCAGCACACGCCAGTCACCCGGGTAGCGCTCGGTCTCGGGCACTTTCACCACGTCCGCAATCGTCACCCCAAGCACTTCGACAACCCGCGCGAGCAAATCGACCTGCGGGGAGGACTCGCCCATTTCCCAGCGGCGGACGGTCCCTGTGCCCACCTTCGCGACCCGCGCGATCTCCGTCTGCGACAAGCCGGCGTTGAGGCGCGCCTGACGCAGAGCGTCGGGACTGAAGCCACGCATTACCCGTCGGCTCACCGTCCGAATCCTCCTTGTGAAGTCGTCATCGCTAGACACTGTGCAACTCCCTCGATACGATGCGCGCATATGGATTTGAATAGATCGTTTGTATAGATGGATGATATGGAAGGAGCGAAGTAGCCACTGAACGCGAACGGTCCCCCAGCTGTTAGCAGCAGCTGAGGGACCGTCCAATAGCAAGCCGACTGTTACAGCAGTCGAACAAGCCAGAGGCACACGGGTTAGCAGCCCGTGGCCTCGATGCAGATACGGAGCCTGCGATGAACAGGTTAGTTGGCGCTGGGCAGATACGCCTAGTAGCAGAGAGTCCCGCCCGTCCTCACGGAGAGACTCAAGACACAATCCGTGGCAGCAAGGATCCGCACTACGTCCTCGCTGCGCACTTGCCGAATCCAGAGGGCACCGCATGCTCGTCGTGCGGGTTCACCTACTCCACGGACCGGCCGCTGTGTCTGTCCGTCGTCGAGGCGTTGCGCGCGCTCACCGAACGCGCCCACACGCGATCGTTCAGCGACTACTCGACGAACCAGCTCCGGGCGCTCGAGCGGGAACACTGTGGCACCGGCCGGTGCCGACGATGCGGATTCGTCTACACCCCCACCGTGCGCGTATGCCCCACTTCGCGCCGTATCGCCATCGAGCTCGAATCCCGCTTCAAAGCTCCGATGAGCGAGGTCCGCGCAGGTCAAGGCCTGTGCTCCGGCAAAGGACAGGTGTGGACAGTCAGCGGAAACAAGTCCGCCCCGTGGCGGCAGGCCGTCGCAGCGTGTGGACAGTGCCCGCTGCTCACCTCGTGCACCACTGAGCTCGACCGCAGGTTGGCCAACGGGGAGAAGATTCGCGATCAGATCCTGGCGGGGCGACTGTTCTCCGGTAAAGGCGACGAGATCGCTCCCGAGATGTTCGATGCCTACGCCGACCGGTGCGGAGCCAAGACCAAGCGTCGAAAGCCCAGGCCGAAGTCCCGGCCGCCCCGGCGTGCGGCGACCGACCAAAGCATCCCCGCTTCTTCTCCCGTGCAGGATGTTCCAGCGTCCCCTGCCGGCGGACAACTCGCGTTGTTCAAGGGGGCGGTGGCATGAAGCCCAGCCCGCATCTGAACCTGTTCGAGGCCATCGCCCAGGGCGTTATCGAGGCACCGGCCGGTGATGACCACCCCGCGGCGGACCGCTGGCGGTGGTTCGCCGACCTGTACGCCAACCGCACCTGGGGCTTGGTTGCTGCCATCGACGGGTTCCCGCGCCTGGCGGCCGACCACATCGCCGCCGCATGCCGGGACACCGCCACCGACACCGCGACGATCGAGCAATGGCAGGCCATCGCGGACCTCGCGCGCACAGCCCGCACCGCCGCCTTATCCCCCGGTCTCGACATCGCGTGGAGCGCCGTCGCCGACACCTGCACCGACGCGCTCGATCATCTCGCCGGCCACACCTTCGGCGGCCTCGAAGGCATCCTTGGCGCACTCGATGCCCTCGGGCACGAGCACGAGCCCGCGATCGCAATGTCCTTCGTCCGCGACGCGTACACCGCCTGGCAGCACCGCGTAGCCTCACCCGCGACGAGTGATCGGAATGTCGCGTGAACTCCCCCGTCGCCGTCGACCGGGACGGCCGCCGATGGGCGATCCTCGCCCTCGACAGCAGACTCACAGCCCGACTCGTCCGCGGCACCGCTACTCCGGCGGTCCTGGACCTCGACGAGCTGCTCGAGCGGTACGGACCACTGGTCCTGTCCCCCACGCGCCGGGCTGCCGCCTGCGGGTACATCGCGCTCGCCGACACCGTCGGGCTCGTCGCCTCCGATCCGGAGACAGCCTCGATCGAGCAGATCAGGCAGGTCGCCGCGTTCGCCCAGTCCATCGTCGCACCGCACGGTTCATAACCCCGTCCGTCGGCTCCACACCCCAGGAGCCCCTCCACGTGTACCTCATCCATCACGAACTACGCACACGCTGATACGGAGTCGTCACGCGCACCTTGAGCACCGAGGAGACGCATCCATGACCGAGTAACCCGAACCACATAGCCCGACAACTCAACAGCGCAGTGACTCAACCCAAAAGAGAAACCCACCCCCGAAAGGGTGGGCTTCACGAGCACTTCCACAGAAGGACCTGAAAGGTCCTTCACCACTCGAGCAAGAACGTCTGGCAGGACGATCGCGCTCTTGGGTGAGTCTCCGAAGTTCGCAGCTTCAAAGACTCGCGAGTTACTGCTTCCCCGAAGGGACTTACCGTGCCAGGTACGTCTCAGGGTAGCGCACACCCTGAAACACACCCAACCACCTACAATTCCAACCTCGGCGCGTCAACCAACACCGACGAGGCCGACCTCCCACTTCCGCAACCGTTCACCGACGCCGAATGGGACGCCATCGTCGCCGCCGCCGTCGCCAACGTCGCCGCACTCGAAGCAGCCCAAACGCAGGACCATCCCACCGACGAAGCCGTCTGCGACCTGCTCGACGCCCAACCCGCAGGCACCCGCGCCGCACTCTCGTTGCCCATCCCTGCCGGCGCATGTGCCCGCGTCCCGACCTGGCACAGCCGCCGATACTGGCTGACCTTGTGCGAATGGGTCGTCACCCACACCGAACGCGGACACGCAGCCCTCAAACGCCACGGCATCGCCGCGACCACGTTCCTGCGGGTCTGCGCCGCACACGCCCAGTACGCCGAATCCACCACTGGACGCCACGTCTGCGCCTCCCTGGCCACCCTTGCCACCCAAGGCAGCCTGTCGATCGACCAACTCAAACGCGGCCGACGCGCACTCAAGACACTCGACCTCGGCGTCGAACTCGCCCGCGGCAAGAAACTCAACGCCACCGAACGCGAAGCCGCCGCCCGCCTCTACACACATACCCACGGCCAACCTCCGAGTCGACTACAGGTCGGTGCTGCCAGCGTGTGGGCACTATCCGCACCCGTATGGGCCGTTGAGACCATGCCCGCCCCAAAGAAACCACACAAGAAGCCACGTCGACGGAGCCGGCACCGACCATCACGCTCCGCCCACCACACCGAAACCTCTGCTAGCCGACCGATTTCACCAGCACAACGCCGATCACCGAGTTCCGCACCCCAATCCCCTAGTGGTTCTTTAGCAATGTGTCTTTCCGTCAGGAAAGATCACCAAGCGCGCACACGCGCAGGCGAGAAGACCTCGACCCCGACCACACCCCGACCCCTGGCCCTCCAACGAGCCGCCGCCCAACTGATCGAACGCATCCCAGCACTACGCACAATCGTCGGCATCGACGAGGACACCGGCCGGCGCCGAGGACACATCGGATCAGTCTGCGACCTCCTGACCGACGCCGGCATCGACACCGACCGCTGGACCGGCATCGACATCGCACACGCCCTCAACCACGACGGCACCACTCGCGGATGGACATGGCCCACAGCAAACGCGATGATCTCGTCCTTACGTCTGGTGGCCTACCGGCTCTCCCGACTTGACTGGACCGGACCCTCCCCCACCGAACACAAGATCCACGGCCGAGAACAGAGTGGCGAAACCGCAACAGATGCGGCACACCGACTGGCCAAGGCTTATCGCAGTGCCCGCGCCGTCACGTCGACACCACAGGGGCCACCGGCATCCAACGAGCATCGACGCGCCGTGCGCGAGCAACTCGCCGCGGACCTCGCGGAAAAGAAGGAGGCCGACGGTTGCGGCCGTTGAACTCGCCCACCCACCTGACGTACATAGGGCGATGACCGATCCGAAACCGTTCCGCTTCCTACCGCCCTGTCCAGTACCAGGACGCCCAGCTCGAGGTCCAGGGCTGCGGCGGCTACGCCCAGGCCCGCGCCTACACGGTCCTGGAAGTGACGGGCAACGACTACGTCAAGACCACGCTGTACGGCCAGCCGTTCAGCATCGGCTGACCCAGCCCGAGACCGTACATCCCCGACTCCTCGCTGCGCGCGAGACCCGACCTCGAGAGTAGAACAACATGAAGACCAGCGTCATCAGCGGCCTTCGCCGCGGCCTCAAGGTGGCCGGCATGGGCGCGACGATCGCCGTTGCCCTCGGATTCGCTTCCGCAGGTGCCGCCAACGCCGATACCTTCGTCCCACTGCCGGATGGAAACATCTCCCAGACTCTGCCGGACGGCACCGTCGTGACCGTCACGCGCACCGGCGAGACGGCGAATATCTCCCCGTCGATGGGGGCCACGCCCCTGCACCGCAACGTCTGGGTCTCCGGCAATGCAAAGGTCGAGCTCAGCGGGCCGGGCGCGAAGATCGGTGGCCGCATCCAGCCCGGCTACATCGTCGCCTGCCAACTCTCGCTCACCGCGAACCTCAACGGCGGCCTCAATGCAGGCGGCGGCATCACCGGCACCGCGACCGCAACGACACAGTCCGGAACCCTCGGCGCCAACGCCGGTGCGGGAATCACTCTCGCACCCAACCAGGCGTATGACTACAAGGTCATCGACATCACCACCACCGACCCGTTCGGCGCCGAGACGCACCGCAACTTCAACACCTTCAAGGGTGCGAGCGGCAGTGTCACCTGGGGCGACACCACCCTCGGCGTCACCGGCTGCGCGGGCTACGCTCAGGCCCGCAGCTATGTGAAGGTCACCGTCGACACTCCGACGGCCACCCAGCAGGTCACCCTGTGGGGACAGCCCTTCAGCATCGGCTGACCGACCATGGGGACCGCCCCGCTGCCGAGAACCCTCATCCTCTCGACAGCGGGGCACCCTCGCTCGAAAGCACAGCACTGGAAAGGATCCGACGACGGACTGCCCCTAGCTCCTCTGTCAAGCAGCAACGTCCATAAAAGCGCCCGACAAAATGAGGTGTCCGTCCAGCGCAGGTGAAGTTCCGGCGTGTCGGTACAGGTAGAGGCTCGGGTACCGAGTCGATCATGTGATTGCTGAAGTCCCACGATCACCCGGAGCACCCGTGCCTCTGCTGCCAGTCTGTCTCATCGAACCCCTGTGGGTCGAGTTCTCCGCCCTCGTGCACACGCTCGAAGTGCATCCAGAGCGGATGATCAGGTTCGGCTTCCGCGAGCGCCGAGGCGACCGTGTCACCGTCCTCTCCCACGGCGTGGAGGTGGCGGTCGTTGTCGCGCACCCACTGCTCGGCCAGCGCCGTTCGGAAATCCGGGTCGTACAGCGGCCACACCGTACGCAGATCCCCGTCGACACATACCGAGCTCAGAACGTCGAAGGCCATGCGGTGAGCGCCGTGTGACCGATAAAGCGTGTCCGCTCGGCCGCATCCATTCCGCGCAGCGTCAGGTACGCCTCGCGGTACTCCTCCGGCAGCGTTGCGACCTGCTCCTCGGATAGTGATGGGGCTCAGCGAAGGGGCTGGGCTCGCACCCGTGATCGGATCGTCGTCGTGTGGCCAGAGCGAAGCTCGTAACGCGGGACGAACCGAGGGGTCCGCTTCTCCAATGACCCAGCTCGCCGAGCGTGCGCGGTGGATGCCGGGTTCTGGCCACCTCCGTCTGCGTGGACTCGAGAGCACCTTTGGGAGTGAGGAGGTCATCGGGCTCGTGCACCCGTGCAAGCTCAGTGACTCCCTCATCGAATGGCGGACACGATTCGAAACTGCGCAGCCGTTCGAGCAACTGAACCGTACGGTGCACGAGCCCACCGGGCCGGAACGAACCACCATGCGCCTGACCCGCTTCGAACATCTCGCCGTGCCCGCCACAGCGCTGATCGGCCTGGAACGCCGCGGATGGGTCCGCGAAGAACCCGCCGACGCCGGCATCCAGATCAGCACCAGCCGAACCTGCCCTCCGGCACCGTCACCGTCTCGTTCTCCCCCGGCATATCCGTCGGCGCCTCCACCATGTTCCCCGACCAACACATCGTCGACGTGTCCGTCAACCCCCCGCCATTGGGCCGCTGGCATCCCGTCGACGCCTCCGAAGTACTGCGTGACCTCACCGAACTCGCGTCCACCCGCACACCCGCAACCACGTGATCACGGACATTGGCGGTGGCACCTGCCAATTGTGGAGCCATCGAAGTGCCAGCGATCCCGTACCTGAGCAAACCGATCGAGTTCAACGAACACCTTGGCCGGCACTGTTCGTCACGACCCAATCCTCGAAACATAATGGCAAACATAAAGGCGGGGAGGGTAACCACCGACCCCGCCTTGTGCAGCGATAGCTACGCCGCGGCACTGACCACTGAATCTCTCTGTGCGAACCAGCCGTCGCTCTTGCCGAGCAATCCGTCGACGCTGATGCGTCCTGCACCGATCACGCCGATCAGCTTCCCGCCGGACCGACCGCGGGACTCGAACAGGTCTTGTTGCGGCTGTCGACGCCATTGTCACCGCCCGTGATGCGGCAGTAGAGGTTCGGTTCTGGCTCGACGGCATCGACCAACGATTCGGGGATCACTGATCACCCGGTGACGTCGACTCGCTTCCTTCCCGAGCACGCCTTCTTGAACAGATCGATCGACCACACATCTTGGTCTTCGCCGTAGACTGGGCGGCCGTCGATCTCGAATTCGAGCAGGGTATTGATGCAGATGCTGGTGGCGCCGGGCAGAATCATCCGGCTTCGCGCGGTTCCGATGGCGATGAGTTCAGCGCCGTGCTCGTCCGTCACGGCGATCTCCATCTTGTCCACCCAGGCGTTGTGTGGGTCGCGCAGGACCGTCCTTTTCCCGTCGACGACACGGGAGATGTCGTCACCGCGACGGACGTACCCGGAGTGGACGTGGTCGGTGGTGTCGGTGGGTGTCGAATAAGTGAGCAGGCTGTATTCGGCGTCGGCCAGCCAGGTGTATCCGACGCGGCCGTATCCTCGCTCGGTGCGCGGTCCCCACGAGCGGTCGCGCATCGCGTAGCACTCGACGTCGATCCGCTCACCGTCGAGAATCACGTGGCCGGTGACGCGGCCGGTCTGGTCGTAATGCGACGCCGTCGGATAGGGAGGCGTCCCATGCAGCAGCGGAACGGGTCGTTCGAGTCCGCGGAACGACAACTCGACCTCGATGCGATTGCGGTCGTCATAACGCAGGTCGTACACCATGCCCGGCTCGACCACCTCGATCGTCGCGCCGGTCGGACTGATCAGTTTCGATCCGTCAAAGGTGGGCGGCTTCAATGCCGAGAAGCCCTCGAAGAACGGTAGATTCCACGTTTCGACCGCCGTGTCGTCCCACATCCACAGTCCGCCGTGCGTGATTCCCGCGTTCTGCCGGACGCCGATGTAGATCCAAGCGCCGATGTTGCGTTCCGGCACGAAAAACGAGAACCAGAACGTCTCGTTCTCGTAGAAGTTGTCCGAGACGGGGTGCAAATAGTCGTCGGATTCGATGAAGCCGATCTCCTGTGAGGTCATCGTGGTTCCTTTCGGCTGCGACTTCTGAAATGTGGTTAGATTTTCGGGATCCCAGGGACACCGCCGTGCACCTCGATGCGCTGTCCGGTGATCTGCCGGGCGCGGTCCGAGACCAGGAACTCCACCATCTCGGCCACATCTTCCGGACGCGTGACCCGCCCGAACGGCATCCGCCCATCAAGTTCGGCCGCATCCGCCGCGCCGGTGACGGCACGGGCCAGACGATCCCCCATCTCGGTGGCGATGAGTCCGGGAGCCACGATATTGACCCGAATTCCATTATCGGCCTCTTCGGCCGCCACGGTCCTGCCGAGGGCTTCGAGCGCCACCTTGCCGACCGTGTACGGCGCGTTGCCGGGAGCCATGGTGGCCGCCGCTGTGCTGGAGACGAGAACCACCGAGGCACGAGCGGATTTGCGCAACATCGGAATTGTCGCCGAGAGCAGATGGAACGCACCGAACGCGTGCACCCCCACCACGCGGGTCATCTCCACCGGATCCGTATCGGCCACGGCCTTCCCGCGACTGGCGATACCGGCGTTGTGGACCAGTGCGTCGATACGTCCGAAATCGGCCGACACCTGCTCGACCCGCTCCGTGACGGCGGGCGCGTCCGCCACATCGCACCGATACATCCGGCACCGCACCCCGGTCGACTCCACGTCCATCCGGGTCGTCTCAGCAGCGTCGTCGTCCCGCGCGTACAGGCCGGCGACGTCGAATCCTTCTTGCGCCAAACGTAGGGCGATAGCACGACCGGTCCCGCGACCTGCACCGCTGATCAGAGCAACTGGGGCTTCGGGTTTCGCGTTCACATAACTCACGGACACCATCTCATCTGTTCTCGTAGCCAGGGACACGCTTCTCCACGAAGGCGGTCAGCGCCTCCGACTGATCGGCGGTCAGCGAGGTGAGAGCCTGTTGCCGGTTCTCGAATTCGACGGCCGTGTCGAACGAGGGCATCTCGAGGGAAAGCCACATGCCGCGCTTGGTCAACGCCAGCGACAACGGCGGCGCCGCAAGCAGATCATCCAGACAGGTTTCGATACGACCGTCCAGTTGATCGTCGGGGACGACATCGGCGAGCAGGCCGATCCGCAAGGCTTCGTCGGCATCGAACTTCCGAGCAGTGAGCATCAATTCGTGCGCGCGGCCGGCACCGACGATCCGCGGCAGCAACCACGACGTGCCGATATCGCAACCGGAGAAACCAACTTTGATGAACGACACAGCGAAGACGGCACTTTCGGCGGCGATACGCACGTCGCTCGCGGACACGAGAGCAAAGCCCCCACCGGCCGCAGGCCCGTTGACGGCCGCGACGAAGACCTGCGGTAGTCGCCGAATCTTCTGAACGAGCGAGGCAATGTCCTCCTGACGCGCCATCGTCCGATGCACTGCACCGGAATGCTCGGTGCCGGGCACGTCACCGTATCCGTCGAGGTCGAGTCCCGCGCAGAACCCGCGTCCGGCGCCCGTGAGCACAACGATATGGGTCGAGCGGTCCGACGCGAGCGCATCGAATTCCCGGTGCATTGCCGCAACGAGCCCGAGGTCCAATGCGTTGAGCTTGTCCGGTCGGTTCATCCGCAGGACCTTGACTCCCTCGCGCGGATGCTCGATCGACAGCACGTCCGTCATGAATGCTCCGTTCTCCGCGCCATCGATGCGGTCAGGGCGGTACGCCAATTGCCCGCCTCGCGGGCGGCATCGAATTCGTGGACGAGTCGGTCGACGACGCCCTCCACCGGCGGGATGTCGTGGATCAACCCCGTCGAATGTCCTCCACTGAACACAGTCTTCCATGCCTTCACTCCCGCTGGAAGGTTCGGGCGATGCCGTGCAAGGGGTTTCGGAAGATCGGCCGGGTCGAGACCGTTCGCGGCGATCGACGGCGCGAGAAAGCTCGCCGGTAAGCCGGCGATGGCGTCGGTGAACACCACGTCCTCACTGCGCGCATCCACGAGCATTCCCTTGTGGTCGTCGACCGTTCCCGATTCGAGCGTGGCGATGAACCGGGTTCCCATGACCACGAGGTCGGCGCCGAGCGAGAGCGCGGCCGCGATGCCGTTGCCGTCGGCGATACCGCCGGCCAACATGATGGGCCCGTCGAACATGCGGCGTACCTGCGGCAGGAACGCGAACGGCGACAACGTGCCCGCGTGCCCCCCGGCTCCCGCGCACACGAGCATGAGTCCGTCCACACCGGCTTCGATCGCTTTCTCGGCGTGCCGAAGGGTCGTCACGTCGTGGAACACTGTGCCGCCCCATCCGTGCGCGGCATCGACGACCTCGCGCGGATCGCCCATGTTGGTGAGGATCAGCGGCGCCTCGTGTTTCGCGACGGTGGCGAGTGCGCGGTCGCGTTTGTCCTTGTCGAGCGCAGACGACGCGAGCATGTTGACGCAGAACGGCGCGAACGGCTCACCACGGTCGATGCTGTCGCGTTCGGCGGCGCGGATAGCGCCGAGCCAGTCGTCGAGGGTCTCGGGGGCCCGCGGGTTCGCGGACGGAAATGCACCGATGACACCCGCACGGCATGCTGCGATCACCAGGTCGAGGTTCGAGACGATGAACATGGGTGCTGCCATCACCGGCAGCCGCAGATCCTGCCAGCGCACGCTCATCGGCTGCCGCCTCTCGGGAAGTACTCGGCGCGAAGCTCCGCCTTGCGGATCTTGCCCAGCGCGGTGCGCGGCAATGCGTCGACAACAGCGAGTCGTTCGGGCGTTTTCTGCTTCGCCAAGCCGGACTTCGCGAAGTGCTCACGGATGCTGCCGAGATCGACGTCGGCTCCCGGCATCGGGACGACCACCGCGGCGACGACTTCCCCGTATCGGGAGTCCGGAGCGGCGACGATCGCGCCCTCGGCCACCCCCGGATGCGAGGTCAGGACATCCTCGAGCTGGCCGGACGAGATGGTCTCCCCCGCGCGGATCACTACGTCTTTGATGCGATCGGTGATCGTGAGCCGTCCGTCGGCATCGAGGTGGCCGAGGTCGCCGGTGCGCATCCAACCGTCGAGGGTGAAGGCCGAGGCATTCAGACTCGCATCCTTGTAGCCGACGAACTGGTCGGGCCCGCGCGTGACGACCTCACCGTCGACACCGGTGGGCACGTCAGCACCGCTCTCGTCGACGATACGCACACGCACACCGGGCAGCGGCGAACCGTCGGTACCGAGGCGCGCGGCCTCCGGGTCGGTAGTGGAGCCTGCCGTAACAGTCGGTTGTTCGGTCGACCCGTAGCACCGGTATGTGCTGATGCCGACATCGGCGGCACGGCGGACCAGGTCCTCGGGCACCGTCGCCGCTCCGATCAGGAATTCACGCAGCGTCGCAAGTTTGTCGGTTACATCGCCGAGGTCGAGCATGCCTGAGAGATGGAACGGGGTACCCGATGTGGCGGTGACGCGGTGGCGCGCGATGAGGTCCACGGCCAGCGCCGGATCCCACACGTCCATATAGACGGTGTCCTGGCCGTGGAGCAGCGGCCGCAGCACACTGCCGACACCTGCAATGTGGCCGGGCGGGAACGACACCAACTGCACGGCATCGTCACCCGCCCCCAGATACTGCGGCGCCGACCGTTGCTCGGCGAGCAGCGAATTATGGCTGTGCTGCACCCCCTTCGGAGCAGAAGTGGTTCCCGAGGTATAGATGAGCAGAGCGACGTCGTCGGCGTGACCAGCAGGTCGCGTGTACTCCGATGCGGTCGCGACGAGCTCGTCCCATGCCGAGGCGCCGGCGGGGACAGTGTCGCCCACCACCACGATCTGTTCCAGCGTGGGGATATCCGCATACACCGCAACGCGGTCACCGAAATCGGTCGACCTCCAGCGATCGGGTTGAACGAGAATCTTGGCGCCCGACTGCTCGAGGATGAACCGGACCTCGTTCGGTCCGTAGATGTGCACGATCGGGACGAGTACGGCGCCGGCGAGCAACACCGCCTCATACGCGATCGACGCTTCGATCCTGTTGGGCAGCTGCACTGCAACCGCGTCTCCCGAGCGCACACCGCGGTCCTGCAGTGCCGCGGCCACGCGCTGGGCGAGTGCGTGGATCTCCCCGACCGTCGTAACAAGCTGTGCACCGTCGGCGCCGGCGTAGACAACGGTGGCCGACGCACCGTGCACGCAGCTCTCTGCGAATACATCGGGCCACGTGCGGTCGCTGTAGAAGCCCTCGCGGTACCACTGCTCACGCAACGCGGCGGGATCGTAGGTGGTGATATCGGATGTTGTCATTTCGGGCGCCTCGGTTCGTTCTGATCGATCGACGTCGTGCGGATACTGCGGTCACGCAGATACTGCAGCGAAGTGGAGTTATCGTCCCTGCCACACGGGCCGCCGCTTCTCGGCGAATGCACGTGGCCCTTCCTTCGCGTCCTCGGTGGCCCTGTTGGCCACCGTTTCGAGCAGAGTTCGTTCCCACGCCTGTTGCTCGGTGACGAACTCGCGGTCGACGATGCCCGCGACCATGCGCTTGGTGGCCTGCACCGCAAGCGGCGCCTGACGGCCAATGGCCTCGGCCATAGTGAGTGCTTCGTCGAGTGCTCGCCCGGGCGGCACTACGCGGTTCACGAGTCCCCACGAGTACGCTTCGGCAGCGGTGAACCTGCGGCCCAGCAGTAGCAGTTCCATCGCCAGAGGGCGGGGCAGCCATGCAGGTAGGCGCACGGCTGCGCCGGATGACGCGACGAGTCCGTTACCGACCTCGGGGAACGAGAACACAGCGGTCTCGTCGGCGACGACAAGGTCACACGCCAGGACCATTTGGGCGCCGGCACCGATCGCGAAGCCGTTGACCGCCGCAATGATCGGCTTGTCGATGGGATGGCGACACACTCCGCCGAACCCCCGTGCTTCCTTGACCGGATCGGCAGGTTCGAGTGATCGCCCCTCGGACATCGCCACGAGATCGCCTCCCGCGCAGAACACCGTGTCCCCGGCGCCGGTGAGGATCACGACCCGCACGTCGGGGTCGTGATGGCCACGTTCGAGGGCATCGCCCACCTGTTCGGCCATGTCCGCATTCACTGCATTGTGGGCATGGGGCCTGTTCAGTGTGACGACGAGGACGTCGTCGTGGAATTCGGTCAGCACCGACGGCGCCGCGACGTCGGTTCGGGTCGAAGTCACTGCGTCCCTCCTTCTGAAATGCCGGGCATCGGCGAAACGACTCCGCGTACTTGCGCACGCCACATGTCGAGGTGAACGGGGTTCGCGCCCCGGTCGAGCATCCATTGCGCCGGTCCCCCGGGCGCCGACGTGAGTTGCTCGACGATCGGCGCGATCGCGTCGGCGGGTGCGCGCAGGAATTGTTCCGCGAGCGGCGGGGATTGACGGGTGCGGATACCCACCTCGAGCCACCGGTCGATGAGATCGAGCAACGCTTCCTCGCTGCGAACGTAATCGTCGACGACGGCATCCGGTTCGACGCCCGCAGCAAGCAGTAGTACGGCCACGAGCACGCCCGTCCGGTCCTTGCCGGCAGTGCAGTGCACCAGGACGGGGCCTTCGGGTTCGGCGACGAGCGCGAGGATCTCTCCGGCGCGGGTCTCGTTGTAGTGGAGCATGCGCGAGTAGAGCGACGGCAGGTCGGCCGGGCGGGCGCCGGGGGCCGCGGAATCGAACAGCGGCATGTGGTGGATCACCGTCTCGGCCGGCCAGCCGTACGCGAATCGATCGCGCTCGGTGTCACCGCGCAGATCGATGACGGTGCGTGGCGGCCAGGCCTCGAGTTCGGGAAGCACCGAATCTCCCGGGTACGGCGCGTCGCCTCGGTACAGAACTCCGTGTGCGGTCACTCCGCCGTCGACGAGTGGCAGTCCGCCCACGTCACGGAGGTTGACGAATCCGCGTGCGGTCATTGTGACCATCGGGCCGCGAGGAACGAATCGGGTGCTGTGGTGTCGACTGCTACAAAGCGATGTGCGAGGAGCCAGCGGTCTCCGTCCGGGACGAACGTGTCTCGGTATCTGCCCCAGTGATCGGCGCCGTCGGGTCCGAACACGACGAAGTAGGCGCGGGTGCTGATGTGATCGGGCGTGATCGAATCGAACACCAGATTTGCGACGAAGTGTCGCTGGAAGAACTTCGCGCCGGACGCGACTTGTGGCGGGTCATCGGGAGTATTTCCGCCCCCGAGCATTTCGACGATCGCGCCCCGACCTGTCGCACGGGAGCGGCCCTTGACCTCGAGTGTTCCGTCCGGTGTGAAGCACTCAGCAAGCTCGGTGAGCTTGCCACTGTCGCCTGCATGCGTGTAGCGGGCGACAGTGTCCCGGACGCACTCGCGAGCATGCAGTTCCAAGAGATCCATCGTCATGACGCGGTCACCGACTCGGCGCTCGGCTTCGGTGCGGGCCGGTAGCACGTGCCGAGCAGAATGCCGGCGGCAGCCAGCCCGCCGATCAGCGCGATGGCGCCGCCGACCCAGCCGGCGCGCAGGTTCTCGCCGAAGATCAGGTGGTCGAGGCTGGCGCTGCCGGCGCCCATGATCGCAACGACTACGGCACCTCCGGCAAGTATCAGGTTGTACTCCCAGCCGTCGGCGGCGACGAAGAAGCCCTTACCGCGGTGCACGGTCCATGCGGCGACGAACATCAGCGAGACGAATCCGGCCGCGGCGAACGGGGTGAGTAGTCCCAGGGCGAGGGCGATGCCCGCGCCGACTTCGGTGAGGGCGGCAAGCCAGGCATGCACCTTGCCGGGTCGCATGCCCATGCTGTCGAACCATCCGGCCGTGCCCGGGATGCGGCCGCCGCGGAAGAGCTTGCTGTATCCGTGGGCAGCCATCGTCAACCCGAGTAGCACGCGCAGTATCACCAGGCCGGTGTCGATCGTGTCCACTTCAGCTCCGTTCCCTCGACAAGGTCATTCGCGGACGGTGTGTTGCCGGTGCCACACCAATCCCATGACACAAGTCTTACCTGTATAACTAGGTTGTCGGCAAGGGGTCAGGATCGGGCTCCCCTATCTGCGGCGCCGTGCCGATGCCCTCGCGAACGAAAGGTTTGGAATTTCATGGATCTCACCCACGCTTCTGCCGCCGTCACCGGCGGCGCCTCCGGCCTCGGACGGGCCACCGCCGAAGCCTTCATCGCGCGGGGCGTCCCCACCGTCATCATCGACCTGCCCTCCTCCGACGGCGAGACCGTAGCCAAGGAACTCGGCGACCTCGCTACGTTCGCGCCCGCCGACGTCCGTGACGCCGAGGCCGTCGACGCCGCTCTCGCCGAGGCCGAAAAGAACGCGCCTCTACGCGCCGTCGTGCACTGCGCCGGCCGTGGCGGCAAACTGCGTCTCGTCGAAAAGGACGGCACGCCCGGCGATCTCGATCTCTACCAGGAGGTCGTCAATATCAACCTGGTCGGCAGTTTCAATGTGCTACGCCTGGCCGCGGCGCGCATGGCCAAGAACGAAGAGGTGGGTGGAGAACGCGGCGTCGTCATCATGACCGCGTCCGTCGCGGCCTACGAAGGTCAGATCGGCCAGGTGCCCTATGCTTCCGCCAAGGCAGGCATCGTAGGCCTGACGCTCGTCGGGGCACGCGATCTCGCGCGCAAGCTCGTTCGCGTCGTGACGATCGCCCCCGGCACTTTCGAGACGCCGATCCTGAACAACCTCTCGGACAAGGTACGCGAATCGCTCGCGGCGCAGGTCCCGCATCCGTCCCGTCTGGGCGTCCCGGCCGAGTACGCCAAGCTGGCCCTGTCGATCGTCGACAACGCCATGATCAACGGCGAAACCATCCGAATCGACGGTGCAATTCGCATGGGTCCGGTGTAGATCCACCTTCTCGCACGAACAGGGACGAGGCCGGCCGGCGACCAACCGGCCGGCCTCCTTCATTCGCGCCCGAGGGTGTTAGCGTTTATACCGAACGATCGTTCGCTGTGTTGAGTCCATACAGAAGGGCATCCCAATGACCGCTGAGATCGACACGCGCGCATTGACGCAGTATCTCGGTCGCGCGCTCGACGGCGGAGTGAGCGGCGAGTTGACCACCTCGCTTATCAGTGGTGGCCGCTCGAACCCCACCTATCGCGTCACGGACTCCGACAGGACGTGGGTTCTGCGGCGCCCCCCATACGGGCACGTTCTACCGAGCGCCCACGACATGAAGCGTGAGTTCACGGTGATCGAGGGACTCACCAACACATCGGTCCCGGTGCCCACAACGGTGCTGCTCTGCGAGGACACGGATGTTCTCGGCGCGCCGTTCTATCTCATGGAGTTCATCGATGGAGTGCCCGTCGGAACAGTCGATCAGGCGTCGAGTCTGACATCGGACGAACGTCGTCGGCTCGGGTTCGATCTGGTCGACACCCTGGCCGCACTGCACGGCGTCGACCCGGACGCGGTCGGCCTCGGTTCGTTCGGCCGACCGGACGGTTATCTCGAACGCCAGCTCGACCGCTGGGAACGGCAGTGGGACGCCTCGTGCACCATCCACCGCCCCGAGGTGTCCGTGCTGCTCGACAAGCTGCGCCGCGCGCTGCCCACCTCACACTTCCCGGGCATCGTCCACGGCGACGTCAAACTCGACAACGTACTCGCCTCTCGGGACGACCACGGAAAGATCGTCGCGGTGCTCGACTGGGAAATGGCCACGCTCGGCGACACCCTTGCGGACGTCGGAATCATGCTGAGCTTCTGGGACCAACCGGGCACGATCGACAACCCGATCACCGAGGGTCTCGCACGACTCGACGGGTTCCCCACCCGCACAGAGCTTCTCGACCGATACACCACACAGCGTGGCATCGAGATTCCCGATGTGGACTGGTACACGGTGTTCGCCGACTTCAAGATCGCGGTCATCCTCGAGGGCATCAACACCCGGCACACGCAGGGCGGCACCGTCGGTGACGGTTTCGACGACATCGCCGACATGGTCGGCCCGCTCCTGCAACGCGCGCTCGAACTCGCCGCAACCTCGTCGGTCACCGAACTTCGCCGCTGAACGCGGCCCATCATCGAACCGGATCGGAGCACGGAAGTGGATTTCGAATACAGCCCGAAAGTCCTCGAACTGCAAGAAAAAGTGTCGACATTCATTCAGGAACGGTTGCTGCCCGCCGAGGCGATCGCCGAAGAGCAACTCGCGTCCAAACCGGACCACTGGGGTGCGCCGCCGATCATGGCCGACCTCAAGGCTGCAGCCAAGCGCCAGGGTCTGTGGAATCTCTTCCTCCCCGCCCGCGAGGGCGCGGGGCTGACCAACCTCGAGTACGCGCCCCTCGCCGAACTCACCGGTTGGAGTCCGCTGCTGGCGCCCGAGGCGTTCAACTGCTCCGCACCCGACACCGGGAACATGGAACTGCTGCACCTCTACGGCACGGACGCGCAGAAGGAGCAATGGCTCGCGCCGCTCCTCGAGGGCGAGATCCGATCGTGCTTCTCGATGACCGAACCCGATGTCGCAAGTTCCGATGCCAACAACGTTCGGCTCGAGATCGCCGACGACGGCGACCACTGGGTGCTCACAGGCCGCAAGTGGTGGTCGACCGCAGCATTGCGCGACGACTGTCGCATAGCCATGGTGATGGGCGTGACAGACCCCGATGCCGTGGTCGGTAACCGCCACAGCATCGTCCTCGTCCCCATCGACACTCCTGGTATGACCATCGTCCGATCCACCACCGTGCTGGGCTTCACCGACCGCCACGAAGGCGGTCACGGCGAAATCGTCTTCGACAAGGTTCGCGTCCCCAAGGAAAATCTTCTCGGTCCTCGCGGCAAGGGATTCGCCGTCGCACAGGCTCGCCTCGGGCCCGGACGAATCCACCACTGCATGCGCTTGATCGGCATGGCCGAACGCGCGATCGCGTTGATGATCGAACGTGCTCGCACGCGTGTCGCGTTCGGGCGGCCACTCGCTGACGAGGGTGTCGTGCAGGCAACCGTCGCCGAGGCCCGCATCCGGCTCGACGCCGCGCGCCTGACGGTGCTGCGAGCTGCCTGGAGAATGGACGTCGAGGGCACCAAGGATGCCCGGCACGACATCGCGGCCGCCAAAGTGCTGGTGCCGCACACGGTCAAGCAGATCATCGACGACGCAATGCAGATCTTCGGCGGCGCCGGCCTGTCGCAGGACACGATCCTGCCCGTGCTCTACGCACAGGCCCGGTTCCTCCAGATCGCCGACGGACCCGACCAGGTGCACCGGCGTTCCCTCGCGCGCGCCGAGTTCGCCGCGACCCCGGTCCTGAAGGAAGTCCGAGGGTAAGCCGACGGGAGGGGATTCGAACGTCCACCCACGACCCGGCTGCACGCAGAATTTCTGTCCTGTTTAGACTTTCTGAACACAGGAGAGTGGGTGGACGTGGCGATCAACGACGAACGACCCCGGCCGGCAGACGCGATTCTGGGGGCACAGATACGAGCGGCACGTTTATCCCGGCGAATCAGCCTCCGAGCTCTTTCCCGCACCCTCGGCGTCAGCCCGGCCACGATCAGCCAGATCGAGAACGGCAACACCGGCCTCAGTGTCGTTCGTCTCGGCCGGATAGCAGAAGCCCTGAGTCTGGACGTGTCGCACATCCTCACCATCGACGTCGACCCGGAGAATCCGAAACCCCGACTCGTGCCACCGTCGCCGAGATCGCCTGCCCGGCCTCGAAGCACTGCCGAGTCGACAGGATCCGACTGGCGTACCTACGCGCCCCTGAATTTCGACCCCGTCCTTCAGGCAGCTCTCGAGGAATTCGTTGCGATCGGCTATCACGGCGCGAACATGCGAAGCATCGCCGCTCGGTGCGGTTTGTCCGTCGCGGGGATCTACCACCACTACACGAGCAAGCAACAGATGTTGGTGACACTCCTCGAGTACGCGATGACCGACCTTCAGCGACGGAGCGACGCCGCGCGAGACGAGGGAGGGAGTCCGGTCGAGCGATTCGGCCTACTCATCGAGAACCTCGCGCTGTACCACACTCACCGCAGAGAACTCGGCTTCGTCGGAGCGAGTGAGATGCGCAGCTTGGATACTGCGAACCGGACCGCGATCGCCGACATGCGCAGCATTCAGCAACGCATGATCGATGTAGAGGTAGAGGCTGCAGTTCGCGAAGGCCGTTTTCGCGCTGATCATCCTTACGAGGCATCGCGAGCAGTCGTCACCATGTGCACAGCACTGCCCACCTGGTGGCGTCCCGACGGCCCGTCGAGCCCGGAACAAATTGCGGAGCATTACGTCCGGTTCGCGCTCGATCTCATGCGTTACGCGCCGACCGTGAGGAAGTAAACATGACCTCTGCATTTCTTCCAGCCGCATCACGTGCACCGACCTTCACCCGACCGCGCACCGCTGTTCTCGAAGGGAGCACATGGGCTGTCGTGGACGAGGACGCATCCGACGTTCTGGTGTGCGCAATACCCACGCAGGTCGCATTTTCCGACAGGGCGGTCACTGCTTCGGTATAGACGTGTCGTACTACCTCGAAGTCTTGGATCTCAGGTACATCAGTTCGGGCGAGTCATCCGCGTCGCGTCGTTGCCGGCAAGCCGGGCGTCGTGGAGCGTCTCGGTACTGGTGGATAGACTTTCTGCTGTGAGTGTGGGCGAGTTTCCGGGTGCGTCGATCCAGAGCTGGGTACCGTTCCTCCTCGGAACAACCCTGCCTACACGTCCGTTCGTTCCGGGCGACGGGATCATCGCGTTGCTCGAGTATGCCGGATACACGGCGAGTTCGATCAGGGTCGCGCTCTCCCGGCTTTGCGCGGATGGCACTCTCGAATGCCGTCGGGAGGGTCGCAAGTCCAAATATCGCCTCGCCCCGCAGATGATCGAGACGATCGTTTCGGTTGATCGGCGGGTCGAACAGTTCGGCCGCGAGGTCGCCTGGAACGGTCGCTGGACAATAGTGTTGGCCTCGATCCCGGACAGCCTTCGTTCGACACGCCGCAACATGAAAAGCCGCCTCGGGTATCTCGGCTTCGGTCGCATGCGTGAGACGGCGTGGATTGCCGCCCGTGACTGCGAAAGCGAGGTCGAAGATCTCATCGAGAACCTCGGTCTCGACGGAATGGTCGACGTGTTCGTCGGCGAGCCGGCCGGATTGTCGGACATCGACGAACTTCTCCACCGGTGCTGGGACCTCGACGCCTTGACTGCCGGATACAACGACTTCGTCGTGCGCTTCGCCCCGCTGGTCCCCACCAACGCCCGGGACGACCTCACAGCCGAGGAATCGGTGTTGCGGTGGATGAGACTGACCCACGACTATCGGGAACTGGTCCACCGGGACCCAGAACTTCCACCCGAATTTCTCCCAGATGCAGCAAGGTCGCTGCGTCACCGCGTGGTCGAAACGTATGCGACGATCCACGACGACCTGTTCGAGCGTGCGCAGGCACACGCTCGACGCATGTTCGAACTCGACTCGGCACCCTGATCACGCCACGAATCCGACGACCTGGCGAGCATGATGGATCGAGGGCGGAACCGGACGCGGCGCGGCGTCGTATCAAGGCAGGACGAACGGGCGGAAGTCTCCGTCCAGCACATCGAGGTGACCGACGACCCGGCCGGTGATCACCTGAGGATCCACGACCGCCAGACGAACCGCTGCTTCGGCAAATTCAGATTCGGAACCGTAGTCCTCGAACTCTTTTGCATAGTACGCGACGCCGGGCGTCTTGATCGCCTTCGAAGGCGAGAGAGCATTCACGGAAATGTTCCACCTCTGGAGGTCGAACGCGGCACATCGGGTCAAGTGTTCGAGCGCAGCCTTGGAGCCGCCATAACCGGGCAGGATCCCGGAATCGAACTCGTGATACGGACCGTCACCCTGGCAGGTCCCCGATAGTCGGTCCGGTCGTTTCTAGAGCCGGTTCCTCTGTGCAGTCGATCAGTCGATCTCGCACGCCACGGGCTGGTGCCGGTGGGTGCATCCGGCAGCGTACTCGGCGGGGGTCTTGTACCCCAATGCCGAATGACGGTGTCGGTGATTGTGGTCGTCCTTGAAGTCCTCGATCACCACCCGGGCCTCGAGCAGAGTGGGCCAGTAGTTGCGGTTCAGACACTCATCGCGCAACCGGTTGTTGAACGATTCGATGAACCCGTTGTTCCACGGCGTACCCGGCGGAATGTAGGACACCCCCACCGACCCAGCACAGAAGTCCCGCAGCGCTTCCGAGATGAACTCCGGCCCGTTGTCCATGCGCAACACCAGCGGCGGCCCACCCCACATCGCGAACGCCTTCTCCAAGCCTTCGATCAACCGCCCGGCGGTGATCGAGCGGTCCACGATGTTCAACAACGACATCCGGGTATGTTCATCGACCATCGACGCGATCTTCACCGTCTTGCCGTCGACGGTCGAATCGAACTGGAAGTCTAATGCCCACACCACATTCGGAGCATCCGCGTCGACGACCGGAACGGAGGA
Organism: Rhodococcus sp. HM1; assembly: GCF_023218075.1. Classification (GTDB taxonomy): domain Bacteria; phylum Actinomycetota; class Actinomycetes; order Mycobacteriales; family Mycobacteriaceae; genus Rhodococcus. The sequence continues at coordinate 2,429 of NZ_JALPTB010000044.1, read as the reverse complement.
CAGGCCGGCACGTTTGCGGCGTGGAGCACGCCGGACCTGCAATCCTTCTTCTTTCCACAGGCGGTGCACCTTCTTCTTGTTCACCTCGATGCCCTGGTCGTAGCGCAGCCATGCCCACGCCCGACGAAACCCGTGCCGCGGATGCTTGCGGGAATACCTGCGCAACTCTGCGCGCAGATCGGCGTCCGGGTCGCCTGGTGTCTGCGCCAACGGCAACCGCCGGTAAACCGATCGGGAGAGCCCAACGACCTTGCACGCGAACCGCTCCGACATCTGTAGGGTGTCGGTGAGCATGGTGATCGCGGCGCGTTTGGCGGTCGGGCTTAGAATTTTCCCTTCGCGATCTCCCGCAACGCGTCCTTCTCCAACTCGGCATCTGCGAGCAATCGCTTGAGCCGGCTGTTCTGCTCCCGCAGTTCCTTGAGCTCCTTCGCCGCATCGGCATCCATGCCGCCGTATTGACGACGCCAGTTGTACAGCGTCGCCGCCGACACCTCGAGCGCGGCGGCGATCTCCTCGCCGTTCTTGCCTTCCGCGGCCAACTCGTCGGCCCGGCGCAGCTTGCGCACGATGTCCTCGGCCGAGTGACGTTTGCGTCCCGCCATGATTCCTATCGTCCCTTCTTCGCCCTTACCAGGGCAATCAGGACTCTAGAACAACCCGGACCTACTCACAGGGGACACGCCAACCCGGCATGAGCGACGCGCCGGAAGTGATGTTGATGATCGCACCTCCCCCTGCCTCCCTCATCCCAGGTGCCACCGATCGCATCAGTTCGTAGGGGGCAAACACTCCGATGTCGAAATGCCGTCGGTAGGCCGAGAACTTGGTATCGACAAAGGTGGGCCACTCGCTCTTCTCGGTAACAGGACCGGTCCCCGCCCCCGAATCGCGCCGCGATCCAGCTTTGTCGCGTGCATGGTCATCAGGCCGAGGAGGCCGTCCCGGTGCAGTGAACGCAGCATTATTGACCAAAAGGGTGGCCGGACCCGACAACTGGCGAACCGTATCGATTATGCGGGGAATGTCGTTCGGGTCCAATAGATCCGCGCGAACCGCTATAGCTTTTCCGCCTGCGGCCTCAATTTCCGCGACCGTGTCCCCGATGGTGCCCGGCAATCGTGCGTCCCACACCTTTTCGGTACGCGCGACAACGGCCACTTCGGCCCCTTCCGTTGCTAGGGCGATTGCCATGGCTCGCCCCAGCCCCCGGCTTGCACCGGTGACAATCGCTGTTCGCCCTTCCAGCCGTCCTGCCATGCTTCACCCTCTCGTTCAACAACTGTGAAGTTCCTGCCGAAGACCATCGGCCGCGATATCGAAATCGATGGTGGTGGATCACCCGTGCGGTTGCCCGGTCCTGCGCCTGGGCGGAAATTTGGTTACCGCAGCTGGAGTGCGCCGGCGAGCAGGGACCGATGGTAGATGGAATCTCCGAATAGCAATTCCGCGGACTTTGCGCGTTTGAAGTACAGATGTGCGGGGTGTTCCCAAGTGAAACCGAGTCCACCGTGGATCTGAATGTTCGCGGATGCGGCACGGAAGTACGCTTCACCGGTATACGACTTCGCAAGTGATGAGGCGATTGGCAATCGGTGGTCATCGGCGGTCGAGTGCGCAGCGAAGTAGGCGGCGGATTTAGCTCCTTCGAGGTCGACGAGGATATCGGCGCACATGTGCTTGACAGCCTGGAAGGATCCGATGGGCCTGCCGAACTGATAGCGCTCTTTGGCATACTGCACGGATTGGTCGAGTACTGCTCGAAGACCTCCGACGTTCTCGTTGGCAAGCGCGACGCACGCCAGTGCGAGGACGCGGTCGAGTACTGCAGTTGCATCTCCCGGCTCCCCGAGCAACCGCGCCGGTGTGCCGTTGAACGTGAGTGTTGCCTGCTTTCGAGTCAGGTCCATGGTCGGCAATCGGTCTTTGGTCAGTCCGTCCGCCCGGCCCGAGACGACGAAAAGCGACAGTTCACCGTCGAGTTCGGCAGTGACCACGACCACGTCGGCGATCGACCCGTCGAGGACATAGCTTTTTGTTCCGGTGAGCAGGTACCGGTCTCGAGTACGGGTAGCAACCGTCTGGTCACTACTTGTATCCCATCTGCCGTGACGGTCGGCGAATGCCACCGTACCGATCGTGCTGCCATCGGCCAGAGAGGGAAGAAGGTTTTTCTGCGCGGCGTGATCACCGGATTCCATCACCGCGGATGCGGCGAGCACGGCGCTGGCAAAGAAGGGACCACCGGCCAGGGAAGCACCCAGTTCTTCGAGGACAACGCAGAGTTCGACGTATCCGTATCCGGCTCTTCGCACTTGGTAGGGGCGGGTGTCGATCGACCCCATTGCCGTGTCGGTGATTGAAAAAGGGCCCGCGCCCTTGTGAGCTGGGTGTTCTCAGGCATCCAGGACAGCAAGGAACGCGGGCAT
>NZ_JALPTB010000043.1 GCF_023218075.1 Rhodococcus sp. HM1 | reverse complement strand
GTCGTGGTCACCGGCGGGGTGGAGGTCGGCGGGGTCGGCTGCGGGGGCGTGGTTCCCGACGTGGTCGAGCCCGGACGCTCGTCGTCGTCATCGGGGCTCTGCGTGGTCGGCGATATCGGCGGGAGCAGCGACGTCGTGGTTTCCGGCACCGTCGTGGTCGGCATCGTCGTCCGGTCCTCGTCGTTGTCGGTGGTGACCCCGCCCGAGGGGAGCCGGGTGGGAACCGGATCGTAGGACGGGATGCGTGTCTCGGTCGGGGCGGTCGCGTCGGGCTCGACCGTGTCGGAGGTGATCGGCGGGACCGAGTCGCTGGATCCGGCGGGGGAGACGGGCCGGTCGGTGGTCGCCGGCTCGGCGATCTGATCGGTCGCGTAACCGGCGACGAGTGCCCCGGCGACCAGCGCGCCGACGAGCACCCCGGCGGTGCGGCCCGAGGAGCGGGACGCACCGGACTCGGTGCTCCCGGCGAGCGGGTAGCGGTCGAGGTGGGGGTGATCGTCCAGGTACGCGGCGCCGTGTGCGGGAACGGTCGCGGGTTCGTCGACGGTGACCGCGGGACCGTCGAACGCGGCGGTGACCGCTGCGGCCAGCGCCGGAAGGGACGATGCGCCGCCGACGAGTACGAGCGCCTGCGGGGTGGCCGGGGCCGCGGCGCAGGTCCGGGCGGTGAACTCCGCGGCCTCACCGACCAGATCCGCGACCAGCTCGTCGAGTTCGGTGCGGGTGACCGTGACGGACACGCCCGGTCCGGCCTCGCCGATCTCGATGTGGGCGGTATCGCCGGCGGTGAGGGCTTCGAGGGCACCCAAGCAGCGCGCGGAAAGCAGTTCGTTGTCGACCGGCATGCGGGTGCGGACACCGTCCGTGGATCGGTGGACGTGGTCGAGGAGCCGTCCGGTGATCGTCTCGCCGCCGACTGCGTCGATGCGGTCGGTGTGCAGGATCCTGCCGTCGACCCGGTCGACGACCGACACACTCATCCCGGACGCGCCGACGTCGGCGATCGCGATCGCGCCGTCGGAGTCGGCGAGTCCGGTGGTGTGCAGGTAGGTGACGACCGCGGTCGTCTCCGGGATCAACCGGACGAGGCGGCCCTCCCGGTTCGCGGCGGCGCGGACGGAGTCGGCCTGTTCGGTGGTGCGGTAGGCGACCGTGACGACTTCGGGCGCCGGGATGTCGGCGATCTGCGTCGTCATCAGCGTGACCGCGTCGAAGACGAGGGCACCGAGGTCGCGATGATCGTGCGTGTCGGCTGTGAGTTCGCGGTATTCGGTGGTCCGGCCTTGCGGCGCGTCGATCACCAGCGCGGAACCCACCCCGGATGCTCCGGTGGAGATTCCCAGCGACGTGCGCATTGTTTACCTTCCGAGCGTGACCGGAGGCCAAGGAGCTCGTGTGCACCTCGATCGGTCACCGTATGGTCACGCTTCGTGTCTCTGTTATCCGAACGTAACAGAAGGACGGTACGACGCGCCGAGTACGAGTAAGCGCCCGGAAGCCTTGAGTGCTGGCACTCGCATGTATAGAGTGCTAGTGACACCGAGCGTCGGCCCGGCACCCGCGACGACGGGACCTCGCGCGGAGTCTGTGGTGACTGAACGAATCCGAGTCCGGGAGCACAAGTTTCCGGACCCAAGTACCCCTGAAAGTGGAGGGCTCATCGTGGCGAGCGTGAACATCAAGCCGCTCGAGGACAAGATCCTCGTCCAGGCCAACGAGGCCGAGACGACGACTGCCTCCGGCCTCGTCATTCCGGACACGGCGAAGGAGAAGCCCCAGGAGGGCACCGTCGTCGCCGTCGGCCCCGGCCGCTGGGACGAGGATGGCGACAAGCGCATCCCCCTGGATGTCAAGGAAGGCGACGTCGTCATCTACAGCAAGTACGGCGGAACCGAGATCAAGTACGCAGGCCAGGAGTACCTGATCCTGTCGGCTCGCGACGTGCTGGCCGTCGTCGCCAAGTAAGCCGCGTGCATTCCGCCCCGGAGTTCCTCAACGGACCCGGGGCGGAGTCCGTTCCGGAGAAATTCGACAGGAGTAGTCGGAGAACATGTCCAAGCAAATCGAGTTCAACGAGACCGCGCGGCGCGCGCTCGAGCGTGGCGTCGACCGCCTCGCCGACGCCGTCAAGGTCACGCTCGGCCCGCGCGGGCGGCACGTCGTGCTCGCCAAGGCGTTCGGCGGTCCGACCGTCACCAACGACGGTGTGAGCATCGCCCGCGAGATCGAGCTGGAGGATCCGTTCGAGAACCTCGGTGCCCAGCTCGTCAAGAGCGTCGCCACGAAGACCAACGACGTCGCCGGTGACGGCACCACCACCGCGACCGTCCTCGCCCAGGCCCTGGTCAAGGCCGGCCTGAGGAACGTCGCCGCGGGTGCCAACCCGATCGCGCTCGGCGCGGGTATCGCGAAGGGCGCCGACAAGGTCACGGAGGCGCTGCTCGCGCTCGCGACCCCGGTGCAGGGCAAGGAGGCCATTGCGCAGGTCGCGACGGTTTCGTCCCGCGACGAGGAGATCGGTGCGCTGGTCGGCGAGGCCCTCAGCACCGTCGGCGAGAACGGTGTCGTCACGGTCGAGGAATCCTCGACCCTGCACACCGAACTGGTCGTCACCGAGGGCGTTCAGTTCGACAAGGGCTACCTGTCGCCGTACTTCATCACCGACGTCGACGCTCAGCAGGCGGTTCTCGAGGACGCGCTGGTGCTGCTCTACCGCGAGAAGATCAGCTCGCTGCCGGACTTCCTGCCGCTGCTCGAGAAGATCGCCGAGTCCGGCAAGCCGGTCCTGATCATCGCCGAGGACATCGAGGGCGAGGCACTGTCGACGCTGGTCGTCAACGCGATCCGCAAGACCCTCAAGGCCGTTGCCGTCAAGGCGCCGTACTTCGGCGACCGCCGCAAGGCGTTCCTGGAGGACCTCGCCGTCGTCACCGCGGGCACCGTCATCAATTCCGATCTCGGCCTGACTCTCAAGGAAGCCGGGCTCGAGCTGCTCGGTTCCGCCCGCCGTGTCGTGGTGAGCAAGGACAACACCACGATCGTCGACGGTGCCGGCACCCCCGAGGCCATCGAGGAGCGCGCCGCCCAGCTGCGCCGTGAAATCGAGGCAACGGACTCGGACTGGGATCGGGAGAAGCTCGAAGAGCGCCTGGCCAAGCTCGCCGGCGGCGTTGCCGTCATCAAGGTCGGGGCGGCCACCGAGACCGACCTCAAGGAGCGCAAGTTCCGGGTCGAGGACGCGGTGAACGCCGCCAAGGCCGCCGTCGAGGAGGGCATCGTCCCCGGTGGCGGTTCGGCACTGGTGCAGGCGTCGCTCGAGCTCGCCGAGCTCGAGGAGTCTCTGTCGGGTGACGAGGCCACCGGTGTCGCCGTTCTGCGGACGGCGCTGTCGGCACCGCTGTTCTGGATCGCGGCCAATGCGGGGCTCGACGGCTCCGTCGTGATCTCCAAGGTCGCCGAGAGCCCGAAGGGTCACGGGTTCAACGCCGCGACGCTCACCTACGGCGACCTGCTCGCCGACGGTGTCGTCGACCCGGTCAAGGTGACGCGTTCGGCGGTCGTCAACGCCTCGTCCGTCGCCCGCATGGTGCTCACCACCGAGAGCGCGGTCGTCGACAAGCCCGAGGAGGCTGCCGACGCCGGCCACGGTCACGGTCACGCCCACTAGGCGACCGACACAGGTCACGCGATAGACACGAAGCCCCGCCCGGGACTCCCGGGCGGGGCTTCGTCGTCTGGTTCGAAACAGTCAAACAGCGATCTTGCGGCGCCTGTGTCGTGCGTACATCTCGCGCTCGGTCTCGGACATTCCTCCCCAGATGCCGTATGGCTCGGCGACATTGAGAGCATGCTCCCGGCACTGGGCGATCACCGGGCAGGCTCGGCACATCTCCTTGGCGCGGCTCTCCCGCTGGGCGCGAGCGCGTCCGCGCTCACCGTCCGGGTGGAAGAACATCGAGGAGTCCACGCCGCGACACAGGCCGTGCATCTGCCAATCCCAGATGTCCGCGTTGGGTCCGGGGAGGTGATGTGGTGCAGGCATGGTGGCACTCCTTTGCAGCATGCTCGCGTTGGTGCGAGCGGACCGTGGCCGGGAACCGCGTCCCGGCCGAGCATTCTTTCGAACACGGCCACCGTAAAAGCGCGGTGCAAATCACGTCAATACTTCCGTGACGTGGGAAATTCCATATCGCTCATCGCGAGAATTAACCTGCGAAATGTTTACTTCGGGGTCGATTCATGATTGGCTGTCGTTCGGCTCTGGCCTGCTGCGATGTCCTGGATGACACCGGCAATTCCTCCGATGTGCCGTTCACCTGCTGTTTTGTAGGCCGTCCCGTTCTTCCAGCCGCCGCTTCGGCCGCATCTTCCGTGAAATCCCGAGTCCGGCAGCGTACATGCACCCTGTTTGAAATTAACGGACTGTAAACGGCCGACGAATGGCGCACGAAGACCGGAATTCGCAGTCGATATATTTGCGCTCCCGGTGCTTGTTTCTCGCCGGTAGGGGACCGGGGATGTCCGGTCGCGACGATGATGCAATGATTTCGGCGTGTCCGCGACCGTTGCATCTGCGCGCCCGTCCGCTGTCCCCGCCGAGGACGCACTCTCCGCCGAGGATGCGGTCCTGACGGCTGCGGCGTTCGGGGACAGGCCGGGCACGAGTCCGCTGCCTGCCGCGACCGATCCTTACCGGCGATGGCTCCGCGCGGTCGCTCTGGGCGGCCAGGGCTTCTACAGCGGTGCCCGGGCGGAACTGGCGCGATTGCAGCGCGAGGTCACGGAAGGCCCCCTGGCGTCCCTCGCGGCGAGCACCGAGGCCTCGCTGTTACGTCAGCTCGGATGGCACCGGCAGGCCGCGACGCACGACGGTCGCGCGTTCGCTCTGGCCCGCGCGGCCGTTCCGCGGCTTCCGGAGGACACGACCCGCATCGTCGAAGCGCAGTGCGATGCCCTGACCGGCCTGGCCGCCGATGCGCTCGGGTGCGGCCGCCTCGACCTGTCGCGGCGGCTGCTCGCACAGTGCGCGGACCTGCTGAGGGCCGCCGGGGACGACGCCGCTGCCGGGACCTTCTGGCGGCAGCGGATCAGGCTGCACTGGGTGACGGCGGAAACCGCGCTGGCCTCCGGCGATTTCGGGACCGCGAAGCAGCACGCCGCGCAGGCCTCCGCCCTGGCCGACCGGAGCCCGTCCGTGCGGCACCGGGTGAAATCCGACCTCCTGCGCGCGGCGTCGGCGACCGGCGACCCCGACCTCGGGCCGGCGCGTGTGCTCGCCGCCGGCGTGTCCGAGCGTTGCGCGGAACACGGCCTGGTGCCGCTGCGCTGGGCGGCGGCGATGCTGGCACACGGAATCGGTGCCGTGCCCGGCGCAGATCACGTGCGGGACGAATGTGCCCAGGTCGTGACCTGTCGCGGAGGCCGGTTCGCGACGATCCGAAACTAGTTCTGCCAGGGCGAATCGGAGTTGTCCGGGCATGTCGTTAGGCTGGTGGCGTTCCACCGTCAGTGGAAGCACTCCCGGGCGGGGACGTGCCACTTGTAACACCAGGACATACGCAATCGATGACTGTTATGGGTGAGGAGTTGGACTCGGCAGTCGCTGCGGCTTCGCAAGGCGATCGGGCTGCCCTCGCCCAGGTTCTCGCAAGCATCCGACCCCTGGTCGTGCGGTACTGCCGGGCAAGGGTCGGGTCTGCGGAGCGCGGCCAGCACTCCGCGGACGACGTGGCGCAGGAGGTATGCCTGGCTGTGATGACGGCGCTGCCGCGATACCAGGACCAAGGACGGCCCTTCATGGCGTTCGTCTACGGGATCGCAGCGCACAAGGTCGCCGACGCGCATCGGAGTACCGCCCGTAATCGGTCGGACCCGGTCGCTGACGTTCCCGAAGTGATGTCGCTGGAAGACAGCCCGGAAGAACATGCGCTCAACGCGGAGATGAGCCGGCAGATGAAAGACCTGCTCGGAACGCTCCCGGAGAAGCAACGCGAGATCCTGATCATGCGGTTGGTGGTGGGGTTGTCGGCGGAGGAGACGGCAGCCGCAGTTGGAAGTACGGCGGGGGCCGTTCGAGTGGCTCAACACCGAGCCATCGCCCGACTCAAGAAGGAAGTGACGAGAGCAGGTGAGAGGAATGGGTAGGAAGCGCGGTGACGACGACTTCCACGCTGATCTCGCCGACGACGGCACCCCGGTGGACATCGCGGCCGTGCGTCGTGATGATGCCCTCATCGACGCGATCTCCGGTGACGGTCCGGTAACGACGGAATCGGCCGAAGAGTACGAACTTGCCACGCTGCTGGCGGGATGGCGCGCGGAGATCCTCTCCGAGCCGTTACCGGCCGGCCCCGATCTCGACGAGATCGTCGCCGCGGTCCATCGTGAAATCGATGCCCGCGATGCCGAGACGGCCGGTCGAGCGCGCTCCCGCACCCAGCTTCGCCTGCTGCGCCCTATCGCCGGAGCCGCTGCCCTCGTCGCGATAGCTGTCGGCGGTGCGGCGGCCGTGTCCTACGGCGCCGAACCGGGTGACCCGCTCTGGGGCGTCAAGGAAGTCGTTTTCAGCGAGCAGGCGCAGAGCACCGTCGCGCGGATCGATACGACGTCGAGTCTCGAGCAGGCCGAGCGTGCACTCGCCGCCGGCGACACCGAGGTCGCCAAGCAACTGCTCGAATCGGCGCAGGTCCGATCCAGCGATGTCGTCGACGCCGGTCAACGGGACGAACTGGGCGACTGGCTGCAGCGACTGTCGGACGAACTGAGCAAGCTCGTGCCGGTCCCGCTGCCGGGTCTGCCGGTACCGGCACCGGCACCGGCCCCGGTCCCCGCGCCGGTGCCACCGGCGACGGTCCCACAGTCCGACGCCGCGGTGCCTCCGCAGACACCCGGCACGACAGGGCAGGGAACCCCGTCGGGCACCCCCTCGGACGCCGCGACGCAACCGTCCCCATCCCCGTCCTCGTCGCCCGACCCGACGATCCTGAACCAGCCGACGACGCAGCCGTCGGTGCCGACGGTCGAGCCGAGCACTCGCCCGACGACCACGCAGCCGCAGACGCAGCCGCCGCCGAGCACCCAGCCGAGCACGCAGCCGCAGACGCCGTCCACCACGAATCCGCCCACCACGACCGCGTCGGCCTCGGCATCGACGACGTCTCTCGAGCAGCAGTCGATCAGCGCGCCGGTGGGTACACCGGGTACGCGCTCGGAAGAGACCACGGAAGTGCCCTGACGGTCACCTCGACGTGAAACGCGGCGCCGGCACACTCTCGGGTGTGCCGGCGCCGCGTTTCGTCGTGTTCGGGTGACGTGCTCAGGAATCGAAGCCGTACGGGTCCGCGGGAAGTGCCTCGTTCATCGACGCATCCGCATACCCGCGGCAGTAGTCCCACGTCACGTACGCCTCGGGCGAGGGATCGTATGCGGGCTCGTGCGGCCGGACCGTCCCGTCCACGAGGAGCTGCAGCAGGTTCGCGCGCAGCATGTCCCAGTCGTGGTAGTGGTCCTGGTGGCAGTCCTCACAGCAGACGACGAGACCGCGGACCCCACGCGGGGCCAGCAGTGCCTCGTAGACGGCGAGGTCCGCAAGGTCCTCTTCGACCGCCAACCGCTCCGAGGGGTCCAGCGGCTGACCCGGCTCGATCGCGTCCAGCGCGGCCGACGGGTCGTCGGGATCTCCGGCGAAGGGGTCCGGTGGAAGACCCGGAGGTAACTGATCACGCACGACACCCACGGTACGCAGTGCGGTGGGGTCTGCGCCAGCCGTAGCGGTGGACACGCCGACGAACAGGGCCCTGTGGTCCTTGTGGAGCGGGGCCGCCGGCCCCGGGCAAGGGTGCGGGCTGCGGCAGTGCGGATTGCGGCAAACGATACGATGGGGAGGTGAGCGTACCGGCTGCCTCGGACCGCCCGGGGAATATTCGTACCGCTCACGACATTGTTGGTCACGGCATTGCTGCTCACGACGCCGGCGCCTCGTCGCCGCTCCGTCGTCCGCGACAGCGTCGTTTCACGCTCAGAAACCTGTCGGGCCGGAAATCGTCCGGACCCGCATCGTATCGACTGGCATGGAGGGTCCGAACCGCATGAGTAGTACCGGAGGGCACGTGCACACCGGCGGCGACGACCCGAACAAGGTCGCGATGCTGGGCCTGACCTTCGACGACGTGCTGCTGCTCCCCGCGGCGTCCGATGTCGTCCCGAGCCAGGTGGACACGTCGAGCCAGTTGACGCGCGAGATCCGCCTGCGCATCCCGCTGGTCAGTTCCGCGATGGACACCGTCACAGAGTCGCGCATGGCGATCGCCATGGCCCGTGCCGGCGGCATGGGTGTGCTGCACCGCAACATGTCCGCAGAGGTCCAGGCCGCGCAGGTCGAGACCGTCAAGCGTTCCGAGGCCGGCATGGTCACCGACCCGGTCACCTGCAAGCCGACCGACACCCTCGCCGAGGTGGACGCCATGTGCGCCCGCTTCCGGATCTCGGGTCTGCCGGTCACCGACGACGACGGCCTGCTCGTCGGCATCATCACCAACCGCGACATGCGGTTCGAGGTCGACCAGAACCGGCCGGTCGCCGAGGTCATGACCAAGGCACCGCTCGTCACCGCACGCGAAGGGGTCAGTGCCGAGGCCGCGCTGGGGCTGCTGCGCCGTCACAAGATCGAGAAGCTCCCGATCGTCGACGGACAGGGCAAGCTCACCGGTCTCATCACCGTCAAGGACTTCGTCAAGACCGAGCAGCACCCGAACGCCACCAAGGACCGCGACGGCCGCCTGCTGGTCGGCGCGGCCGTCGGTGTCGGCGACGACTCGTGGACCCGCGCGATGCTGCTGACGGACGCCGGCGTCGACGTTCTCGTCGTCGACAGTGCCCACGGTCACTCGGCCGGCGTGCTGTCGATGATCTCCAAGCTCAAGGCGGAGGTCGGCGACCGCGTCCAGATCATCGGCGGCAACGTCGCGACCCGCGCCGGGGCGGCTGCCCTCATCGAGGCGGGCGTCGACGCGGTCAAGGTCGGTGTCGGACCCGGCTCGATCTGCACCACCCGTGTCATCGCCGGTGTCGGCGCACCCCAGATCACCGCGATCCTCGAGGCCACCGCTGCGGCCGCACTGCACGGCATCCCCGTGATCGCCGACGGTGGCCTGCAGTTCTCCGGCGACGTCGCGAAGGCCCTCGCGGCCGGTGCGTCGACGGCGATGCTCGGTTCGCTGCTCGCCGGCACGGCCGAGTCCCCCGGTGAGCTGATCCTCGTCAACGGCAAGCAGTTCAAGAGCTACCGCGGAATGGGTTCGCTGGGCGCGATGCAGTCGCGTGGCGAGGCCAAGTCGTATTCGAAGGACCGGTACTTCCAGGACGACGTCCTCTCCGAGGACAAGCTGGTCCCCGAGGGTATCGAGGGCCGGGTCCCGTTCCGTGGCCCGCTGCAGCAGGTCACCCACCAGCTCATCGGCGGCCTGCGGGCGGCGATGGGATACACCGGGGCGGCCACGATCGAGCAACTGCAGTCGGCGCAGTTCGTGCAGATCACCGCTGCAGGGCTCAAGGAGAGCCACCCGCACGACATCACGATCACCGCGGAGGCACCGAACTACGCGGCCCGGTAGCCGCACGTTCGAATCACGCCGGTCGGTTCTCCCGTCTCGTCCGCGAGGGGAGAACCGGCCTCACACGAGAAAGGGGCGCGCGTGCGCGACCTCGTTGAAATCGGCATGGGCCGCACCGCCCGGCGCACCTACGAGCTGGACGACATCGACATCGTGCCGTCCCGCCGGACGCGGTCTTCCAAGGAGGTGTCGACGGCCTGGCAGATCGATGCCTACCGATTCGACATCCCGGTGCTCGCGCATCCCACCGACGCGCTGGTCTCGCCGAAGTTCGCCGTCGAGCTCGGCAAGGCCGGCGGTCTGGGCGTCATCAACGGTGAAGGTCTGTGGGGCCGGCACGAGGACGTCGAGTCGGAGATCACCAAGCTCGTCGAGCTCGCCGAGACGAACCCGGATCCCAGCGCCGCGGTGGCCTACCTGCAGAAGCTGCACGCGGCTCCGCTGCGCCCCGAGCTGCTCGCCGCGGCGGTCGGTGAGGTGCGGGACGCGGGCGTGACGACGGCGGTGCGGGTCAGCCCCCAGAATGCGCGTGCGCTGACCCCCGACCTGATCAAGGCGGGCATCGACCTGCTGGTCATCCAGGGAACGATCATCTCCGCCGAGCACGTCGCGCACGGCGAGGACGAGCCGCTCAACCTCAAGACGTTCATCTCCGAGCTGGACGTGCCGGTCGTGGCCGGCGGTGTGAGCGATCACCGCACGGCTCTGCACCTGATGCGTACCGGCGCGGCCGGTGTCATCGTCGGCTACGGCTCGACGGCCGGTGCCACGACCACCAGCAGCGCTCTCGGCATCGGGATCCCGATGGCCACCGCGATCGCGGACGCCGCCGCGGCCCGTCGCGACTACCTGGACGAAACCGGTGGCCGCTACGTGCACGTCATCGCGGACGGTGACATCGAGACCGCCGGTGACCTGGCGAAGGCCATCGCGTGCGGTGCCGACGCGGCCGTGCTCGGTGCGCCGCTGGCGGTGTCCGCCGAGGCGCCCGGTCGCGGCTGGTACTGGCCGTCCGTCGCGGCGCACCCGTCCATGCCGCGTGGGTCCGTGTTGCAGGTCGAGGTCGACGACGAGCGTCCCGGCCTGGACCGGGTGCTGGGCGGGCCGTCGGACGACCCGTACGGTTCGCTGAACCTCGTCGGCGGGCTGCGCCGGGCGATGGCGAAGTCCGGTTACTCGGACCTCAAGGAATTCCAGAAGGTGGGTCTGTCGGTTCGCGCCTGACAGGTTTCTCCGCTTCCGGTGGCCGGATGTCGGATCGGTTCGTGTGTCACGGGCCGACTCGGCGTCCGGCCGTCGTCGTTCACGGGAACTGCTGTGGTCCACCGGGCAGCGTGGCCGCCGACCTGCGGTTTCCGCTACGCGCGGTAACAGTTAGGTAATCCTTGTGGCAGCTGTCACAGACCCGGGGTGCATACTGGCGAGTAACAACCAGTTTCACGGGTGGAGGTACTCCGATGGGTAGGCAGCGCGCGACGGACTACGACGTCCTCATCGTCGGCTCGGGCTTCGGTGGCAGCGTCACGGCGCTGCGGCTCGTGGAGAAGGGCTACCGGGTCGGTGTTCTCGAAGCGGGCCGGCGGTACGCGGACGCGGACTTCGCCGAGACCAGCTGGGACCTCAAGCGCTTCCTGTGGGCCCCGAAGTTCGGATGCTTCGGCATCCAGCGCGTGCACCTGCTGCGTGACTGCCTCATCCTCGCCGGCGCCGGCGTGGGCGGCGGATCCCTCAATTACGCGAACACCCTCTACAAGCCGCCCGCCTCGTTCTTCGAGGACAGGCAGTGGGCGCACATCACCGACTGGCACGACGAACTCTCGCCCTACTACGACCAGGCCCGCCGGATCCTCGGCGTCGTCACGAACCCGCACATGACACCCGCCGACGAGGTGATCAAATCCGTCGCCGAGGACATGGGCGTCGGCGACACGTTCATCCAGACGCCGGTCGGCGTCTACTTCGGCGAACCCGGCCGCACCGTCGCCGATCCCTATTTCGGTGGCGTCGGACCCGACCGCACCGGCTGCATCGAATGCGGCGAGTGCATGACCGGCTGCCGGCACGGCGCGAAGAACACCCTCGTGAAGAACTACCTGGGCCTCGCCGAGAAGGCCGGCGCCGAGATCGTCCCGATGACCACGGTCACCGACCTGCGGGAAACCCCGGACGGCAGCTGGGAGGTCGTCACCGAACGCACCGGAGCGTGGCGACGCAAGAACCGGCGCACCTACACCGCCGGGCACGTCGTGCTCGCCGCCGGCACCTGGGGCACGCAACACCTGCTGCACCATCTCAAGGACACCGGCGCGCTGCCGAAACTGTCGGACCGGCTCGGCGAACTGACCCGCACCAACTCCGAGTCGATCGTCGGCGCCGGGAAGATGAAGGTCGACCCGAACATGGACCTGACCCGCGGTGTCGCGATCACCTCGTCCTTCCACCCGACCGCCGACACCCACATCGAACCGGTCCGCTACGGCAAGGGCTCGAACGCGATGGGTCTGCTGCAGACCCTCATGACCGACGGTGGGGGCCGCACCCCGCGGTGGATGAAGTTCCTCCTCCAGGTCGCGAAGAACCCGGTGCAGATGGCGCGGATGCTGTCGGTCAAGGACTGGAGCGAGCGGACCATCATCGCGCTGGTCATGCAGAACCTCGACAACTCCATCACGACCTACACCAAGAAGGGCCTCTTCGGCCGCCGCAAGGTCACCAGCAAGCAGGGCCACGGCGAGCCGAATCCCACCTGGATTCCCGCGGGTAACGAGGCCACCCGACGCATCGCCGAGAAGATCGACGGCATCGCCGGCGGCACCTGGGGCGAGATCTTCAACATCCCGCTCACCGCGCACTTCCTCGGCGGCGCGGTCATCGGCAGCGACCCCGACCACGGCGTCATCGACCCCTACCACCGCGTCTACGGCTACCCGACGCTCAGCGTCGTCGACGGGGCGGCCGTCTCCGCGAACCTCGGGGTGAACCCGTCGCTGACGATCGCCGCGCAGGCCGAACGGTCCGCGGCACTGTGGCCGAACAAGGGCGAGGACGACGTGCGTCCCGCGCAGGGCGAGCCCTACCGTCGGCTGAACCCGATCGTCCCGAAGAACCCGGTGGTGCCGGCGGGTGCCCCCGGCGCGCTGTCGCTGCCGATCGTCGAGATCCGCAGCGGTTCGGATGCCGGCGTGGCCTGACCGGCGTTCGTGTGACGTGGACCGCCGCTTAGACTGTTCGGGTGTCGCAAACCCAGCAGTCCAAGCCGGTCCTCGTCATCGACTTCGGAGCCCAGTACGCGCAGCTGATCGCTCGCCGCGTCCGGGAAGCGAAGGTGTACTCGGAGGTCGTGCCGCACACGGCGACCGTCGAGGAGATCGCGGCCAAGGAGCCGCTCGCGGTCGTGCTGTCCGGCGGCCCGTCCAGCGTGTACGAGGAGGGTGCTCCCCAGCTCGACCCGAAGCTGTTCGACCTGGGCGTGCCGGTCTTCGGTATCTGCTACGGCTTCCAGGCGATGGCCCAGGCCCTCGGCGGCACGGTCGCACACACCGGCAGCCGTGAGTACGGCCGCACCGAGATGTCGGTGAGCGGCGGCGTCCTGCACGAAGGTCTGCCCGCGACGCAGCCCGTGTGGATGAGCCACGGCGACGGCGTGACAGCCGCACCCGAGGGCTTCGAGGTCACCGCGTCCAGCGCGGGCGCACCGGTCGCGGCCTTCGAGGACCGGGCCCGCCGGCTCGCCGGCGTCCAGTACCACCCGGAGGTTCTGCACTCGCCGCACGGCCAGCAGGTGCTCAGCCGCTTCCTGCACGAGATCGCCGGCATCCCCGGCGCGTGGACGGCCGCGAACATCGCCGAGTCGCTCATCGCCCAGGTCCGCGAGCAGGTCGGCGACGGCAAGGCCATCTGCGGTCTGTCCGGCGGTGTCGATTCCGCTGTCGCCGCCGCGCTCGTGCAGCGCGCGATCGGTGACCGCCTCACCTGCGTGTTCGTCGATCACGGCCTGATGCGCGCCGGTGAGCGTGAGCAGGTCGAGAAGGACTTCGTCGCGGCGACCGGAGCCCGGCTGGTGACGGTCGACGCCTCCGAGACGTTCCTGCGCGAACTGGCCGGAGTGTCCGACCCGGAAACCAAGCGCAAGATCATCGGCCGCGAGTTCATTCGCAGCTTCGAGGGTGCGGTCTCCGAGGTGCTCGGTGAGAGCGCCGCACACGGCGAGACCATCGACTTCCTCGTGCAGGGCACGTTGTACCCGGACGTCGTCGAATCCGGTGGCGGCGCCGGCACCGCGAACATCAAGAGCCACCACAACGTCGGCGGTCTGCCGGAGGACCTGCAGTTCGAGCTCGTCGAGCCGCTGCGCCTGCTGTTCAAGGACGAGGTCCGCGCGGTCGGCCGCGAACTGGGTCTGCCCGAGGAGATCGTCGGACGCCAGCCGTTCCCCGGCCCGGGCCTGGGCATCCGCATCATCGGTGAGGTCACCCAGGAACGCCTCGAAATCCTGCGTCACGCGGATTCCATTGCGCGCGAAGAGCTCACGGCCGCGGGTCTCGACGGTCAGATCTGGCAGTGCCCGGTCGTGCTCCTCGCCGACGTGCGCAGCGTCGGTGTGCAGGGCGACGGACGCACCTACGGTCATCCGATCGTGTTGCGCCCGGTCTCGAGCGAGGACGCAATGACCGCGGACTGGACCCGCCTGCCGTACGAGACGCTCGAGCGCATCTCCACCCGCATCACCAACGAGGTCGCCGAGGTCAACCGCGTCGTCCTCGACGTGACCAGCAAGCCGCCGGGAACGATCGAGTGGGAGTGATCCTCCCGTAGCAGCGACTGTGCCCCTCGGATCGAAGGATCTCTCCTTCGGAATCCGAGGGGCACAGTGCTTTTCGGAGGTGCGGTGGATTCAGTTCTTCCGGCGGGACCGTTTGCCGGGGGCGAACAGGAGGGCCGCGCCCACCGCCACGGCGACGGCCACGAACACCCAGCGGAACTCGACATTCGCGATCGGGTCCAGGGAGAACGGGCCGATCAGCGCCCACCCGCTGACCGCCAGAGTGGCGATCGCGGCCAGGAGCAGCAGGATCGACGGGCCCCGCCGACGCGAGCAGGTCGCCTCGGTGTCGTCGGAGCCGGATCCGGTGTAGTCGGTGTCGAAGTCAGCCACGGTGCACCTCCGAGTTTCCGAAAGCGGTATCGATATCGAGGGTCAGGACGGGTCCCTTGCGGCCGTCGGCGCCGGCGTCGAAGCCCTGCGTGGGGCACGGCGAGGACGCGCGTTCGGTGCACGTGATGTCGACGTCCAGGTTCGGCGGCAGGAGGATCCGGGAGTTGCCGAACCGGGTCTCCACCGCGACGGTGCGGTCCTCGGTGAGCGTGAGATTGCGCAGATCGAGCTCGAGCTCGCCCATCTGGACCGCGTACTCCGGCTGCAGCTCGGCGGCCGTGCGGGGGGCGTACTGTTGCGGACCCCACCGCGAGGTGTCGATCGGGCCGACCAGCGACGCGAGCACCACGAATCCGATGAGCGGACCGGTCACCACCAGCAGGCCGTGGCCGCGGTGCAGAAACGCGCCGAGCAGCAGTCCCAGCCCGATGACGGCGAGAGCGATCGCCCCGATCCGGGCCGGCGTCAACCATTCCATGCCGGTAGCGGCGGCGACCGCTGCGGCCGCGGCGGCGGCCAGCACCGCCAGGCCAAGTATCGTCGTCGTCAACCGCGACCGCGGCTGCTTCCGATCCGGCACGGGTGTCCGGATCGGTGCCGGTTCGGGAAGATCCCACGCGAACGGGGCGACGCCGAGCGGATCCCAGGACGGAGGCGTCGCCGTCGCGCCGAACGGATCCGGGGCGGGCTGTGCGGGATCGGCGGGCGGTGCCGACTCGTTCGCGCTGCCGGTCGTCTCGGACGTCGCGGCGTCCTTCTTGATCCAGAAGTTCGGGTCCGCCGGTGCCGGTCCGGGAGTGGGAGCCGCCCCTGCGGCGAACGGTTGCTGCGCGAACGGGGCTTGTGTGAACTGGGACGGGGCATACGGCGCCTGCGGGACCGAGAAGTCCGGGAACGGATTCTGCTGGAAGGCCACCGATCCCGGCGGGGGCGGCAGGACCGGAGGTTCCGGCTTGCGCAGGTAGAGCAACCACAGACCCCCGAGCATCAGCATCAAGCTGAGGAATCCGGAACCGCCCAGGCCGGCGCCCACCGGGCCGAGCGCACTCGCGGCCACCGCAAGTGCCACCAGCAGGACGATCACCTTGGTGTTCGAGTCGGCGCTGTGGCCCCGCCCGACGAGAGACTCGACGGGGGAGACGGGATCGCCGTAGCGATTGAGCAGGACCCAGCACGCCAGGTACAGGACGATGCCCGCGCCACCGAAGATGGTGGAGACCACGAACGCGACCCGGATCAGTACCGGATCGACGCCGTACCGAACTCCGATGCCGGCGCACACGCCGGCGACGTGGCCCTGATCGGGCAAGCGCACCGGACGGGTGCGCCACATGTCCGAAAGCTGCTCGGGGAAGCTGCGCGAGTTCATGGACTCATCCTGTCGCCCGCGCGGCGCCCGCACATCAGGGGCGAACCCTGATCTTCGAGCCCCGCAGCAGCCTCCGGGATCAGGGTCGGTCCCCGATGCCGGGGTGCCGAGCGCGTGCCAGTATCGAATATGTGCAACCGGTAGCCAACTTTCCCGTGCCCGTCCCCCGACTCGAACGCCGCGTCGCCGGCCGCGTCGTGGGCGGCGTGGCCGGTGGTCTCGCCGACCATCTCGGCGTGGACGTGATGAAAGTCCGGGTCGCGTTCGCGGTACTCGCAGCGCTCGGGGTCGGCATCGTCGCGTACGGCCTGCTGTGGGCGTTCGTGCCGCAGGGTTCCGACACCGAGCCGCCATCGCCCACCGAGCGTCGCCGCGCGCTGGGTCTGGCGGTCATCGGGCTGGCCCTGGGCGCCGGGCTGTCGTGGCTGCTGAACGGGGGCGCGGCGTCGGTGATCGCGCCGATCGTCGTGGTCGCGGTGGGTGCCGCCCTGGTGTGGCGGGAGTTCGACGTCGACGGGCCGCGGTCGGTCCTCGGGCTGCCGGCCAAACCCACCGTCCTGACATGGGCGCGGGTTCTCGGCGGCCTGACCCTGATCGTCACCGGACTCGGCGTCGTGTTTCTCGCCCAGGTCGACGTCGCTGCATTGCGGTCGTCCCTGCTCGCGGTGGTGGTGACCCTCGTCGGCGCCGGGCTGCTGTCGGTGCCGCTGTGGGTTCGCATGTGGCGAGCGCTCGAGCAGGAACGCGCAGCCCGCGTCCGCAACGAGGAACGCGAGGAGATCGCCTCGCACCTGCACGATTCGGTGCTGCAGACCTTGGCGCTCATCCAGAAGCAGGCCGGTGACGCGCAGGAAGTGGTGCGGCTGGCCCGCAGCCAGGAACGGGAACTGCGGCGCTGGCTGTTCGGCGGCGGGGAGAGTCCCCGCACCAGCCTCGCCGAGGCACTGCGCACCATCGCCGGTGAGGTGGAGGATCAGCACGGGGTGTCCGTCACGCCGGTGATCGTCGGGGACGTCGCACCCGGCGACGACGACGACCTGACCGCCGAATCGTTCACCGCGGTGCTGGGGGCGACCCGCGAAGCACTCGTCAACGCCGCCAAGCACGCCGGAGTGGACAGCGTCGATCTGTTCGCCGAGGCCGAGCCGAACGAGGTGAGCGTGTTCGTCCGCGACCGCGGGACGGGCTTCGACCCGGATCTGGTCCCGGAGGACCGGCAGGGGCTGGCCAAGTCGATCCGGGCGCGGATCGAGCGGCGCGGCGGCCGGGTGGTGGTGAAGTCGGAGCTCGGCAAGGGCACCGAGATCCGGATCCACATGCCCCGCGGCGGTGCGGTGCCGGGGACGGGCTCGCCCCTAGAGTGGCAGGAGGCCGAACCCCAACCCGAGGAGCACACGCAGTGACGTCGAACGGCGCCCCAACTTCACAGTCCTTCCGTGTCTTTCTGGTCGACGACCACGCCGTGTTCCGTTCCGGGGTGCGTACCGAGCTGGGGCGCGAGGCGGACATGGAGATCGTGGGTGAGGCCGGCGGTGTCGCCGAGGCGGTCGCCGGGATCGACGCGACCCGCCCCGATGTCGTGCTGCTCGACGTGCACATGCCCGACGGGGGAGGCGTCGCGGTGCTCAGCCGCATCGCACCCGGGCCCGTGTGCCTGGCGTTGAGCGTGTCCGACGCGGCCGAGGACGTGATCGCGGTGATCCGGGCCGGCGCCCGCGGATACGTCACCAAGACGATCTCGGGCACCGAACTGGCGGATGCGGTGCGGCGGGTGGCCGGCGGCGACGCGGTGTTCAGCCCGCGCCTGGCGGGATTCGTGCTGGATTCGTTCACCGGACGGTCCAACGTCCCGGAGCCGCCGCTGGACCCTGAACTCGACTCGCTGACCCCGCGCGAGCTCGAGGTGCTGCGGCTGCTCGCGCGCGGTTACACCTATCGGGAGATCGCCGAGGAACTGGTGATCTCGGTCAAGACCGTCGAGACCCACGCGTCGAACGTGCTGCGCAAGACCCAGCAGTCGAACCGGAACGCGCTGACCCGCTGGGCGCACCATCGCCGGATCGACTGAAAGCTGTTCAGCCCACCGCCACGGCGATGATCACCGCGACCACGAGTGCGAACACGATCAGCGCGACCATCGCCGCCATCGCCAGCGGCGCGTATGCGACGAGCCGTTCCTTCGGGTCTTGCGGCACAGGCTCTTTCGGGAGCAGCCGGTCCCACAGTTCGGCGGGCCGGGGAATCCCACGCGAGGGCCCGCGCGAAGGCGACACCGGCGGAGGTGCCGGCCGGTCCACGAACGAGCTGCGGGACCGGGTTCCGGCGATCGGTGTGGACCGCTGGGCCCACACGGGAATCGAGCCGTCCTCGGCCAGGATCGGACGTCCGCGCAGCAGTGCGGGATTCGTGCCCGGACCGAGGACGACGGCGGCGAGCCGGTCGCGGGCCTGCGCCATCGTCGGACGGCGGGCGGGGTCGGGTTCGAGCATGGAGAGCAGGACGTCGGTGAGGGGGCCGGTCCGGGTCGGCGGGATGATCTCGGCGCGGGCTACGCGGTGCAGCAATGCGATCGAGTCGGCTTCGAAACCGAACGGGGGCTGGCCCTCGAGGATCGTGTAGAGGGTCGCGCCGAGGGAGAACACGTCGCTGGCTTCGGTGGGATCGTTGCCGCGCGCCACCTCGGGCGCGAAGTAGGCGGGGGTACCGGCGATCACACCGGACTGATCGGAATCGCCGCTCGCCAGGGCGATGCCGAAGTCGCTGATCTTCACGATGCCGAGTTCGTGGCCGCGTTCGGCGACGAGGATGTTGCCGGGTTTGATGTCGCGGTGGATGATGCCCGCCGCGTGTGCGGCGGCCAGGGCGTCGGCCACGTCCGCCCCGATCTGCGCGACCTCGTACGGGGGCAGGGTCTCGACGGTGTTCAGCACCTGGGCGATGCTGCGGGAGGGCAGGTATTCCATGACCAGCCACGGTTCGCCGGCGTCGAGGGCCACGTCGTACATCCCGATGGCGTGCTCGTGCGCGAGCTGCGCGGCGATCCGCCCCTCGCGCAGTGTGCGACGGCGTACCTCGTCGGCGGCCTCCGGCTGCAGGTCCACGGTGGAGACGACCTGTTTGACGGCGACGTCGCGCCCGAGGCGCGTGTCGTGGGCGAGCCACACGGCGCCCATCCCGCCGCCGCCGAGCTTGGAATCGAGCCGGTAGCGACCGGCCACCAGGTGGTCCGGGCCGACAACCCTACCTACTCGTTCCTGTTTCGACACCTTCACGAGAGTAGTGGATGCGAGGGGTCTTTCTGCGCTTGACGGGCCGCCCCAAGATCATGTGTACTGGAAAGGTTCGAAAGTATGTTCGATAGTTGTGACTGAACCACGTCTTCCCCGTGGTGTCGGTGGGCCGTGTTCCCGCGGCCGGCAGATGACGAAGGGGTACATGTGGGTGAGCTCGCCGAGTTTCCGCTCGACGGTGTGGAAAGACCGTCCCGGCAGGAGCGGATCCAGTCGCTGCGCCGGCGGATGGCCGCGATACCCGCGCGCGGGGAGGTGGAACGGGCCGCCCCCGCCGACGCACCCGCCGACCGGTTGCTCCCGGTCCCGGAACCGCTCGCCGATGTGCTGCCCCAGGGTGGTCTGGTCCGTGGCTCCGTCGTATCCGTCTCCGGCGCCACGTCGTTGCTGATCGGTGTTCTCGCCTCGGTGACCGCTGCGGGAGGGCACGCCGCCGTGATCGGCCACCGCCGGCTGAGTCTGCTCGCCGCCGCGGAAATGGGAGCGCAGTTGCAGCGGGTGGCGGTGATTCCCGATCCCGGACCCGATCCGGTGGAGATCGCGGCCGTCCTGCTCGACGGCATGGACCTGGTGATCCTCGGTCTCGGCGGAATCGCGGTGCCGTCGTCGCGAACCCGGGCCGTGACCGCCCGCGCCCGCAGCAAGGGGGCGGTGCTGGTCGTCGTCGACGGCCGGTGGGAGGGGGCGCAGGTTCGGCTCGACGCGCAGGTCAGCGGCTACGAGGGACTCGGGGTGGGACGCGGCCGGTTGCGCGGCACCCGGCTGTCGGTGCGGGCCCAGGGCCGGGCCTTCCCGGCGCGGACCACCCGGATGGACGTGTGTGCCACCCGCACCCGGACCGAATGGAAGCACGCGGACCGCGTCGATTCGCCGCGCCGACCGGTCGCGCTGTGAGCGCCCGCGAACCGGCGCGGGTGCTGGCCCTGTGGTGCCCGGACTGGCCCGCCGTCGCTGCGGCCGCCGCGGCGGACCTGCCCGCGTCGGAACCGGTCGCGGTGGTCGCGGCGAACCGGGTGCTTGCGTGCTCGGCGACCGCCCGCGCCGCCGGGGTACGTCGCGGTCTGCGGCGTCGCGAGGCGCAGGCGAGATGCCCGGAACTGCATGTGCTGCAGGCTGATCCGAATCGTGATGCGCGGCTGTTCGAACCGGTGGTGGAGGCGGTCGACGCGACCGCGCCCGGTGTCGAGGTGCTCCGCCCCGGCCTGGTGGTGCTCGCCGCCCGCGGTGTCGTCCGCTGGTTCGGTTCGGAGGAGGCCGTCGCGGAACGATTGGTCGACGAGGTCGCCGCTCTCGGCGTCGAATGCCAGGTGGGGATCGCCGACGAACTGTCCACCGCGGTGCTCGCGGCGCGCCGCGGAACGCTGGTACCTCCGGGAAAGGGATCGGAATTCCTTGCACCGCTGCCGATTTCCGATCTGGCTGTCGAGCCGTCCCTGGCGGCACCGGAACGTGAGGAACTGGTCGATCTGTTGCGTCGCCTCGGATTGCGCACGATCGGGGCCTTCGCCGCGCTGTCGGCCGGGGACGTCGCCTCGCGTTTCGGGACCGACGCGGTCAGGGCGCACCGCACCGCATGCGGACACCCGGAGCGGCCCCCGTCCGGTCGGACGCCGCCCCCGGACCTGACCGTCGAGCAGCGCTGCGACCCGCCGCTCGAACGGGTGGACGCGGCCGCGTTCGCCGGCCGTGCCCTCGCCGAACTGCTGCACGTGCGGCTCGCGGCGGCCGGGGTCGCGTGCACCCGGTTGCTGGTGGCGGCACGCACCGAGGGCGGCGAGGAACTGGCCCGTACCTGGCGCTGCGCCGAACCGCTGACCCCCGACGGCACCGCCGACCGGGTGCGCTGGCAACTCGACGGCTGGCTCACCGGACGCAGCCGAGACCGGCCGACTGCCGGCATCGAGGTGCTGCGGCTCGAACCGGTGGAGGTGGTATCGGCCGGTGCCCTGCAACCGGGACTGTGGGGCGGCGTCGGCGACGAGGACGAACGAGCCCGCCGCGCGCTGGTGCGGGTGCAGGGCCTGCTCGGCGGTGAGGCCGTCCTCGTGGGGGTGCTCAGCGGCGGCCGGGGCCCGGCCGAACGCATCACCCTGGTGCCGGTCGGGGACGAGCGGGTCCCCGCGTCGGACCCGGAGGCGCCGTGGCCGGGGCGGCTCCCGCCACCCGCCCCGGCCATGGTGCTGACCGTTCCGCCGTCGATCGCGCTGCTCGACGACGCGGGCGCGGAGGTCGCGGTGACCGAGCGCGGGTTGCTGAGCGCGGCACCGGCACATCTGCGGTGGGGAAGCCGTGGATGGCAGGTGGTGGGCTGGGCCGGACCCTGGCCGGTCGACGAGTACTGGTGGGATCCGGCCGAGGCCCGGGCGGTGGCGCGGCTGCAGGTGCTGCTCGACGGGTCGCGGGCGCTGCTGGTGATCCACACCTCGGGCGGCTGGAAAGTGGAGGGGGTCTACGACTGAGTAGGCTCGATGTCCGTGGAAACCGTGTTGACAGCCGAGCCGAACGGTGTGGCGATCGCCTACCGCGACTCGGCGCCGAGCGCTCGCGCCCACCCCGTTCCGGTGGTGCTGGTGCACGGCATGGGCGGTGACAGCCGCACCTGGGACCGCTTCGCCCGCACTCTCGTCACCGCCGGACGCCGGGTCGTCGCGATCGACCTGCGCGGGCACGGACGTAGCGCCCGAGCCGGGTCGTACCTGTTCGGCGAGTTCGCCGCCGACATCACCGGTTTGTGCGACCACCTGAACCTCGACACCGTCGACCTGGTCGGTCATTCGCTCGGAGGCCGCACCGGGTCGCTGATCGCCCAGGATCGCCCGGACCTGGTGCACCGTCTCGTACTCGAGGAATCACCGCTGCCGCTGCGCGCCGGCGATCCCGTCCCGGAGATCCCGTCCCGCCGTCCGACGGTCGCGGAACTGTGGCACGCCACGAGCAGTCTGGTGCGCAACCCGCGCGCGACCATCGCGTTCGACCGGAGCATGACCGCCTCGGCCATCGAACAGTTCCGCACCCCGGACCCGCGGTGGTGGCAGAGGCTGCCGGACCTCGCCGCGCCGACCCTGTTCCTGCGGGGCGCGCGGCCCGGCAGCATGGTCGATCCACACCTGCTCGCCGAGGCTGCCGCGGCACTGCCGAATTGCACCCTCCGCGACATCGCGTGCGGGCACAGCATCCACCGGGACCGTTTCCGCGACTTCGAAGCGGCCGTGCTGCCGTTTCTCATGGACTGACCGTGCGGATCGCGACCTTCAACATCAACGGCATCCGCGCGGCGCAGCGGCGCGGGTTCGAGGACTGGCTGCGCGAACGCGACCCCGACGTGGTCGCGTTGCAGGAGGTCCGTGCCCCGGCCGCTGCGATTCCGCCCGGCGTCTTCGGCAAGTACCACTTCGCCTACGACGAGGGCACTCTCGCCGGCCGCAACGGCGTCGGCATCCTGACCGCGCAGCCACCGGCCGCGGTGCGCACCTGGAGCGGGACCGCGTTGCTGCGTGCGCCCGGCGAGGAACACCTCGATCGGGTCGATCTCGAACGGGTGCCGTTGGCGCGCGGGCTGGGGGAGTTCGCCGGCCAGGGCCGGTATATCGAGGTCGATCTGGCCGACGCCCCGCTCACCGTCGCGTCGCTGTATCTGCCGAAGGGTGGTCTTCCGGCGCACCTGCAGAAGCCGGGGCGGATGCGGGAGGCGCCGGACGGCGGCGCCCGATACGAGCGCAAGATGCGGTTTCTCGCCGCCTTCGCGCGGCAGCTGACGCGGTCGCGCCGCGCGGCGAAGGCGCAGGGCCGGGAACTGTTGCTGATGGGCGATCTCAACATCGCGCACACCCGGCACGACGTGCGGAACTGGCGGCGCAGTAATCAAGCCGAGGGGTTCCTTCCGGAGGAACGCGCGTGGCTCGATTCGCTGCTCTCGCCCCGCACCCTCGTCGACGTCGTCCGCAGCCGGTATCCGGGAGTCGACGGCCCGTATTCGTGGTGGTCGTGGATGGGGGAGTCGTTCACCAACGACGTCGGGTGGCGGATCGACTACCACCTCGCGACTCCGGGTCTGGCGCGCACCGCGACCGTGGGGGGTACGGACCGGGAACCGTCGGCGGATCGCCGGATGAGCGATCACGCGCCGGTCGTCGTCGATTACGACATTTGACGCGAACCACCCATTTCCCGTCTGCCGGAGAACGTGGTATTCATCTTTTGGAGTGGGATTCTGCCAGGGGGAAGCGGGTACGTGGTGGCGACATTTGTTCTGGTACACGGCGGTGGGCACGGCGGGTGGTGCTGGGGGCGCTTGGCGCCGCTGCTGCGCGCCGCGGGCCACGACGTCCACACCCCGACGCTGACCGGTCTCGGTGACCGTGCCCATCTGGTGCGTCCGGGTATCGATCTCGATCACCACATCTCCGACATCCTCGCGGTTCTCGAATTCGAGGGTTTGAGCGACGTCATCCTCGTCGGTCACAGCTACGGCGGCATGGTGATCACCGGAGTCGCGGACCGGGCGCCGGGAAGGATCCGTCACCTCGTCTATCTCGACGCCGCGAGCCCCGCCGACGGGCAGTCCCTCACCGACATCGCCCCGGCCCTCATGGAATTCGCGCGCAGCACCATCCGTGAGGTCGACGGTGCCGAACTCGTGTTGTGGCCGGTACCCGAGATGGGGCGGCTGTACGGGGTCACCGACCCCGACGATCTCGAGTGGATGCAGAATCGGCTCACGCCGCATCCGCTCGAGACCTTCGTCCAACCGCTGTTGTTGATCAACGAGGCCGCGATGCGGAAGATCCCACGAACCGACGTCGTCTGCATCTCCGAGCTGAGTGCGATCGAGGGCGCGAAAGAGGGCAGATCCGATGGTGCGCAACGGGTCTGGGAGATCGAGACCGGTCACGATCTGATGATCACGGAGCCGGAGGCCGTCGCCGAGATGCTGCTGAAGGTCGCTGCGCTCTGAGGGGGTCGCCCGCCGCCCGCAGCCGCCGATGAGGCGGACAGCCGCGCGCTGCCGGTCGTCGGCGTCTGTCATCCGGGCGCGCCGATCTCGGTCGGCCATCCGGGGACCGGTGCTTCGACGATGGGCGCCGTCGTGAGAACGTCGGGGAAAGGCTGTTGTGCGAGAGGATATTCCGCGCCGGAAGAGATCCGGGATGCCCGGGTGTGTCGCCTGCTCTCCCACATCTGTCGTCGATGGTCGAGGACGGCGAGCACCACGTCGTTCTTGTACGGAAAGGTTGCGTAGAGGCGTTCGAGGGAGTGGAGACTGAGTATTCTCTACGCAAGGGGCACCGTGAGGAATGAGCATTCTCCGACGGGGTGGGCCGAATGGTCTGCTCACTTCGCGTTCTGGAAAGGCGAACTCATGCCGTACATCACCGTGGGAACCGAAAACACCACCGACATCGACCTCTACTACGAGGACCACGGCACCGGGCAGCCGGTCGTCCTGATCCACGGCTATCCCCTCGACGGGCACTCCTGGGAGAAGCAGAGCGCCGCACTGCTCGCCGCCGGCTACCGCGTCGTCACCTACGACCGCCGGGGCTTCGGGCAGTCCAGTCAGCCGACCGTCGGCTACGACTACGACACTTTCGCCGCCGACCTGAACGTCGTCCTGGAAACCCTCGACCTGCACGAGGTCGTCCTGGTCGGATTCTCGATGGGCACCGGCGAGGTCGCTCGCTACATCGGCCGGTACGGCTCGGCACGTGTGGCCAAGGCCGCTTTCCTCGGGTCGCTCGAGCCGTATCTGCTGCAAACCGACGACAACCCGGACGGTGCGGCTCCACGCGAGTTCTTCGACGGCATCGTCGCGAAGGTCGAGAAGGACCGCTACGCCTACTTCACCGAGTTCTTCGCCGGCTTCTACAACACCGACGAGAACCTCGGTACCCGGCTGAGCGAGGAAGCGCTGCGCAACAGCTGGAACGTGGCGGCCGGATCCGGGTCGTACGCCGCGGCCGCCGCGCCGCTGACATGGTTCACCGACTTCCGCGACGACATCCCGAAGATCGACGTGCCGGCCCTGATCGTGCACGGCACCGCGGACAACATCCTGCCGATCGATGCCACCGGACGCGCATTCTCACGGCGGCTGCCGACGGCAGAGTACGTCGAGATCGAGGGTGCTCCGCACGGTCTGCTGTGGACCCACGCGGACGAGGTCAACGCGGCGTTGCTGTCCTTCCTGGCCGGCTGACCGACGTCCGACCACGAGCCCCGGTAGGTCGTGGTGGGCACTAGCATCGTGCGCATGGCTCTCACCGCATCGGATCGTCGGCTCCTCGGCTCGGCCGCGGTGTTCGTGGCGTCCCAGGCCAACATGGCCCGCGTCCTCGGATCCACGGCCCCGACCGTGGGCGCGATCCAGACCACCTTCTCGGCGGACAAGTACCGGAAGATCCTCGACAATCTCCAGCCCGAGGACCTGCAGCGCTACCGGCAGCACTACTACTGGGACATGTTGCATCCTTTGACCTTTGCGGTCGCATTGCGGGCAGGAGTGCGGTCGCTGGCCGAGCATCATCCGGTGTCGCCGGGCACCCGCCGTACCCTCGCCGTGGCGTCGGTGGCCGCGGCGGCGAGCGACTACGTCGAGAACATCGCCGGGCTGTATCTGCTCGACCACCGCGACCGCATCGACGACACCACGGTTCGTGCCGTATCGACGATCAGCGTCACCAAGTGGACGCTGGCGTTCGGCTGCTTCGCCTATCTGTCCCAAGGATTCCTGCGCGTGTGGACCCGCGCCGGGTTGCGACGTCTGCGCGGTGAGAAGGGCTGAGAAGTTCGTCCGGCAACTCGCCGAGGGCCGACGCTGCCACGGATGACCGCACCGGCGACAATGGCCGGGTGACCATCGCCGCCCCGATCTGCTCCGCGCTGTCCGTCCCCGAGGAGCCGCTGCCCGGCACCGCCGCCACGGCAGCGGGATATGTGTGCCTCGAGGTTCCCTCCGGGTGGGGTCGCGACGTGCTCGACGGCACCGCCCTCGGAACCGAGCTCGCCACCGAGCTGTCCGCCCGCGCCGACGCGGCGGGGGTGCGCATCCAGTTCATCCGCCGTCCCGGCCGCGACGTGGAGCGTCCGACCCGCACCGTGCTGATCGCCCGCACCGAACCCGGCAACACGTGGTGCGAACGCCTCGAGGTCACCGAGCCGGCCGAGCTGCTCGACATCGTGCCCCGGGTCGTCACCGGACCGGCGCCTCTTCTCGGCGCCGCGGTGACCGACCCGATCGTGCTGGTGTGCGCGCACGGCAAACGCGACCAGTGCTGCGCGGTGCGGGGCCGCCCGATCGCGGCCGCCCTCGCGCAACAGTTCGGCGACACCGTGTGGGAGTGCTCGCACACGGGTGGGCACCGCTTCGCACCGTCGATGATCCTGCTGCCCACCGGCTACACCTACGGTCGGCTCGACGCCGCGCACAGCGCCGACGCGGTGCGTGCCGCGGCCGCCGGCGAGGTGTACCTGCCGGGGCTGCGGGGACGCAGCACGTGGGCCGCGGCCGGTCAGGTCGCGGAGATCGCGGTGCGCGAACTCGACGCCGCTGCCGGTATCGCCGCTGCCGGTATCGATGCCCTCACCGTCGACGAAGCACCCTCACCGATCGTGCGTCACCGCGACGGCCGCGCCTGGCGCGTCGACGTCGAGCTGCACGAACTGCCGGCGCGACCGGCGAGCTGCGGTGCCGCGCCGAAGCCGGTGCGCCCGACCGTCGCGTCGAAGATCACCGCGCTGTAGCGGGTGAGATGCGCCTCACCCGAGGCTTCGGATTCGGGAGCGCGACCGCGATCCTCCTAATCTGAATGGTCGTGCCACGAGTAGACCTGCCGATTCCTGCCCCTGCTGCCCCGTGGCCGGCGATGGTGGGAGTACCGAGGCTGGGACGCAAGTGGCCCGGGGTCGCCCGCGCGGCCGTGACCGTCGCGGTGCCAGGACTTGCCGGTGTCCTCGCCGGCGCCGGACCGGTGTCCGCGATCGCGACGCTCGGCGCGTTCGCCGTCGTGTACGGCGAGACCCGTCCGTATCGGGTGCGGTGGCGGGCCGTGGGGATCGTCGGATGCGTGCTCGTCGCTCTGGCCGGTCTCGGAGCCGCCGTCGGGTCGGTGGTGCACAGCGCCGTCGCGGCCGGCGGATCCGCATGGTGGCCGATGCTCGTGGTGCTCACCATGACGGTGGTGGTG
Source organism: Rhodococcus sp. HM1 (assembly GCF_023218075.1). Taxonomy (GTDB): domain Bacteria; phylum Actinomycetota; class Actinomycetes; order Mycobacteriales; family Mycobacteriaceae; genus Rhodococcus. The sequence continues at coordinate 29,369 of NZ_JALPTB010000043.1, read as the reverse complement.
GCGTCGTGTGCGTTCGTCGTCGACGCCCTGCGGCTCGGTGCGCCCGGAGCGTTCCTGATGTTGTTGACCCTCGAGATCGCGTCGTCGCTGCCCGTGGCCGGGGTACCCGTGGCGACGATCGTGGGATGGACGGCGATCGGGGCGGTCGCCGCGCTGGCGGTCGCGATGTCGGGTGCGATCGTCCGGCCGCGCACCGCCGAGCGGACCGCGGTCGCCGCCGCGGTCGCCGCGGTCGAGGCCGTGTGCGAGGAGAACTCGGCGGCGCACCGTCGCGCTGCGGTGCACGATCTGCACGCGGCGTGGCAGTGCCTGCACGACGCCGGGCTCGTCGGATCGGAGCATCCGCTGGTCCGGGCGCTGCAGAGCGCGCACGCACGGTGCGCGACCGTGCTGCACGGCGTCGATCACCACGAAGCCGACCCCGAGGACGACCTCCGTCCGCAGGTTCCACTGCACCGGCCGTCGGTCCGCTACCGACTCGCGCGTGCGGCGCATCCGGACGGTCGATCCGTGACGGTGGTGCTGCGGCTGCTCGTCGCAGGCCCCGTGGCCGGGGGAGTCGCGGTCGCGGCGGGACTGGGGCGGCCGGACTGGGCGGTCATCACCGCGGCGATGATCCTGCACCAGGGACCGGACCGCATCCTCGGCAGCTACCGTGCGGCGCACCGATTCGTGGGGACCGTGCTCGGGCTGGCGCTGCTCGCGGGACTGTCGCTGTTCGACGTGCGCGGGGCCGCGCTCGTACTGGTCTGCGCCGCGATGATGGCCGGCATCGAGGCGTATCTGGTGCGCAACTACGGGCTCGCGATGGTGTTCATCACCCCGCTCGCGCTGATCCTCGGAGCACTCGGCACACCCGCGGATCTGGTCCTGGTCTCACGGGAACGTCTCGTCGAAACCGTCATCGGTGTGGTCGTCGCATTCGCCGTGATGTGGGGTGTGCTGCCGCGGGCGCACCGCCGGATCCTCGTCGACGCGGACGACCAGGTCGCCGGAACGATCGACCGGATCGTCGCAGCCGACGCCCGCGAGCTTGCCGAACTGCGCCGCGACCTCGAATTCGACCTGCACGCCTCGACCGCCGCGGCGATCACTGCTGCCCACACCGAGCCTGCCTGGACCGCGCGGCGATGGGCGGAACACCGTCGCCTGCACGAGCGCGGCTACCGGATCCTGGCCGGCCGTTGATCACCGCAGCTCAGGACGCGCGCAGACGGGCCAGTGCCGCCTCACGCCGCTTCCACAGCACGGTCTCGTCCGCCACGACGATCACCACCGGCGCCGCTGCCATGATCAGCAGGCAGACGGGGACCGGAACACCCAGTGCACCCGCCGTGACGGCCGCGCCGAGGACCACCAGCGCGGCGACGGTCGTCCCGGCGACTCCGAGGTCGACGCCGACGAGCCGGCTGTACAGGGCGGCAAGCGCCACCAGGTACACCGCGACGGGAATTGCGACGGTCGCGAGCACCGTCATCGTCGAGACGTGCGACTCGTGTTCGAGGTGATAGCCGGCCACGTGCAGTCCCGCGCCGACCGCGGCCAGCGCCGCGAACACCACGATGTGCCCGTATCCCCAGCCGAACGAGCGCGACCTGTGATGGTGTAGCGCGTCGCCGAACGGGTACTGGAAGTACACCCACCACAGCCCGAACGTCAGCCCCACCCCGGCCAGACCTGTGACGGCGGCCGTGACGTCCCATCCCTGCAGGTCGACGACCGCCCCGAGCGACGCGACGGTTCCGACGATCACCTCACCGAGCGCGATGATCGTGAGCAGGCTGTACCGCTCCGCGATGTGGTGCGGATGCCACGGTGTCCGTGCGGTGCGCTCACCGAGAACCGGCCCGAGCAACTCGAGCACGATCAGCGGAACGGTCAGCAGGAACGTCTCCCACACCGGGACGTCGACGAAGATCAGCGTGATCCAGCCGAGCTGCGCGATCGACACGAACCCCGCATAGGTCAGCGCCGTGCGGCGCAGCGTCTCGTTCTGCTTCGCCACGCGCAGCCACTGACCCACCAGTCCGACGCGCATCACGACGTACCCCAACACCACGATCCGGTTGTCCAGATAGTCGCCCTCGTCGATCGACGCGAACATCGCCGGCAAGCCCAACGCCAGGATGAGCACGCCGAGCATCTGCAGCATCGTCGCGATGCGATACAACCAGTCGTCCGTGTCGAACGCGGAGGCGAACCAGGCGAAGTTCACCCACGCCCAGCACACCGCCCACATCGCGAAGCCGAACGCGGCGATTCCCGAAGCCATATGGCCCTCGGCGATCAGGTGGGCAGCCTGATTCCCGGCGACACCGAACGCGATGACGAACGTCAGGTCGAGCAGCAACTCGAGCGGGCTGGCGACGCGGAACGACTCGCCGGGATCACGACCACCCATCCGCCGGATGCCGTGCGGGGAACGGGGAGAGGGCGGCGTGTCCAAGAGATCTCCCGGGTGAGGGGGAAGGGGCGTGCCGATGATAAGCGTCGGCAACGCTCCCTTCGCCGGATCAGTGCCCGATGCCGACCTTCTCGTGCACCCGCTTCATCCACGCCGGCGCCCACCAGTTGGCGTCGCCCATCAGCTTCACGAGCGACGGCACCAGCAGCATCCGCACCACCGTCGCGTCGATGATCAGCGCGAGGATCATGCCGACACCGAGGAACCGCATGATCGACAGCCCGGAGATGGTGAACGCCCCGGTGACCACGATCAGCAGCAGTGCCGCCGCCGTCACGACGCGGCCGGTGCGTTCGGTCCCGAACTTCACCGCCTCCTCGGTGGTCGCCCCGGCGGCGCGGGCCTCGACCATCCGGGACATGAGGAACACCTCGTAGTCGGTGGACAGACCGAACACCACCGCCAGGATCAACACCACGAACGACGGTTCGAGCGGGCTCGCGGTCACCCCGAGCAGTGCCGCACCGTGACCGAGCTGGAACACCCAGGTCAGAACACCGAACGTTGCGGCCAGGCTCAGCGCCGCCATCGCGACGGCCTTCAGCGGCAGCACCACCGACCCGAACGCCAGGAACAACAGCACCAGCGTCGAGACCACCATGATCGCGAGCATCACCGGCAGCCACCGCGAGATGGCGGCGTTGCCGTCGTCGACCATCGCCCGGCCGCCACCGACGAGCAGTTCGGTGCCGGCCGGCGCATCGACCGCCCGCAACTCGTGGACGATGTCGCCGGCCCGGGCGGTGCCGTCGACACCCTGCGCATACAGGGCCTGCACCACCGTCACGTCGCCGTTCGAGGCGACCGTCAACGCCTGGGCGATGCCGTCCACCCGGGCCGCCGCGCGGGACACCTCGCCGACCGCGGTCGTGGACGGCGGGCCACCGTCGCTCCCTCGCACCAGGAGCGTGGCGCCGTTACCGGTAGACGGGAAGTCGTCGAGCAACGCCTGGGTCGCCACGCGCGCCGGGGCGTTCTCCGGAAGAGCCGTGTACTCGACCTCCCCGAACGAGGCGCGCAGCACCGGGAACGCCAGCACGAGCAGACCCGCGACGATCGCGACGGCGATGACCGCGGGCCTCCGCATCACCCCGACGACCACCGAACCCCAGAAACGCCGGGCCCGCGCCTCACCGCGATGAGCGGCGTTCTTGCTCCACGTCAGCGAGTTGATCCGTGGCCCGAGGATGGCGAGCAGCGCGGGGATCGCGGTCAGCGCGAGCACAGCCGCACTCAGGACCGCTGCGATCGCGCCGAGACCGAGGGATCGCAGCACCGCCTGCGGGAACACGAGCATCCCGGCGAACGCGCAGATCAGCAGCAGCCCGGAGAACATGACCGTTCGGCCCGCGGTGAGGACGGTGCGTCGGGTCGCCGCCGCCGTGTCGGCGCCGCCCTCGAGTTCCTCGCGGAATCGGCTGACGATGAACAGTCCGTAGTCGATGGCCAGGCCGAGACCGATCAGAGAGGTGACGTTCAGGGCGAACGAGCTCACATCGGTGACCATCGTGAGCAGGCGCAGCGTCGCGAGCGCGCTGAGCACGGCGAGGACACCGACGAACACCGGGACGGCGGCGGCGGTGAGGCCACCGAAGATGATCACCAGCAGGACGAGGGTGATCGGGATCGCGATCGCTTCGGCGCGCAGCAGGTCGTGCTCGAGCGTCGACGTGAAGGCCACGGCGACGACCGAGTTCCCCGCGAACTGCGACTCGACGCCGGGAACCTCGAGCTTCGGCAGCAACGAATCGAACGTGGCGACGGAGACACCCGAGTCGGGGGACAGGGTGATCGACGCGGCGACGCTGCGACCGTCCTTGGACAGCAGGAGCTGGTTCGCCGGGGGCGCCGTGGACCAATAGGTGTTGATCGCGTGAGTGGGCACCTCCGCGGCGAACCGGTCCAGCACCGCGGTGACGTCCGGTTCGATGTCGTCGACGGTCCGGCCCTCGGGGGCCGTGTACATCGCGATGATGTCGGCGGTCTGCGGACCGAAGTTCTCCTCGACGATCTCCGCGACCTTGTAGGACTCGCTGTTCGGGTCGTAGAACCCGGCCGACGACAGATTTCCGAACACGCCGGTGCCCCACGCTCCGGCCACCACCACGATCAGGACGGCGAGTCCGAGAACCCACCATCGCCGGGCGACCACGGTCGTGGCCCAGCGGTTCATGCGCGCTCCATTCGGTCGAGGTGCCGACACCCCGGCCGGGCGTCGTGCCTCCGCGACTGTAGTAGGCCGCACGGATTCGCCGTCGTGGCGGTGGAACGCGGTCGAAACGACCGTGAAGTAGGGGACCGGCACGCCCGATCGCCTCTCGGCGAAAGGCGCAACGCGGCTCCAGCCGAACGGTATTCCACGAGGGCAAATTGTTTTGAGCCCGGGGGATACGTGACGTGCCGATCCGAACGGGGTCAACGCATCGGACCGCGCAGGTATTCCCGGCGGTCGATAGGGTGCGCGTATGCGCGTTCATCTCGGACCGGACCACGACGAACACCTCGCCGCCGCCATCGTCGAGGGCGGCGGCACACTCGTCCCGCTCCACGAGGCCGAGGCGCTGGTGTGGCACGGCGACGTCGACGGTTTCCCCGAGCTCCCGGCGGGGGTGCGCTGGGTGCAGCTCGCGTTCGCGGGCATCGAGCCGTTCTTCCGGGCCGGGATCATCGACCCCGACCGGATATGGACCAACGCGTCCGGGGTGTACGCCGACAACGTCGCCGAATATGCCGTCGGGGCGCTGCTCGTCGGACTGCGGCAGTTCCACGGTTCGATCGCGGCCGCAGCCCGGCCGGTGCAGCGGTGGCAGAAGCCGGTGCTGGACCCGCAGGTGCGGATGCTGCACGGTTCGACCGTCGCGATCGTCGGATGCGGCGGTATCGGCCGCGCGATGATCCCGCGACTGCGTGCGCTCGGCGTCGACGTGGTCGCCGTGAACTATTCCGGTCGCCCCGTGGAGGGAGCATCGGTGACGTTTCCGGCGAGCCGCACCGCCGAGGTGTGGACGATGGCCGATCACTTCGTGGTCGCGGCACCGGCGACCGCGGACACCGACCGGCTCGTGAACGCCGAGGCGCTCGACGCGATGCCCGACACCGCGTGGCTCGTCAATGTCGCGCGCGGCAACCTCGTCGACTCCGACGCGCTCGTCGATGCGCTGCGTGGCGGGAAGATCGCCGGTGCCGTCCTCGACGTCACCGACCCCGAGCCACTGCCCGACGACCATCCGCTGTGGACGTTCGACAACGTCGTGATCACCCCGCACATCGCGAACACCCGCACCGGGCTGAACGCGACGCTCGCGCCGACGGTGCGTGAGAACGTCGCCCGGTTCATCGCGGGGGAGCAGCTGATCGCACTCGTCGATCCCGCGGCGGGCTACTGACGCTCCGGGGTTACGGACCGTCACCGTCACCCGTATCTCCGGTCGGCTCCCGCAGCCACCGACGCCGGTGCTCGCGCAGCTCGTCTTCGCGGCGGGCGCGGTAGTGCGCCAACGCCGCCGACAACAGATCACCGAGATGATGACGGTGATTGACCCGAGGCTTCTGCTCGGGGTCGATGTGCGGTGGCGGGATCCACTCCGTGCGACCCGGGTGCTCGGAGTTGGCCGACGCGACGCGCGTTTGCCAGCCGCCGGGCCCGTCGTGCACCAGTGCGTGGCAGGCATCGCAGGCGAGGTCCTCGTTGGTGATGTCGGTGGGTCCGCCGTCCTGCCATTCGGTGATGTGGTGGACCGCGGTGAGTGTTGCCGGAGCATCGCAGCCCGGGCGGGTGCAGCCGCCGGAGGCGGCGATCAACGCCAGCCGCTGATCGGCCGAGGCGAGTCGTTTCGCGCGGCCGAGATGCAGGGGCCGGCCGTGGTGATCGAAAATCGCCAGCACCGGATGCGCGGTCTCGGCCATGCGCAGCGCGTCGCGGATCGGCACCAGCCCGCCGGAGGCGGTGGTGACGACGCCGGACTCCTCTTCGAGCTGTTTGACGGTCATGGTCAGGATCGCGGTCACCGGCAGCCCGCGGTGGCTGCCGAGCACACCCGACGACAAGATCTGCCACAGGGCGACTTTCAGTCCGTCGTGGTTGCGCTGCACCGCGGTGCGGGTGTCGCGGGCCGCGGCCTTGGCGAGCGCGTCGCGGTCGAGGGTCTCGGATTCGACATCACCGGAAGGTGATTCGGGGTCGTCCGGATTGTTCATGCCGGGGCGGGCGAGTTTCGCCAGGACCGGTTCGAGCAGCGCCCGGGTCTCGGGATCGATGAGCCCGGAGATCGGGGTCATGAGATCGACGCCCTGCTTGCCGATCCGCAGACCACGCCGACGCTTGCGTTCCTTCTCGTCCGGCACGTCCCCGTCCGGATTCAGGTACGCGAGCAGATGCGCGCCGAGTTTCACGAGATCGTCGGGCGTGACCGAGCAGGCCGCGTCCGCCAGGATCTGCTCGGCGACGGTGATCTCGTCGAATCCGACCCCGTGCGGCACCTTCCGCATCACCTTCGCGACCGCGGCGACATGGTCGGATCCGATGGTCCCGGTCTTCACAGCGGCCGCGGTGGCCGGCAGTTCCGGTTCGATGTCCTCGCCGTCGAGGGAATGCCAGGTGCCGACCTTCTTCGCGCCCTTGACCCGCCGGGCCGCGTCGGCGCCGGAGATCCGCAGCGTGCCGACCAGGAAGTCGTTGACCGAGCGGCACCCGAGGTCTTCCGGGACCCGCCGTTCGACGGCCTCGACGATCGCCCGATGGCCGACGGCAGTGGCCCTGCGCAGGACGGTTTCGAAGCGCTGGAAGAACTCGACCAGGTCGTCGTTCGGCAGGCCGGTCAGATCGTCCTCGAGCAGGCCGTCCACCGCGGCGTCGAGGGCGGCCAGCCGCGTCCCGACGACCTCCCCTTCGACGCTGTTCGAAATCATGTTCGAACTATAGCGAGACCCACCGACATCTCGGGATCAGTCGTCCGGGCTGTGCAGTCGCACCGTTCCGCCGTCGAGGTCGACGCCCAGCGGATCGGCACCGGTGCCCTGGTTGTGCCGCGAGGTGCGCTGCCGCTGCTGTTCCTCGGCGACGTGGCGGTACGACGGTGACAACAGAGTCTGAATCTCGCCGAACGCTCCCATGACCGCCCCGCCGTTCACCGGCGGCTTGCGTTTGCGCCAGTAGATCCAGCCGCGACGCTCGGCGAACAGGGCGGCGCGGTCCAGAATCACGCCGGCCAGGACGACGATTGCGAGCCAGACAACTGCGGACATGCGGCCTCCGGATGCCGTTCTCCGTTCGGGGCGATCGGGGTATGAGATCGGAGAGTACCGCTCAGGGGCGCATACCCGCTGCGACGTCGTGCTCGGAGCCCGACGACGAAGAGATATCGACGAGACCGGACAGCGCCGGCGGCAGCGGCGTCCGGTGGAGGACGCCGAGCCGCTGTGTGGCGCGGGTGAGCGCGACGTACAGCTCGGCCGCGCCGCGCGGACCGTCGGCGAGAATCCGGTCCGGATCGACCACCAGCACGGTGTCGAACTCGAGGCCCTTCGTTTCGGCCGCCGCGACCGCACCGGGTACATCGGGCGGACCGATCACGACGCTGGTGCCCTCGCGTCCGGACTCGTCGCGGACGAATTCTTCGATCGCCGAGGCGATGTCGTCGTCGCCGACGTGCCGGGACCACGGGGCGACTCCACATGCGCGCACCGACTCCGGTGGCGTTGTGTCGGGCGAGAACTCGGCGAGCAACGCGGCTGCGACGGTCATGATCTCCGTGGGGGTGCGCCAGTCCATTTCGGACAATTCCTGCGCCTCGTCGACCACGACGTGCCCGTATGTCCAATCCCGATCCGCGGCGGCACGTTCGGCGAGGTCTCGGGTGTCGCGTTCGACGAAGCGGTCCGCGAGCTCCTCGGCGTAGAGCAGGTCGGTGGCGAACAGGTGGTCCTCGTCGTCCATGTGATCCTCACGGTTCGTCATGAGGTCGAGAACCCCGGCAGCGTAGGCGGTTTCCCTCTTTCGCTCGGACTCGGCCGCGTCGACGGTGTCGACCGTGCCGAGGAGGTCGACGAGTTCGTCGAGCAGTGGCACGTCGGACACGGTCCACGCGTCGCCGTGCTCGCGCAGGAGCGCGTCGTCACCGCCGGCCGCCCGCAGCCGGGCGGGTGACGAGAACAGCTCCGACAACAGTGTTTCCGGTGTCAGAACCGGCCACAGGTCGTCGAGAACCCGGGTGAAGACATCGTTCTCGGCGAGTTCGCCGCGCAGGTCCTCGCGCAGGTTCTCCCACGCCGCGCGGTCGTCGCGGGACAGCCAGCCCCGGCCGATACGAGCGATCGCCCGTTCCGTCAGCGCCCATGTCACGACGTCGGTGAACACGGCCCGGGCCTGGTTGTGCGGAAGACCGCTCGCGCGGGCCTCGTCCCGTGCCCACCGAGCGATCTCGGCGTCGAGTCGCACGGTGACGTCCGTGAGTTCGACGAGCACCGGGTCCTGCGGCAGGCGCTGACGGTCCGCGATCGCGGCGGTCAGCACATTCAGGATGGCCACCGAACCCTTCGATCGCGCGGCCTCGGCGGTGTCCTCGGCGGTGACGTGAAGGCCGGGCACGAGATCGCCGGTGGTCGCGAACACCACGTTCGTCTCGCCGAGCGACGGCAGGACGTGGGCGATGTGGTCCAGGAGCGTCGGGTTCGGTCCGACGACGAGCACCCCGTGACGCTGCATCCGTTCGCGCTGCGTGTAGAGCAGGTATGCGACGCGATGCAGGGCGACGGCGGTCTTGCCGGTGCCGGGTCCGCCCTCGATGACCAGCACGCCCGGATGGTCGAGGCGGATGATCGCGTCCTGTTCGGCCTGGATGGTCGCGACGATGTCGCGCATGCCCTGCTCTCGCGGCGCGTTCACCGCCGCGAGCAGCGCGGCATCACCCCGGCCGCCGCGGTCACGACCGTCGGGGCGGCCGAGGACTTCGTCGGTGAACTCGACGACCTCGCGTCCACGGGTGTGGAACTGTCGGCGCCGCCGCATGCCTTCCGGGTGGGAGCCGGTCGCGACGTAGAACGGGCGTGCCGCCGGGGCGCGCCAGTCGAGCAGCAGTGGTTCGTATTCGTTCGTCCGGTCGAACATGCCGATCCGGCCGATGTAGGAGACTTCGCCGGTCGGCGTGTCGAGCCGGCCGAAGCACAGCCCGCCTTCCGCGACGTTCAGCCGCTGCACCTCCCGGGCCAGCGTGCGCACCTCGACCTCGCGATCCACGAGCGTCCCGCCGCTGCCCCGCAACGCGGCCGCATACCGCGCCTTCGCCTCCGCCCGCTCGGCATCGAGCCGCGCGTACAGGCCGGCTACACAACTGCGCTCGGACCGGAGCTCGTCCTCATACCCTCGGATCGACATGTGCGCCTCACTTCCCTCACCGCTGCGATCATGGGTTTCCGCTACGGCCAGCGATTGTGCGGCACGAGCGGGGCCTTGCCGCAAGACCCCGGGTGCGCTATACGTTGAAAGTGAGAGAGGCGCAGCGCCTCTCTTCTTCGTATTCGCGGGTTCGCGTCCGAGAGTCTTCCGGGACGATCCGGTGATGGATCAGCCCGGATACGACGCGGTTGCCGACCTCTACGCCGATACCTTTCCCGCCACGTACACGACTCCCCTCGAGCGTGCGGTGGTCGCAGCCGGGAGATGCTCCGGATCGCGCGGGATCTGTACCCGGGCCTCCGTTTCGAACGGGACGACGCGCACCTCGCCTCCACCGATCTCGGCGGCCGCGGTATCGCGGCGATCATCGCCCGGTTCAGCCTGATCCACGTGCCACCCAGCGGAATTCCCGACGTGCTCGCCGGCTGGGCATCCAGGACTTCCCCCGGTGTAGTGGTCGCGGTTGCGGCACAATCCACCGACGAAGCGGGAGAGGTCGTCGAGTTCGATCACGCCGTCGCACCGGCCTGGCGGTGGCACCCGGACCGGCTCGCCGAGTCGCTCGCCGCCGCCGGTTTCGACGAGATGTGGCGGACGGTCAGCCGTCCCGACACCGGGTACCACCGGTTTCCCGAGGTGCATCTCGTTTCTCGTCGCCGCTGACCGGGACCGTCCACTACTCCGGCTCGACGCGGGACCCGACGGTGTGGACGACCTGGAGTTCGGGATCCCACGGGAAGAGCCCGTCGACGGCATCTTCCAACTCGCTCAACGGGGGTAGTTCGGCGGGACCGAGTACGGACACGGTGACGGTGTCGCCCTGCCACGCCACATCCGTGACCTCGGCTCCGGGCGTCGAGCCGAGCCACTGCTGCGTCACGTTGGAAACCTGCCGTGCCCACAGCGATGCGAGGGAGTTGACGACCATCGGCACCGCGACGACGACCAGCGCGATCGTGAGGATCACGTACGCACGGCGCCGCCCGGTCCGGAGACTGTCCTCCGCGGAGTAACCGGCGGCGACGAGCACGACGCGCGGTGATGATCATCGCGATCACGTTGGAGGCGAACAGGATGAACGCCCCTGCTGCCAGTGCCCCGGCTCCCGAGCCCAGGCAGACTCCGACCACGGCAAGTGGCGGAACGAGGGAGATCGCGATCGCAACGCCCGGCAGGACGTCGCCGACGTCGCGGCGTGTAATCGCGACCGCCCCGACGAGGCCGGTCGCGAGAGCGGCGGTCAGATCCATCAGGGTGGGGGACGTACGCCCGAGAACCTGCGAGTTGCTCAGCACGGAAGCCGGATTCGCCAGTACCTGAGCGAATACGACGCCGAGCAGGACGACCAGCACGATGCCGGCGACGATGTACAGCAGGCTGCGAACGATCAGGGATCCGCGCCCGACGGTGATGCCCAGTCCCACACCGAGTATCGGCGTGGACAGCGGCGCCACGATCATCGCGCCGATCACGGTTGCGTTCGAGTCGCTCACCACGCCCGCCACCGCGATCACGGCGGACAGTGTGAGCATCGCCCAGAATGCCGAACGTTTCGCCCCCGCATCACCGACGGACAGGTCCAGGCGGTCTTCGAGTTCGCCGAGGTCACGACGCTGGCTCGAGGGAATCACCAGGTGCAGCATTCACGACCTCCCGTCGGAGCCATCGCTTTCGGTTCCTGCCGAGTCGTTCGCCCCGGGAGGACGGTCGGACGACCGAGAATCCGACGTGGCGGTGGGCACAGAGTACGCCGGAACGCGGTCCGTCATCGAAGCTTCGGCAATCACCGGTGCGGCCACGAGCACCACCGCGAAGACGAACAGCCAGCCGATCCCGCTGAACACGATTCCGAGTACGCCGAAGTGCGCATACGAGTCTGCGATCACCCGCGGCATCACGATGCGGCTCGCTGCATCGAGCCCGGTGAGCAACGTCGCTGTGATCATCCCGGTGATCCACAGGACCCGGCCGGAGACGAACCCCACCGTCAGCAGGTAGGGGCATCCCGCCCACACGCACGTCCACAGGCACCACTGGCCGACCAGGATCAGGATCGGAATCTCCGACAGCTGGATCAGCGCGACGAGCGGAATCGAGCCGGCCACGACGAACAGGACAGCGAACCACCGCCAGGCATCGGGCAACCCGAGGCTCGGTGTGTGCCATACCTTTCCGTACATGCGGCCGAGAGCGCGCGCGAACGACGTCCCGCCGATCACGACCATGATCACGCCCACCACCCCGAACGCGGCGGTCTGCGGGATCATCGGCAGGGCGTCGCCGGGGTAAAGGAGCGAGGTGTCGATGCGGTAGCGGTCCTGCACGGTGCGTCGCACCACGGTCGTGTCGGCGACGATCGACGCGGCCATGAGCACCGGCAGTACGGACGTGAACAGCTGAGCGGCCAGTGTCATCGCCCGGTCCACCAGCTCGATCTGTGCCAGTCCCACCAGGGTCCGCTCGACGACGCGACCGACGGGATTCGACGACAGACGAGCCTCGAGAGCGAGGATCGCGGCGTTCTTCGGCCGAGGTTGCTCTGTGGGTCGAGCCATGCCGGAATCCTTCCGTCATCCCACGGGCCGAAGCCGAGGGCACGCCGCGCAGCGCGTCTTTCGGGCCGCTCGCGCAGTCCGAAAGACGCACCTACCTAACTGCTGCCATTGTGCGCGGCATCGACCTTCGCGATCGGTGCAGCGGAGACGGGGGCGGTGGCCGCAGCCGTTGCGGGGCGTTTTCCGACGGACCCGAGCATGCCGCTGATGTCGATACCGGAGGCTTCGAGTGTCTCGATCACGCCGGCGATGGTCGACGGGCTGATCCCGAGGATCGAACCCACCGACCCGGACACGCCGTCGGCGCCCCCGACGATCGAGATGCGGTCGATCTCGCCGACCGGCTTCGCGGCCGCGGCCGTCGCTTCAACCAGGGCCGCGAGGACGTCCGGCAGCATGAGCAGTTGCGCAGCGGCCGGGCTGTACGCGTTGAGTGCCGCCGCGATCTCCTGCTTACCGCTCGCTTCGGCCTCGAGCCGGGCGCGCAGACCGTCGGCTTCGGCCTGCTGCTCGGCACGCAGCGCGTCGGCGGCGGCCTTGCGACCCTCGGCCTCGGCTTCGAGGCGGGCCTTGATGCCCTCGGCTTCGGCCAGCTGCTCGGTACGCACCGCGGCGGCGGCGAGCTTGCGGGCATCGGCGTCTGCTGCACCCGACCGGCGGGCGGCCTCGGCCGCGGCATCGGCACGCAGGATCGTCGCCTGCTTCTCACCTTCGGCACGCGCGACCGCGGCCTGACGTTCCGCTTCCGCGGGGGCGATCACGTCGGCTTCGAGGGCCGCCTTCGCTTGTTCGGCGCGACGCTTCTCGACCTCGATGCGGGCCTCGACCTGCGCGGCTTCGGCCTGCTCCTGGGCGATCCGGACCGCCTTCTCCGCGGTGGCCCGTGCCAGGGGACCGGCCTGATCGGCTTCGGCGTTCTCCGCCTCGGTTCGGGCACGCAGCTTCGCCAGCTCGACGTCGCGGGCCTGGTTCGCGGCGGCGATGGCGGTGTCGGCCTGGGCCTGCGCGACCGCGCCTTCCTGCCTCGCCTTCGCGGACTGGATCTGGGCGTCGCGTTCGGCGTTCGCGGTGCCGACCGCGGCGTCCCGCTTGACCTCGGCGATCCGACGCTGACCCAGGGATTCGAGATAGCCGTTGTTGTCGCTGATCCCGGCGATCTTGAGGACGTCGACTTCCATGCCGATGCGGGCGAGGTCGCCGCCGGCCTCGTCGACGACGCTGCGCGCGAGCGTCTCACGGTTCGAGTTCAGATCCTCGACGGTCATCGTGGCGGTGATGCCGCGCAGCGAACCGGCGAGGATCTCGTTGATCTGCCGGCGCAGTTCGTCGAGGTCGGAGGTGAGGAATCGCTGGACCGCGGTCTGGACGGCCTCGTCGGCGGATCCGATGCGCACCAGGCCGACCGCTTCGACGTTCACCGGCACACCGTCGTTCGACAGGGCGTTCTGGAGGTTGATGCTCACGTTGAACGGTTCGAGCGACATGATGTCCACCCGCTCGATACCGGGGATCTTGAAACGGGCCCCGCCCCGCACGACCTTCGGCTTTCCGCGACCGGTGAAGACCGCAACCTCGTTCGGGGGGACCTTGATGTAGTTCCGGACATAGACGAGTGGCACTCCGACGAACACCACCAGAGCCACCACGACGGCGACCGCGACAACGATCATGTAGTCATCCTCAGTTCGATTCGGGCATGTGCAGACCGGCGTGGGGATCGTCCGGGATCGACACGACGTGCACGACCTGATCGTCGACGTCTCCGATATAGACGTGGGAATTCGCAGGCAGCGCAATCTCTTCCGCGGTGACGGCTCGGGACCGTACCCGGTTGCCCTCGGTGTCGGTGAACGCGACCTCGCCCCAGCCGCCGGGTTCGATCGACAGCGTGACGACGCCGGTCAGTCCGATGTACGAGAGGCGTCCGGTGTGGGAGTTGTCCTGCTGCCGTAGCAGATACGGCAGAAGAACACCTCGGGTCACGACGACCAGGACGAGCGCTGTGCACGCTGCGGCGACCGCAGCGGCAACGGATCCGAATCCGAGAAGTGCTGCGGTACCGCCTCCCACGCCGATTCCGAGAAGCGCTGTGGCGACGGTGGTGAGATTCAGGAACGGAAGACCGTTACCGGCGTCTCCGAGTTCCGATCCGGTTTCCCCGACCACGAGGGTCCCCACGACCCCCACCAGACCCATTGCGAGACACGCAATGTAGAAGATGTCCACCCGCCCCCCATTTCGCCGGTTCGCCGTCGACCTTACCGCAAATCGGACACCGACAGCTCTGCGGGCGGTCCGTCCGCCGGGCTGCCGGAATGACCCGCGGGCGCACGATCGCTAGTCACGTACCCAGCGAACCAAGGTCCCGACGGGTTCCCGTCGGATGTGCCCGTCACCGCCGAATCCTGCGTGCGCGTAGAACCGTTGCGCGCGGATGTTCGTCTCGAGCACCCACAGGTGGGCCGGTTGCGCTCCCAGTGCCGCGTCGAGGAGCCGCCGGCCGTAGCCGAGTCCCCAGTGGGAGCCCCGCACGTACAGCGCGTACAGCTGCAGGGGAGTCGGCGCGTCGGGTTCGTCGGGTGGGCCGCTCGTGGCGAAGCCCGCCAGGCTTCCGTCGGGCAGTTCGACGACGAGAGCGTTCGGTGCCCGGGTCCGCCAGGTTTCGATGCGTCGGGCGCGTTCGTCGGGATCACGGAGACCGGCCAGGATCGCGGGGTCGATCAGTCCCGTGTAGGCGTCGTCCCAGCAAGCGGCCTGCAGGTCGGCGAGAGCCTCTGCTTCGGCCGGAACCGCGCGGCGGATCACCTCGTCCGAAGCTCCGGGCATCGCGACCACCTCGATTCCGTGCGTGCGATCGCAGCGCTGCGCGTTCCTGCCGCGCGGCGGTACTCCCGAATGCTAGGAGTAGAGGAACGTCCGGGGAAGGTCTCCGGTGGAGCGGGTGGGGGTGAACCGGGTGGACGGCTTCTACGAACGCCGCGACGAAACGACCTTCGAGAGCACGCCGGCGACGGCGGGGCCGTGGGGGCCGCAGGCCCAGCACGCCGGTCCGCCCTCGGCGCTGCTGACCGGGGAGATCGAACGGCACCACGTCGCCGACGGTCAGCGGCTCGGAGGCGTGTCGGTGGACATTCTCGCGCCGATCCCGGTCGCGCCCATCACCGTGACCACCTCGGTGGTCCGTCCGGGCAGACGCACCGCCCTGATTCAAGCGACCGGTGTGGTGGGCGAGCGGCCGGTGCTGTCCGTCCGGGCGTGGCGCCTCGCCCGCGTCGACGACGACTACCCGGCCGTCGACCCCACGCCGCCGGTGCTGGACACCGATCCGGATCACGCGCAGGACGGAGGTGTCATTCCCGGGGCGAACACGGACGGGTATCTCGCTGCGACGCAGTTCCGTTTCACCACAGGAAGTTTTGCCGAGTTCGGGCCTGCCGCGGCCTGGGGACGATCCCTGTGCGCTCTCGTGGCCGGGGAAGAGCCGAGTCCCTGGCAGCGGGTGCTGATCCTGGCCGACTCGTCGAGTGGAATGAGCCTCGCGGCGCATCCGGGGCGGTTTCCCGCGATCAACGCGGATCTGCATGTCGTCCTGCACCGTGATCCGGTCGGTGACTGGATCGGCATCGATGCGGTCACCCACAGCATGCCCGGGCACGGCGCGGCGGCGTACGCGCGTCTGAGCGATACGACCGGGTTGATCGGCACGTGCGCCCAGACGCTGTATGCGAGCACCGTGCGGTGACGGGAGTCAGTTCGTCGCGGTCGCGGCCAGGGAGTCGATGGCTGCCTGCAGAGCGACCGTGGCGTCGTCGGCGACCTCACCGAGTCCCGGCTGGTCGGCGACCTGGACCATCAGCCGGGGGTTCATCGCGTCGATCAGTACCGTGCCCGGGTCGGCGGGATCGGCGCGAACCACGACGTTGCAGGGCAACAACAGCCCGATCTGCCGGTCGACGTTCACCGCGCGATGCGCCAGCGGTGGGTTGCAGGCACCGAGGATCAGGTAGTCCTCCATGTCCTCGCCGAGTTTCGCCTTCAGCGTGGCTTTCATGTCGATCTCGGTGAGGATGCCGAAACCCTGGTCTGCCAGTGCTTTCCGGGTTCGCTCGACCGCGTCGGCGAAGGAGGTGTGCAGAGTCGTCGACAATGCCAGTGCCGTCATGTGTCTGCCTTTCACTCGGTGTGCTCAGGCCAGTGCAGTGCTCGAGCGAGAGCGATGCTCAGGCCAGAGCGAGGAAGAGTTTTTCGAGCTCGGCCTCGGTCATCGGTTCCTTGCCTTCCCGGTCCGTGTCGGTCAGGCATTCCCGGAGGCCGGTCGCGACGATCTTGAATCCGGCGCGGTCCAGTGCCCGGGAAACGGCGGCGAGTTGGGTGACGACGTCCTTGCAGTCGCGACCCTGCTCGATCATCGAGATCACTCCCGCGAGCTGGCCTTGCGCGCGGCGGAGCCTGTTGAGTACGAGAGCGATGCTGTCTTCGTCGCCGACCATAGAAGTGTCCTTTCCTGGAACTGACGTCAGTGTACCCCCGGGGGTATCGATGGCGGGGTCAGCGTAGCGCGACGACGTCGACCAGTACATATGCCGCCACGGCGAAGACCAGGTAGGCGAACCAGTGGCGCAGCCGGTCGGTGTCCAGCCGTGTTCCCACCCGCCCGGCGATCAGTGACCCGGCGATCGCGGTACCCGCGAACGCGGCCGTGACGGCCCAGTCGATGCTCGTGCCGCTCAGGTGCGAGACCAGTCCGGCTGCGGAATTGGCGACGATGATCACCAGCGAGGTGCCGACCGCGACGGGCATTTCGACGCCGAGCATGAGCACGAGGGCGGGAACGATGAGGAAACCGCCTCCGACGCCGAACAATCCGGTGAGAAAACCCACCGCGATACCCGCCGGGATCGAGCGCGAAGCGCACCTGCGCCAGTTGATCCCGGATCCCTGGATGGAGCACGCGGTTCCGGTGTTGCCGTTGTCGACGAGCATGCGCGCCCCCGCGACGACCATCACCAGTGCGAACCCGATCAGCAGCGCCGGCTCGGGCAGCAGTCGCCCGACGGCGCTGCCGGCGAAGGTGGCCGGGATGCCGGTGGCCGCGAAGATTGCCGCAAGCCGCCATTGCACCTGGCGGGCACGCATTTTCGGCAGGGCACCCATTGCCGACGCGGCGCCGACGACGATCAGCGAAATGGGGATCGCCTGCTCGATCCCCATTCCGAGGCCGAAGACCAGTGCGGGGACCGCGAGGATGGATCCGCCACCGCCGAGCAGCCCCAGCAGTACGCCGATCGCGGCACCGAATCCGAGCGCGAGCACCCACGTCATCTCATGCCTCCCGGTCGCCCGTGTCCGTCGATTCGGTCAAGCGGGCGACGATCGTCCGGGCGTCACATGATGCGCTGTGGTTGTAGGGCAGCTTCGCCAACGCGGCGCCCATCGCGCAGGTGTTCGTCACCGCGGCGAACGCGAGGCCACCGCCGATGCCGGCGGCGAGCCACTTGAGCTTGGGGACGGCGACGCTGGCCAGAACCGAGCTCAGCACGAGGGAGCCGGCGACGAGCCGGACCTGCCGTTCGAGGTCCCAGCGCTGGACGCCGCGTTGCACGGGCAGGCCGGCGGCTTCCCATCCGAGCATGCCGCCGTCGAGGATGTGGACGTTGCACAGTCCTGCGACGCGCAGGGTCTCCTCGGCCTGGGCGGCGCGCTGCCCGGAGCGGCACACCAGCACGATGTTCTCGTCGAAGTGGGCGAGAAACTCGTCGCGGTGTTCCCGCAGCAGATCGAGGGGGACGTTGTAGGCGCCGGGAATGTGCACGGTCTCGAATTCGCTCGGTGTCCGGACGTCGACGATGCGCACGTTCTTGCCGGATTCGGTCAGCTCGCGCAGGGCGATCGGATCGACGGTGGCGGGGAAGTCGGTCATGCCGGCCTTTCGTGGGGTGAGGCGGGGGATACCCCCGGGGGTACTTGACATACCCTAGGGGGTATATGCCAGGCTGTCCACATCGACCCGGTGATCCCCCGGGAACCCGCAGGCACCAGCCACGGAGGAGTCCATGATTCTCGAGCAGTACTACATCGAGTGCCTCTCTCACGCGTCGTACCTGATCGGCGACGAGAGCACCGGCCGGGCCGTCGTGGTGGATCCGCGCCGCGACATCGCCGAATACCTCGACGACGCAACAAAATACGGATTGACCATCGAAGGGGTTGTCAACACGCACTTCCACGCCGACTTCGTCTCCGGACATCTCGAACTGGTCGAGGCCACCGGCGCATGGATCGGTTTCGGGGAAGCCGCCGAGACCGACTACCCGATCCGCCGCCTGCGCGACGGTGAGCGCCTGTCCCTCGGCGAGGTCGAACTCGAGATCCTGTCCACGCCGGGACACACCTGGGAATCGATCTCGGTGCTGGTGCGGGAGCATCCCGGCGCCACACCGATCGCGGTGCTCACCGGTGATTCGCTGTTCATCGGCGACGTCGGCCGCCCGGACCTGGTCAACCTCGGCGACGGATCCACCACCGATCTGGCCCGGGCCATGTACCGCACCGTGCACGAGAAGTTGCTGACCCTTCCCGACGAGGTCACCGTCATGCCCGCCCACGGCGCCGGCTCGTCGTGCGGCAAGAACCTGTCGACGGAACTGACCTCCACCATCGGCGAACAGCGGGCCACGAACCCGTCGGTGCAACCGATGAGCGAGGGCGACTTCGTCGCACTCGTCACCGAGGGCCAGCCGGCTGCCCCGTCGTACTTCGCGGTCGACGCCGCGATGAACAAGCGGGTCCACCCGCTCCTCGCGCAGGACCGCACCATCCCCGAACTGACTCCGACACAGGTGAAGGCCGAACTCGCCGCCGGCACCCGCGTGCTCGATGCGCGCAGCGTCGACGACTTCGCCGCCGGGCACCTGCGTGGTTCGGTCAACGTCGGATTCGACGGTCGCTTCGCCGAAACCGGCGGCATGGTCGCCGAGGTCGGCGAGAAGATCGTGCTGATCACCTATCCCGGCGAGGAGCAGGATGCCGCCATGCGCCTGGCCCGGATCGGATCGGACGGCGCGGCCGGCTATCTCGCCGTCGACCGCGACGGGGTGTTCCCCGCGGAACTGGCCGAGCTGGTCCGGTCCGCTCCGCGTCTCACTGTCGCGGAACTCGATCGGTTGCTCGCCGCCGATGCGGTGACACTGCTCGACATCCGCAACCCCGGTGAGCGCGCAGGCGGCACCATTCCGGGCGCAATCCCGATCCCGTTGGCGCAGTTGCGAACCCGGATGGATCAGGTGCCCGCCGGCAAGCCGGTCGTGGTCCACTGCGCGGGTGGATGGCGTTCGAGCGTAGCGGCCTCGCTGCTGCGGGCCGAGGGCTTCGACGACGTTTCGGACCTGCTCGGCGGCTACAACGCCTGGGTCGAATCCCGCGTCCCCGCCTGATCACCGGGAGCGGCAGTCGCTCTCGATTCCACGAACTTTCGATCCCAGGAGGATGTCATGTGCTACCCCGTCACCTGTCCCCGCTGCGGCAAGACCGGCTGGGGAGGCTGTGGACAGCACGTCGACGCTGTCATGCGCTCCGTGCCCGCCGCCGATCGCTGCACGTGCGATCGGGACACCGCACCGGCTCGGGACCGGCGCTCGGGCCTGCGTTCACTGTTCCGCCGCTGACCCAAGGGTCGGTAGTATCGCTGGATGGCCGGATCCTCACGGAAGCCCGGAGTGCTGACCTCGCAGGTGGAGGACTTCCCCCGCTGGTATCAGGACGTTCTGAACAAGGCGGAGCTGGCCGACAACGGACCGGTTCGCGGAACGATGGTGATCCGGCCGTACGCGTATGCGCTGTGGGAACACATGCAGGCGGCGGTGGATGCGCGGATCAAGGCGGCCGGTGTCGAAAATGTCTACCTGCCCTTGCTCATTCCGCAGTCCTACCTCGAGCGCGAAGCCGAACACGTCGAGGGATTCAGCCCGGAGCTGGCGGTGGTCACCCACGCCGGCGGCAAGGATCTCACCGAACCTGCCGTCGTGCGCCCGACGAGCGAGACGGTGTTCGGTGAACTGATGGCCAAATGGGTTCAGTCGCATCGTGATCTGCCGATGCGGCTGAATCAGTGGGCCAACGTGGTGCGTTGGGAGATGCGCCCGCGGATCTTCCTGCGTACGACGGAGTTCCTGTGGCAGGAGGGGCACACCGCCCACGCCACCGAGGGGGAGGCCGCCGCGTTCGCCCGGCGTATCCATCTCGACGTCTATCGGGACTTCCTGCAGAACATGCTCGCGATCCCGGTTCTGGTCGGGGTGAAGACGGACCGGGAGAGGTTCGCCGGCGCGGTGACCACCATGACGTGCGAAGCGATGATGGGCGACGGCAAGGCGTTGCAGATGGCCACCAGCCACGAGCTGGGCCGGAACTTCGCGAGCGCGTTCGGCATTACCTACACCGACACGTCGGGCAGGTCCCGGACCTGCTGGACCACCTCGTGGGGATCGAGCACGCGGATGATCGGCGGCCTGATCATGGCGCACGGCGACGACCAGGGGCTTCGCCTCCCGCCGCGGATCGCTCCGGTGCAGGCCGTGGTGATCGGCGTCAAGGACGACGATCCCACCGTGACCGCGGCCTCGACACTCGCCGACTCCCTCGTCTCCGCGGGTGTGCGGGCGCGGCTGGATGCTCGCACCGACCAGGGATTCGGACGCCGCACGACCGAATGGGAACTCAAGGGCGTGCCGCTGCGGATCGAGATCGGTCCCCGGGACCTCGAGCGCGGCGAGTACACCCTGGTCAGGCGCGACACGAAGCAGAAGCTCACCCTCGCTGCCGAATCCGCGGTCGCGGCGGTCCGGGAACTATTCGACGTGATCCACACCGAGATGTTCGCCGCGGCGCGGGACCGGCTCGATCGGTACACGGCCGACGCTGCCACCGTGGCCGAGGCGCTCGATGCGAGCGCCACCGGTTTCGCTCGGATTCCCTGGAACGCTCTCGGCGAGCACGGCGAGCGCGAACTCAACGCGCAGGCCGTGACCGTCCGATGCCTTCAGGCGGCCGACGGCGGCATCCCGGATGCCGGAACCCCGGCCGAGGAACTGACGGCGATCGTCGGCCGCAGCTACTGACCGCACCGTCTACCGACCACACCTCCGCACCGACGGGTATCATCGAACACATGTTCGATACGGTGGTGTGGTCGCGTGGGGTGGAGTAACGGCCCGCCCACGTGGGCAGAGCTGGAACGGGTCCTGTCCGGACGTCCCCGCCGCGACCCGGAGTTCCCCGGCGACGGCAGCGACAGCCCGGCCTGGTCGCGTACCCGTCCGGAATACGAGGCCCGGGTGCGTCGACCCGACGGACCGGTCGTGCCCTATGCCGAACTGCATGCGCATTCGGCGTTCAGTTTCCTCGACGGTGCTTCCACGCCCGAGGAGCTCGTCGAGGAGGCCGCGCGGCTCGGCCTCGAGGCGCTGGCGCTCACCGACCACGACGGGTTGTACGGCGTCGTCCGGTTCGCGGAGGCCGCTCGGGAACTGAAGGTGCCCACCGTGTTCGGCGCCGAACTCGGCCTGGACGACGCGCACCTGCTCGTCCTCGCCCGCGGTCGGGAAGGTTACCGGCGGCTGTCCCGGCAGATCGCCGCCGCGCACCTCGCCGGCGGCACCAAAGGCGCCCCGTGGTACGACCTCGACGCACTCTCCGACGCCGCCGGCGGCCACTGGCAGATCCTCACCGGCTGCCGCCGGGGCCACGTCCGGCAAGCCCTGGAGACCGGCGGACCCGACGCGGCCACGGCCGCCCTGCGCGAGCTGATCGACCGGTTCGGCGCCGACCGCGTCACCGTCGAACTGACCCGGCACGGACTGCCCGACGACGACGAACGCAATGCGGCCCTGGCTGCGCTCGCCGAGGCGCACGGACTGACCTGCATCGCGAGCACCGCGGCGCACTTCGCGGACCCGTCCCGCAGGCGTCTCGCCATGGCGATGGCCGCCGTCCACGATCGGCAGAGCCTCGACGACGCCGCGGGCAGGCTCGCCCCCACCGGCGGCGGTCATCTGCGTTCCGGTGCCGAGATGGCGCAGCTGTTCGCCGCCCATCCCCACGCGGTGCACCACGCCGCGGAACTCGGCCGCGAATGTGCATTCGATCTGCGGCTCATCGCACCGAATCTGCCGCCGTTCGACGTACCCGCCGGTCACACCGAATTCACCTGGCTGCGCAAACTCACCTTCGACGGCGCGCACCGCCGCTACGGGCCACCGGAACGCAATCCGGCCGCCTACCGGCAGCTCGAACACGAACTCGACGTCATCGGCCGGCTCGACTTCCCCGGCTACTTCCTCGTCGTGCACGACATCGTCACCTTCTGCAAGAACAACGACATCCTGTGCCAGGGAAGAGGTTCGGCAGCCAACTCCGCCGTCTGCTACGCCATCGGCATCACGAACGTCGACCCGGTGCGCAACGAACTGCTCTTCGAACGCTTTCTGTCCCCGGAACGCGACGGCCCCCCGGACATCGACATCGACATCGAATCCGACCGCCGCGAGGAAGCCATCCAGCACGTCTACAGCAAGTACGGGCGCGAGTACGCCGCGCAGGTCGCCAACGTCATCACCTACCGCGGCAAGTCCGCCGTCCGCGACATGGCCCGCGCGCTCGGGCACTCGCAGGGCCAGCAGGACGCGTGGAGCCGTCAGGTGAGCCGCTGGCACGGCGTCACCACCGAGACCGACACAGACATCCCGCGTCCGGTGCTCGAACTCGCCGCGCAGATCGAAGGACTCCCGCGGCACCTGGGCATCCACTCCGGCGGCATGGTCATCTGCGACCGACCCATCGCCGACGTGTGCCCCGTCGAATGGGCGCGGATGCCCGGGCGCAGCGTGCTGCAGTGGGACAAGGACGACTGCGCCGCAGCCGGACTCGTCAAGTTCGACCTGCTCGGCCTCGGCATGCTCTCCGCGCTGCATTACATGATCGACCTGGTCGCCGAGAACGAAGGCGTCACCGTCGATCTCGCACAGCTCGACCTCACCGAACGTGGCGTCTACGAAATGCTGTGCCGCGCAGACTCCGTGGGGGTCTTCCAGGTGGAGTCGCGCGCCCAGATGGCGACACTGCCCCGGCTGAAGCCGCGCAACTTCTACGACCTGGTGGTCGAGGTCGCGCTGATCCGTCCCGGTCCGATCCAGGGCGGATCCGTGCACCCCTACATTCGGCGCCGCAACGGACTCGAACCCGTCACCTACGACCATCCGTGCCTGGAGAAGTCGCTGAAACGGACCCTCGGTGTGCCGTTGTTCCAGGAACAACTCATGCAGATGGCCGTCGACGCGGCCGGCTTCACCGCCGCCGAAGCCGACCAGTTGCGCCGCGCGATGGGTGCGAAACGCTCGACGGAGAAGATGGAACGGTTGCGCGGCAGACTCTACGACGGTATGCGCGAGCGACACGGCATCACCGGCGCCGTCGCCGACCGCATCTACGAGAAATTGCATGCGTTCGCGAATTTCGGTTTCCCGGAAAGCCATTCGCAGAGTTTCGCGTCGCTCGTGTTCTACTCCGCCTGGTTCAAGCTGCATCACCCGGCGGCATTCTGCGCGGGCCTGCTGCGCGCTCAGCCGATGGGGTTCTACTCCCCGCAGTCCCTCGTCGCCGACGCCCGCCGGCACGGGGTGGTCGTGCACGGACCGGACATCAACGCGAGCCTCACCCACGCCACCACCGAGAACCGGGGCCGGGAGGTGCGGCTCGGCCTCGGCGCGGTCCGGCATATCGGCGACGCTCTGGCCGCACGCATCGTCGCCGAACGCGACGAGCACGGGCCGTACACGTCGTTCCCGGACCTGACGACCCGGGTGGAACTGACCACCGCTCAGGCCGAATCGCTCGCCACCGGGGGAGCACTCACCTGTTTCGGGATCACCCGCCGCGAAGCGCTGTGGGCGGCGGGAGCAGCGGCCGGGCAACGCCCCGACCGGCTCCCCGGCATCGGGGCATCCACGCAGGCGCCGGCACTGCCCGGCATGAGCGACGTCGAACTCGCCGCGGCGGACGTGTGGGCTACGGGTGTGTCGCCGGACAGCTATCCGACGCAGTTCCTGCGCCCGCAACTCGACGCGCTCGGTGTCGTGCCCGCCGGACGGTTGCTGCAGATCCCCGATGGGAAACGGGTACTGGTCGGGGGCGCGGTCACCCACCGGCAGCGACCCGCGACCGCCGCGGGCGTGACCTTCCTCAATCTCGAGGACGAGACCGGCATGGTGAACGTCGTCTGCTCGGTGGGGCTGTGGGCGAAATACCGCACGCTCGCGCACACCGCCCCGGCGCTGCTGGTGCGCGGACGGGTGCAGAACGCGGAGGGCGCGGTCACCGTCGTCGCGGACCGGCTGCAGCGGATGGATCTGCGAACGGCGGGGAAGTCCCGCGACTTTCGTTAGGATCGCCGCCATGAACCGGCTGCTGGTGGTCCTGCTCACCGCGATAGCCCTGCTCGCCACCGGCTGCGGCGGAACCGGCTCCGACTCCGGAAGCGCCCCGTCCGCGTCGATGCCGCCGTCGCCGTCCCTGGCCGACGGCACCCGCGAATCCGCCCCCGCCGACACGCAGGCGACCGAACGCAAGGAAATCGTCACCGGACACCTGATGATCACCGCCGACGATCCGATCGCGGTCGGACGGCAGGTGGTGACGATCGTCGAGGACTCGGGCGGTCGCGTCGACTCCGTCACCGAACAGCCCGGGATCAGCAGCGTGCTCACGGTGCGGGTTCCGGCGGACCGGCTCGAAGGCACCATCGACGAACTCCGCGGTCTCGGTGAGGTGACCAGCCTGACCACCACGCGCGACGACGTCACCCTGCAGTACACGGACCTCGAGGCGCGGATCTCCGCCCTGCAGGCATCCGTGGACCGACTGCGGGCGCTGATGGAGTCCGCCGCGAACACCGCCGATCTCATCGAGGCGGAGAACGCGCTGGCGGATCGTCAGGCGGAGCTGGACAGTCTCACCGCGCAGCAGCGGTACCTGTCGGATCAGATCGACCTGTCCACCTTGACCGTCGACATCAGCGCCGAACCACGCCGCCCCGACGACCGCGACAGCTTCTGGGACGGAGTGCTCGCGGGCTGGGACAACCTGCGGTCCGCGATCGGCGATTCGATCGTCGCGCTCGGGGTGGCACTGCCGTGGATCGTGTTCTTCCTCCTGGGTGCCGGCATCGTCTACCTGATCGTCCGGCTGCTCGCCCGCATCGGACGCCGCCGGCCCGGAACCCCCGGAACTCCGGCGGAAACCCCCGACGAGAACCCGAAGGTGGAGGCGGACGATGACTAGGCGGATGAACGGCCGATGGACCCGAATGCTCGCTGCCGGTGCCTGCACGACCGCGGCCGTGCTGCTGGCCGCGTGTGGTGGCGAAACGGAATCCGGCACGCCGGTACCCGAATCAGCCACGGCCGCAACGCAGATGGATGCAGCCGAAACGGACGCCCCCGGCTCGAAGCAGACGCATTCGCAGCCGTCTGCCGGTGTCTCCGAGAAACCCGAGGTGTCCGCACCCTATCGGGCCGAGGAGATCCTGGTGTCGGGCTCGACCGACACGGTCGACTACGACGTGGTGATCCCGCAGATCAGTGGCGGGGACCCGGCCGTCGTCACCGAGTTCAACGAGTCGATGCGGGCAGCGCTCGAGGACTGGATCCAACGCTCCGACGACATGAGCTACACGCTCTCGACACAGGAACACGAGGTGACGCGCATCGGGGAGCACGTCGTCGCAGGTCTGCTCGTCGCTTCCTACAACGCGAATCCGCCGGGCGCGCACCCGACACCGCTGGTCGCCACGGTCGTGGTGAACACGGACACCGCAGCCCCGATCACGCTGCAGGACCTGTTCCCGGACCTGCAGGCCGGGCTGAACCAGCTGTCCGAGCAGGCGGCTCTGCTGTTGCCCGGTACCGCGGCCGGTCCGGAATATTTCGCCGATGGCATCGCCCCCGAGACGGCGAACTTCGCGAACTGGCTGCCGACCCCCGCGGGCATGGAGATCCACTTCGACGACTACCAGGTCGGGCCGCACGCGGTCGGGCTCGTCACGATCACCGTACCGTGGGAGAACCTGACCGACGTCATGGATCCCTACATGGCAACCGTAGTCGCGAGCTGAGCAGCCGCCAATCCAGCGGATATCCGCGCGCTGCCGGTCGCGCGCGGATGTCTCGCGGGCGGGCGAACGTCAGACGGCCCCGGCGAATCCGTGCTGTCGCCATGCCTCGTAGGTGACGACGGCAGCGGCGTTCGACAGATTCAGCGACCGGCGGCCGGGCAGCATCGGGATACGGACCTGCGCAGTGATGTGCGGATCGGCGAGGACCTCGTCGGACAGGCCCGTCGGTTCCGGCCCGAACAGCAGCACGTCTCCCGGCTGGTATTCGATCGACGCGTACGACACCTCGCCGTGCGCGGTGAACGCGTACACCCGCTCCGGCTGCAGCGCATCCCAGGCCTCCTGCAGCCCTGCGTGCACCGTCACCGACGCCAGGTCGTGGTAGTCCAGTCCCGCACGCCGCAATTTCGGTTCCGACAGGTCGAACCCAAGCGGTTCCACCAGGTGCAGTTCGCAGCCGGTACCGGCGACCATGCGGATCGCGTTACCGGTGTTGGGGGGTATGCGGGGTTCGTGGAACATCACTCGGAACACCCGACCACCTTGCCAGAATCGGGGCGGCAACTTGAACTCAGCACACCCTGACGCAAGTCCCAGAACACGCTGATGGATTGTGCTGCCCGGGGGTCTCCCGGGCGACCTAATCGATTGTGTGAATGCCTACAGCTGGCTCCGGATCAGGCCGGGGCAGCGGATAGGGGCTTGTCGCAGCGGAGCGGATGACCGGCTCCGGCAATCATTCTTTGTGTGATGTAACAAACCATTCGGCCCCGGCGACGTTCTGCGGAACGTACCTCTCAGAACGGACCTCTGATGAACCCACCTGCTGGTTGGCACCCAGACCCCTACGATCCGTCGATCGATCGCTACTGGGACGGTCAACAGTGGACTGGCCACACCAGGCCCAAGGGGGCCTACGCCCCTACTCAGGCGTTCGGTGCTGCCGAAGCTGGTGATCCCGCCAACAACGGGAAGAAGCGCAAGACCTGGCCGTGGGTCCTCGGCGCTGGCGTCCTCGGGTTCGCTGTCCTCGGCTCGGTTGTCGATACCGAGGACAAGAAGGACGCTCCGGCCGCCGTAGTCGCTACAACGACCAGTTCGGCGGCTCCGACAACCACAACGGCTCCTCGGACTACAACAACGACGGTCCCGCCCACCACCACAGCCACAACGGCACCTGCTGTCGTGCCGCTGGTGCCCCAGGTCGAGACGACGACCACGGTGTACACACCGCCGCCTGCCCCGGCGTACACCCCACCTCCGACGACTCAGTACACGCCTCCGCCCACGACGGAGTACACGCCGCCTCCGGCTCCGCGGCAACCGACCGTGTCGTACAGGAACTGTGATGAGGCGAAGGCTGCCGGGGCTGCTCCAATCCTTAAGGGCGAGCCGGGTTATGGAACTCATCTCGACCGGGACAAGGACGGCATTGCCTGCGACAAGTAGTGTCGATCGACCGGATGGTTGCGGCTAAACCCACATGCCAGCCGGGGCTCTTCGCGCTCGGCGTCCGGCAGGACGTCGAACGACGGCGAGCTGCTCACTGTGTCCAGAGCGGGGCGAGTCTCCGAGTGCGGATGGTAGCGCATCCGCAACCGCAGGTGCCCCGCTCAATCCCGTTGGCGCGGGTCTCACGCGGCGTGAGTCACCGCGGCTGCTTCGGGCGGTACAGCTGCTGCGCGTAGGACGGTCCGTAATACCGCTCGAGTTCCTCGAGCGTCTCGGGTGCGTCGGGGACGGTCGCCTTCGCCAGCGCCGCGACCGACGGCAGAACCGTGGGATTCCACGTGTCCGGATCCCACAGCTTCGACCGCATGAACGCCTTGGCGCAGTGGTGGAAGACCTCCTCGATCTCGACGACCAGGCACAGGTTCGGGCGATGGTTGGCGACGCGGAGATCGTGGAAGAACGGCGCCTCCGTCACCAGCCGGGCGCGGCCGTTGATCCGGAGCGTGTCCCCGCGGCCGGGGACGAAGAAGTTCAAGCCCACGAACGGATTCCGGAGAATGTTGCGGTAGCCGTCCATGCGCTTGTTGCCCGGCCGTTCGGCCAGCGCGATGGTGGTGTCGTCGAGAACGTGCACGAGCCGGCCGGGAGGGTCGCCCTTGGGGGAGACGTCGCAGCGGCCCGTCTCGTCGGACGTGCCCACCAGGCAGAACGGCGACGCCGCGAGCCACTCGATGTCGAGTAGGTGCAGCCGTGCCCGAACCTTGTTCGCCGCCCGGAACGTCGGGACGCCGAACAACGCCGTCAATTCGTCGGGATCGCGGATCTCGGTCCAGGTCACCGCCCGACGCTACCAACGGATGTCGGTGGCCGCACCTACAGTTGCCGGCATGACGGTGCGCACGGTCGGGGTGGGCGAACGCAGGGCACGGCTAACACGCAGGCACCGCTTGTCTCCGGGGCATCGCGCCGCGGACGCGGTGGACGCGGCGACGAGCATGGTGTGCCTGCACGGGACCGACGCGCCGACCGTGTATCTCTCGGCGTGGGCACGCGTCGCCGATGTCACCGTCGCCGATCTCGACGAGGCGCTCTACACCGACCGTTCGCTGGTCAAGCACCTGTCGATGCGGCGCACCATCTTCGTCTTCCCCCGGCATGTCCTGCCGTTCGCGCAGGCCGGCGCGAGCAATCGGGTGGCACTGGCGGAACGACGGAGGCTCACAACAGTCGACGAGAAATCCGATACTCCGTCATACTCTCCGATTCTTCCTGTTGCCTTGCTGCGTGTCCCGGAGGAGCGGGATCGGCACGCACCGCAGGGCCGGTCACCGCATCGGCACC
>NZ_JALPTB010000042.1 GCF_023218075.1 Rhodococcus sp. HM1 | reverse complement strand
GGGCGGGGTGGCGGACCCGGCAGGGCGGCTCCGCAGAGTGCCGGTGCCGGGGCCGGGTAGTCGGTGCCCGTCAGTCGACGAGCGCCACCGAGGTGACCCGGTGCAGCACGAAACTGCGCACCGTGCCGGCGGCCGGATCGAACGCTTCGAGCGTGCCGCCGCTCACCGCGACCGGGTCGACGATGCGCCGGGTCGCGACGCCCTGCGCGTCGACGTACCCCAGGTTGACGCTGCGCTTGCTGCGCACCGCGAGCTGCAGCAGCGCCATCGTGGCGGCACCGCCGGACCGGCTTCCGTCCGCCTGCACCGACTTCGACGCCGACGTGGTCGCGGCCCGGTCACCGGCGCGCAGGGTACGGACCAGCGTGTCGAGCTGCTCGGCGGTCGGGGGGACCGGGCCGGTGTAGCGGGGGCGCGTGCGCGGCACCGCCAGCCGGGCACCGGGCGGGCGCAGATCGAGGACCGTGCCCGACGAATCCTCCCCGGCGGGAGCGAAACCCGCCGCCCGCAGTTCCTGCAGCACCTCGGCCAGCGGAGCCTGGGAGATCGCGACGGTCGGTGCCAGCGCGCGCAGCGCCAGGGTGGCGGCGACCGGCGCGGCGAGGACCTCGGCGAGCAGCGCCGGATCGTCGGACCGCACGAACGACGACGCGATGCCGGTGCGCAGCCGTCCGTGCCGCCGCGCGACGTCGTCGATGAGATAGGTCAGGGACTGCGGCACCGGGGTCCGCGAATGCGTCGCGAACAGCGCGTGCAGGTCTCCGGCCCCGGTGCCGGCATCCAGCGCCCGCCGCACGCTGCCCTCGCTGATGCGGTACACCGTGGCCGCGCCGGCCGATTCCACGTCGGCGACGAGCGCGATGCGCGCGGCGAGATCGGGCACCAGCGGCCCGGGTGCGACCACGGTCAGGTCCGCCTGCACGAGGACGTAGTCCACCGGCTCCGGTAGCGCGGCTTCCATCTCGGCTTCGGCGTCGCCGCCGTGCAGCAGTGCCTTGCCCGGGGATGCGATCGACCCGTGCGCGACGACGGCGAGCGCGGTGGCCTCCCGCAGCGTTTCGGCGACCGCGTCACCCCCGAGCCGCCCCGCCCACCGCGGCCGACGCCAGGCCAGTGCCGCGCGGATCTGCCCGACGTCGGGCGCCGATCCGGGGGTCTCCGCGAGGTATTCGAGCAGGAGCCGCCGGTCGCGAACTGCGGGCGGGGACTGCACCTCGTCGGACAGCGCGGCGATCGGCTTGTCGTTCTGGTCGCGGCGGCCGACGAGCCACGGCCGCCGCGGC
Source organism: Rhodococcus sp. HM1 (assembly GCF_023218075.1). GTDB lineage: Bacteria > Actinomycetota > Actinomycetes > Mycobacteriales > Mycobacteriaceae > Rhodococcus. Next base: position 58,712 of record NZ_JALPTB010000042.1, on the reverse strand, counting down.
GAGTCGAGCCACGCGCCGGCGAGCACCGCCCACCGGTGTCCGGCGGGAGCCTTCATCCAGCCGTCGGCGGAGGTCGTCGGAGCCCAGTAGTCGTCGACGTCGGTGGGTGGCGGCGGGTCCGGCAGGCCCCGCGCGATCAGTCCGGCCGCGGCGAGCACCTCGACGAGCAGCGCCGCGTGGGTTTCGTCGATGCCGACGGTCTTCGCGAGCCTGCGCACCTCGCGGACGCCGAGTCCCCCGGATTTGAGCGCGGGGGCTGGGGTGGTACCGAGTGCGTCGATCAGTTCCTCGGCGTGCCGCAGCAGTTCGAGGGCGGCACCCGCGGCGGTCGAGTTGATGTCGGCGACGGTGTGCGTGGCCGGCGCCGCGGGCGGCGGCGCGAGCGCGGCCGGATCGAACGGTGCCTCGCCCCGGAGATACTGGCCCACCCGGTGGGGGAGTTCGACGGTCTCGTCGTCGAGGCGGATCAGCAGCCCGGACGCGATCAGCTGCTGCACCGGCCGGTCGGCGGGCGTGTCCGCGGCGGCGTCCTTGGTCCGGCCGACGGGGGAGGTGCGGGCCAGGGTGTCGAGGATGCCGCGGCGGGCGGCGTCGAGGTCGTCGATCATCGCCGCGAGCTCGGCGTCGTCCGGAAGATCGGAGGCAGTGCTGCGGGCGATGCGCCAGGGCACGGTGTCGGCGGCCGCCGGAACCAGCGACAGTTCGTCGGCGGAACCCCACACGAGCAGCAGGGTGCGCAGACGGTCCAGGGTGCGATCGACGTTCTTCGCGGTGGTGCGACCGGCGAGCCGGTCGAGCAGCGCGCGGCGCGTGACGGGCTTCTCTGCGGCCCCGAGCCGGGCGAGCGCCTCGATGACCCCGAAGTCGCCGGTGGTCAGTTCGTCGGCGGCCCGGAACACCGACGCCCGCTGCTGGGCGCGGTTCGCCAGCACGGTCATCGTGGCCGGGGGCGGCACCACCAGATCCGGCCGGGCGCGCAGCAGCGCGGCGAGGTCGGAGTCGCGACGTCCGGTCAGCCACCGGGCGAGGGTGGGGGGCCCGGAGTCGGGCCCGGACGAGGTGGTCGGGGTCATTCGTCCCAGATTAGAGACCTGAGGTGGCCCACTGCGAACTCACCTGCCAAAATGAGCGCATGGCGAACAATTCGAAGAACACGTACGTTGATCGCGGGTGGCCGGAACTTGTCGATGGCGATCTCGCCGTCACCGAGTTGTCCTCCACGCGTTCGGGTCCGCTCTCTCCGTACGGTGAGGAGACCGAGTTCCCGCTTCCGGTCGAGTCCCTCCCGTACACGCACCCGCAGACCGTCATCAACCGCTGATTCTCCGAACCTCAGGCTTTCGAACGCAGAGCTTCCGAACACAGAGAAGGGGCCCCGCACCGATCCGGTGCGGGGCCCCTTCTCTGTGTTCGTGTCAGTTCGGCAGGATGGCCGTGACCTGATCGACCAGGCCCTGATCGACCGGGATGCCGGCGGCGCGCAGCGCCTCGATGCCCTGGGCGAAGCCTTCCTTGGCACTCTGCGGCGCGAGGAACGGGATGCTGTCCTGCAGGGTCGGCGCGGCCTCGGGAGCGGCCTGCGGAGCAGACTGCTCCTGCGGCGTCTCGACCTTGTCCGCGAGCGTGCCGGAGGTCGGCGCCGAACGCTGGGTGGGTGCGCTGCTCAGGCCGAGGCTCGAGGAGCAGGACGGCCATGCGCCCCAGCCCTGGCCTTCGAGGACCCGCTCGGCGACGGCGATCTGCTGGTCGCGGGTGGCCTGGTGGGCGGTCGGTGCGTACTGCGTGCCGCCGTAGGCGTTCCAGGTGCTCGGCGAGAACTGCAGGCCGCCCTGGTAGCCGTTGCCGGTGTTGATGCCCCAGTTGCCGCCGGACTCGCACTGCGCGAGGCGGTCCCAGTCGGAATCGGGGGCTGCGTTGGCGGTGCCGCTGAATGCGACGCCGGTGACGCCGAGAACCGCGCTGGTCAGCGCGAACTTCGCGACGGTACGGCCGGTGTTGGTGGGCTTGCGATGGCGTCCGCTCATTGCTCCGGTTCCTCTCCGCACGCGCCTACGAGGTCAGCTGTCGGGTTCGGGCTGAAGAGGTAGCCCGGCCGCGACGCTCCCGCTGGGAGCGATTCGGCTTCACCCCTAGGGCCGTTGCTGGTGCTCGTGCCCGGGTGCCTCCTGGGAACTTCCGCTCCCTGGGAGACCGTGTGGGTCCCCCGTTTCCTGTCCCCTGGATCGTTCGTTGGGGGTCCGGTTCCGCGGGACAGGATTTGGCGCGGCGGATCCGGGTCGGCCGGACCAGTCCGACCGGATTCGAAGGTAACGGTTCCGGGGGCGGAGTGTCACCAATTGATAACGCGCCATGTTTCGCGCGCAAGCAGGTGACCTGGACGGGAGTGCTCGAGAATCCGCAGGTAGCGCCCTATCTGCGGGCGCCCGGCGCGTTCGAGGCCGGAATGTTATCGGGACGTGATGTGACTAACGTCACAGGTGTGACTGGAGTGATCGGACGGAGACGATGTCCTTGCCGAGCGGCATCAGTGAGATCGGAATCATCTTCAGGTTCGCGATGGCGAGCGGAATCCCGATGATCGTGATCGCCATCGCGACCGCGGTCACGATGTGTTCGATCGCGAGCCACACGCCCGCGACGATCACCCAGATGATGTTGCCGATCAGCGAACCGACCCCGGCCGTCGGCTTGTCGACCACGGTCTTGCCGAACGGCCACAGCGCATACACGCCGATGCGGAACGCCGCGATGCCGAACGGGATCGTGATGATCAGCAGGCAGCAGATGATGCCGGCGAGGAAGTAGCCCAGTGCCAGCCACAGTCCGCCGAAGATCAGCCAGATGACGTTGAGCAGGAACTTCACGATCCACCTCCACGCGCGCGACGGCCCGACCGCAGGGCGAACGCGATTGCCAGCAGGAAGCCCAGCGGCCAGGCCGCGGTCAGCGAATACAGCACCAGGCCCGGTTTGCCGTCCGTGACGACCGGGGTCAGGAAAATCAGGACAACTGCGACGATACCGACGGCGAAGCACACCAGCGCTGCTTTCAGCAGGCCGTTGCCCGGACGCGTAGAAGAATCGGAAGTACCCACGTCGTCCACGGTAGTGGGTCGCGCAGGTACGTGGCCCTCGCACGGGTCGGGGTACACTGGCGGCCGTCTACGCGTCCCGCACCCGATTGCGGGGCGCGTTGTTTTGCATATCCACAGGTGCCCGGACGGGTACAGCTGTCGAGGAGCGGGTGAGCGCGGTGCCAAGCGGCAAGGTGAAGTGGTACGACGTCGAAAAAGGCTTCGGCTTCCTGTCCCAGGAGGAAGGCGAGGACGTCTACGTCCGGGCGTCCGCACTCCCGGAAGGGGTGGAGGCCCTCAAGCCGGGACAGCGCGTCGAGTTCGGCATGGCAGTCGGCCGCCGCGGCCCGCAGGCACTGAGCGTGAAACTGCTCGAACAGCCCACCCTGCGACAGAAGGGTGGTCGCCGCGAGAGCACCGCGGACAAGAAGCGGCGCAGCCCCGACGAACTGCACGGCATGATCGAGGACATGATCAACCTGCTCGAGGCGTCGGTCCAGAAGGACCTGCGGCGCGGCCAGTACCCGGACCGCAAGGCCGCCCAGCGGATCTCCGAGGTGCTGCGCGCCGTCGCCCGCGAGCTCGACTCCTGATTTTCGTCACCGCACTCACGACGAGGGCCTCCGGTGATGCACCGGAGGCCCTCGTCGTTGAAGATCGGGTCGTGTGACGGATCGGTCAGTAGGTCTGGAGTGCCCAGACCGCGTGGGCGATCGCGGTGCCCGTCTCGTCCTGCACGGCCGACGGCAGCTGGATCTCGACGCCGAGCAGCTGGATCGACGGATCGGACGGGACGGTGACCGCGCGCTGCTCACCGGGCTCGAAGAGGCGCCCGTCCACGAACGTCTGGCCCGTCTTGGGATCGCCGTAGACGACGATCAGGCGCCACGGGGCGTCGGAGATCTCGGACGGCAACGACAACTGCAGCGGGAACCCGGCCGGAACGTCGAGCATGCCCAGCGGATTCTCGACGCATTCCTCCAGGTAGAGGTTGCAGTGCTGGGTCGGCTCGACCGTCACGCTCTTGCCGTGCGCGAAGGCGGTGATCGTCGGGAGCTGCGGTTCGGCCGAGTCGACGAGCTTCCACACCACCGCGGCGAGACCACCCGCCGCCAGCAATACGACCACCGCGATCAGCGCGATGATCTTCTTCGTCCGGGCCTGCAGCGTCATCTGATTCCGTTCCTGCTCGAATGTCCGGCCGCGCGCGGGGTGCGCCGGCCGGCGGTCTCTTGGTCGGCGTGCTCGGGACGTTTACCGCCCAATCCGGGCAGCAGCGTCTTCCCACGGTAGGTCAGGATCGTCTGGGTCAGTCCCAGAACCAGCACCACCGTGACGACACCGAAGCCGATCCAGTATTCGGGCGGCAACAGGACCCCCAGCGCGCCGCCGGCCACCCAGCTCAGCTGGAGCACCGTCTCCGAACGTCCGAACCCGGACGCGATCGATTCCTCCGGCAGATCCTGCTGCAGCGACGCGTCCAGCGACACCTTCGCCAGGGCGCTCGCACACGCCGCGACCAGCGCCGCGGCGGCGGCCGCGAAGATGTTGTCCGTCGCCGCGACGATCGCGGACACGATCACCACCGCCGCGGTGCAGCGGACGACGATGAGCGCGGGACGACCCAGCGCCAGCCGCGCCCCCGTCGCGTTGCCGGCGAAGTTGCCGATCGCCGCGGCCGCGCCGACCAGGCCCAGCATCGCGGCCTGCACGAGCGGGTCGTGCTCGGTCTTGGACTTCGCGACGAACGCGATGAACAGGGTCAGGAATCCGGTCAGCACCCGGATCGTGCCGTTGCCCCACAGTCCGGTGACCACCGCCCGGCCCAGCGGCTGACGGCGTCGCGTGCCGGGCGGGGTGATCACCTCCGTCTTGGTGTCGAGCATCTCGGTGCGGGCCTCGGACCCGTGATAGGACAGCGTCGCCGGGACCTCGCCCTCGGTGACCTCCACCCACGCGGGGATCCGCATGCTCAGGTACGCGCCGAACGCGGTGATGCCGGCGCACAGCCACAGCGCACCCGACGAGCCGAACAGCCACGCCGCGGCGCCGGCGACCGCACCGGCACCCAAGGTGCCGCCGACCAGGCCGAACACGGTCAGCCGGGAATTGACCCGGACAAGATCGATCTCCGGGGGCAGCACCCGGGGCGTCACCGCCGATTTCAGCACCGAGAACGATTTGCTCAGCACCATCATCGCCAGCGCCGCCGGATACAGGCCCCAACTGTCGAAGTTGAACACGAGCACCACCGCAAGGACGCAGCGCAGCGCGAACGACGCCGCCAGCGCCAGCCGGCGACCGTGCTGCAACCGATCCAGCAACGGGCCGATCAGCGGGGCGATGATCGCGAAGGGGGCGATCGTGATGAGCAGGTACAGCGCGACCTTCGTCTTGTCCTCGCCGGTCGCGGCCGAGAAGAACAAGGTGTTCGCCAGCGCCACCGCGATCGCCGCGTCGCTCGCGAAGTTCGCCATCGTCGCGTACATCAGCGCCGTCAGCCCGGACTTGTCGGCGCCGTCCGCGGTGGCCGCGCGCCGGAACGTGGCGATGCCCTTGTTCGTCAGCTCCCGGCTGCGCAGGGCCGCGACCCGGGTCACGGTCAGCTTCCGCGGCATCCGCGGGGCGCGCGGTGCGTCGGACTCCGAGGCCGCGCGCGCGTCGTCGCGGGGTTTGCGATTCCCGTCGAGGGGGTGCAGCGGCGGCAGAGGAGTGCGCCGCGACCCGAGGTGCCGCGGGGGCGGATAGTTCCGGTAGCCGGGATGGCTCGCCTCGGGGTCGGGCCGGCCGGGACGCGAGGAGCGCGGAGCCGAACGGGAGTCGCTGCCGTCGGCGTCGCTGCCGTCGGCGTCGGCACGGCCGCGCGCCGGGTCGGCGGGTCGGCGCTCGTCCGGATCGGTCACGCCTCCGATTCTTCCCCACCGTCCCCGGGGGGCGCAGACAGGTCCCGGCGTGAGATGTGATCCATGGTGCTCACGGGACGAATCGCACCTCGAACATCGTGGGCCAGTACTTGCCGGTGACGAGGAACCGGTCGGTGCCCGGCACCTGCGCGATCCCGTTGAGAACGTCGATCTCCGCGCGCTGCTCGTCGGTGAGCGCGTCGCGCAGGGCACCGGCGTCGATGGTCGCGGTCACGCGCCCTGAGCCCGGGTCGATGCGGACGATCCGGTCGGTCTGCCACACGTTCGCGTAGACGGATCCGTCCTCGGCGCACTCGAGCTCGTTGAGGTTGTCGATCTCACGGCCGTCGACGCGCACGGTCGTGCTGCCGAGCACGTCGAAGGTCGCCGGATCGCGGAACGTCAGGGTGGACGAACCGTCGCTCATCACCAGACGGTCCCCGGCCGCGCACACGCCCCAGCCCTGGCCGTCGTACTCGACGTGGTCGCGGGGAGTCAGCGTGTCGCGGTCGCGGGCGATGGCCACCCCGTCCTTCCAGGTCAGCTGCCACACCGTGTCCCCGGCCACGGTGATGCCCTCACCGAACATGTCGTCGGGAACAGGCACCCGCGTGCGTTCGACGCCGGTGTCGAGGGCCCGCGCCGACAGGTACGACCGGCCGCTCCGGCCCGTGCCCTCGAGCAGTTCGCCGTCGGAGATCTCGAGCCCCTGGGTGAACGCTTCGGGATCGTGCGGCCGGGTCGCGACGATCTCGACGCGCAGCCGGTCGGCGGGCGGACCGGGGTCGGGGACGGGTTCGTCGCCGCACCCGGCGAGGATTCCGGCGGCGAGCAGCGCGGTGGCCGGGGCCAGGACACCGGCGGTTCGGATCGGCCCGGGGAGTTTGCTGCCCTGTCGCGGTCGCACGCTGCCATCATCGCAGTCGTCGGCCGCCGTCCCGGCGGCCAAGGGTCGCGCTCCCGTTCGGGTGCGGCAGAATGGGAGCCGTGAGTGCTGTGTCTTCTGCTGATGCCCCCAGCGCGGAAAGCTCCGCCGAGGCTGTGCGACCTGTCCTCGCCGATGCGGTCGACATCGCCCGCGCGGCTCTCGACGAGCTCGGCGAAGGCGGGATCGGCCCGCATCTGGGTGTGACCGCGGAGAACGACTGCGCGGCCACCCACCGTTTCGTCGCCGACCTGCCCGGTTACCGCGGTTGGCAGTGGGCGGTCGTCGTGGCCGCCGCTCCGGAGTCCGATCACGTCACGGTCAGCGAGCTGGCATTGCTGCCCGGACCCGACGCGCTGATCGCACCCGAATGGCTGCCGTGGAGCGAGCGGATCCGCCCCGGCGACCTCGGCCCCGGCGACCTGCTGGCCCCCGCCCCCGGCGATCCCCGCCTGGTGCCGGGATACGTCGAGACCGGCGACCCCGAGGTCGACGAAACCGCGCTCGAGATCGGTCTCGGCCGTCGTCAGGTCATGAGCCTGGAAGGTCGCCTCGACGCGGCCCAGCGCTGGTTCGAGGCATACGGCCCGGACACCGAGATGGCGAAGGCCGCCCCGTCGACCTGCATGCTGTGCGGATTCTTCCTGCCGCTCGCCGGGTCGCTGCACGCGGCGTTCGGGGTCTGTGGAAACGAGTTCGCCGCGGACGGGCACGTCGTGCACGCCCAGTACGGCTGCGGTGCCCATTCGGACACCACGCTTCCGACCGGTGCCGGTTCGCCCCGCTTCGACGCGTACGACGACGCGGCGGTGGAGATCATCACGGTCGCCGCCCCGGCAGAGTCGGACACCGCCGCGCCGGCGGAGTCGGGCACCGTCGAGGCCGAAGGGCCCGAGCCGCCCGCCGAGCCGACTGTCACGGAGGAGTCGACGGTCACCGACGAGGCGCCCGCCAGCGAGGAGCCGACGGTCACCGATGAGGTGCCCGCTGCCGAGGAGCCGAGCGCCACCGACGAGGCGCCCGCCGAGGAGCCGACGGTCACCGACGAGGCGACGACCAGCGACGACACCGGCCGGCCGGAACAGACCGACTGACGTGACCCAGGCCGACCCCGCGGACCCGTTCGGTACCGCGGCGCTGCGGGACGGCACGCTGCTCGCGTGGCGGTCGTCGCCCACCCGCCTGCGGGAGGACACCGCCACCGAATCGGACCTCGTCCGTGCCGGCTACCGCGACCGGGTACTCACCGAACTCGCCCAGAACGCAGCCGACGCCGCGACCCGCGCGGGCATCACCGGCGCGATGCGGGTGTGGCTCGGCGACGACGGCCTGCACGTCGCCAACACCGGTTCCCCGCTGGACGGCCCCGGCGTGCAGGCGCTGACAGCGCTGCGGGCGTCCGCAAAAACCGGGGGAGTCGGACGCTTCGGTGTCGGCTTCACCGCCGTTCTCGCGGTCTCCGACGACATCGGGATCCGGTCCCGGACCGGATCGATCCGCTTCTCCGCCGAGCGCACCCGCGCGGTGTTGCGCGAGCACGACCTGACGCCACCGCGGTCCGGAGTGCCGGTCCTGCGCCTGGCGTGGCCCACCGCCGAACCTCCGGTGTCCGGCTTCGACACCGAGATCGTGTTGCGGTTGCGCCCGGATGTCGACGCGCGTGCTCTGCTCGACGGATTCCGCGCCGAGGCTGCGGAACTGCTGCTGGAACTGCCCGCCCTCGGCTCGATCACCATCGGCGACGACGAACTGACCCGCACCCGCACGGACCTCGGCGGCGGCGTCCACGAGATCGTCGTCGGCGAGCACCGCTGGTGGGAGGGCGAAGGACCGCACGCGCGCTGGCTGGTTCCCGTCACCGCCGCCGGGGAGATCACGCCCCTCGGCGACGACGTGCTGCGCGCCCCCACCCGGTCCGACGAGGAGCTGTCGCTGCCCGTCCTCGTCGTCGCCGACGTGCCGATGCAGCCGGACCGGCGACGGCTGCTGCCCGGCGCCCCGCTCGACCGGATCGCCGAGGGCTACGCGCGGTTCGCCGCGGCGCTGCCCGCGGACCAGCGGATCGCGCTGGTGCCGGTGCCCGGGTTCGCGCGCAGCGAGGCCGACGGACTGCTCCGGGAGGCCGTGCTCGCGGAACTGCGCACCCACCCCTGGCTTCCCGCCGCCGCTGGCGGCGACGACCTGGTGCCCGAACGGGCGACGGCGCTGGACGGGCTCACCGACGAACTGGCCGAGGCCCTCGCCGACGTCGTGCCCGGTCTCGTCGCGCCCGCGCTGTGCGGGCCGCGGTACGCGTCGCTGCTCGCCGCGGTGGACGTGCACCGGATCGGCCCGGCCCGGGTCGCCGAACTGCTCGCCGGACTCGACCGCGACCCGCAGTGGTGGCGCCGGTTGTACGACGCGCTCGAGCCGCTCGTCGTGGACGCGGTGGTCGCGGAGGAACTCGCGTCGATTCCGGTGCCGCTGTCGGACGGGCGTCTCGTCACCGGTCCGCGCACCACCGTGCTCGGAGCCGATCTGGGGGTGGACGGCCCGCTCGTGCTGCCGTGGGTGCGGCTGGTGCACCCGGACGCCGCTCACCCGTTGCTCGCGCGGCTCGGGGCCGGCACCGTCACCGCCGTCGATCTGCTGTCGGACCCCGCGCTGTTCGCCGCCGTCGAGGACGTCGACCCCGACGACGACGAAGCCGCCGCGGAACTCGCCGACACGGTGCTGCGGCTCGCCGGGCACGTTCCCGGCGGCTCCCTGCCCCGCGATCTCGGGGCCCTGCTGCTGCCCGACGTCGACGGCGAGCTGGTTCCCGCCGACGAACTGCTCCTGCCCGATGCGCCCCTCGCCGATGTTCTCGTCGACGAATCACCTTTCGGGACAGTCGATTCCAAGGTGATCGACCGGTACGGCGTGGACGCGTTGCGGGCCGTCGGGGTCGGCTGGGGTTTCACCGTGCTGCGCGCGGAATTGCCCACCGGTCCGGACCACGACCTGCCCGACGAGGGGCAGTGGTGGGAGACGGTCGACACCGACCCGGACACCCTCGTCGCGGTCCGCGACCTCGACCTCGTCGACGAAACCCGATGGGCAAGAGCCCTGACGCTGCTCGCCGCGGATCCCGACACCGCCGACGCGCTGGCCGACCGCGAGGGGTACACCGCGTGGTGGCTGCGCACCTACGCGGTTCTCGACGGGCAGCCGCTGGGACGATTGCGCGCCCCCGACGACACGACCTTCGAGGGCCTGCTCGATCCGTGCCCGCACCCCGACGCCGACCGGCTGCGGGCGTGCCTGGCGTCGCCGGTCGTCGACAGCACCGCACTGGCCGCGCTGCTGCTCGACCGCCTAGCGGACCCGGACCGTGACCCGGCACCCGCGGTCGTCGCCGCCGCGCACGGTGCCCTCGCCGCCGCGTACGCGTCCGGGGTTCTCGACGTCGCCGCACTGGACCTGCCGGACGCCGTGCGCAGCATCGCCGGGACCGTCGTCGACGCGGCCGACGCGCTCGTGCTCGACCGTCCGTGGCTCGCCGCCGTCGTCCCCGCGGAACGGATCGTGATGGGCACCACGGCAACTGCGGGTGCACTCGCCGAACTGCTCGACCTCCCGCTCGCGTCCGACACGGTGTCCGCCGAACCGACCGGCCCGGGCCGGGCCACCGAATGGTCGCGGGAACCGCAGGCCGTGCTCGCCGCCGCGACCACCGGGGTGCCCCTGCCCCGGGGACCGCTGACCGTTCACGACCGGCTCGTCGTGAGCTGTTCGGGTGCGGTGACGGGGGAGCGCGAGGTGGCCTGGTGGGTGGACCGATCCGGCACCACCCACTGCACGCCCGCCGGGTTCGCCGCCGCCGTGGCGAGCGGTGGTGCCGGGTCGTGAGCGTCGACGTCGCGGTACTCGACTGGATGCTCGGCGTCCGGGAGCCGCCGATCACGACCGCCGTCACCGTCGTCACCCACACCGGCGGCACGGTGGGGGTCACGATCCTCGCGATCGTCGCGACCCTGTTGCTGATGCGTGCGTCGCGGCCGCAGGACGCGCTGCTCGTCGCCGGCGCGGTTCTCACCGGCTGGCCCGTGATGAGCCTGCTCAAGCTGCTGTTCGGTCGTGCCCGGCCGCCGCAGCCGGAGCGGCTGGTGGACCTGTCGACGCACTCGTTCCCGTCCGGCCACGCGATGATGTCGGCGATCCTGGCGGTCACGCTCGCGGCCGTTCTCGCCCGGTCCGCGCGTCCGCAGGGCCCGTGGCGCGCGGCGCTCTACGCCGGTCTCGCCGGCTACACCGTGGCCGTCGGACTCTCCCGCGTCTACCTCGCGGCGCACTGGCTGACCGACGTCGTGGCCGGCTGGATCCTCGGGTCGCTGTGGGCTCTGCTGTGGGTGTGGTTGGTCACGCGGGTGCGGATCCGTCGCTGACGCACCCGGCTCGCGGCCCGATCCGTCAGTTCAGCCCGACCTGTGCCCCGCGCCGGCCGCGGCGCGCGGCGCGCCGCTGAACGAGGAAGAGCGCAGATCCCAGCAGCCCCACCACGATTCCGGCCACGCACACCGGAAGCGCCGCCGACCAGCGGTCTCCGACGACGAGAACGACGATCGTCGCGACGAGCCACGCGACGGTGCCGAGGGCGAGCGCGGGCCGGGGATCGGCGAGGCGTCGGACCTGCGCGGCAACGTCATCTGCGTCTTTCACAATTTGCAGACTAGTAGTTCCGCGCTGCAATAATCTCCCGGTTGCGACTCGAGCAAATCTTCTCCGGAGTGGATATTCGACATGGCCGTAGGCACCGGTTTACTGGACACCTATTTCAAGATCACCGAACGTGGTTCTACGGTGTCCCGGGAAGTCCGCGGCGGTGTGGTCACCTTCGTCGCGATGGCCTACATCGTGGTGCTCAATCCGCTCATCCTCGGTAGCTTCTCGCCCGAGGACGCCACCGCCAAGGTCGACGTGCTCGGCAACATCCTGCCGATCAACCAGGTCGCCGCGGTCACGGCACTCGTCGCCGGACTGATGAGCATCGTGTTCGGCATCATCGCCAACTATCCGTTCGCGCTCGCCGCGGGCCTGGGCATCAACAGTCTGCTCGCGGTGACCATCGCGCCGCAGGTGACGTGGCCGGAGGCGATGGGCCTGGTCGTCATCGACGGCATCATCATCGTGGTCCTCGCACTGACCGGATTCCGGACCGCGGTGTTCAATGCGATTCCGCCGGAACTCAAATCGGCCATCGCCGCCGGCATCGGTGCGTTCATCGCGTTCATCGGCCTCGTCGACGCCGGTTTCGTCCGCCGCATCCCCGACGCCGCCGGCACCACCGTGCCCGTCGGTCTCGGCATCGACGGCTCGATTGCGTCGTGGCCCACCGCGGTGTTCGTCTTCGGTGTGCTGCTGATGGGTGTGCTGGTCGTGCGCAAGGTGCGTGGCGGTCTGCTCATCGGCATCGTGATCACCACGGTGGTCGCGGCGATCGTCGAGGCGCTCACCGACGTCGGGCCGTCGATGGGCACCAACCCGAAGGGCTGGAACCTGAGCACCCCCGAGGTGCCCGGGCAGGTGGCCGGCATGCCCGATCTGAGCCTGGTCGGTGATGTCGACCTGTTCGGTGCCTTCACCCGCATCGGCGTGATCGCCGCGACGCTGCTCGTGTTCACCCTGGTGCTCGCGAACTTCTTCGACGCGATGGGCACGATGACCGGACTCGGTAAGGAAGCCGGTCTGGTCGACAAGGACGGCAACCTGCCCAACGTGGGCCGCGCCCTCGTCGTCGAGGGCACCGGTGCCATCGTCGGTGGCGCTGCCTCGTCGTCGTCGAACACCGTGTTCGTCGAGTCCGCGTCGGGTATCGCCGACGGCGCCCGCACCGGCCTGGCGAACGTCGTCACCGGTGTGCTGTTCCTCGCCGCGATGTTCCTGACGCCGCTGTACGAGATGGTGCCGATCGAGGCCGCCGCGCCCGCCCTGATCGTGGTGGGCGCCCTGATGATCGGGCAGGTCCGGGACATCGACTTCAGCAAATTCGAGGTCGCGTTGCCGGCGTTCCTGACCATCCTGGTGATGCCGTTCACCTACTCGATCGCCAACGGCATCGGCGTGGGCTTCATCACCTGGGTGGTGATGCACGCGGCGAGCGGGAAAATCCGCACGCTACACCCGCTGATGTGGGTGGTAGCAGCATTGTTCACCGCATATTTCGTGGTGGATCCCATCACCAACGTGCTCACCTAGAACATGTGTCGGTAGTTTCCGTGGCATAACGTATTGTGCTCGCCATGACATCGGAAACACGTGCACTGGCGGGCGATCTCGCCCTGGCTGTCGTGCGCCTGACGCGTCATTTGCGGGGGAGACGCACCGATTCGCGAGTGTCCCTGACCCAGCTGTCGGCCATGTCGACGCTGAGCCAGGATGGAGCGATGACCCCCGGGGCACTTGCCGCGCGTGAGAAGGTCCAGCCACCGTCGATGACACGCGTCATCGCATCACTCAACGATCTCGGTCTGGTGGAGCGCACGCCGCACCCGACCGACGGCCGTCAGATCATCGTCGACCTGTCCGAGGCGGGGCGGGAACTGCTGCGCGACGAGGCGCAGGCACGGGAGGCGTGGCTGACGGAGCGGCTGCAGCAACTCGATCAGAAGAGTCTCGACACGTTGCGCGAGGCGGTGGGCATCCTCACCACGCTCGTCACCGAGGACAAGTAACCACCTGCTCGTCGGTACGGCGGCGGCGACCGTGCCGCACCCGTACCGACGAGACCGACATCACCGCGCTGCGGACGGTCGTCGCCCTGTGACCGGCCGGTCGTCGACGCAGCGCTCCCGGCCGCAGCGGCCTGGCAGCGCGACATTCCGGTGGACCCGGATTCCCTCGCCCCGACGCCTGCACGCGAGGCGTGAACTGGGACAATGGGCGACGTGGTTCACGTCATCGACATCGACGATCCCGCCGACCCACGGCTGGACGATTTCCGCGATCTCAACTCCTCGGATCGCCGCCCCGATCTCCCGGGCGGCAAGGGCCTGGTCATCGCGGAGGGCGTGTTCGTCGTGCAGCGCATGCTCGACTCGCGGTTCACGCCCAACAGCCTGCTCGGCGTCGACCGCCGGCTCGGGGAACTCGCCGACGACCTGCGCGATGTCGACGTGCCGTACTACCGCGCCTCCGCCGAGGTGATGGCCGAGGTGGTCGGGTTCCACCTGAACCGGGGTGTTCTCGCCGCCGCGTCCCGCCCCGAACCCCTCGACCTCGGGGACGTGCTAGAGAAGGCGACGACCGTCGCGGTGCTCGAGGGCGTCAACGATCACGAGAACATCGGCTCGATGTTCCGCAACGCCGCCGGTCTCGGCGTCGACGCCGTGCTCTTCGGCAAGGGCTGCGCCGACCCGCTGTATCGCCGCGCGGTGCGCGTGTCCATGGGCCACGTGCTGCGTGTGCCGTTCGCGCACCTGCCGAACTGGCCGCACGACCTCGATCTGCTGCGCGGTCGCGGTTTCCAGTTGATCTCGCTCACGCCGAACCCTCGGGCTGTTACCCTCGCCGAAGCGATGACGGGGGAGAAGGTGGCTTTGTTGCTCGGTGCCGAAGGTCCGGGACTGACCGAGCACGCGATGCGTGCCACCGACGTGCGAGCGCGTATCCCCATGGCGCCGGGCACCGATTCGCTCAATGTCGCGACCGCTGCCGCCATGGCGTTCTACGAGCGGGTGCGGATCCCGAGATGACTCGCTCCGCTCCCTCGGCAACCCCGTGGGCAACCGGTCTGACCCTCACGGCGTTCGCGCTCATCGTGACCGTCGTGACGGTCGTCGCGTTCGGTTCGGTGCTGGTGGGCATCAGTCCGGTGCTCGCCTTCGGGGTCAACCTGGTCGCCGGTGCGGGTGCCGCCCCGACCTTGTGGGTGTGGAGCCGGATTCCGTTGTGGCGCTGGGTGGCTGTGGGTGTCGCCGCGGGCATTCCCCTCGGCTGGCTGATCCTGCTGACGTCGTTGTGATCTCCGGTTCGGCCGTCAGCGGAGGAGTCCCCACCAGCGACGTCGCCGTCGTTCCGGCGGTGGAGTGAAATCCGTTGCGGGCGGCGGTGTCTCGCCGTCGCGGTAGAGACCGAACCGCCAGACCTCGATGTCGGCCGGATCCGGCTCTCCGGATTCGCGGCCGATGTACCGGAATCCGAGCCAGGCCGCGTTGGCGGTCTCGACGAGACGGCGCGGATGGAACGGCAGTGCCTGCGGGGGAGGGGTGACATCGACGGGCCAGCGCACGGGATGGTCACCGGCCCAGAACGGTCGTTCCCACACGAACGGCACGCCGTGATCCTCGAAGATGTCGACGGTCGTCGCGCTGAACGCGCGTCGCAGTTCCCCGTGGTGCCACTGCGCGAACGCCCCCAGAGCCCGCGGCGGATCCGACCGGATCACGTAGGTGTGCTCGGAACCCAGTGTGTGCGTCCAGGTTTCGGGCGTCTCCGAGGGCTGCTGCGGCAGGTCGGGGCTGCACACCACCGTGACACCCGGATAGCTGCCCACGTACACCCGGTCCCGCTCCGCGCACGCGGCGGCCTCCACCAGCGGAACCCGTTCCAGCGGAACCGAATTCAGATCCGGATAGAGTCGCCCCACGAGCGCATGCGCGGAATCGCGGTCCGGGCGGGCGGAGCACAACACCGTGGCCGGTTCGGGGGCGTCGACGTACCAGAGAGTCGAGACGGACGCCGCCATCGGGACGGTCCTCAGGCGCGTCCGTTGCTGCGCACGCCGAGGAGCACGTCGTCCCAGGACGGCAGCGCGGGCTTGCCGCGCTTGTCCTTGCCCGACGTGTGTTGCGGTGCCAGCTTGGGCTGCGGATCGTCCTCGGAAACGGATTCGGCCTCGGCGTCCTCGTCGGAGTCGACGACCGGGGCCTCGGCCTCGGCAGTGACCTGCTGCTCGGCCGGCTCCGGCTCCGCTCGATCCAGGGTGATCGGCTCCGCGGCGGCCGACGCCCGCTCGCCCACCGTGTCGGTGTCGAGGGTGTCGTCGACGTCCCGAGCCGAGTACACCGGCGTCAGATACCGCAGTGGCCGGGCGCAGTCCGGATCGACGAGGTCGCTCGCGATGTCGTCGAGCGCGACGATCGTGCCGCCGTGCGCGTCGGGCTGATACCGCCAGTGCGCACTGTTGGTGGACCGTCCCGCGTTCCACTGCAGCTGCGCGACCCAGTGGCCGTCGTCGTCGCGCCACGCGTCCCAGGTCGCGGCGTCGATGTTGTGACCGCGGGTGCGGAAGGCCTGCGTGACGATCTCGAGCAGGGTTTCGACCGCGGGGCCGTCCGGCCGGACCGGGTGACCCTGCTGCGCCATCTCCGCGGCCCGTGACCGCTCGAGCAGCACCGGGTAGGCGAAACGCTCGACCTTCGCCATCGGAATGCCGGCTTCCTCGGCGACCTGCTCCACGGATGCGCCGCTGCGGATCCGGGCCTGGATCTCGCGGGGGCGGAGCTGGCTGTTGGTCTCGATCTGGATCTGGCCGAGACGCGCGAGGTCGCCGCGGGCGGCGGCGCGCAGGGTGTCGTCGACAGGGATGCGGAACTTGTCGCCGGTCGCGGGATCCGCGAGCACGACGTGGGAACCGTCGGGCTCGAGGCCGACCACTCGAAGCTCTCGCACCATGACCTCCTCGCGCCGGTTCGCGACTGACCCGCCCGACTGTAACGGAACGGTGGGGGCGGTGAGGTCAGGACACGCCGCGCCACGCCCGGCGGGTTGTCGTGCAACCTCCCCCGGGACGCGCTATGGTGCTGGGTTCACCCGAAGTCTCGACCAGGAGTCGAGAGTTTCACCCGGGCCGGAAACAGCGGAGGACCGGACCCAGCGGGCCCGGTCCTCCACCGTCACGTGAAACTCAGAGCTGGCCGACGACCCAGTCGATGCACTTGGTGAGCTGGGTGACGTCCTCGGGATCGATCGCCGGGAACATGCCGATGCGCAGCTGGTTGCGGCCCAGCTTGCGGTACGGCTCGGTGTCGACGATGCCGTTGGCGCGCAGGATCTTCGCGACCGCCGCGGCATCCACCGAGTCGACGAAGTCGACGGTGCCGACGACCTGCGAGCGGTAGGCCGGATCGGCGACGAACGGCGTCGCGTACTCCGAAGCCTCGGCCCACTCGTACAGGCGCGACGACGAATCCTTGGTGCGCGCGGTGGTCCACTCCAGACCACCGTTGTTGTTCATCCACTCGATCTGGTCGGCGAACATCAGCAGCGTCGCGAGCGCCGGGGTGTTGTATGTCTGGTCCTTGACCGAGTTGTCGATCGCGATCGGCAGCGACAGGAACTCGGGCGTGAAGCGGCCCGACTCCTTGATCTCGGCGACGCGCTCGAGCGCGGCCGGGCTCATCAGCGCCACCCACAGCCCACCGTCGGCCGCGAAGCACTTCTGCGGCGCGAAGTAGTAGGCGTCGACGTCGGCGATGTTCACCGGCAGACCACCGGCACCCGAGGTCGCGTCGATCGCGATGAGGGCCTTCTCCGAACCCGCCGGGCGGGAAACCGGGACCGCGACACCGGTCGAGGTCTCGTTGTGCGCCCAGCCGATCAGGTCGACGTCGGGGTCGGCGACGATCTCCGGAGCCGAACCCGGCTCGGCCGACACGACGACCGGATCGCCGATGAACGGGTTCTTCTTCGCCACCGACGCGAACTTCGACGAGAACTCGCCGTACGTGAAGTGCTGCGAACGCTCGCGGATCAGACCGAACGCGGCGGCGTCCCAGAACGCGGTCGACCCGCCGTTGCCGAGGACGACCTCGTAGCCCTCGGGCAGCGAGAACAGGTCGCGCAGGCCGCCTCGCACCCGCGCGACGACGTCCTTGACCGGCTTCTGGCGGTGGCTGGTACCGAACACCGAGGCGCCGACGTCGACCAGCGACTGCAGCTGTTCGGGGCGAACCTTGGAGGGGCCACAGCCGAAGCGGCCGTCTGCGGGCTTGAGGTCGGCGGGAATGATCGGTGAAGCGTCAGCCATCGGAATGCGTGTCCTAAGCGTCGAGGGACAGGTGCACAGGTAGTCTAGACCGCCCGTGTCACCGGCCCCGACACCGCATTTGCGTCCGATCCGGCCGGGGCCCCTCCGATTCGCCCGAAGACTGCCGGGTCAGCTGTGTGCGATGGTGTCCCAGCCTTCGACGCTCTCGGGGGAGCGCGGATCCGGTCCCGTGTAGATCGCGGCCGGTCGCACGAGCTTCCCGAGGCGCTTCTGCTCGAGGATGTGCGCGCACCAGCCGGCGGTACGGCCGCAGGTGAACATCGCGGGCATCATCGCGGCCGGGACCTCGGCGAAGTCGAGGATCACCGCGGCCCAGAACTCGACGTTGGTCTCGATGGCCCGGTCCGGGCGACGTTCGCGCAGTTCGGCGAGCGCGGCCTGCTCGAGCGCGGCGGCGACCTCGAAGCGCGGGGCGTTCAGGCGCTGGGCGGTGTTGCGCAGCACCCGGGCCCGCGGATCCTCGGCGCGGTAGACGCGGTGCCCGAAGCCCATGAGCTTTTCCTTGCGGTCGAGGATGCCCTTGACCAGCGCGCGGGCGTCGCCGGTGCGTTCGGTCTCCTCGATCATCGGCAGCACCCGGGCGGGGGCGCCGCCGTGCAGCGGTCCGGACATCGCGCCGACCGCGCCGGACAGGGCCGCGGCGGCGTCGGCGCCGGTGGAGGCGATGACACGCGCGGTGAACGTGGAGGCGTTCATGCCGTGCTCGGCGGCGGAGACCCAGTAGGCGTCGATGGCGGCGGTGTGCGCCGGGTCCGGCTCGCCCTTCCAGCGGACCATGAAGCGTTCGGTGACGGTCTTGGCCTCGTCGATGCGCTTCTGCGGGACCGCGGGCTGGTAGATGCCGCGGGCGGACTGGGCGACGTAGGACAGCGCCATCACCGCGGCGCGGGCGAGGTTGTCGCGGGCGGTGTCGTCGTCGATGTCGAGCAGCGGCTGGAATCCCCAGATGGGGGCGAGCATGGCCAGGCCGGCCTGGACGTCGACGCGGACGTCGCCGGTGTGGATCGGGAGGGGGAACGGTTCGGCCGGGTGCAGGCCGCGACCGAACTTGCCGTCGACGAGCAGTGCCCACACGTCTCCGAAGGTGACACCACGCTCGACGAGGTCCTCGATGTCGACACCGCGGTATCGCAGTGCGCCGCCGTCCTTGTCGGGTTCGGCGATGTCACTGGTGAAGGCAACGACGCCTTCGAGGCCGGCAACGAAATCCTCGGGTACTGACGCGCGCGATGCCACGGTGGACTCTCCTTGTTTTCGTGCGGCCCGGTCCGGGTCGCACTGCTTGTGAGGCGAGGCGCCGGAATGTGATGGGCACCCCACCGCTGTCGTCGAACAAGACTGTAGACCTCCCCGCCGCAGGTCGGACCCGCAGTCTCCGGAGTAGCGTCTTCGCCCGTGTCGTCAGATCCGCAGAACCGACCCCGGCGTCCCGGGGAACTCGCCGCGATGCGCGTCGACTACGCGAAGGCCGGCCCCGAAGGGGCCGCGCCCGTCGACGCCGACCTCGAACCCGAAGACCTCGCCGGCGGCTGGCTGTCGCTGCTGAGGCGGTGGCTCGCCGACGCGATCGCCGCCGAGGTACCGGAACCGAACGCCATGGTGCTCGGCACGGTCGACGAGGACGGCCGCCCGGTGACCCGCACCGTGCTGTGCAAGGACATCGACGCGGACGGCGTCACCTTCTTCACCAACTACGAGTCGAACAAGGGCCGCCAGCTCGCGGCGCGGCCGTACGCGTCCGCGACGTTCGCGTGGCTTCCCGTGCACCGGCAGGTCACCGTGCGGGGACCGGTCACGCGAGTGTCGGCGGAGGAGACCGCCGAGTACTGGCACACCCGGCCGCGTGGTTCGCGGCTCGGCGCGTGGGCGTCGCGGCAGTCGCAGCCGATCGAGTCCCGGGCCGCGCTCGAACAGGCCATGATCGAGGTCGGGGAACGCTACGGCGTCGACGAGGACATCCCGGTCCCGCCGTTCTGGGGTGGCCTGCGGATCACCCCCGAGTCCGTCGAGTTCTGGCAGGGTCGTCCCAACCGCCTCCACAACCGCGTCCTCACCCGGCTCGTCGACGGGCACTGGTCGACAGTTCGGCTCCAGCCGTGAAGCGCCTGCTCGCCGACACCACCCCGCTGCGCGACCCCGCCTACCGGCGGTTGTGGTCGGCGGGGGTCGTCACCACGATCGGCGCCCAGCTCGGTGTGGTCGCGGTGCCGCAGCAGATCTACGAGATCACCCGCAGTTCCGCCTACGTCGGCCTGACCGGTGTGTTCGGGCTGGTCCCGCTGGTGGTGTTCGGTTTGTGGGGCGGGGCGCTGGCCGATGTCATGGACCGGCGACGGCTGCTGACCATCACCACGACCGGTCTCGGCGTGACGGCGCTGCTGCTGTGGGCGCAGGCCGCCGCGGGACTGAACAACGTGTGGTTGCTGCTCGGGCTGTTCGCGGTGCAGCAGGCGTTCTTCGCGGTCAATCAGCCGACGCGGTCCGCGATCATCCCGCGGCTGCTGCCACCGGGACAGATCGCGGCCGCGACCTCGCTGAACATGACGGTGATGCAGTTCGGGGCGATCGCCGGACCGCTGCTCGCCGGGGTTCTCATCCCGGTTCTGGGGCTGTCCGCGCTGTATCTGCTCGACGCCGTCGCGCTGCTCGCCACGCTGTGGGCGGTGGTGCGGCTGCCGGCGATCCCGCCGCTCGGGGAGACCACGAAGGCCGGGCTGCGCGCGGTGTTCGACGGATTCCGGTACCTGTCGACGCAGAAGATCCTGCTCGCCTCGTTCGTGGTCGACATCGTCGCGATGGTCTTCGGCATGGCCCGTGCCCTGTTCCCGCAGATTGCGCACGAGTCGTTCGGCGACCCGGTGTCCGGCGGCTTCGCCCTCGGCCTGCTGTTCGCGGCGATGTCCGTCGGCGCGGTGCTCGGCGGCGTGTTCTCCGGCTGGCTGCCGCGGGTGCGCCGGCAGGGGCTCGCGGTGATCGTGTGCATCGCACTGTGGGGTGTCGCGATGATCGGTTTCGGTGTCACGGTCGCGTTCGCCGAGCCCGGTGACGGTCCCGTGCTGCTCTGGATCGCGTTGGCGTTCCTGGCATTCGGCGGTGCCGTCGACATGGTGTCGGCGGCCTTTCGCTCGACGATGCTCCAGACCGTCGCGACCGACGAGATGCGTGGCCGGCTGCAGGGTGTGTTCATCGTGGTCGTCGCCGGGGGACCGCGCATCGGCGACGTCGCCCACGGTGTCGCCGCGGCGGCGGTCGGCACCGCGGTCGCGGCTGCCGGCGGTGGGGTGCTCGTCGTGATCGGCACCGCGCTCTGTGTGCTCGCGTTCCCCGCGTTCGTGCGGTTCCGGGTCGCGAAAGAGGTCGTGAGGGTGTCGTAGGCGCCGGTGTGTACTTGTGGCGGTCCCGACCGCCACAACGACACACGGGCGCGGAGGCGCCGATTCGGTGGTGTGGATCGTCGCGGCCGTGGAAACTGTGGGCATGTCCGATCCGAGGGATTTCGGTATCCAGGGGAACGGGTACCGGGCTGTGGTGTCCAGTGCAGGTGGTGCGCTGCGTCTGCTCGAACACGAGGCGCCCGACGGCGCCTACGCGCTCACCGAGAGCTGGCCGGCCGGGGAGCGGCCACCGCTGTACAGCGGTGTCGTGCTCGCCCCGTGGCCGGGCCGGGTCCGCGACGGCCACTTCTTCTTCGACGGCATCGAACACCAACTCGCCGTGACCGATCCGGAGCACGGCGCGGCGCTGCACGGGTTCGCATGGGCGAGCTATTGGGAGTTGTTGTCGCACAGCGAGAATCGGGTCGTGCAGGCGCTCGAGGTCGGACTGCACAAGGGCTGGCCGTACCAGTTGCGGCTCACCGTCACCCACGAACTGGGGCCGGCCGGGCTGACAGTCACCCACACCACGACCAACATCGGCGGCTATCACGCGCCCTTCGGTCTGGGTGCGCATCCGTACCTGCGGGCCGGCGACTCCGACCTCGACGACTGCACGCTGCAGATCGCCGCCGGCACGCGGCTGCCCGTCGACCCGGAGCGGTCCCTGCCGAACGCGTACTCGCAGCCCGTCGCCGACAGCGATTACGACTTCACCTCTCCGCGGTCGCTGCGCGGCGTCACGCTCGACGCCCCCTTCAGCGCGCTCGACGAGGACGTCGACGGACGGGTCCGGCACGACCTGCTCGGCCCGGACGGTCGCGGCGTGCGGTTGTGGACCGGCCCGGGCTTCGGGTGGGTGCACGCGTCGATCGCCGACGACTATCCGGGCCGCGGCCGTGCCCTCGCGCTCGCGCCGGCGACGTGCCCGCCGGACGCGTTCAATCTGGGCATCGACATCGTCGTGTTGCAGCCCGGCGAGACGTGGACCGGTCAGTGGGGGCTGAGCGCCCTGGTCTGACGGGGCCGAGTGCCCCGGTCCGACGGGGGTCGAGCGCCCCGGGTGTGACCGTTGTACCGGTGCGGTGCACATTCGGCCGGACACGCCGGGGGTGCCTCACCGCGCGCGATCCGGTATCGTGATATCGATTTGCGTGGAGTGTTGTCGCAGGTGAGCGGCATTCACGTCCGTCGGTGTGCGCCGATCGCCGGGCACGACGAGGGTTCGCCTCCGCTTCGCATGGGTAGCCGTCCCGGGACTTTCGACCGACCCTCCCTGGGCGCCCGCCCCGGCCAGCGGCTAGGTTCTACGTGAATGTTCGGAAGTTTCTCGTAGGTCTGAGCTTGAGAGGGATCCTTCGTGCCCGCTGAGAATGACACAAACCCCACCCTCAGCTACCCCGGTGGCGAGCACAAAATGTCGATCGCCAAGGCGACGGAAGGCAATGACGGTATCGAGCTGGGCAAGCTCCTTGCTGCAACCGGGTACACCACCCTTGACCCCGGTTTCGTCAACACTGCCTCCACCACCTCGGCGATCACGTACATCGACGGTGAGAAGGGCATCCTGCGGTACCGCGGATACCCCATCGAGCAGCTCGCGGAACGGTCGACGTTCATCGAGGTCAGCTACCTGCTGATCTACGGTGAGCTGCCGACCTCGGAGCAGCTCGAGGTCTTCACCGACAAGATCCGCCGGCACACGCTGCTGCACGAGGATCTCAAGCGCTTCTTCGACGGCTTCCCGCGCAACGCGCACCCGATGCCGGTCGTCTCGAGCGCCGTCAACGCCCTGTCGGCGTACTACCAGGACGCCCTCGACCCGGACGACCCGGAGCAGGTCGAGCTGTCGACGATCCGCCTCATGGCGAAGCTCCCGACCATCGCGGCCTACGCCTACAAGAAGTCCGTCGGCCAGCCGTTCCTGTACCCGGACAACTCGCTGTCGCTGGTCGAGAACTTCCTGCGTATGACGTTCGGGTTCCCGGCCGAGCCGTACGAGATCGATCCCGAGATCGCGCAGGCTCTCGACATGCTGCTGATCCTGCACGCCGACCACGAGCAGAACTGCTCCACGTCGACGGTGCGTCTGGTCGGTTCGTCCGACGCCAACCTGTTCACCTCGATCTCCGGTGGCATCAACGCGCTGTGGGGCCCGCTGCACGGCGGCGCCAACCAGGCCGTGCTCGAGATGCTCGACAAGATCAAGGCCTCCGGCGGCGACGTCAACGAGTTCGTCCGCAAGGTCAAGAACAAGGAAGACGGCGTGAAGCTCATGGGCTTCGGTCACCGCGTCTACCGCAACTACGATCCGCGTGCCGCGATCGTGAAGAAGACCGCCGACTCGATCCTCTCCAAGCTGGGCGCGGGCGACGAACTGCTCGAGATCGCCATGAAGCTCGAGGAAGCCGCGCTCACCGACGAGTACTTCATCGAGCGCAAGCTGTACCCGAACGTCGACTTCTACACCGGTCTCATCTACCGGGCGATGGGCTTCCCGGACCGCATGTTCACCGTGCTGTTCGCGCTCGGCCGCCTGCCCGGCTGGATCGCGCACTGGCGTGAGATGCACTCGGATCCGACCCTGAAGATCGGCCGCCCGCGCCAGATCTACACCGGCTACACCGAGCGCGCCTACACCGCCCTCGACGCGCGCTGACGCGCGTCCGAACGCAACCTCGACGAGGAGAACACGCATGAGCAAGCCGGAGATCGAGTTCCAGGACGGTCCCGCACCCACCGAGCTGGTCATCAAGGACCTCACGGTCGGTGACGGTGCCGAGGCCACCCCCGGCGCGAAGGTCGAGGTTCACTACGTCGGTGTCGAGTTCGACACCGGCGAGGAGTTCGATTCGTCGTGGAACCGCGGTGAGTCCATCACCTTCCCGCTGGCCGGCCTGATCGCCGGGTGGCAGGAAGGCATCCCGGGCATGAAGGTCGGCGGCCGTCGTCAGCTGACGATCCCGCCGGAGCTCGCCTACGGCCCGGCCGGATCCGGCCACCGGCTCTCGGGCAAGACGCTGGTGTTCGTCATCGACCTGCTCGATGTGAAGGTGCCGCCGGCGGTGCCGGTCGTCGAACCGGCCACCGGTCCGGCCCCGACCGAACTGGTCGTCGAGGACATCACCGTCGGTGACGGTGCCGAGGCGCAGCCCGGCGCGGTCGTGGACGTGCACTACCACGGCGTCGAGTACGACACGAACGACGTGTTCGACTCGTCGTTCAGCCGCGGCGAGTCCGTGAAGTTCCCGCTCGGGCGTCTGATCCCGGGCTGGCAGGAAGGCATCCCCGGCATGAAGGTCGGTGGCCGCCGCAAGCTCACGGTCCCGCCGGAGCTCGCGTACGGTCCCGCCGGTTCCGGGCATCCGCTCGGCGGCAAGACGCTGGTGTTCATCATCGATCTGCTGGGCACCAACTAGATCGATCCACGACGACGCCCCGCATCGCTCGCGATGCGGGGCGTCGTGCTTTCTCACCGATCCCGGTCCCGTTCCCGGACGAGGGTGGCCGTGGCGACGTCGCCGCTCCGGTAGGTGTTGCCGTTGGTGGTGAAGCGCCACAGTCCGTCGTCGCACCGCAGCCCGTCGAGCCGGGTCCCCGGAGACTTCTCGTCGATGCGGATGATGTTCCCGTGCTCGTCGACGAGCGCGACGTCGCAGCGACCGTCCTCGCTCCGGTGCATCGAGTCGGCGCCGGCGGTGCCCGCGAACCCGAGCAGCAACGGCGCGGTCATCATCATGGCGGCGATCAGCTTGCGGCTCTTCGACATTCGGTCCTCCGTGGACGATCGGGTGGTCTGATGCGTCCATCGTGCTCGCGGCCGGCGCCGCGGCGAACCCACCCGAGGTGTGGACCCGGCTCACCCCTGCGGGTTCGCGATCCTCACCGTCAGCCGCGCTCCGCCGAGCGGTGAGTCCTCGAGACGTGCCGTCCCGCCGTGCAGCGCCGCCTGCTGCGCGACCAGTGTGAGCCCGAGCCCGGAACCGGTGCGGGATGCGCCCGTGCCGCGCCGGAACCGTTCGAACACGACCTCCCGCTCCTCGGCGGGCACACCGGTGCCGTCGTCGTCGACGGTGAGCACCGTGTCGGGGCCGTCCGGGGTGACCGTCAGCCGGACGTGGCGGGCGCCGCCGTGCCGGACCGCGTTGGCGATCGCATTGTCGACGACGAGCCGGAGGCCCCCGGGCAGTGCCGGCACGAGACGACCGGGTTCCCCGTCGACCTCCACCGTCAGGCCCGGATACCGGCCGCGCGCCTCGGCGGCGGCCGCATCGCAGATCTCCACCGGATCGGTGTCGACGAAATCGTCGGTGCTCGACAGGTCGCCGCGGGCGAGACGTTCGAGATCGTCGAGGGTCGACTCCACCCGGCCCTGGGTGCGGACGAGGTCGCCGAGGATCTCGGTACGGTCGGCGGCGGCGAGGTCGTGGGTCGAGAGCACCTCGAGGTCGGTGCGCATCGCCGTCAGCGGTGTCCGCAGTTCGTGGGCCGCGGCGGCCGCGAAGTCCCGCGCGGTTGCGAGCGCCGCGTCGGTGGCGGCCTGGGCATATGCCACGTCGGCGAGCATCGCCCCGGCGGCGGCCGCGAGTTCGTCGGCCTCGCGGACACCGGATCTGCGGGGCGCGAGATCCGGATCCCGGAAGGCGATCCGGCCCGTGAGATCCACCAGCGGCCGCACCGCGCGGCCCCCGAACACCCAGCCGAGACCGGTGGCGACCGCGATCGCGCACAGCCCGGCGACGGCCAGCTGCCGGTGCTGCGCGGTCGTGACGTCCTGTGCCTCCGCGTACGGAACGGCGACCGACAGGCGGCCGCGCGTCGCCTCGACCGGTGCGGTGACGGCGCGGTAGGGAACATCGCCGACCGTGACGGTGTGGGCCCCGAGGTCGAGTTCGGGGAGCTGCGTCGGGGTGCTGCTGCGGACGTGGCCGTCCTTTTCGGCGCGGATCGTCACCGCGAACGCGCCGGCGTCGCCGAGCGCGGGCAGGAACAATCCGGCGGTCCCGGCGTTGGCGACGAGAACCTGCGCGGCGGTGTCGAGGCGGCGATCGAGCTGGGCGAGGTTGTTGCGGTCGATCTCGATCGCGACGAGCACGCCGAGCACGCCGACGACCACGGTCGTGCCCAGCGCCGTTGCTGCCGCAACCCGCGCTCGAAGTGAAAAACGGTGTGGCATCACGGTTCTCGCATCACGAATCCGACTCCGCGCACGGTGTGCACGAGTCGGGGTGCGCCGCCGGCCTCGAGCTTGCGGCGCAGGTATCCGACGAACACGTCCACGACGTTCGTGTCGGAGTCGAAGTCGTAGCCCCACACCAGCGACAGCAGCCGCTCGCGGGTCAGCACGATCCCGGTGTTGCGTGCCAGCACCTCGAGCAGCTCGAACTCGCGTTTGGTCAGTTCGACCGGCACCCCGGCGAGGTGCACGCGACGACCGGCAGGGTCGAGTTCGAGGTCGCCGACCCGCACGGTCGCCGAGGGTGCGCCACCCCGCCCGCGTCGCAGCATCGCCTTGATCCGCGCAACCAGTTCGGCGAGCACGAACGGTTTGGTGAGGTAGTCGTCGGCGCCGGCTTCGAGACCGGCGATGCGGTCGTCGACGGCACTGCGGGCGCTGAGCACGCAGATCGGGATGTCGTCACCCGCCTCGCGCAGCGCGGTCACCACGCCGGTGCCGTCGAGGACCGGCATGTTCATGTCCAGGACCATCGCGTCGGGCCGCTGCTGCTCGACGACCGCGAGCGCGTCGCGACCGTCCGTGGCGGTCAGGACCGCGAAACCGGACAGGCGCAGTCCGCGGCGCAGCGACGCGAGCACGTCCTCGTCGTCGTCGACGACCAGGACGGTGGCGTGGGCGCTCATGTGGGCATTGTGCCCTGTGCGTTCGCACCCGGGGCGGCGCCGAGCATCGACAGCACCAGCGCGACGTAGTTGCCGGCGAGCGCGTCGATGTCCATGCGGCCGGGCTGGTACCAGCGGGAGACGTCGATGCCGAGCGAGAGGATCGCCAGCGCCGCGGTGGGGACGTCGCCGACGGTGAACGCACCCGAGTCGACGCCGCGCTGGATCTCCTCGCGGATCACCGCGTCGGTCGCCCGCCGGATCTCGGCGATCTCCCGGTAGTGCTCGTCGGTGAGGGCGTGCAGTTCGTACTGGGCGACGCGGCACATCGTGTGGTGTTCGGCGTGGATGCGCACGAACCGGTCGACGATCGCGCGGATCCGCTCGACGGGTGTCTCCGCGCCGGCGGCGGCCGCGGTGATCGAGTCGAGGACGAACCGGTGCCCGATGCGGCTCGCCTCGAACAGCACCTCCTCCTTGGAGGGGAAGTGCACGTAGAGCGCGGCGGGGCTCAGTCCTGCGCCGACCGAGATGTCGCGGGTGGTCGTGGCGTGGTAGCCGCGCCGGGCGAACGAGTCCACGGCCGACAGCACGAGGCGCCGCGCGACGTCGGACTTGACGCCGGTCAGGGCGGCGGGGTCGCCGGGTCCGGCGGTGGTGGCGGTGCTGTCGGTCATGGTTGTCCGTCCTGGTCGATCGGGGTGCTCGTTGACATCATGCACCGTCACCGGTTTACTAAGTGAGCGCTTAGTCGTCCTGAAAGGATAGCCATGCCCGCTCCCGTCCTGTCCCGGCGTGACCTCGACTTCCTGCTGTACGACTGGCTCGACGTCGTGTCGCTGACCGGCCGCCCCTACTTCGCCGAGCACTCCCGCGAGACGTTCGACGGCATCCTCGACCTCAGCGCCGACCTCGCCACCAAGCATTTCGCCACGCACAACAAGAAGGCCGACGCCGAGGAACCGCGCATCGGCGAGGACGGGCGCGTCGAGATGATCCCCGAGGTCAAGGAGGCGCTCGACCAGTTCTCCAAGGCCGGGCTGCTCTCCGCGAGCTTCGACGAGTCGCTCGGTGGCATGCAGCTGCCGGTGACCGTGCTGCGCGCGGCGATGGCGTGGTTCCAGGCCGCGAACGCCGGGACCTCCGCGTACCCCTTCCTCACCGTCGGCAACGCCAACGTCATCGCCACCCACGGCACCGAGGAGCAGGTCGCGACGTTCGTTCCGTCGCTGCTCGAGGGCCGGTTCTTCGGCACCATGTGCCTGTCCGAGCCGCAGGCCGGCTCGTCGCTCGCCGACATCACCACCAAGGCGATCCCCCAGGACGACGGCACCTACCGCCTGACCGGCACCAAGATGTGGATCTCCGGCGGCGACCACGAGCTGACCGAGAACATCGTGCACCTGGTGCTCGCGAAGATCCCCGGCGGACCGGCCGGCGTCAAGGGCATCTCGCTGTTCATCGTCCCGAAGTTCCTCGTGAACGCCGACGGCACGCTCGGCGAACGCAACGACGTCGCCCTCGTGGGCCTGAACCACAAGATGGGCAACCGCGGCACCACCAACACGCTGCTGAACTTCGGCGACGGCTCCTTCACCCCGGGCGGGCGCGAGGGGGCGGTCGGGTACCTGCTCGGCGAGGCCAACAAGGGCCTGTCGTACATGTTCCTGCTGATGAACGAGGCGCGCATCGGCGTCGGATTCCTCGCGACCGCCCTCGGCTACACCGGGTACCTGCAGTCGCTCGAGTACGCGCGCACCCGCACGCAGGGCCGTCCGCTCGCCGAGAAGGACCCGGCCTCCGCGCAGGTGCCGCTCATCGAGCATGCCGATGTCCGCCGCATGCTGCTCGCGCAGAAGGCGTACGTCGAAGGTGCCCTCGCGCTCGGGCTGTACTGCTCCAAGCTCGTCGACGAGGAGCGCAGCGCCGCGGACGCCGAGGCCCGCGACCGCGCCGGCCTGCTGCTCGACGTGCTCACCCCGATCGCCAAGTCGTGGCCGTCGCAGTGGTGCCTCGAGGCGAACAGTCTCGCGATCCAGGTACACGGCGGCTACGGCTACACCCGCGAGTTCGACGTCGAGCAGTTCTACCGCGACAACCGACTCAACCAGATCCACGAGGGCACCCACGGCATCCAGGGCCTGGACCTGCTCGGCCGCAAGGTGATCATGAAGGGCGGTGCCGGTCTGGCGCTGCTGGGCGAGACCATCGCCGCGACCGTCGCGAAGGCGCGGGCCGCCGGTGGCGCAGCCGCCGAGTACGCGCAAGAGCTCGAGGCGGCCGTCGTGCGTGTCGGTACCACCACGGCGAAGCTGTGGGCGGGCCGCGATCCCGAACTGGCGCTGGCGAACTCGTCGGTCTACCTGGAAGCGGTCGGACACGTCGTGGTCGCGTGGATCTGGCTCGAACAGCTCCTCGCCGTCGGCGACCGCGAGGGCGCCTTCTTCGACGGCAAGCGCGCTGCCGCCCGGTACTTCTACCGCTTCGAGCTGCCGAAGACCGGCCCGCAGTTCGATCTGCTCGACAGCCTGGACCGCACCACGCTCGACGTCTCGCCCGAGGTGTTCTGAGCAATCACCATGTCACGGTGAGCGATTCGCCGACCGGGAGCGCATGCCACCGGTCGGCGTAGTCGTCGAGTCGTCCGACGATCTGCTCGACGACGGGTGGAATCTCGTTGCGGGTGACGTACGCGGGCAAGGTTTTCGCGAACCCGCGTCGCACCTCCCACACCGGAACGGCGATTCCCGCCAGTTCCTCCGATCGGGTCATGTCCTTCTTCGCCCGATCGGAGAGCTTGGCGCCCTTGGACTTCCGGTGACGGGCGGCTTTCGCCCGCTCGGCGGGATCGGCCGGCCAGAACAGACCGTTGTCGCCCGCCGCGAGCTGCCCGAACACCCCGAGTTCGATCCCGGCCACCTGTTCGACGAGCAGGTGCACCAGATCGTGCGGCAGATAGGGATGACCGCCGGGACCGTTGCGCGGAGCCAGCGACGCACCGGTTCCGCGGTGCACGGCGATGTCGTAGCTCGTACCGGGACCCTTGGTGAACACAACCTGCATGTTCGTACGGTAGATGCCGCGTGCACCCGCACGCACCCGAATTACCGACGGTCAGGCGGAGGCGCGGTCCACCAGCAACGTCAGGGCGTGACGCACCGTCTTCTCCAGCACCTTCTCCGGATCGCCCTCGAAGTACCGCTCCTCGTAACGGGTGCCGCCCGGTCCGGTCGTCGCGAAACACACTGTCCCCGGCGGACGTCCGTCCTGCGGGTCGGGTCCACCGGCTCCGGTGACGGCGACGACGAGATCGGCGTCCAGCAGCCGCGCCGTATGCTCGGCCATCGCCCGCGCCGCCGCCTCGCACACCACGGGACCCTCGGGTACCTTCAGCAGACCGTGCTTGACGGACCGTGAATACGCGACGATGCCGCCGCGGAACCATTCCGAGCTGCCCTGCCCGGCGCCGAGCCGCGAGGCTATCGCCCCGGACGTCAGCGACTCCGCGCACGCCACCGTGTACCCGTGGGCGTCCATGAGGTCGGCGAGCCGCTCGACCAGCTCCTCGGACTGCCGCGTGCCGTCCGCCACGTCACTCATTCGAGTCCCCTTCCCGGTGATCGGACCGGACCCACCGGCCCAGCAGTGTTCCGTCGTCGTCGGCCAGCAGGTGCTCGCGTCGCATCGACGTCGGCGCCGACACCGGGGCGGTCGCGATGCGACCCGCCGAACCGGCCGCCAGCATCGGCGCGAGCGTCAGGCACAGCTCGTCGACCACCCCGTCCGCGATCAACGTGCCGAACAATCTCGGTCCCCCTTCGCACAGCACCCGGCGCCAGCCGGCGTCGGCGAGCGCCGAGACGAGCGTGACGCCGTCGATCTCGTGATCGGCGACGACCCGCACGTCTGCACCGGCGTCGACCAACGCGCGACGTTTCGCATCGGATACCCGGGTACTGGTGAACACAACCGGCGGCACGAACGTGTCGGTGAACAGCCGCATCTGCGGATCGAGATCGCCCGACGCGGTGACCACCACGACCGGCGCGATCTCGGGCAGACCCGCCGCCGCGCGACGTTCGCGCAGCGCCGGACTCGTGCGCGCACCCCCGTAGTTCTCACCCCGGGCCGTGCCCGCCCCGACGACGATCACCTCGGCGAGCTCACGCAACATCCCGAAGACCTTCTTGTCGGCCGGGGTCCCGAGCCCGCCGGATCGGCCGTCCACCGCGACGGCACCGTCGAGCGACGACACGAAGTTGACGCGGATCCACGGCCCGTCCAATTGCGGGGGATAGGCGTACAGCGCGCGCAGGCCGGCGTCGTCGAGTGTTCGGGTGGGATCGATCGGGTCGTCGAGGCGGCGCATCCTCCGATCAGATCACGGGTATCCGCGGTGCCGCCAGCTATCCGCTGGTCCGATCGTCGGGAAGGATGGCTGGGGACCGAGCGGATACGAATTCCACAGGCGGCGCATCCATCCACAGATTGCCGCCGATCACCGGTTCGCGGACGAAGAGGCGGGCCGTCGTGCGGCACGCCGGCCGACATGGCAGAACCGCTGTTCCGACGCGATGCTCTCGCGGCCGGCCGTACCGATGCCGAACTGCGGCGGGCGGTGCGACGCGGCGACCTCGCACGGCTCACGCCCGGTGTCTATCTCGACAGCGAGGGACTACGGCATCTCGACGACGTCGGTCGGCACACGATCCATGCGCGGCCGAGGGGCGAAACTCGGATCTTCGGCGGCACTCAGCCACATCTCCGCCGCCGTCCTGCACGGGTTCGACGTGTTGCGTACCGACCTGGGGCGGGTACACGTCACCAACGGGCGCGACGCAGGAGGGTATCGGTCGGCGACGCGCTACGGGCACGCCGGGAGGCTCGACGGGGACGTCGTCGAACTGGACGACATGCGCGTCACGTCTCCGGCTCGTACCGTCGTCGACCTCGCCCGGACGGTGAGTGAGGACGAAGCCGTCGTGATCGGGGACAGCGCCCTGCGCCACGACCCGGGGCTGTGTTTCG
This sequence comes from Rhodococcus sp. HM1, assembly GCF_023218075.1. Classification (GTDB taxonomy): domain Bacteria; phylum Actinomycetota; class Actinomycetes; order Mycobacteriales; family Mycobacteriaceae; genus Rhodococcus. The sequence goes on along the minus strand of NZ_JALPTB010000042.1, from coordinate 26,560 downwards.
ACGATCTGCTCGACGCGCCGCGAACCGGGATTGCCGCAGCCCGGCGCATCGTCGGCTTCCTCGACGGACGCAGCGCGAGCCCCGGCGAATCCCTCAGCCGGCTGCGGTTGCGCGACAGTGGCATACCCGACCCTGACCTGCAGCGGACCATCCGCACTCCCGGCGGCATGTTCGTGGCGCGTTTCGAGAGGGCACTCCGCCGTATCCGCTCGGCACCCAGTCAGACGCTGTGACGATCGTCGGGAAGGATGGCTGGGGACCGAGCGGATGTCGGGAGAGCCGTCGTCACGCGTCGTGGCCGGCGTCGATGTCGCGTACGTCCCGGAACGTCACGAGGTCGGTGAGGTCGCTGCGGAGTTCACCTTCGTCGGGGGCGAGCAGGAAGCCGACGTGGTCGCCGAGTTCGAACCGGCCGAGGATCTCGCCGGTGAACCATGCCGCGGCGTCCTCCAGGATGGGCAGGCCGTGCGGACCCTCGCTCCAGCGGCAGCGTGCGAACTTGTCCACCTCGTCGCCGGTCTCCCCGCCGAACAGCGCGGCCAGCGGCAGGTTCCGCTGGTCGAGGACGTGCACGGCGAGATGATCGGCCGCGGTGGCCACCCGAAACGTGCGGTTCTTGTCGGACAGGCCCACGAGGAACCGCGGCGGGTCGATCCCCGCTTGGGTGGCGAAACCGACCAGGCACCCGCTGCGTTCGTTCGCCGCGCGCGTGGTCACCACGAACATCGGATAGTCGAGGCGGTCCACGATCGCGGAGAACCCGTCGCTCGAGCCGCTGATGGCATCGGACATCGCCGCATCGTACGTCGGATGGACGCCGGGCGCGCGCGTTTGGTCGGCCGCCGAGCGCGGGTACTCATGGCGCCATGACGGTCGACGAAGGCTCGGGACGCACCGGTGGGACGGTCGCGCCCGACGATCCCCGCAAACCGGACTCACCGACGGATCTGACGAAACCGTCGTGGAAGTACGTGGTCCGCAGGACAGTTCGCGAATTCGGCCGCGACCAGTGCACGGACCTCGCCGCCGCGCTCACCTACTACGCGGTGCTGTCGCTGTTTCCCGCACTGCTCGTGGTGGTGTCGCTGCTCGGCGTGGTCGGGCAGGGACGATCCACGGTCGACGGAATGATGCAGATGGTCGAGGATCTCGGTCCCGCCTCGGCGGTGGACACCCTGCGTGGACCGGTCGAGCAGCTCGTGAACGCCCCGTCCGCCGGGCTCGCGCTGATCATCGGTGTGCTCGCCGCGCTGTGGACCGCGTCGGGCTACGTCGGTGCGTTCGGCCGGGCGATGAACCGCATCTACGAGATCGACGAGGGCCGGCCGGTGTGGAAACTGCGGCCTCTGATGCTGCTCGTCACGGCGCTGGCACTGATCGCCGCCGGCGCGACCGCCGCGATGCTCGTGATCAGCGGCCCGGTCGCGCGTGCCCTCGGCGATGCCGTCGGGCTCGGCGACACCGCGGTCACCGTGTGGAACATCGCCAAATGGCCGGTGATGCTCGTGCTCGTCGTGGTGATCGTGGCGGTGCTCTACTACGTGACACCCAATGTGGCACAACCGAAGTTCCGGTGGCTCAGCCTCGGATCGGTCATCGCGATCGGCACCTGGATCGCCGCCTCGGTGATCTTTGCGTTCTACGTCTCCAACTTCGGCAGTTACGACCGCACGTACGGTTCGCTCGCCGGCGCCGTGATCTTCCTGCTCTGGCTGTGGATCACGAACCTGGCGTTGCTGTTCGGCGCCGAATTCGATGCCGAACTCGAGCGCGGCCGTCAGCTGCAGGCCGGCATCGCGGCGGAGGAGTCGCTGCAGCTACCCGAGCGCGACACCCGGGTGAGCGAGAAGAACGACGCGAAGCTGCAGGAACTCGTCGACTACGGACGACGGCTGCGCACCGGCGCCGGCCACGACACGGAAGAACCCCACCGCTGAGCAGCGCTCGGCGGCGGGGTCCCTTCGTCTTCTGCTCTAGCCGCCGAGCTGCCGCTCCAGCGCCTCGAGCACCGCCGGGTCCTCGATGGTCGAGGGAACCGTGTACTGCTCGTGATCGGCGATCTGCCGCATGGTCTTCCGCAGGATCTTGCCGGATCGGGTCTTCGGCAGCGCCTGCACCACCGTCACGTCGCGGAAGGTTGCGACGGCACCGATCTGTTCGCGGACCATCGTGACCAGTTCCTGCCGGAGCTTCTCCGGATCGATATCGACGCCGGCCTTGAGGACGACGTAGCCGCTGGGCCGCTGGCCCTTGAGCTCGTCGCGGATGCCGATGACCGCGCACTCGGCGACGGCGGGGTGCGACGCCACGACCGCTTCCATGCTTCCCGTCGAAAGACGGTGTCCGGCAACGTTGATGACGTCGTCGGAGCGGCCGAGGACGAACACGTAGCCGTCCTCGTCGATGTACCCGGAGTCGCCGGTGAGGTAGTAGCCGGGGAACGTGTCGAGGTAGGAGCGGCGGTAGCGATCCTCGTCGCGCCACAGACCGGTGAGGGTGCCGGGCGGCAACGGCAGCGCGATGACGATGTTGCCCTCGGTGCCGGCCTCGACGCGCTTGCCTTCGCCGTCGACGATTTCGACGCGGTAGCCGGGGACCGGGACGGTGGGGGAGCCGGCCTTGAGCGGCATCGGTTCGAGGCCGCGCAGATTCGCCGCGATCGCCCAGCCGGTCTCGGTCTGCCACCAGTGGTCGACGACGGGACGGTCGAGGACGGCGGTCGCCCATTCGTAGGTGTCCGGGTCGAGACGCTCGCCGGCCGCGAACAGCGTCTGCAGCGACGAGATGTCGTACTTCTTCAGTTCCTCGGCGTTCGGATCGGCCTTGCGGACGGCGCGGATCGCGGTGGGTGCGGTGAACAGCGCACGGACACCGTATTCGGAGATGATCCGCCAGAACGCGCCCGCGTCGGGGGTGCCCACCGGCTTGCCCTCGTACATCACGGTCGTCGCGCCGACGAGCAGCGGCCCGTACACGATGTAGGAGTGGCCGACGACCCAGCCGACGTCGGAGGCCGTCCACCACACGTCACCGGGGGAGATGTCGTAGATGTTGCGCATCGACCAGGTCAGCGCGACCGCGTGACCGCCGTTGTCGCGGACCACACCCTTCGGCTTCCCGGTGGTCCCCGAGGTGTACAGGATGTACAGCGGGTCGGTGGCCGCGACCGGGACCGGATCGGCCGGGCCGGCGTCGGCGACCAGCTCGTCCCAGTCGAACCACGCCGCCGACGAGGTCTTGTAGTCCGCGGCCGAGCCCGGGATGGACTCGCGGTCCTTGACGATCACGGTGTGCGGCGGGGTCTGCGACAGGCCGATCGCCTGTTCGACCATGGGGAGATATTCGACGGTGCGGCCCGGCTCGAGACCGCCGGACGCGGTCACCAGGAGCGCCGGCTGCGCGTCGTCGATGCGGGTGGCCAGTTCCTTCGCGGCGAACCCGCCGAACACCACCGAGTGCACGGCGCCGATGCGGGCGCACGCGAGCATCGCGATGGCTGCCTCCGGGATCATCGGCATGTAGACGATGACACGGTCCCCAGCGACGATGCCCTGGTCACGCAGCACGCCGGCGAACACGGCAACCTCGTCGAGCAGCTCGGAATAGGTGTAGGTGCGCTTGGCCGGGACCATCGCCGAGTCCCAGATCAGCGCGGTGCGGTCGCCGTGGCCGGCCTGCACGTGCCGGTCCAGTGCGTTGACGCTGGTGTTGAGCGTGCCGTCCGGGAACCAGCGGAAGGAGGGCGCCTCGGAACCGTCGAGAGCCCGGGTCGGTGCGTTCACCCAGTCCACTCCGCGCGCGGCGTCGAGCCAGAAGGTCTCCGGGTCCTCCACACTCTGCCGGAACGCCTCCGCGTACGAGCTCATCGATTCGTGTCCTTCCTCCACACAGCACTGTGACGCCGAACACCTTATGCGACCGGACGGTGCCCCGGGTGCCACCCCGCGGTTCGGTGCGGATGCCGTGCGACGGACGGTCCGAATCGGTCGACGAGCGGGTGGCGAACAGTAACGTGGATTACATGCCGCTGCTCGCCGAAGACCTGCTGCTGTTGCTGCTGGACGACGAATCGGGCAAACCGATCGTGGACGGTACCCGGTTGCCGCGGGTGCTGGCCGGGGCGGTGCTGCTCGAACTCGCGCTCGCCGGGACCGTCACGCCCGACATCGACGGCAGCGTCGTCCGGAAGGGCCGGCTCGTGGTGCGCCCGGACCCGGCGCCGGACGATCCGGTGCTCGCCGACGCCACCCGCAGGCTCGCCGACGCGAAACCGATGAAACCGGCGTCGGCGATCGAGAAGCTCACCAAGGGTCTGCAGGACACGCTGATCGATCGAATCGTCGACCGGGGCTGGCTGCGGGAAGAGCGCGGTCGGATCCTCGGACTGTTCACGACGCGCCGGTGGCCCGCGGTGGACGAGAGTCACGAGCGGCACGTGCGCGCCGAACTGCGGGCCGCGCTGGTCGACGGTCTCACTCCGGCGCCACGGACCGCGGCCCTTGTCTCGATGCTCTCGGCCGTCTCTGCGGCCTCGAAGGTGTTCCCGGACGCGGACAAGCGTGCCGTGAACAAGCGCGCGAAGGAGATCGCAGAAGGGGAATGGGCGGGAGCCGCGGTCCGTCAGGCGGTCGAGGCGGTCAACACCGCGATGATCGCGGCCGTCACCGCGGGTGCCGTCGCGGGCTCCAGCGGGTGAGCAGGAATCTCGTCGCGCCGGGTCACCGGGGTCGGACGAGGGGCTGATCCCTCGCAGCTCGCCCGGTCGCCGCCTATCGTTGTCCCATGGACCCGCCCGTGACGCGGTACATCCAGCGCGACGGTCACGCACTGGCGTACCAGCTCGTGGGCGGAGGGCCACACCCGGTGGCCTGGTTCTTCGAGGACATGATGCACCCGGACCTGATGTGGACCGATCCGCATCTGCACTACAACTTCGAACGCTGCTCCAGCTTCGCGCGGTCGCTGTTCTTCCAGCGGCGCGGCTTCGGGCTGTCCGATCCGGTCGACCACGTTCCGACCCTCGAGGAGCAGGCCGACGACGTCCTCGCGGTCCTCGACGACGCCGGTGTCGCGCGGGTGACACTGGTCGGAGCCTCCAGTACCTGCGGGGCGGTCGCCCTGCTCGCCGCCCGCTGTCCCGACCGGGTCGCCGGGCTGGTCCTCGCCGAGCCTTGGTCCGAGGCTCTGCTGTCCGAGGACGGCGAGCCGCCGCCCGGATGGACCCGCGCCCAACGGGACCGGTTCGTCGATTCCTTCCGGGGCGCGTACGCACGCTGGGGGCACGGCGAACTGACCTCCCTGGCGCACCCCACCCTCGATGTTCCGCACAACCGCCGCATCATGGCCATGCTCGAACGCTGTTCTGCCACACCGGCAACCGCGCAGCAGCATCTCGAGTGGGCGATGCGGGTGAGCTACGTGCAGGTGCTGCCCTCGATCCAGTGCCGCACCGAGGTGCTGCACCAGCCGGAGAGCCTGTTCGCCCGGGACGCCGTCCGCCGGGTCGCCGAACTCGTGCCGAACGGCCGTTTCCACGACCTGCCGCCGATCCCGGCCGGTGCGACCCTCGGCGAGGCGTTGATCCCGGTGCTCGACCACGTCGAGGAACTCGCCACCGGCACGGTCCGCCCGGTCGACGCGGACCGCTTTCTCGTGACCATCCTGTTCACCGACGTCGTGCGCTCGACCGAGGTGCTCGCGCAGCTGGGGGACAACCGTTTCGCGGAACTCCTGGCCGCACACGACCGGATGGTGCGCGGCGAGGTCGGGGCGGGCGGCGGCAGCCTGGTCGGCATCGCCGGTGACGGCACCCTGAGCGTGTTCGACGGACCGGCGGCCGCGCTGCACTGCGCGCATCGAATAGACAGTGCGGCAAGGACACTCGGACTCGCGGTCCGGGCCGGTGTGCACGCCGGTCCGGTCACCCGTGCGGGTCCGGAACTGACCGGGATGACGGTGCACCTCGGGGCCCGCATCGCCGCATCCGCCGGCCCGGGGCAGGTGCGGTGCTCACAAACGGTGCGCGATCTCGCGGCCGGTGCCGACATCGACTTCACCGACCTCGGCAGGCACCGGCTCAAAGGCGTCCCCGGTCAGGTACGGCTGTTCGCCGCGACGAACGGGGCCCGGCCGACGCAGTCGGCGGCACCGCCGCGCCCGACCATGTCCGATCGGGCGGTCCTGACCGTGGCGCGCAAGGCCCCCGGCGTGCTCCGGGAACTCGCGCGCCTCGCGGGCCGACGCGGCCGGCTGCCCTGAGGTCGGGAACGCCGGGGCCTGCGGTGACCTTCCCCGGCCGGCACGCTCCCGGGTCGGATCTTCAGTCGGGCAACCCCAGCCGGCGGTAGCGTTCGAGGCGCCGCGCGTACCTCGTATCGGCGGGTTCGCTCGCCAGATCGCCCAGTTCGACGGCCACGGCCGCGCCGACCCGCTTCACGAACTCCGTGGGTTCTTCTGTAGCATCCGGGAATTCGGGAATCACACCGTCGACTATGCCGTGGCGCAACAGATCTCGTGAGCGAACTCCTTGCGCGGCGGCCATCTGCGGCGCGTGCGTCGTGTCGCGGTGCACGATCGCGCTCGCACCCTCCGGCGGCAGCGGCGCCAGCCAGCCGTTCTGCGCACACAGCACGCGGTCGGCGGGCAGCAGCGCCAGGGCGCCCCCGCCGGTGCCCTGACCGAGCAGCACAGACACCGTCGGGGTCGGCAGAGTCACCAGATCGGCTATGCACCGGGCGATCTCCGGTGCGAGTCCCTTCTCCTCGGCCTCACGCGACAGCGAAGCCCCGAGGGTGTCGATGACCAGCACCAGCGGCAGCCGCAATTCGTCGGCGAGCCGCATCGCGCGACGCGCCTCGCGCAGCGCACCCGGCCCCATCGTCAGCGCGGCGGACTGGCCGCTGCGGTCCTGACCGAACAGCACGCACGACACGCCCCGGAACCGGGCGAGCGAGAGCAGCACCGTCTTGTCGGCCTCGCCCTGACCGGTGCCGGACAGCGGTACCTGCGCCGACGCGGCGTGCCGCAGCAACTGCCGGATCCCGGGTCGTTCGGGACGGCGGGACAGGATCACCGACTGCCACGCGGGCACATCCGGCACCTCGTCGATGTCCGTGACGGCCGCCTCGGCGCCCTCGTCCGGGCTGCTCGGCTCGACCAGCACCCGCAGCGTGCGGTGCACGAGCCGTCGCACGGCCTCGAGCGGTGCCACCCCGTCGATCACGCCGTTGGCGGACAGGTTCTCGGCGGTCTGCACGCCCGGCGGGAATTCCTCGTGGTACAGCGCCTTGTAGACGCGCGGTCCGAGGAAGCCGACGAGCGCACCGGGTTCGGCGGCGGTGATGTGGCCGAGCGAACCCCACGACGCGAACACCCCGCCGGTGGTCGGATTGCGCAGGTACACCAGGTATCCGAGGTGCGCGGCCTTGTGCGCGGCGACCGCGGCGGCGATCTTCACCATCTGCACGAACGCGAGCGTGCCCTCCTGCATGCGGGTGCCGCCGGAGGTGGGGGACGCGAGCAGCGGCACCCCTTCGGCGGTGGCGCGTTCGATCGCCGACACGATGCGCTCGGACGCGGCCACCCCGATCGACCCGGCCAGGAACGCGAACTCGCACGCGATGATCGCGATGGGACGGCCGTGCACCGTGCCGATACCGGTGATCACCGATTCGTCGACGCCGGAACGCTCGGCCGCACGAGCGAGTTCGGCGCGGTACGTCTCGTCGGCGCCGACGTCGACGGGTGTCGTGTCCCAGGAGACGAAACTGCCCTCGTCGAGGACGCTGTCGATGAACTCCCGTGCGGAGATTTTGCTGCCGGCCACGTCGCCTCCACCTGTCGTTCCTGGTGTCAAGCTATACCGGAGTGGTCGCCCGGTACTCGGCCCGACCCACCCGATGCCGACGCGTCCTGTGGTGGCCGCACCCCGTGCCCGTACTGTGGGTGCAGTAACCCGAGTCGTGCCGCGTAGACCCGTCGCAACACAGCTCACCGAGGCGTACGGGTCGCGACACAGAAATGGACGCAGTCGAGTGCACGACACTGCCGGTCGAGGGATCCAAGCCTTCATCTCCGAGGTCATCCAGCGTGGAGGCCGCGCCGAGCGGCTCGACCACCTGCCGCGCACCCCGGTCGAGGTCCTGGGTGCGGACGGAAACAGCCGCATCGTCCGCGTCCGGACCAGGATCGACGGGGACTGGCAGGCCAGACGGCAGGATGCCCTGCCCGACACCGACGACACCGGCTCGCAGTTCTGGGTGTTCGTCGACCTGGGAAGCGACCCGGCGGGCTACTTCGTGTTGCCTTCCGACGAGGTCGCGGCGGGCATCGCCGCCGAGGTGGACCTCTGGATGGCGGATGTCCCCGGCCGGACACACACAGGCAGTCACGCCATCCCCCTCAGCAGCGTCGTCCACGGCAAGGACTGCTGGGACCTGCTCGGCTTGGCAGCAGCCAAGGACACCACTCTGTACACCGACGACGACGCGGCCGAGGCCGAGGCCGAGCGGTGCGCCCGCAACCGTGCGAAGAAGGCAAGTGCCGGTGCGGTGCGCAAGTCGGTCGAACCCGAGGTCGTCGAGGACCTGCGGCTGCGGGTGATCGCCGACCGGGGCGGTTACCGCGTCAAGGGCCGGTTCGACCCGGCTACCGGCACCCTCGAGATCACGGCCGGTCCGATGGAGGGCCGACGATTTCCGGACCCGACGACCGCCGCCCGCGCGGTCGCAAGCTTCATCAGCGGCGACACCGTAACCTGCGACGGCGGCACATTCTGGCGGCTCGATCAGCCGGAATCGACGCCGCTACAGCGCTACCTCGACTGACGGACGTTCGCGTCGCGCGGTCACACGATCGGTTCGAGGCCGAGGAGAAGGACACCGCCGAGTGCGATCGCCGAGACCCAGACGGTGGAGACGGTCGCGAGGACGAACGGGCGCCAGCCGACCCCGCGGAGGACGGAGACCTTCACCCCGGTGCCGAGCGCGAACATCGCGGTGGTGAGCAGGGCGGTCTGGGCGAGTCGTGCGAGGTCGAGCGCCGGGTCGGGCAGCAGTCCGGTCGCCCGCAACGCCACGAACCCGACGAATCCGAGCAGGAAGAGCGGAACCAGCGGTGGCCGCCCGGCGGGGCCGTCCGTGGTGCTGCGACGGCGGGAGGCGACACCGATCCACGCGACCACGGGTGCGAGGAGCGCGACACGGGCGAGTTTGACGGTGACGGCGACCGCGAGGGCGCTCGCCCCGGCCGTTCCGAGACGGCCGGCATCGATCGCGCCGCCGGTCGCCACGACCTGCGCCACCTCGTGGACGGCAGCGCCCGCCCAGATGCCGGCCCGAGTCGTGTCGAGCCCCAGCAGCGACGCGGCGAACGGGAGTCCGGGGATCATGGCGGTCCCGAACACGACCACCAGCGCCACGGCCGTGACGACATGCTGTTTTCGGGCTGCGGTCACCCCTTCGACGGCCGCGACCGCGGCGGCGCCGCAGATGGAGAAGCCGCACGCGATGAGCAGGCGTTCGCCCCACTCCATGCCGAGAAGCCGTCCCACGGCCATTGTGCCGGCGATCCCACCCACCACCACGGCGGCGGCGAGGGCGAGCACGCCCCAGCCGAGGCCGAGAACATCGGAGAGCAGCAGTTGCAGGCCCAGAAGTGCCACTCCGATGCGCAGCAGCCGTTTCGAGGCGACCGCGATACCGGGCGCCGTGAAGGACGGTAGCGCAAAGAAATTGGTGATCGTCGCTCCGAGGACGATCGCGATCAGCAGCGGGCTGATGCCGGACAGTCGGGCGATGCCGAGTGCCGCGGCGGCACCCACGGCGCAGAATGCGAGACCCGGCAACGGAGTTCGCAGACGCGTCCGGATCGGAGGCGTGGTAGCGACGGTGGGGGAGAGAACCATTCTCCCACCGTGGCCCGAGGACGCCGAAACCGATAGACGTCATTCCGGCATCAGGGCATATCGATTCGATATGTCACTCGGGTTCGGTGGACCTGCCCCCTATGGTCTCGGATCGCCATTGGCTCGGGCTGCGGCCGAACTGCTTTCGGAACCAGCGGGAGAAGTTCGCGGGGGAGGAGAACCCGAGAAGTTCGGAGACCTCGGTGAGCGAGTACCGGGTGTTGCCCACCATGTGCGAGGCCAGTTCGGCGCGGGTGGAATCGAGCACCGACGAGAACGTATGACCCTCTTCGGCGAGTTTGCGGTGCACGGTTCGGCGATCGACGCCCAGGCTCCGGGCGACCTGCTCGGCCGAGCACCGTCCGGTGGGCAGCAGGAGTTCGATCAGCTCGCGGACCCTGCTCAGGGTGGTGACGTCCTCGCGCGCGTCGACTCCTTCGAGAATCTTCCGGGTGTAGGGACGCAGCAGCGGATCCGACATGGCGTTCGGTGCGTCGAGATCCTTGGTGTACAGGGATATTCCGTCGAATCTCTCGGCGAAGAGCACCTCGGTTCCGAACATCCGGCGATAGGGAGCCGGATCGTGGGGTGCGGGACGGGTGAAGGACACCGAGAGCGGCCGCCAGGTCCGGCCCAGGAATCCCTTCAGTAGCTGGTGCAGCACCCCGACGGCCAGGTCGATCGATTGGGGGAAGTCGCCGGGCACGCCCACGTCGAGTTCGACGCGCAGGGTCGTGATCCCGCCGTTCTCGCTGATGTGGGTCCTCAGGGCCTCGTTGTACATGTGCTGGTAGCGCACGAGCATCTTCACGGCGCTGCGGACATCGGGTTCCTCGCGGACGACCAGGCTCAACGGGCCGAGATTGGAGAAGCGGCGCAGTCCGGCGAGCGCGATGCCGAAGTCCTGCCGGCCGGACGCCGTCGCCGAGTTCTCGAGCAGGGTTGCGATGGCCGACGCCGGCACCCAGCGGTCCTGGAGACCGAGACCGGCGGGATCCAGGCCGACGTCGCGGATCATGCCGGCGGGTTCGAGTCCGGCCGAGTGGGCGAGCTCGACGTAGTTGTTGAGCGATGCATAGCGGGCGAGTGGCTTCATGTCGTCACCGATGTCCCGAAATGAACAGGGTCATGTCCCATAGGGATAAGCATAGGGGTCGGGAGCCCACTAGTGTTAGTCACATCACAGAGATCGGCTCCACGAACACCGGAGCCGGACACGCACAGCGTCGGTGAATTCCGCGATCCCGCAACGGGATCGAACGCACCCCGAAACCGGGTCCCACCTGTCGCAGCCCGTCTGCGACCCGGTGCGGCCGTGAAGGAGATACCGTGGCGAAAGCCGTTCGCTTCTACGAAACCGGTGGCCCCGAGGTCCTCACCTGGGAGGCCGTCGAGGTCGGAGACCCAGGACCGGGCGAGGTCCGCATCCGTCACGAGGCCGTCGGCATGAACTTCGCCGACACCTACTTCCGCACCGGCCTGTACCCCGCGCCGCTGCCGGCAGGCATGGGCGTCGAGGCCGCCGGAGTGGTCGAGGCGGTCGGCGCCGGCGTCGAGGACTTCGCACCCGGCGACCGCGTCACCTACACCGGCAGCCCTCTCGGCGCCTACAGCACCGAGCGCGTGATGCCCGCCGAGCATCTCATCCATCTGCCCGACGCGATCCCGTTCGAGACCGCCGCGGCGATGACGATGCGCGGACTGACCACCTCCTACCTGCTGCGCCGGATCCGGCCGCTCTCGGCGGGCGACACGGTTCTGCTCCACGCCGCCGCCGGCGGTGTCGGCCTGATCTTCACCCAGTGGGCGAAGCTGTTGGGAATCAAGGTCATCGGGACCGTGTCCACGGAGGAGAAGGCCGAGATCGCCCGGGCGCACGGATGCGACGAGGTGATCCTCTACACCCGTGAGGACGTCGCCACCCGCGTCCACGAACTCACCGACGGCAAGGGTGTCCCGGTGGTGTTCGACAGCATCGGCGCCACCACCTACGAGACGTCGCTGAACTCGCTCGCCCGCCGGGGTCTGCTGGTCTGCTTCGGTACCGCCTCGGGGCCGATCCCCCCGATCGACGCCATGCAGCTCGCGATCAAGGGCTCGCTGTACGTGACCCGCCCCGCGCTGGCGGACTACATCGCAGACCCGGCCGAGCGAGCCGAACTCGCCGGCGAGCTCTTCTCGCACGTCGCGGCGGGCGACATCATCATCGAGATCAACCAGCGGTACGGGCTCGACGACGCCGTCCGCGCGCACCGCGACATCGAATCCGGCCGCAGCATCGGCTCTTCGGTCTTCACCCTCTGATCTGCACCACCTCGAAGGACACTCCCATGACCACAACGCTCCCTCCGGCCGGCGACACCCGCACCGCATTCCGGGTCGAGCGGCTCACCGCGACGATCGGCGCCGAACTGTCCGGCGTGTACCTCGGTGACGTCGCCCGCGACGAGACGCTGTTCGCCCAGCTCCGCGCGCTGCTCCTCGAGCACAAGGTGCTTTTCTTCCGGGACCAGGACATCACCTGCGCCGAACACGTCGCTCTCGCAGAACGATTCGGTGCACTCGAGGACCACCCCGTCCTCGGAAGCCACCCCGAGCATCCCGGCCTGGTTCGGATCTACAAGGATCTCGACAGCGCGCCCGAGCACTACGAGAACGCCTATCACTGCGACGCCACGTGGCGGGAGAACCCGCCGATGGGTTGCGTGCTCCGGTGCGTGGAGACACCTCCCGTCGGTGGCGACACCATCTGGGTGAACATGGTCGAGGCCTACCGTCGTCTGCCGGATGCGGTGAAGGACAAGATCGCCGGCCTGCGCGCGCGGCACAGCATCGAGTCGAGTTTCGGTGCGGCACTGTCGACGGAGAAGCGGCATGCGCTGCACGCGCAGTTCCCCGACGCCGAGCACCCGGTGGTTCGCACCCACCCGGAAACCGGCGAGAAGATCCTGTTCGTCAATTCCTTCACGACGCACCTGGTCAACTACCACACCCCCGAGAACGTGCGATTCGGTTGCGACTACGCGCCCGGCGCCGGAGAACTGTTGCGCTACCTGACATCCCAGGCGGCGATCCCCGAGTACCAGGTGCGCTGGCGGTGGACCCGGAACAGCATCGCCATCTGGGACAACCGATCCACCCAGCACTACGCGGTCCAGGACTACTGGCCGGCCGTCCGCAGGATGGAACGCGCCGGAATCGTCGGCGACCGCCCCTTCTGACCTTCCCCCGATCCCACCGATACCGATACGGAGACCTCCCATGCATTTCCATGACGACGCCCTGTTCCCCGAGTGCCAGGAGAAGCTGGTCATCACCGCGGCCCCCTACGGCCCGGAGTGGGAACCCTCCGACTTTCCCGAAGACCTGCCGCTGACCATGGAGCAGCATATCCAGCAGGCCGTGGACTGCTACGAGGCCGGCGCGACGGTGCTGCACATCCACGTTCGCGAACTCGACGGCAAGGGCTCGAAGCGACTGTCGAAGTTCAACGAGCTTCTCGCCGGCCTGCGCGAGGCCGTGCCGGACATGATCCTGCAGGTCGGTGGCTCGATCTCCTTCGCTCCGGAAGGTGAAGGCGCCGAAGCGAAGTGGCTGGACGACGACGTGCGGCACATGCTCGCCGAGCTCGACCCGAAGCCGGATCAGGTGACCATCGCGATCAACACCTCGCAGATGAACATCATGGAACTGATGACCGCCGACGACATCGCGGGTACCTCGATGGAACGCCCGGAGCTGGCCACGACCTACCGCGAGATGACGGTGCCCGCCGGACCCGAGTGGGTCGAGGAGCACCTGCGCCGCCTGCAGGCGGCGGGTATCCAGCCGCACTTCCAGCTGTCGAGCATCCCGCAGCTCGAGACCGTCGAACGGCTCATCCGCCGTGGCGTCTACACCGGACCCCTCAACCTCACGTGGGTGGGCATCGGCGGCGGCTTCGACGGCCCCAACCCGTACAACATCATGAACTTCATCCAGCGCGTCCCCGACGGTGCGTGCCTGACCCTCGAAACCCTCATGCGCTCGGTGCTTCCCGTCAACGCGATGGCGATCGCGATGGGTCTGCACACCCGGTGCGGCAACGAGGACACCCTCTGGGGTCGCAAGGGCCAGAAGATGACCTCGGTCCAGCAGATCCAGCAGCTCGTCCGGATCGCCGGCGAACTCGGCCGTGAGGTCGCCACCGGCAAGGAGGCCCGCGACATCTACAAGATCGGCGAAACCTACCGCGACGCCGACGAAACCCTCGCCAAGCTCGGCTACGCGCCCAACCGTCGCCCCGGGCAGGTCGGCTTCACACAGCACGCCTGATCGACCTCGCTACACCCAGCGGTTCCGGGGCACGCACTCGCATCGTGCCCCGGGACCGCACCGCCCGCCGAGTCCCCACTCACCGAACCGTCTCCCCAGGAGCACCCATGGGACTGCACACCACCACCACTGTCGCCGATCCGGACGCCACCGTCGCCGGACCGCGCACCCGCTCACGGGCCTACCCGTGGATCGTCTTCGCGCTCACCTTCGGCCTCCTGCTCTCCGACTACATGTCGCGTCAGGTCCTCAGCGCCGTCTTCCCCTTCCTCAAATCCGAATGGGCGCTGGCCGATTCGGAACTTGCCTCGCTGACGAGCGTCGTCGCGCTCATGGTCGGGTTGCTCACCCTCCCGTTGTCGCTGCTCGCCGACCGGTGGGGTCGCGTCAAGAGCCTGGTGCTCATGGCCACGTTGTGGTCCGCCGCCACATTGCTGTGCGCGGTCGCGAGCAACTACGAGCAGATGCTCGGCGCCCGGTTCCTCGTCGGTGTCGGTGAAGCGGCCTACGGCAGCGTCGGAATCGCATTGGTCCTGAGCGTGTTCGCCCCGCGGATCCACGCGACCCTCAGCGGCGCATTCATGGCAGGCGGTTCGTTCGGCTCGGTCGTCGGTGTCGCGCTCGGCGGTCTGATCGCCGTGCATCTGAGCTGGCGGTGGTCGTTCGCCGCGATGGCAGTGTTCGGGCTTCTCCTCGTGGCGCTCTTCCGCGCACTCGTCAGCGAACGGAAACTGGCGCGGTACTCGGTCGACGACGCTCCCGACACGAAGGTCGCCTCACCGCCGGACGGCTTCCGGGCTCCCGTGTCGAGCCTGTTCACCAACCCCGCGGTGCTGTGCGCCTACGCCGGTGGCGGCCTGCAGATGTTCACCGCGGCGGTCCTGCTCTCGTGGACACCCAGCTTCTTCAACCGGTACTACGGCCTCGCTCCCGACAAGGCCGCCGCCGCAGCAGCGATCGTCGTGCTCCTCATCGGCAGCGGCATGGTCGTCTGCGGCGTGATCACCGACCGCGTCGGGCGCCTGGACATCGCCCGGAAGTGGACCACCGCCATCGTCTACTGCGCGATCTCGCTGGTGACCTTGGTCGCGGCGTTCCGTCTCGAAGCAGGCACCGCACAATTGGTGCTCCTCGGCATCGGCGCATTCTTCTCGGCAGGATCGTCCGGCCCGACGGCCGCGATGGTCGCCAACCTCACCCATTCCTCGGTCCGTGCCTCGGCCATGGGCACCCTCACCGTCGCGAACAACCTGCTCGGCCTCGCGCTGGGGCCGTTCGTCATCGGCATCCTCGCCGACCGCCTCGGCCTCGTCGGCGCCCTGCAGCTGGCGCCGCTGATCTACGTCGTCGCCATCGTCGCGCTGATCGCAGGCAAGCGGCTGTATCCGGCGGGTCTGCGCCGCTTCGCCGAGCTGCGTGACCGCGCCGTCCAGGTCAGCTGACCCCGAACCGTACGTCGACGACCCCCGGAGCTCCCTGTGAACACTTCTTCGTCCCCGACCGTGGTCATCGTGCCCGGCCTGCGCGACCATGTCGCCGACCACTGGCAGACCCTCCTCGCCGAACGACTCGACGACGCCCGCATCGTGCCGCCGCTCGAACACCACAAACTCGATCGCGCCGCCCGCGTCGCTGCCCTCGACGCCGTTCTCGCCGACACCGCCGGGCCGGTGGTGCTCGTCGCGCACAGCGCCGGCGTCGTCACCACCGTCCACTGGGCACAGAATTCGACCCGCCCGATCCAAGGGGCACTGCTCGCGACCCCCGCGGACGTCGAACTGCCACTGCCGGCCGGATATCCGACGACGGACGAACTCGAACACGGGGGATGGACCCCGATTCCCCGCCGTACCCTGCCGTTCCCGAGCATCGTCGCGGCCAGCCGCAACGACCCGCTCGCCGGCTTCCGCCGGGTCGCCGGAATGGCCGAGGCGTGGGGGAGCCGCCTGGTCGATCTCGGTGACGTCGGGCATCTGAATCCCGCAGCCGGATACGGCTTCTGGTCCGCCGCCGAGACGCTGCTGCAGGAGCTGATCGACGACACGAGTCCGGTGCTCTCACAGGCCAAGTGAGTGCTTCCGGGGCATCACACACCGCAACGACAGGATCTACCCATCCCATGTTCAATCTTTCCGTGCTTCTCGAGGATTCCGCTCGCCGCTACCCGGACAGGGTCGCGCTGGTCCACGGCACCGAGCGGCTGACCTACGCCGAACTCGATGTCCGCGCCGACCGAATCGCGGCTCTGCTGATCGACCGCGGTATCCGGCCCGGCGAACGAATTGCGCTGACGTGCCCGAACATTCCTGCGTTTCCCGCCGTGTACTACGGCATCCTCAAGGCCGGCGGCGTGGTGGTGCCGCTGAACACCCTGCTCAAGCCCCGCGAGATCGCCTACCACCTGAACGATTCCGGCGCAGCCCTCTACTTCTGCTTCGAGGGCACGGACGAGCTGCCGACGGGCGAGTACGGTCGGTCCGCCTTCGCGGAAGCGGACGGCTGTCGCGAAATCCTCTTTCTCTCCGCGGATTCGGATGTGGTGACGACGGCCGACGGAAGCGATGCGCGACCCGTCGTCGACCCGGACTGGGTGGTCGGGACCGGTGCCGTGGTGCGCTGCCCGACCGACACCGCGGTCGTGCTCTACACGAGCGGAACCACCGGCCGGCCGAAGGGCGCGGAACTCACGCACGCGAACATGGTCCTCAACGCACTGACCGCGAACCGCCTGTTCGACAGCAATCCGGTTCGCCACGACACCTACCTGCTCACGCTGCCGCTGTTCCACTCGTTCGGGCAGACGGTGACGATGAACGCCGGGTTGTCGGTCGGTGCAACGCTGGTGCTCATGCCCCGGTTCGAGGCGAAGGCCGCCCTGGATCTCATGCTCGCGGAGTCGGTCACCGTGTTCGCGGGTGTCCCGACGATGTATTGGGCGCTGCTCGGCGCGGTGGACGAGTCCGTCGACGTGGAGCGGATCGCCCGCACACTCCGCCGGGCGATCTCCGGTGGGGCGGCGCTGCCCGTGGAGATCCTGACCCGGTTCGCCGAGCGCTTCGGCATCGGAATCCTCGAGGGCTACGGCCTGTCGGAGACGTCGCCCTTGGCGATGTTCAGCGACCCCGAGCGGGAGCCGCGGCCCGGTTCGATCGGGGTTCCGGTGTGGGGGATCGAGGCGATGCTCGTCGACGAGGACGGGAATCCCGTGACCGGGCCCGACACGGTCGGTGAACTCGTGCTGCGCGGGCACAACGTCATGAAGGGCTATCTGGACCGGCCCGAAGCGACGGCAGAGGTGATGCGCGACGGCTGGTTCCGCACCGGCGACCTCGCCCGCAGGGACGACGACGGCTTCTACTACATCGTCGACCGGGCCAAGGACCTCATCGTCCGGGGTGGGTTCAACGTCTACCCGCGAGAGATCGAGGAGGTGCTGATGAACCACCCGTCGGTCTCGCTGGCCGCGGTCGTCGGAGTCCCCGACGAGCGGCACGGTGAGGAGGTCAAGGCATTCGTCATCCCCGAGGCGGGAGAACGACTCGGCGAGGCCGAGCTGATCGACTGGTGCAAGGAGCAGATGGCGGCGTACAAGTATCCGCGCCGGATCGAGTTCACGGCCGTCCTGCCCATGACCGCCACCGGGAAGATCCTCAAGCGGGCGCTGGTCGAGTCCGCCTCGTCGACGCAGGCGGGTGTGTCGTGACCGGCCCGGGAACCCGCCCGACCGTGGAACGCATGCGGGACGAGGGTTTCTGGAATCCGCTGTGGGACGACCTGGACCGGATGGACCCGGCGTGGACCGAGCAGTACATGGCCGCGGCCATGCAGCCGCTGGAGTCCGGCTCGCTCACGCCCCGGGAGATCCAGCTCCTGTGCATCGCGGTGGACGCCAGTTGCCTGCACATGTATGCGCCCGGCGTGCGGCGCCACATCCGTGCCGCACTCGAACTCGGCGTGGAACCCGAGGCGATCCTCGACGTCCTGAAGTTCGCGACCACGGTCGGGATCCACTCCTGCAACATCGGTGTGCCCATCCTCGTGGAGGAGATGGAACGTCGGGCTGCTTCGGGACCGGTGTCACCGCCCGAGAGCTTCCTTCCACGTGACCGTGCGGCCGATCCGCAGGATCGAACGCTGGTAGATCTTCGCCGCCACGACAGCGAGGAGCGCGGTGACCACGATCATGAGCACGATCGTGCCGACGATCTGGAACGGTGATGCGACGCCGGCCGCGATCCGCAGCGGCATGAGGATCGCCGAGAACGGCGGAATCCAGCTCAGTACCGTGCTCCACGTGGCGTCGGGATCGTCGACGGACGAGAACGCGGCGAAGAACATCGCGAGGATGATCATCATCAACGGACCGGAGGTGGAGTTGACATCCTCCTGCCGCGACACCATCGACCCGGCGGCGGCGTAGAGCACCGCGAAGAACGCGAATCCGAGGACGAACCAGCCGAGTGTGCTCGCGAACACCCCGAGTGCGGTGCCGGTGATGGTGAGGGTGTCGGTGGCCAGGGCGGCTCCGACACCCACGAGGCCGTACGCGGCGAGCTGCAGCAGGCCGACGGCACCGATGCCGATGATCTTGCCCCACAACAACTGCAGCGGGCGCAGCGTCGACAGGAGCAGTTCGACGACGCGCGAGGACTTCTCCTCGACGACCCCCATGGCGACGTACATGCCGAACATCAGGATCTGCATGTACAGCAACACCACGGCGACGATCGACAGGACGACTCGCTGACCCTGCTCCGGATCGGGCGGGTCGATCGCTTCGACGACGACGGTCGATCGCGCGGTGGCGTCGGCGATCTCGGCGGGATCGACTCCGCGTTCGGTCAGTGCCGCCGACTGCGCGTCCTGCGCGACCGCGGCATCGAGAACGGTCTTCAGCCCGGCGTCGATATTCGATTCGGTGACGGCGGTGACGCCCGCGGGCTCGCGGGGGATCAGCACGACGTCGAGTTCGCCCGCGGAGACCTGTGCGCGACCCGTATCGCCGTCCGGTACTTCGGAGATCTCCAGCGGCATGCCGGTGGCGTCGCCGATCGCGCCGAGTGCTGCGCTCAGCTGCGGCGCGGCGACGACACCGACGGTGGGCCGGTCGTCGTCGGATCCGCCGAAGATCGACATCGCGACGATGCCCACCACGATCGCGACGAGCACGATCGCGTTGCTGACGACGAAGCTCTTCTTCCGAACCTGAGTGACGAACTCGCGTCGCGCGACGAGCCCGATCGCACGTGTCGTGGTCAACGGGGCGCTCATGCGGACACCACCTCCCGGAACAGATCGGCCAACGACGGTCGGTGCAGCGAGAATTCGTGCACGGGCCCGGTTTCGAGTGCGGTCTTCAGGATCTGCTGGTCGTCGACCCCGGGTGCGACGGACAGCACGGTCCGGCCGTCCGTGTGCTCGACGGTGCCGACGCCGGGCAGTCCGTCCGCCCAGCCGGGCGGTGCCTGCGGTGCGTGCACGACGAGGCGGGCGTCGCCGCCGGAGCGCAGTTCGTCGACGGTGCCGACGGCACGCATCCGGCCCTTCGCGATGATGCCGACGCGGTGGCACAGGCGCTGGACGAGATCGAGCTGGTGACTCGAAAAAACCACGGGAACACCGCTGTTCGCCTTCTCCATGAGCACCTCGCTCATGACGTCCACGGCGACGGGGTCGAGGCCCGAGAAGGGTTCGTCGAGCACGAGAACCGTCGGGTCGTGCACGAGCGCGGCGGCCAGCTGGACGCGCTGCTGATTGCCGAGGGAGAGCGAATCGACGGTGTCGCCGAGACGTTCGGCGATGCCCAGGCGTTCCGTCCACCGGCGCACCGCGCCGTCCGCGTCGGAACGGGACAGGCCGTGCAGCTGAGCGAGATACGACAGCTGTTGTCCCACTTTCATCTTGGGATACAGTCCGCGTTCCTCCGGCATGTAGCCGATGGTGCGGCGCACGTCGAGATCGACCGGCCTGCCGTCGAGCAGCACCTCACCCGAGTCCGCGGCGAGCACGCCCAGCGTGATGCGCATGGTGGTGGTCTTGCCGGCGCCGTTGCTGCCGACGAACCCGAACAGTTCGCCGGGCCGGACCTCGAAGCTCAGGTCGTCGAGGGCGACGATGTCGCCGTAGCGTTTGGTCAGGTGGCTCAGCGTCAAGGTCACAGATGGTCCTCCGGGTCGTCGTCGGGGCGGATCCAGGCCAGGATCATCGCGGGCAGGCAGCCGGCGAACAGGATCGAGGCCAGAGTGAAACCTCCTGCGGCGTAGGCCAGATCCTGGTGGTCGACGCTGTCCGTGGTCGATCCGAGCAGTAGTGCCAGGATGGGAATCATCACGAGCACCTGAGCGACACCGAGCCCGATCGACCGGGCGCTGTTGCGTTCGGAGATCTCCCGTTCGTCGAGCGCGTGCCGGGGTGCGTCGGACAGCCGGCTCGACACGATCTGCAGGGACGTCCAGGTCACGAGGAACACGAGTGTCAGCGGTAGCCAGGCGAGTGCGGCGAGCGGAACGAAATAGGTCGCGGTCGTGGCGACGAACATGCAGGCCAGCACGACGGCGAGAATCACGGTGAGCAGCCGGCGACGCGCTCGGGTGCGCCAGGTCGGGAGCCACCCGGACATCCGTTCCTGGTTGTCGAGGAATCTGCGCGTGCGACGCGCCTCGTACCGCTCGAGCAGGTTCTGCGCGGGCATCTCAAGCCTCCTTCGGTGCGGGACGGTGCAGCCCGGCGGACAGCGGCGCGAACTCCGTGCGCGAGAACACGGCCTCGACGGGCAGGCCGAACACGTCGCAGATGCGGAACGCGAGGTCGAGGCTGGGGTAGTGGTCGCCGCGCTCGAGAGCGCCGATGGTCTGGGGATTGACCTCGACCAATGCGGCGAGCTGGCTGCGGCTCAATCCGCGGTCCGCGCGGAGTACGCGGATCCGGTTGTAGATGGGGAGGGTTTCCCCACGGCGTACCGGGCTCATACAACAAAGTGTTGTGAAAACCCAACGATCTGTCAACCGTGCCATCAGAGCGAGTGGCACGCTCAGTCGATCTGAGGAGTCGAGCGATACATTCGCTCGGAAAAAGGGGAGGCCCGCCGACGCGTACGGTCGGCGGGCCGGATCCCGAGACGTCTACTGCTGGGGTGCGGACTTCTCCGGCGCCGTGTGCGGAACCGGGCAGCCGGGGGTGAAGGTGCCCATGCTGTTGATGTCGAAGCCGTTGGGGTAGCTGCGGATTCGGGGCATGTCGTGGACGAACTGCGGCTTGCGTCGCGGCGGGAGGACGGCGAGCAGCCGGGCACGGCCACGCAGCGCCCCGACCGAGAGCTTCCGGGCCAGGCTTCCGGGCTCGGGGTAGCGGAACGCGGCGAGCAACGGCTCGTCCATGAGGCAGCGGCTGAACAGTTCGACGGCCGGTTTGGCGAAGCTCGGGTAGAACGACGCGAGCAAGTCCATCGTGGCGTCGGCGACGCGTCGACCGCCGGCGTCGAACGCGAAGTGCTCGGCCTCGTAGCTGTCCATGAGGGTCTCGAACTCACCGTAGGTGGCCGGAATGTCCTTGATGCCCATGTGACGCCCGAGGGCCTGGTAGTAGCGGACCGACGCGAGCAGTTCGTCGTCGGTCAGCTGCCGCCAGCCGTAGGCCTGGATCCAGCGCTGCGGGACGACCACGAACGTGGAGAGCACGTAGCGGAAGTCGTCGTTGGAAATGTCGTACATGCGGTGCATCTGGTTGATGCGACGGATCGCGGCCTTGCCCTCGGCGCTGTCGAATCCCTGGAGGAGCGGGACTTCGAGCAGGATCGAGGTGTCGTCGTAGCGCTTCTGGGTGGTCTCGGTGAACGCGCCGGTCGCGTCGAGCAGCGACCCGATGCTCGGCACCGCATACGTGCGGAACAGCGCGAAGCTCAGGGCCTGGTTGAAATCCCACGGGAATTCGTAGGTGGTCAGGTTGCGGTAGATCTCGTGGAATCGGCTCTCCGGGTCGAGACCGGCGTTGCGGTTGGGTTTGCTCACGGCTTCTCCTTCGCGTCCCGGTCGGAGTGTAAGTAGGGTTATATTTTTGTGCAAGAGGTCACAATCGAGGGACGTGGCCGGATCGGAGGAGACATGGCTTCGGACGGGGGAAAGAGGAAGGTACCCACGCGCGGCGCTCAGTTGCGCTATCTCGAGGCCGGACTCGACGTGCTCGGCAGGCAGGGTCACGCCGGACTGAAACTCGCGACGGTGTGCGAGGAGGTCGGCGCCACCAGCGGCTCGTTCTACCACGCGTTCCCCAACTGGGGTGAGTACACGTCCGCGCTCATCCACTACTGGCGCGAAACCAAGAGCGACCGCCTGATCGGCGATGCACGAGAGGTCGCCGACCCGGTCGAACGGCTCCAATTCCTCATCGACGTCGCCCTCAACCTGCCTCACGACACCGAGGCGGCCATCCGCGTGTGGGCGGCCCACGACCCCGACGTCCGGGCGATCCAGATCGAGGCCGACGAGGAACGTCGGCAGTTCATCGCCGAGGCCTTCTTCGACGCGACCGGCGACCGTGCGCTGGCCGAACGGCAGGCGACCGTCGCGATGTACATGCTCGTCGGGTACGAGAGCGGAACCCACCGATCCCGGGACGACCTGGCCTGGGCCTTCCGCACCTTCGTGGAACACGCACTCGCGGCCGTCGCCCAGAGGTGACCGCCGGGCGGATCAGTCCTCGTTGAACCCGCGGATCCGGTCCAGCTCTCGACGTTCCTTCTTCGTCGGCCGGCCGGCACCGCGGTCGCGGCGGGGGAGCGACGCGAGGATCTCCTTCGGCGGCGGCGGAGGACTGTGGTCGAGATAGGCGGTCGCCGCGATGGGGGCGCCGACCCGCTTGTTCACCAATTGGGTGACCTCGACGATCTTTTCGAGCCCGTGGGCGCGGACCCGGACCTCCGCGCCGATCGTCACCGGTGTCGACGGCTTCGCGGTCATCCCGTCGACGCGCACGTGCCCGGCCCGGCACGCCGCCGCGGCAGCCGAGCGGGTCTTGAACAGTCGCACCGACCACGTCCAGCTGTCGACCCGGACACTGCCACTCATGCGTTCTCCTCGGTCAGCTTCCCGTCGTCGAGGCGCCACCGTCGGGTGCTGCGGGTGGTGTCGAGCATCCGGCGGTCGTGTGTGACGAGCAGCAGCGTGCCCTCGAAACTGTCGATGGCCTGTTCGAGCTGCTCGATCGCCGGAAGGTCCAGGTGGTTCGTCGGTTCGTCGAGCACCAGCAGGTTCACCCCGCGCGCCTGCAGCAGCGCGAGTCCGGCGCGGGTGCGTTCGCCGGGGGACAGCGACGACGCCGGCCGCAGCACGTGGTGGCCCTTCAACCCGAACTTCGCGAGCAGGGTCCGCACATCCGCGTCGGGCCAGTCGGGTATCTGCGCACCGAACGCCTCGACGAGCGGCTCGTCACCCTCGAACAGCCCGCGCGCCTGGTCGATCTCACCGATCTCGACGCCGGAGCCGAGCGACACGCTGCCGGCATCGGGAGTCAACGTGCCGAGGAGCAGGCCGAGCAGCGTCGTCTTCCCGGCGCCGTTGGGTCCGGTCACCAGGATGCGGTCACCCCAGTCGACCTGGGTGGTCACGGGGCCGAAACGGAAAGCGCCACGGCGAATCTCGGCGCCGTTCAGGGTCGCCACGACCGCGCCGCTGCGGGGTGCGGCCGCGATCGACATCCGCAGTTCCCATTCCTTGCGGGGCTCCTCGACGACGTCGAGCCGTTCGATGCGGCGCTGCGTCTGGCGAGCCTTCGCCGCCTGCTTCTCGGTGGCCTCGGCGCGGAACTTCCTGCCGATCTTGTCGTTGTCCTTCGACTTGCGGCGCGCGTTGCGGACCCCGTGCTCGAGCCAATTGCGTTGCATCCGAGCGCGATCCTCGAGCTGCTGCTTGGTGTCGGCGAACTCCTCGTAGGCCTCGCGCGCGTGCCGTCGCGCGACCTCCCGCTCGACGAGGTACGCCTCGTATCCGCCGTCGTACACGGCGATCTGCTGCTGCGCCAGGTCCAGCTCGACGATGCCGGTGACGGTCCGCGCCAGGAACTCGCGGTCGTGGCTGACCACCACGAGCGCGGTGCGGGTCTCGGCGACGAACCGCTCCAGTTGTTCGAGCCCGGCCAGATCGAGGTCGTTGGTCGGTTCGTCGAGCAGCAGCACGTCGTAGCGTGACAGCAGCAGCGCCGCGAGCCCGGCCCGGGCCGCCTGCCCGCCGGACAGACCGGTCATCGGGGCGTCGAGCCCGACGTCGAGGCCCAGGTCGGCGACGGTCTTCTCGGCGCGTTCGGCCAGGTCGGCGCCACCGAGCGCGAGCCACCGTTCGAGCGCCGGGGTGTAGTCGTCGACGTCGGATTCGCCGAGCGCCTCCGCCGCGGCGTTCATCACGCGTTCGGCCTCGGCGACACCGGTCCGTCGTTCGAGGAACCCGAGGATCGTCTCCCCGGCGATGCGCTCGGGTTCCTGGGCGAGATAGCCGACGGTCGCGTCGGGCGGGCTGAGGGTGATCGTGCCGCTCACGTCGGCGGTACCGACGCCGGCGAGCGTCGTGAGCAGTGTCGACTTACCGGCGCCGTTCGCGCCGACCAGGCCGATCACGTCGCCGGGAGCGACCGTCAGGTCCAGTCCGCTGAACAGGGTCCGTTCGCCGCGGGACGCGGACAGCCCGTCGATTCGTAGTGTTGCGCTCACCGGGCGATTATCCCGCCCCGGGTGTACGGGTCCGTCACCCGGGGATGCTGAGTTTCGGCGGTCGGCGAGGTCGGTATCGGTGGACAATCGGCGAAACGAGGGAGGCCGGCATGGGCACACCGGTGACGACGATCGACACACGGTTCGGTGATCCGGACGCGCAGCCGATGGCGTGGAGCGACACCGAGCGCCTGCTCACGGACGCGGAACTGTACTGGCTGAGCACCACCGGGCGCGGAGGGGGACCGCACGTCACCCCGCTGATCGGGCTCTGGCGCGACGGCGCGTTCTGGTTCTGCACGGGTCCGGGCGAGCAGAAGGCCCGCAACCTGCAGCACGAGACGCAGGTCGCGGTGACGACGGGCACGAACACGTGGGCCGACGGCGCCGACGTGGTGGTCGAAGGCGACGCCCACCGGATCACCGATCCCGCGCAATTGCAGACGCTGGCGGACGCCTACCTCGCCAAGTACGGAGAGCAGTGGCGCTTCGAGGTCGTCGACGGAGGATTCGGCGGCGAGGGATTCGGCGCGGAGGTGTTCCGGGTCGACCCGCGCAAGGTCCTCGTGTTCGCGAAACACCCGCACGGGCAGACGACGCACCGGCTGCGCTGAGCGCCGCGGCCGCCGAGCGTGCAGAACCTGTCGCGATTTTCGGTGGGACACAACAAGATCTGCGCACTCGGCCGGGGCGTCAGCGCGGGGGACCGGATTCGACGGTCAGCGTCGCGGTCTGCGCGGCACCGGTCTTGTCGCGCCAGCCGATCTCGACGGTGTCGCCCGGGCGTCGCGCCATCAGGAGGGTTTCGAGGTCGCCGTTGGAGGCGACGGGCTTGCCGTCGAACGAGGTGATGATGTCGCCGATGTCGAGCCCGGCGACCTCGGCCGGTGAGTCGAACGACACCCACAGCACCTCCGCGCCGCGGTTCTCGCCGTCTTCGCGGACGGTGGTGACCCTGACTCCGAGCAGAGGAGTCGGGCCCACGTGCACGGTGCCGCCGCCGGTGCCCGCGCGGATCTGCTCGACGATCCGCATCGCAGCGGAGATCGGCACCGCGTAGGCCTCCGGGGCGACGGGGGTCTCGGCGGGATCCTCCGCGATCGCGCCCGCAGTGTTCACTCCCACGACGGCGCCGAACGCGTCGACGAGCGGACCGCCGGAATCGCCGGGCCGGATCGCCACGTCCGACTGCAGCATCCCGGTCAGCCGGTGCCGCGACCCGTCGGCCGAGTCTCGCACGAGCACATTGCGCCCGGTTGCGACGATCGTGCCGGGAGTAGCGACGACGACCCCACCGCCGTCGGCGTTGCCGAACGCGGTGACGGCGGAACCCACCCGGGGCGCCTCGGCGTCGGCGAGCGTCGCGACCGGCAGATCCCGGGCGCTGCCGAGCTGCACGACCGCGACGTCGTGGACGCGGTCGTAGCCGTTGACGGCGACGTCGTAGGACAGGCCGGTCGCGGCGCTGAAGGCGGTGATCTCGTCGGCGCCGCTGACGACGTGATGGTTGGTGAGCACGAGGCCGTCGGAGGTCAGGACGATCCCGGTTCCCGCCATCCCCGTCCACCCGTCGGTGGCGGTGATCGTGACGACGGCGGGCGCGATCCGGGCGGCGAGTTCCTCCGCGGTCGCGGGCAGGGGTGGTG